>DIXN01000031.1:0-3096 GCA_002428705.1 Desulfovibrio sp. UBA6079
GCCATGACAGGGAGATGCGGGGCGGCGGACGGGCTCCGCGGCGAGCTCCCGGTGCGGGTTCTCGGGGACAGCCCCGAGCGCCCGGCGCGGGTCGATACGACCGGTCCCGAGGCAGTCCGTGGCGAGCGGCCGGCGGCCGGCGTCACCGAGTGCGCGCGGGTCCGAGCGATCCACAGCGAGCGCCCGGCGCCGGTCTTGGACCCGGCCGGTCCGGCGGCAGGACGATCCACTACGCGGCGCAGCGGATGCACCAGCGCGCAACCGGAGCGCATCGCCCGTGCAGTGCCTGGATTGTCCCGCCAAACTCTTCCTCATTTCGTGGCCTCTTTCTCTCTCTTACAGCTCGTTGGGCAGCTCTTTGAGCTGGGCGTAGCTGAACACGGGGCCGTCGATGCAGACGTATTTGGTGCCGATGTTGCAGCGGCCGCAGATGCCAACGCCGCACTTCATGCGTTTTTCCAGGGTGGTGATGATCTGTGCGTCCTCGAAGCCGAGCTTTTTCAGGGCCTGGAGGGTGAACTTGATCATGATCGGCGGGCCGCAGGTGATGGCCACGGCGTTCGCGGCCGCGGGCTCCATCTCCAGCAGCACGTTGGGGATCAGGCCGACCTTGTGCTCCCAGCCCGCGGCCTCGCGGTCGATGGTCAGCACGGTGTCCAGGTCCTCGCGCGAGGTCCACTCGGGCAGCTCGTACTTGAAGGCCATGTCTTCCGGCGAGCGGGCGCCGTAGAGCAGCCGTATCTTGCCGTAATCCTTGCGGTTGTCGAGCATGAACAGAAGGAGCGTGCGCAGCGGGGCCATGCCGATGCCGCCGCCGATGAAGACGATGTCCTTGCCCTTCATCTGCTCATACGGAAACCAGTTGCCCAGGGGGGCGCGCACGCCGAGCTCGTCGCCGGCTTCCAGGGCGTGCAGGGCCGCGGTGTTCTCGCCCGAGCGCATGACCGAGAACTGGAGGAAATCCAGGCGCGTGGGCGAGGAGTTGATGACGAAGGTCGACTCGCCGGTGCCGAAGACCGAGAGCTGGCCGACCTGGCCGGGCTTGAAGCTGAAGGCCTGCATGCGCTTCTCGTTCTTGAGGCGCACGCGGAAGGTCTTGATGGTCGGGGTCTCCTGCACGGTCTCGATGATCGTGGCGATCTCGGGCAGGTAGGGGTTGGCCGCTTGGGTCATGGTCATGTCCTCTTAGGCGCCGGCCGTCTCGGCGGAAGCGGCTATGGCTTTGGTCACGATCTCGCGGATGTCGACGCTGACCGGACAGCTTTTCACGCACCGGCCGCAGCCGCAGCAGGCGATGATGCCCTGGTGCAGGGTCGGGTAGTAGCTGAACTTGTGCCCCACGCGGTTTTTGAGCCTGTGGGCCTTGGTCGGGCGCGGGTTGTGGCCGCTGGCCTCCAGGGTGAAGCGGTGCGACATGCAGTTGTCCCAGGAGCGCAGGCGCACGCCCGAGGTGCCCGAGGTTTCGTCGGTGATGTCGAAGCAGTAGCAGGTCGGGCAGAGGTAGGTGCAGGCCCCGCAGCTGATGCACTTGCTCGAGACGTCCTCCCAGAAGCCCATGTCGTCGAACCGGGCCAGCAAGGCCGCGGGCGAGCCATCAAATAAGGGCTGCTCGGGCAAGCCGGCGGCGGCCTTCTTCTTCACGTCCTCGGCCTGGGCCAGCTTGTCGCCGGCCTCGGTAAGGAGCGGGCTGTCCAGCAGCTTCCCGCCCTTGTCGCTCACGGCCTCGAGCACGTATCCACCCTCCACCGGCGTGGCCAGGACGTCCGAGCCGGCCGGGTCGGCCGGTCCGCTGCCCACGGCGGCGCAGAAGCAGGTGGTCTCGCTCTTCTCGCAGACCAGCGTCACGAAGCTGGTGGCCGCGCGGCGGGCGGCGAAAGCCACGTCGGTCAGCCGGGGGGTGTCGTAGACCCGGTCGAAGATGAGAAAACCCCGGGCGTCGCAGGGGCGCGAGCCGAAGACCACGGTGGCCTTGGGCGCGGGGGCTTCTGCGAGCTCGATGGCCACCTTGCCCGGGTTCTCGGGATCCTTGACCTGGCTGAAGGAGAGGAGCTTCTCGCTGCGCGGGAACACGGACTTCTTGGCCGAGGCCGTGGCCTGTCTGTCGATGACCGGCTCCGTGCCGGGGGTGTGCGGCGTGAAGACCACGGCGTCGCCGGCCTTCTGGGGCGCAAGCACGCGGGCCTCGACGGCCAGCGCGTCGAGCCAGGCGACGAGGTCGGATTTTTTCAGGAACTTGGCCTTGGCCATCACCATCCTCGCTCGTTGATATTTTCTTCCTCGACCTTGAAGGCCAGTAACGGCGGCACGGCCTCGGGGTTCACCCCGGCCTCGTAGTCGAAGAGGTCCTTGATTTCCCTGTTCAGCTTGCGCTTGAGGGCCAAGAGCGGAATGCCCACGGGGCAGACCCGCTGGCACTCGCCGCACTCGGTGCAGCGGCCGGCCAGATGCATGGCGTGGATGAGCTGGAACATCCATTTCTCGCCCACGGTGTCGAGCTGGGTCAGCCAGTGGGGGTCGCGGCTCTGGGCCACGCAGTGGTCGCGGCAGACGCACATGGGGCAGGCGTTGCGGCAGGCGTAGCAGCGGATGCAGCGCTCCATCTCGCCCTGCCAGAAGGCCAGGCGCTCGGCCTCGGTTTTCCCTTCCTCGAAGGCCGCCACGTCCGGGTACTCGTCGTTCTCGATCGTCGCCGGCAATTTCTCGCCCACGAACACGTCCGAGATCAGCGCATTGTGGTAGCGGCAGCGGCCGCACTTGTCCGCGGCCACCTCGCTGAGTTTCAGCGCATGGCTCTTGCCGTCGGCCACGACCGTGACGGTCTCGCCCTCGGCGGTCACGCTCTCGACTCTGCCCACGTCGCCCACGGCCCGGCGGACCTTGGCCAGGTCCACCACCCCGGCGCAAGGCGCGCCGAAGATGGTCAGCTCCTCGCGCACGAGCAGCTTTTCCTGCAACAGCTCGACGATAGACCGGCTGTCGCAGCCCTTGACCACCACCCCGACCTTCTTGCCCTTCAGGCCGGTCAGGTACGTTGCGGTGTTGTGGATGTTCAGCGGCCCCCACAGGAGCCTGTCCACGTCGGCCTCGGTCTTCATG
>DIXN01000031.1:3211-3441 GCA_002428705.1 Desulfovibrio sp. UBA6079
TCACCACCTGCTGCCAGCGCTGGCCTTCCGAGGCCGAGACCCAGGTGTACTCGAAGCGCCTCGGGTCGATGCCCAGCGTGGGCAGGAAGCGCTTGGCGACCTCGAGCCGGCGCCGGGCGTAGAAGTTGCCCTCGGAATAGTGGCAGTCGCGCGGGTGGCAGCCCGAGACCAGCACCCCGTCCGCGCCGCTCATGAGGGTCTTCAGGATGAACAGCGGATCGATGCGGCCC
>DIXN01000071.1:0-117505 GCA_002428705.1 Desulfovibrio sp. UBA6079
GCGCTGCCCCTGGACCCCGCAAGGGGGAAAGGATTTCCCCCTTGACCCCCTCGGCTTTACCGTGCTGCAGGCCGGTTGCCGGCAACCGGCCTGCAGCACGGTAAAGCCGGGGAGGTCCAGGAGGGAAGCATTCCCTCCTGGTGGGGGTCCAGGGGGCAAAGCCCCCTGGCCGCCGGAGGCCAACCGCACCCCAAAGGACATGCACCATGGACAACAGACTTCCCTGGCCCGAGTATTTCATGCGCATCGCCGTGCTGGTCTCCGAGCGCTCGACCTGCCTGCGGCGCCGGGTGGGGGCGGTGGCGGTGAAGGACAAGCGCATCCTGGCCACGGGCTACAACGGCGTACCGAGGAATTTGGCCCATTGCCTGGACGTGGGCTGTTTGCGCGAGAAGCTGGGCATTCCTTCGGGCCAGCGCCACGAGCTCTGCCGGGGGTTGCACGCCGAGCAGAACGTGATCATCCAGGCCGCCATGCACGGCATGAACATCTCGGGATGCACGCTTTATTGCACCACGCAGCCCTGTCTCATCTGCACCAAGATGTTGATCAATGTCGGTGTTTCGCGCATTGTCTACGGTGAATCCTATCCGGACGAGCTGTCCCAGGGCATGCTGGACGAGGCCGGGGTGGCCTACGAGCTTCTGGAGATGGACAAGGGGTAGCGGCCATGGACGCCACGGAGCTGATGCTGCGAGCGGTGAAGCTGGCCCGGCGGGGGCTGGGCCAGACGGCGCCCAACCCGTGCGTGGGGGCTCTCTTGGTGGCCGACGGCCAGGTCATGGCCGAGGGCTGGCACGCGCGCTACGGCGGCCCGCACGCCGAGGTGGCGGTCATTGCCGAGGCCCAGGCCAAGGGCGTGGACCCGGCGGCCTGCGACCTGTTCGTGACGCTTGAGCCCTGCAACCACCAGGGCAAGACTCCGCCCTGCACCGAGGCGGTGCTCGCGGCCGGCATCCGCCGGGTGTTCATCGGCACGCGCGACCCCAATCCGGACGTGACCGGCGGCGGGGCGGATTTTCTTCGCGACCGGGGCGTGGCCGTGGAGCTGGGCGTGGCCGAGGAGGCCTGCCGCGACCTCATCGCCGACTTTTTGACCTGGAAGACCACGACCAGGACCTACAATTTCCTGAAGATGGCCATGACCATCGACGGCAAGATCGCCGGCCGCGACGGCCTCCGGTCCGCGGTCAGCTCCGAGGCCTCGCTGGCCCGGGTGCAGGAGCTGCGCTGCCGGGTGGACGCGGTGGTCATCGGCGGCTCGACCTTCCGGGCCGACGACCCGCGCCTGACCTGCCGCCAGGACGTAGGCGGCAAGGACCCCTACGCCGTGGTCGTAACCGGGCGCCTGCCGGAGCGCGACGCGGCCTATCACCTGCTCACCCACCGCGCATCCAGGACCATCTTCTGGACCAGCCGGGAGGCCGAGGGCTCGGCCCGGGGCCAGGCGCTCCTGGAGAGCGGCATCCGGGTCTGGGGCCTGCCGGAGAAGTCCGGGCATCTCGACCTGGCCGCTGGCTTTTCCCGCCTGCGCCGCGAGCTGACCGCCTACCACACGCTGTGCGAGGGCGGGGGGCGGCTGGCCATGAGCCTGGTGGAGCAGGGGCTGGCCGACGAGCTGTGGCTGTTCGTGGCCCCGAAGATCGTGGGCGACGAGGCCGCGCGCCACGTTTTCGCCGGCGGGCCGGAGCGCTCCATCGCCGAGTCGTTGCGCTTCCGTGTGGCCGGATTCGAGCAGAGCGGCGCGGACGTGCTGATGATCTACCGGCCCTGGGAGAGAAGCTGATGTTCACCGGACTGGTTCTGGGCCAGGGGCGCGTGAGGGCCATTGAGGCCCGGGGGGACCAGGTGCGCCTGGTCGTGGCCCCGCTCTTTGCGCTGGACGACATCGTCATCGGCGAGTCCATCGCGGTCAACGGCGCCTGCCTGACGGTGGAGAGCGCGAGTGGCGGGGCCTTCTCGGTCTATGCCTCGGCCGAGACCACCTCGCGCACCAGCCTGGGGGCCTTGCGTCCCGGGGGGGTGGTCAATCTGGAGCGGGCGCTCAAATTGTCCGACCGGCTGGGCGGACACCTGGTCAGCGGGCATGTGGACTGCCTGGCCACGGTGGCCGAGGTCAGGCCCGCGGGCGAATCGCGCGTCTACCGCCTGGAATTTCCGGCCGATCAGGGGCCGTTCGTCATCGAGAAGGGCTCGGTCTGCCTGGACGGGGTGAGCCTGACGATCAATGTCTGCGGCCCAAACTGGCTGGAGGTCAACGTCATTCCCGAGACGCGCCGGGTGACGACCATCGAGGGTTGGAAGCCCGCCTACCGGGTGAACATGGAGACCGACCTGATCGGCAAGTACGTGGCCCGGATGCTGGCACCCTGGCAGGGCAACCCGGGGGCCAAGCCCGGGGGCCTGAGCCTTGAATTCCTGCGCGAGCACGGCTTCTGACGCGCCCCGCCTCGAAAGGGCGAATGTTTCGAATGAGGCTCTCGGAACGTCGGTTTTCCCGGCGTCCCTGGCGCCGCGCAGTTTCATGACTATGTGACCGGATGACGCGACGCCTGCCGCCCACGCCTGTCGGCGGGTGTGGCCTTCCGCCGGACGGCCTTCTCCGCCCAGCGCGGTGCTCCCGGTTCGAGTTTGCGCAGAGTCGGTATCGAATGAATCTCGCCGGACGCGGGCCGCGGATGTGCCAGGCTTCGTCCGGCGTCCCTTTGCCCGGGCGCGGGCGCGGCGATTGCCTTCCGCCGGCTTTCAGGCTATGAAAATCGTTTGCCGCGGCAGCCAGAAGAGCGTGCCGCGACCTCATGGAGTGTTCAATGTCCGACCCCGCCTCCCCGATCTGCAGCACCGAAGAAGCCATAGAAATCATCCGCTCCGGGAAGATGATCATCCTCGTGGACGACGAGGACCGCGAGAACGAGGGCGACCTGACCATCGCCGCGGAGAAGATCACGCCCGAGGCCATCAACTTCATGGCCAGATACGGGCGGGGCCTCATCTGCCTGGCCCTCTCGCCCTCCTGGGTGGACGAGCGCCTGAAGCTCCCGCTCATGGCCCAGAAGAACGAGTCCTCCTTCGGCACCAACTTCACCGTGTCCATCGAGGCCCGCCGGGGGGTGACCACCGGCATCTCGGCCTTCGACCGGGCCACGACCATCCTGACCGCCATCGCCGACGACGTGCAGCCCGACGACATCGTCACCCCGGGCCACATCTTTCCCTTGCGGGCCAAGCCCGGCGGGGTGCTCGTGCGGACCGGCCAGACCGAGGGCTCGGTGGACCTCTCGGCCATCGCCGGCTTGAAGCCCGCCGCGGTCATCTGCGAGATCATGCGCGACGACGGCAACATGGCCCGCATGCCCGACCTGATCGAGTTCGCCAAAGAGCACGAGCTGAAGATCGCGACCATCGCCGATCTCATCGCCTACCGCATGCGCTTCGGCCAGCACACGGTGACCAAGGTCGGCGAGGCCGACCTGCCCACCTGCTTCGGCGATTTCCGCATTGTCGCCTTCGAGTCCGGCGTGGACGGCCGCACCCACATCGCCCTGGTCAAGGGCGAGATAAGCCCGCACGAGCCGGTGCTCGTGCGCGTGCACAGCGAGTGCCTGACCGGCGACGTCTTCGGCTCCTTGCGCTGCGACTGCGGCGGCCAGTTGCAGAACGCCATGCGCATGGTCAACGAGGAACGCAACGGGGTCGTCCTGTACATGCGCCAGGAGGGCCGGGGCATCGGCCTGGCCAACAAGATCAAGGCCTACCACCTCCAGGACCAGGGCCTGGACACGGTCGAGGCCAACCTGCGCCTGGGCTTCCAGCCGGATCTTCGCGACTACGGCGTCGGCGCCCAGATCCTGGTCGCCCTGGGCGTGAAGCAGATGCGGCTCATGACCAACAACCCGAAGAAGATCGTCGGCCTCGAGGGCTACGGCCTGGACGTGGTCGAGCGCGTACCCATCGAGATGGACGCCTGCTCCTACAACAGCCGCTACCTGCAGACCAAGAAGGAGAAGCTCGGGCATCTCCTGCACATTCCTACGGACACGGAGTAACAAATGAACCAGTTGCGGACCATCGAAGGCCAGCTCGAGGCCGGCGGACTGACCTTCGCCCTCGTCGCCTCGCGCTTCAACGATTTCATCGTCGACCGGCTGATCGGCGGCGCGGTGGACTACTTAACGCGCCACGGTGCCGACCCCGAGGCCATCACCCTGGTGCGCGTGCCCGGAGCCTTCGAGATGCCGCTGGCGGCCAAGAAACTCGCCGCCTCCGGGGCCTACGACGCGGTCATCTGCCTGGGCGCCGTCATCCGCGGAGCCACGCCCCATTTCGACTTCGTGGCCAGCGAATGCGCCAAGGGCCTGGCCCAGGTCATGCTCGAGCACGCCGTGCCCGTGGGTTTTGGCGTCCTGACCACCGACAGCCTGGAGCAGGCCATCGAGCGCGCCGGCTCCAAGGCCGGCAACAAGGGCGTCGACGCCGCAGCCGCAGCCCTGGAGATGGTCCGGGTCTTGAAGCAGATCTAGCCCATGCCCAAGTCCATGCGACGGCTTTCCCGGCGGAAGGCCTTTCAGATCCTCTACGGCCTCATCTTCGTGCCGGCGAAAACCCGCGAGGCCCTGACCACCTCCTTCGAGACCGCCCCCAAGCCCCCGAAGGACGGCGAGCTGGCCGATAAATCCGACGAGTTCGCCTGGGAGCTCGTCCTGGGCGTCTGGCAGGAGTCGGCCAAGCTCGACGAGATCATCACCCGCTTCTCCCAGCACTGGAAGATCACGCGCATCGCCAAGATCGAGCTGACCATCCTGCGCCTGGCCCTCTTTGAAATGCTCCACCGCCCGGACATCCCACTCAAGGTGGCCATCAACGAGGCCGTGGAGCTTGCCAAGACCTTCGGCGACGAGAATTCCGGCAACTTCGTCAACGGCATCCTCGATGCCGCGGCCAAGTCCATCGAACATGGTGACTTTGGAATTCACAAGGGACTCTAGCCCGCCCGGGGGAACGCTGCCCCGGGTGAGCCTCAAGCCCGCGAGCGCCGAGCCCGGCCCCACGCTCTGGACCTGGCCGGCGGCCAGCGGCGGCTTCTACCGGGAGCTGAGCTTCGCCCTGCCCGCAAACGGCAGCCTCGCGCCCTGGGCCGAGCGGTTGGCCGAGGTCCTGGCCACCCTGGGCTGGGAGGAGTTCGCCCTCGACGCCGGCCCCATGCGCGCAAGCCTGGGCGCGGCCTGGCCCGACGCCCTGGCCCGCTTCGGCCTGGCCTTCCTCGGCGCCGTCAATCGTCCGGTGCGCATCCGCCTCGGCCCGGAGCAGCAGGACGCGGCCCTGACCGCGGCCGCCGGCCTGTGGTCCGAGAAGCTGCCCGGGCTCAGCATCGAGCGCGAGAACTCCACCCTGCCCCCGCCCGACCGCGCCCGCCCGGCTGGTCTGGCCGGCACCCTGGCCAGGATGCTTTCCCTGACCCAGAAACCCGTATAAGGACGAGCCATGGCCTTCGGCAAATACGATCCCCAGGACGTGGAACTGCACTGGCAGCGAGAGTGGGATGAGCGCCAGCTCTTCCATGTGGACAACAGCTCCGACAAGCCCAACTACTACGTGCTCGAGATGTTCCCCTACCCCTCGGGCAAGATCCATATGGGCCACGTCCGGGTCTACACCATCGGCGACGTCATCGCCCGCTACAAGCGCATGCGCGGCTTCTCCGTGCTGCACCCCATGGGCTGGGACGCCTTCGGCCTGCCGGCCGAGAACGCGGCCATCAAGCACGGCATCCACCCGGCCAAGTGGACCTACTCGAACATCGCCGACATGCGCGCGCAGCTCAAGCGCCTGGGCTTCTCGCTGGACTGGGCCCGGGAGCTGGCCACCTGCGACCCCTCCTACTACCGCTGGGAGCAGCTCTTCTTCCTCAAGTTCCTGGAAAAGGGCCTGGCCTACCGCAAGAAGTCGCCGGTCAACTGGTGCCCGGGCTGCCACACCGTGCTGGCCAACGAGCAGGTCGAGGACGGCCTGTGCTGGCGTTGCGACTCCGAGGTCGAGGCCAGAGAGCTCGAGCAGTGGTTCCTGCGCATCACCGACTACGCCGACGAGCTCCTGGGCGCCCTGGAGGACATGGCCGGAGGCTGGCCCGAGCGCGTCCTGACCATGCAGCGCAACTGGATCGGCCGGAGCTACGGCTCGGAGATCGATTTCCCCTGCGCCGAGGCAGGCGCGCCCATCCGGGTCTTCACCACCCGGCCCGACACCATCTACGGCGCGACCTTCATGAGCCTGGCCGCCGAACACCCGCTGCTCGAGACGCTCATCAACGGCAAGCCCCAGGCGGCCGCTGTGCGCGAATTCGCCGCCAAGGTCCGCAACATGGACCGCATCAAGCGCGCCGCCGACGACCTGGAGAAGGAAGGCATCTTCACCGGCGCCTTCTGCGAGAACCCGCTGACCGGCGCCAAGATGCCCATCTACGTGGCCAACTTCGTGCTCATGACCTACGGCACCGGCGCGGTCATGGCCGTGCCGGCCCACGACCAGCGCGACTTCGAGTTCGCCCGCAAGTACGACCTGCCGCTCAAGGTCGTCATCCAGCCCGAGGGCTCGCCCCTCACCGCCGAGGCCCTCACCGCGGCCTACACCGACCCGGGCGTGCTGGCCGACTCCGGCCCCTTCAGCGGCCAGCCCAACGAGACGGCCAAGGCGGCCATCACCGATCTGCTGATCGAAAAGGGCCTGGGCCAGCGCACCGTCAACTACCGCCTGCGCGACTGGAACATCTCCCGCCAGCGCTACTGGGGCGCGCCCATCCCGGTCGTCTACTGCGACACATGCGGCATCGTACCCGTGCCCGAGGCCGACCTGCCCGTGGTCCTGCCGCTCGAGGTGCAGACCCACGCCGACGGCCGCTCGCCGCTGCCCGACACGCCCGAATTCCTGAACGTCGCCTGCCCCAAATGCGGCGGCCCCGGCCGGCGCGAGACCGACACCATGGACACCTTCATGGAGTCCTCCTGGTACTTCGCCCGCTACACCGCGCCCTGGCTCGACACCAAGCCCTTCGACCGCGAGGCGCTCGACTACTGGATGCCCGTGGACCAGTACATCGGCGGCATCGAGCACGCCATCCTGCATCTGCTCTACTCCCGCTTCTTCGTCAAAGCCCTGCGCGACCTCGGCTACATGGCCCAGGACGAGCCCTTCGCCGCGCTCCTGACCCAGGGCATGGTGCTCAAAGACGGGGCCAAGATGAGCAAGTCCAAGGGCAACATCGTCGACCCCGGCGAAATGGTCGCGACCTACGGCGCCGACACCACCCGGCTCTTCACCCTCTTCGCCGCCCCACCCGAGAAGGACCTGGACTGGAACGAGAAGGGCGTGGAGGGCGGCCACCGCTTCCTCTCCCGCCTGTGGCGCGTGGTCGAGGAGCTTCAGCCCCTGCTCTCCCCGTCCGCGCCCTGCGCCGACGCGTCCGCCTCCGGCCTCTCGGCCGGGGCCAAGGCCCTGCGCCGCAAAGAGCACGAGACCGTGCGCAAGATGGGCCAGGACCTGGAGCGGGGCTTTGCCTTCAACACGGCCATCGCCGCGGCCATGGAACTGGTCAACGAGCTCTACGCCCTGAAGGACGAGCTCAAGGCGACCGAGGACGGCCGCCTGGTCCTGTCCTCGGCCATCGCCTCCCTGCTCGTCGCGCTCTCGCCCATGACCCCGCATATCTGCGAGGAGCTCTGGTCGCGCCTGGGCCACGAAGGGCTGGTCAGCGCCCAGCCCTGGCCGGCCTACTCCGAGAACGCGCTCGCCCGGGACACGCTCGTGGTCGTGGTCCAGGTCAACGCCAAGGTCCGCGCCCGCCTCGAGGTCGAGGCCGAGGCCGGCGAGGAGGCGGTCAAGGCCCTGGCCCTGGCCGACGAGAACGTCCTGCGCCACATCGGGGACAAGACCGTGCGCAAGGTCGTGGTCATCCCCGGCAAGCTGGTCAACATCGTGGCCGCCTGATACGTCATGCCCATGCGCACACCGCTTCTCCTCCTCTGCCTGGCCGCGAGCCTCGCCGCCTGCGGTTACGGCTTCGTCGGCAGCGCGCCCAGCGCCCTGCCCGAGGACGTGCGCAGCCTGGCCATGGACACGGTCAAGAACCCGACCCTGGACCCGGACCTCCCGGCCCTGGTCATCTCCCGCTTCCGCGACGAGATGACCCAGCGCGTCAAAACCCGCTGGACCGACAGGAGCGAGGCCAGGGGCCTGGTCAGCCTGACCATCCAACGCTACTACCTGACCACCGAGCTCTCGGACAAGACCGACCGGACCCTCAAATACAACGCCAACATCACCCTGAGCGCCACCGTCCGCAGCAAGCTCGACGACCGCGTGATCTGGCAGTCCGACCTGGTGACCTACAAGGAAACCTACCTCCAGGCCGACAGCGAGGAAGACGCCCGCACCCGGGCCGTTGAATTCGCGGTGCGCCGCCTGGTCGACCGCCTGGAGCAGGCCTACTAGGCCCGGCGCGGCAGGCCTCTGGCGGGCAGGGGCGCTGCCCCTGCACCCCGCCAGTGGGGTGACCCCCCTGGACCCCGCAGTCTGAAAATCGAAGCCGGCCGGTGCGAAGAACACCGGCCGGCTTCGATTTTCAGCTTGGGTGACGAGGGTGGGTCATGTCCCTCACGAAGGCCGTGGACCAGACGGCCGGGAATATCCAAAGGCAACCGGTGAAGGAAATGATGGGCAGGGTGCAGGTTCACGGGCCGCGCGTCTCGCCGGTGCGCGTCGGAGAACGCCACGGCGTGCCCCTCCCCCATTTCACGGCTTCTTTCGTGCTTGGGGGATCGGCCTTCCGGTCCTGGCCGACACAGTTCACCTCGTGGCGGCTTTGGTTTTCCCTCGACGGCCGGCAACAGGCGGCAAGGATGGCCTCGTGGCCTGCGCAGCTCCCGGTTTCCGGCCGGGGTCTTTCCCCGGCCGGAAACCGGGAGCCGGGGAGGTCCAGGAGGGAATCATTCCCTCCTGGTGGGGTCCAGGGGCAACGCCCCTGGCCGCCGGAGGCCACTCCCCCCCGACGGCCTATCGGGATTCATGATGCGGCCGGCTTTGCCCTGCGGCATCTATCGATTTGACGGCGCGGGCGCGGAGCATTCTAGTGCTGCCTGGTTTTCCGGAATGGTCTTGAACCGAAGGATGGCCATGGACCCGATCGAACGCCTGAAGGCCGCCAGCGACCGCAACGCACTGAAGCTCGTCGAGGCGCGCGAGGCCGGGCGCCGGGTCGTCGGCCACTACTGCCTCTACTCCCCGGTGGAGCTGGTCCTGGCCGCCGGGGCCATCCCGGTGCCGCTCTGCGGCACGCGGGCGGAGCCCATTCCCGCGGCCGAGGAGATCTTGCCGCGCAACCTCTGCCCGCTCATCAAATCGAGCTTCGGCTTCGCGGTCACCGACACCTGTCCCTTCCTGGCCGCCTCGGACCTGCTGGTGGCCGACACCACCTGCGACGGCAAGAAGAAGATGTTCGAGCTGCTCGCCGCCTACAAGCCCATCCACGTCCTGCAGCTGCCCCAGAACCAGGATCCTGTGAGCGCACTGCCCTACTGGCGAAACGAGATCGTTCGGCTGAAGGAGCGCCTGGAGCGCGAGTTCGGGGTGGTGATCGGAGACGGGGAGCTCAGGCAGGCGATCCGGGTCCTCAACCGCGAGCGCGAGCTGACCAGGCGGCTCATGGACACGGCCAAGTCCGACCGGCCGCCCCTGACCGGGCATGAGATGCTCGGCATCATGCACCGGCTGGGCTTTTTCCCGGACAAGGCCGAGGGCGATGCGCTGCTTGGGTCGGTCGTGGAGGAGCTGGAGGCCCGCGTCGCTGCCGGGGAATCATCCGTTGCCCCGGGCAGGCCGCGCATATTGCTCACCGGCGTGCCGGTCGGGCTCGGTTCGGACAAGGCCGTGCGGCTGATCGAGGAGGCCGGCGGCCTGGTCGCGGTCTTCGAGAGCTGCGGCGGCTACAAGCATGTCTTCCAGGTGGACGAGGACGGCGATCCCATCGAGGCCATCGCCCGGGCCTATCTGGCCACGCCCTGCTCGGTCATGAGCCCCAATCCCGGCCGCCTGGAGCTGATCGAACGGCTCTGCCGGGAGTTCCGGGCGGACGGCGTGATCGACCTCACCTGGCAGGGCTGCCACACCTACAACATCGAGTCCTACACGGTGAAGCGCTTTGTCGGCGAGCAGCTCGGGCTGCCGTTTTTGCAGCTCGAAACCGACTATTCCGAGTCCGACACCGGCCAGTTGAAGGTCCGCCTGGAAGCCTTCGTCGAGATGCTCGGCTAGGCCATGCTGAACATTCCCATCCCCGGCCGCCGGCCCCTGGAGCTTTCCGACCTGGTCTTGGACTACAACGGCACCCTGGCCCTGGACGGCTCGCTGCTGCCCGGCGTGGCCGAGCGGCTGGGGACCCTGGCGAAAAGCCTCGGCGTGCACGTCCTCACCGCCGACACCCACGGCACCGTTGCCGGGATGCTCGCGGGCCTGCCCGTGCGGCTGACCGTCATCGCCCCGGGCGGCCAGGCCCTGGCCAAGCGCGACTTCGTGGAGGGACTCGGCGCCGCGGGCGTAGCGGCCATGGGCAACGGCGCCAACGATCGGCTGATGCTCGCCTGCGCGGCCCTGGGCGTGCTGGTCATCGGCCCGGAGGGCGCGACCGGTGCGGCCGTGGCTGCCGCCGACGTGGTCGTGACCGGCATCCTGGCCGGCCTCGATCTCCTGCTGAATCCCTTGCGCCTGGCCGCGACTTTGCGCGACTGAGCGGTCACTCGCGACATCCGATTCATATCATTCATGAATGCCGAGGGGCGTGGGTTCGTGGCCGCAGCATATCACAATTCCCGATGCATTGAATCTGTAACGATCTTTTCTATTGATTATACAAAGCTGAAGATCTGGCATAGGACGCTGCTACTCACCCACAACCAGCCAAGGAGCAGCGTAATGATCGGCACGAAACGTCCCTGTTGCGTCCTGTCCGTCGTGTTGTGCCTGGCCCTCATCCTGCCTGCCGCCGCCCTGGCCGCGGAGAAACGCAGCGGCGAGGGGCTGAGCATCTGGTTCGACACCGGCGGCGCACCCGGCGAGCCCTACGCGACCATTGTCCAGAACGGCGCCAAGCAGGCCATGACCGATCTCGGCTGCAAGATCAGCTTCGTCTACTCCGACTGGAATCCGGAGAAGATGATCGACAACCTGAAGAAGGGCATCGCGGCCAAGCCCGACGGCATCGTGCTCATGGGCCTGGCCGGCGACGACGCGACCATGCCGCTCATCGACGAGGCCTTTGCCCAGGGCATCCTGGTGACCTGCGTGGACACCAACCTGCCCAGGATACTGGCCAAGTACCAGTCCCGGGGCTTCGGCTTCATCGGCACCGACTACACGGTCCAGGGCACGGTCCTGGCCGAGGCGGCGCTGGCCCGCTCGGGACTGAAAAAGGGCGACCGGGCCTTCGTCTGGGGCCTGAAGCGCCTGGAGGACCGCGGCCGCCGCGCCCGGGCGATCATCGACGTGCTGACCAAGGCCGGCATCACCGTGGACTACATGGAAATCAGCCCCGAGGTGGACAAGGACAGCGCCCTGGGCACTCCGGTCGTCACCGGCTACCTGGCCAGCCACCCGGACTGCAAGCTCATGATCGTCGACCACGGCGCCCTGACCTCCCAGTCCGAAAACTTCCTCAAGGAGGCCAACGTCGGACCGGACAAGATCTACGTGGCCGGGTTCTCCCTCTCCCCGGCCACGGCCGCGGCCATCGAGGCCGGCTACGTGGACCTGGTCTCGGAGATGCAGCCCTACCTGCTCGGCTACCTCTCCGTGGTCCAGATCGTCATGACCCGGCACTACGGCTTCACCGGGCTTGACATCGACACCGGCGGCGGGCTGGTGGACAAGAGCAACATCAAGCAGGTCGCCCCTCTGGCCAAAGAGGGCATCCGCTAGATTTCGCTGCGCCCCGGCGGTCCGGCCGCCGGGGCGCAGACAGACGCCATGAACAGCCCCGCGCCCTTTCTGCGCCTGAGCGGCATCGCCAAGTCCTTCGGCGGGGTCACGGCCCTGGCCGGCGTGGACTTCGAGCTGGCCGCGGGCGAGATCGTCGGGCTCATCGGCGACAACGGCGCCGGCAAGTCGACCCTGGTCAAGATCCTCTCCGGCGTCTATGCGCCCGACGCCGGCAGCCTGACCCTGGACGGCAAGCCCGTCGACTTCCGGAGCTACGACGTGAGGCGCGCCCGCGCGCTCGGCATCGAGGCCGTGCACCAGGACCGCTGCCTGGGCGAAAAGCAGCCCCTGTGGCGCAACCTCTTCGTCGGCCGGCATCGCGCCGGCCGCCTGGGCTTCATCGACATCGCCCGGGAAAAGACCGAAGCCATGACCGTGCTGCGGGATCTGGTCGGGCTGTCGGGCAACGGCCTTTCGCCCGAGGCCCGGGTCGCCGGCCTGTCCGGCGGCGAGCGCCAGGGCCTGGCCATCGGCCGGGCCATGCACTTCCATGCCCGGGTGGTCATCCTGGACGAGCCGACCACGGCCCTTTCCCTGCGCGAGGTCGAGCGCGTGCTGTCCTTCATCGCCGACTTGAAGGCCCAGCGCCGGGCGGCCGTTTTCGTCAGCCACACCTTGAGCCACGTCCACGCCGTGGCCGACCGCTTCGTCATCCTCGAGCGCGGCCGGGTGGCCGCCATGCGCGTGAAGGACAACGTCGATCTGTCCGGGCTGTGCAGCCTGGTCCAGGCCCCCGGAGCGGCCTAGAGCCGTGCGCGCCTTTCTCGCCCGCAACGCGACCCAGGCCTGCATCCTCGGCATCCTGCTCGCGACCCTGGCCGTGTTCGTCGCCGCCAATCCAAGAACCTTCCTGGCCGCACCCATCTACCTGGCCTTCCTCTCGACCATCCCCTTCACCGCGATCATCGCCCTGGGCATGACGCTCGTCATCATCGCCGGCCAGATCGACCTGTCATTCCCCTCGGTCATGGCCCTCTCCGGCCTGGTCTTCGCCACGATCCTCCCGGCCACCGGCAGCGGCGCCCTGGCGCTCGTCGCGGCTCTGGCCTGCGGCGGACTCATGGGCCTGGGCAACGGGCTCCTCGTGGCCGGCATCGGCGTGCCGGCGATCATCGCCACCCTGGGCGCGGACTTCTTCTGGCGCGGCCTGACCATGCTGGCCTCCGACGGCCTGGCCCGCAGCCTGGTCGCCTTCCGCGACAGCCCGGTCCACGCCCTGCTGGTCGGCCGCCTGTTCGGGGTGATCCCGGCCCAGGCCCTGTGGCTCGCGGGCATCGCGGCGCTGGTCTGGCTCCTCTACCACCGCCACGTCTTCGGCGACGCCCTGCGCTTCGTCGGCGACAACCCGGAGGCCGCGGCCATGACCGGCGTGCCCGTCCGCCGCACCAAGACCCTGGCCTTCGTCCTCCTCGGGCTGCTGGCGGCCTTCTCCAGCTGCCTGGTCTGCATGGAGATGGGCACCTGGTGGCCGACCCAGGGCGAGGGCTACCTGCTGCTCGTCTTCGCCTCGGTCTTTGCCGGCGGCACCTCGGTCTTCGGCGGCGAGGGCACGGTCTTCGGCACCCTGATCGGCGCCGTGCTCATCGGCATCATCGAGGCCGGGGTCGTCAGCTCCGGCTTTTCCGGCTTCTGGACGCGGCTCATCTACGGCCTGGTGGTGCTGGGCTCGGTTTCCGTCTACGCCGTGCTGCTCAGGTCTCGAAGGCGCTGAGGCTGCGCGTGAAATTGGGATGGACAACACCCGCCGGCCTCTGCCATTTTGCCCTGCGTGAAGCCGACACAGCCACCTTCGGGAGCTCGCGCCCCCTTCCACGTCCTCATCTGCCCCGATCCGGAACTTCTGCGCCGCAAGGTGGCCGAGCTGGCCGAGGCCGCCGGCGGCGAGTTCACCCGCCGGGCCTATTACGGCGACGAGGACCTGCCCCCGGCCTTCTGGCAGGACCTGGGCTCGCCCTCGCTCCTGGGCGGCGAGTTCCTGGTCGTCCTGCGCCGGGCCGAGGAGCTGAAGGCCCCGGTGCTGAAAGAGCTCTCGGCGCGCCTCTGCGCCGGGCCGGGCGCGGGCTGGCCCCTGGTCTGCATCGAGGCGTCCTGGGAAAAAGGCCGGCCCAAGGTGCCGGCGGCCCTGGCCAAGGCCGGTTTCTACGTCCTGGCCGAAAAGCGCGGCTGGCTGTGGTCCTCCCCGGGCCTGACCGAGAGGAGCCTGCCCGCTTTCGTCAAGGACTGGGCCGCGGCCAAGGGCTTTCGCCTGGCCCGCGGCGTGGGCGAAGTTTTGGTGCGGCTCCTGCCCGAGGACGCGGGCGCGGCGGCGAATGAGCTGGCCAAGGTCGAGCTGGCCCTTGGCGGCCGGACCGAGGTCACCCCGGCCGACCTGGAGCTCGTGCGGCCGGCGGGCGCCGAGATGGACTTCTACCAGTTCCTGGAGGCCGTGCAGTCCGGCCGGCCGCGGCCCGAGGTCTGGGCCGAGGTGCTCGGCGGCGGCGCGGAGCGCGGCTTTCTCTTCCGGCTCATCACCAACCTCCAGATGGACCTGCGCGCGGCCTGGATGATCGCTCACGGCGAGGGCAACCTGGTCAAGCTGCCGCCCTGGCTGAAGGACAAGAAGGCCCGCCTGGCCGAGCGCCTGGCCGAGGCCGATTTCATCCGCATCTGGAACCTGGTCCTGGAGGCCGAGCTTTCCGTCAAGTCCGGCGAGCGCGGCGAGGAGCAGGCCCTGGAGATGCTCGTGGCCGGGCTGTTCGAGGTTTTCGCCCCGCAAAAGCCGGTACGGCCCGGCCGGGCGGCGGCCCGCACCCGGCCGTAAACGCGCACAGGAGCGGTCATGGCCCCGGACAAGGACAAGGAGAAGGACAAGCCCCATTACCACGGCCACCGCCAGCGGCTGCGCGAGCGCATGGAGGAGAACGCCCGGGGGCTGGCCGACTACGAGCTGCTCGAGCTGCTGCTCGGTTACGTGCTGACCCGCCAGGATACCAAGCCCCTGGCCAAGGAACTGCTCGCCCGCTTCAAGACCCTGCGCGGGGTCTTCGGCGCCGGCCGCGAAGAGCTCAAATCCGTGCCCGGCTTCGGCCCGGGGCTGGAGAGCTTCCTCAAGCTGTGGCGCGAGCTGTGGGCCAGGCTGCACGAGGCCCCGGTGCGCGAGCGCGTGGTCATGACCAGCCCCGAGGCCGTGGCCGAGCTGGCCATGGCCCGGCTCGGTGCGAACCGCTCCGAGGAGTTCTGGGTGGCGCTGCTGGACAACAAGAACCGGCTGCTGGCCTTCGAGCGCGTCTCCTCGGGCACCGTGGACCAGGCCCCGGTCTACCCCCGCGAAGTACTCGCAAAGGCCCTGGCCCACGAGGCCGCGGCCATGGTCCTGGTCCACAACCACCCCGGCGGCGACCCCCGGCCCTCCAGCCAGGACCTGGAGCTGACCCGCCGCCTGGTGCGTGCCGGCACGGACCTCGGCGTGCGCGTGCTGGACCACGTCATCGTCGCCGAGAGCGGCTACTACAGCTTCCAGGACAAAGGCCACCTCTAGTGTCGCGTCCACCGATTACATAGCCAGTATCGACGCGACACTAGCGGGACGCCGGAAGGCGGCCCCGCCGCCGGAGGCGGCGTGAGCAAGCCGAACACCACGCTTTTTGCTTGCGATCCTCCTCGAAATGCTTCCACTACAATATCCATGCATTTCGAGGACGTCACACTAAGACCAGCCAGCCCTTGCGCCGACGGGCAAGTCTGCTACAGTCGATCCGAAATCCGATCCCTTGCCAAGGAGCGGCCATGGCGACGCTGCATTTCCGCATCCACGGCCAGGTCCAGGGCGTCTGGTTCCGGGGCTGGACCCGCGACCAGGCCCGGCAGCTGGGCCTGGCCGGCTGGGTGCGCAACCTGCCCGACGGCACGGTGGAAGGCCTGGCCCAGGGCCCGGAAGAGGCCGTGAACGAGCTGGCCGCGCGCCTGGCGGACGGCCCACCGCACGCCCGGGTGGAGCGGGTCGAGCTCACGCCCTGGCCGCCCGACACCGAGCTGACCGGGTTCGACATCCGGCGGTCGAGCCTGCCCTTCTGGGACTAGGGCCTGAAGGCGGGGACGGTGCGCTGTTTTCGCGGAAAAATCCTCTTTACGGCCGGAAAGAAATGGTTACAATTGGTCTTCGGCTGGAAAAGCCCGCTTTTTTTCCGTTGCCGCCCGCCGAAAAACGGGATCGTGGCCCGTAAAACCGACCAGCGGAGCATAATTTTACCGGCTTTCCCGCCGCCCGAACAGGCCCCGGCCGAATGGCCGGCCCCAAACCTGCCACCCTGACGGGAGGTACCCATGAGCGAGAACGAGAAGCGCTCCGAAGACGGCGCAATCATCGAATACGAGGCCAAGGCGCTCGATGCCGACGCCCCGGCCGTGACCGAGGCCGAGGACTCCGGCGCGGACGAGAAGGGCGAGATCGAGATCCCCGGCGAGATGCCGGTGCTGCCGGTCCGGGACATCGTGGTCTTCACCTACATGGTCCTGCCGCTCTTCGTCGGCCGCGAGAAATCGATCAAGGCCGTGGACGAGGCCTTGAACTCCAACCGTTTCCTGTTCATCCTGACCCAGAAGGACGAGACCGTGGACGATCCCGCGGCCGGCGACCTCTACGACGTGGGCACGGTGTGCATGATCATGCGCATGCTGAAGATGCCCGACGGCCGGCTGAAGATCCTGGTCCAGGGCCTGTCGCGCGCCCGGGTCAAGCGCTTCGCCAGCGAGGAGCCCTACATCCGGGCCGAGGTCGAGGTCATCGCCGAGCACGAGGCCGTGGCCGAGAGCGCCGAGGAAGAGGCGCTGGTGCGCTCGGCGCGCGAGCAGAGCGAGAAGATCATGTCGCTGCGGGGCGTGAGCTCCCAGGACATCGGCCAGATGCTGACCTCGGTCACCGAGCCCGGCCGCCTGGCCGACCTCATCGCCTCCAACCTGCGCATGAAGGTGCCCGAAGCCCAGAAGATCCTGGCCGCCTTCGAGCCGGTGGAGCGCCTGCGCCTGATCAACGACCAGCTGACCAAGGAGCTGGAGGTCGCGGCCATGCAGGCCAAGATCCAGTCCATGGCCAAGGAGGGCATGGACAAGGCCCAGAAGGACTTCTTCCTGCGCGAGCAGATGAAGGCCATCAAGAAGGAGCTGGGCGAGGCCGGCGAGGAGGCCGAGGAGTTCGAGGAGCTGCGCCAGGCCCTGGCCAAGGCCGGCATGCCCAAGGACGTCCGCCTCGAGGCCGACAAGCAGCTCAAGCGCCTGGAGTCCATGCACCCGGATTCGAGCGAGGCCACGGTCATCCGCACCTACCTCGACTGGATGGTCGAGCTGCCCTGGAAGAAGATGTCGCGCGACCGCATCGACATCCCCGAGGCCAAGCGCATCCTGGACGAGGACCACTACGACCTGGAGAAGGTCAAGGAGCGCATCCTCGAATACCTTTCGGTGCGTAAATTGAACCCCAAGATGAAGGGCCCGATTTTGTGCTTCGTCGGCCCTCCCGGCGTGGGCAAGACCTCGCTCGGCCGGTCCATCGCCCGGGCCATGGGCCGGAAATTCGTGCGCATGTCGCTCGGCGGCATGCGCGACGAGGCCGAGATCCGCGGCCACCGCCGGACCTACATCGGCTCCATGCCGGGTCGCATCATCCAGTCCATCAAGCAGGCCGGCACGCGCAACCCGGTCATCATGCTGGACGAGATCGACAAGGTCGGCACGGATTTTCGCGGCGATCCGAGCTCGGCCCTGCTCGAGGTCCTGGACCCGGAGCAGAACTTCTCCTTCCAGGACCACTACCTGAACGTGCCCTACGACCTGTCGAAGGTCATGTTCGTGTGCACCGCCAACGTGCTCGACACCATCCCGAGCGC
The DNA here is from genome assembly GCA_002428705.1 of Desulfovibrio sp. UBA6079. Lineage (GTDB taxonomy): Bacteria > Desulfobacterota > Desulfovibrionia > Desulfovibrionales > Desulfovibrionaceae > UBA6079. The sequence goes on from DIXN01000071.1 coordinate 17,883, forward strand.
GCTGCTGGACCGCATGGAGGTCATCCGCCTGCCCGGCTACACCGAGGCCGAGAAGATCAAGATCGCCCGGCGCTTCATCCTGCCCCGCCAGGCCACGGACAACGGCCTGACCGAGGAGGAGGTGCAGCTCTCGGACGCGGTCATGGCCAAGATCGTGCGCGAGTACACCCGCGAGGCGGGCCTGAGAAACCTCGAGCGCGAGATCGGCTCGGTCTGCCGCAAGCTCGCCCGGCAGAAGGCCGAGGGCCAGGCCGGACCCTACAAGGTCACGGCCAAGGTCCTGGAGACCTACCTCGGCATCCCGCGCTTCCGCCAGGAGGAGCGCGAGGCCGACCTGCCGGCCGGCGTGGCCCTGGGCCTGGCCTGGACGCCCTACGGCGGCGAGATCCTGCACATCGAGGTCTCGACCATGCCCGGCAAGGGGAAACTGACCCTGACCGGCCAGCTCGGCGAGGTCATGAAGGAATCGGCCCAGGCCGCCCTGTCCTACGCCCGGAGCAAGGCCGAGAAGCTGGGCATCGACCCGGACTTCCTGGACAAGAAGGACATCCACATCCACGTCCCGGCCGGAGCCACGCCCAAGGACGGCCCCTCGGCCGGCGTGACCCTGGTCACCGCGCTCATCTCGGCCCTGACCGGCACGCCCATCTGCAACTCGACAGCCATGACCGGCGAGATCACCCTGCGCGGCCGGGTGCTGCCCGTGGGCGGCATCAAGGAGAAGATCCTGGCCGCGGTGTCGGCGGGCATGAAGCGGGTCATCCTGCCGGCGGAGAACAAGAAGGACCTGCAGGACGTGCCGAAAGAGCTGCGCGGCCGGATCAAGCTCCAGACCGTGGAGCGCATCGACGAGATCTGGCCCCTGGCCTGCGAGAAAATGAAATAGCCGCGGCGAAGTGAATGCGACAAGGCCGGGTCCGGACTGGACCCGGCCTTTTTGTTGGGAAAAACGAAGAGGACCGGCCTGTCTTGTGGCTGCCGCCTGGTTCGAGCCCAGGGTCACCCGCCTGATCCGGAACCGGCTTCCGCGATGGCCCGTTTCCCTTTCGAGGCCGTCTTCTCCCTTTTTCGATCCGGGCGCCGGGCAGACTTTGCAACGCCGGCCGATTCGGGTAAAGCCGGTACATGCTGCCCGAAATGCCCGAATTCCTGAGCGATCGGCCCTACACCTTCGACCGGGTGGTCAGGCTCATCCTGTCGCTTGCCATCGTGGCCCTGCTCGTCTTTGCGCTGGGCTACTTCTCCGACGTGCTGCTGCCCTTTGCCGTGGCATTGGTGCTGGCCTATCTCATGAATCCCCTGGTCGGTCTGGTGCAGCGCCGGATCAAACACCGGGGCGCGGCCGTGGCCCTGACCGTGCTCATGGTGGCCCTCGTCCTGGCCGGGCTGGGGCTCGTGCTCGTGCCCATGATCGGCGCGGAAATGAGCCACACCGGCGACGTGCTCGGCCAGATGGTCCAGAATTCCCCGCTGGCCGACAAGATCGCCGGCTACCTGCCGCCCGACCTGTGGCAGGCCATCAAGGACTTCATCGCCCGGCCCGAGGTCATGAGCCTCCTGAAAAGCGGCCAGACCGCGGCCGCGGGCCAGGCCGTGGCCGGGAAGATCGTGCCCGGGGTGATGGGCCTGCTCTCGGGCACGGCCAACGTGCTCATCTCGGTGATCGGCCTGACCGTGATCGTCCTCTACCTGATCTTCCTGCTTTACGACTTCCCGGCCATCGCCGCGCGCTGGCGGGACTACCTGCCGCCATCCTGGCGCGAGCCCCTGGCCGGGTTCCTGGCCGAGGCCAGCCTGTACCTCAGGCGCTACTTCCGGGCTCAGGCACTCATCGCCGCCATCACCGGCGCCGTCTTCGCCATAGGCTTCACCCTGGTCGGCCTGCCCCTGGCCATCATCCTCGGACTTTTCCTGGGGCTCATGACCATGGTGCCCTATCTCCAGCTTCTGGGCCTGCCGCCAGCCGTCTTCCTGGCCTTTGTCCACGCCGTGGACACGGGGCAATCCGCCTGGCTCGTCTTCGGCCTGACCGCGCTGGTCTTCATCGTGGCCCAGATCATCCAGGACTGGGTGCTGACCCCGCGCATCATGGGCGACGTGACCGGCCTGCCGCCCTGGGTGCTCATCCTGGCCCTGTCCGTCTGGGGCAAGGCCCTCGGGCTTTTGGGCCTCATTCTGGCCATCCCGGCCTCCTGCCTGATGCTGGCCATGTACCGCCGCTTCCTGGCCGGAACCGCGCAGCCGGAGCCACAGACGCCGCCCGGACCGACGGACGCGCCGCCGTCCACGAGCGTGGAAGCGGATCGAGGGTTGGATTAGGAAATCACGAAAGGCAGCCGGTGAGGGTGAAGAAGGGCCTGGATGGCTTCGGGGCGGCGCCACGGACCGGCCTGATCAACCGCGCCCCCGATCCCCCGCCGCACGCGTCCGATCGATCTCCTCCGCCGCAGCCCGAACGTGTGCGGGCTTGAGAGCCGCCACGCCGCTTCGGCGACTGCCGGCGGAGGCTGCCTTTGTGCGGTAGTTGATCCCCAGGCAGCCGTGCCGGCCGCCCCGGTCCGCGTATCCCGCCCCCGGCTCCGCCCCGCACCCCGGCCGCGCCCTCTCTCGGCCTGCCTTTTCCCTCCCCCCTACGGCAGCTGCGTCAGCTCGGCGGTGAACCAGCCGACCGCGACCTTGCTTCTGACCTTCACCGGCAGGCAGCGCGCGTCGGCGGTGACCCAGATCTTCATCGAGGCGTCCTTGGACTTCTTGAACACGCCGCCCAGGTTCTTCATGTCCGGCTCGACGACAAAGGTCTCGAAGGTCCCGGCCGGCACGCTGACCGTCTCCCGGCCCACGACCCGGGCCTCGGCCAGGGCGGCGTTGCGCCCGTCGTTCACCTGCCGGGTCATCACCTGCCCGATCGAGAGCGGAGCGCTCGCCCGGAAGTGGTAGTAGATGCTCAAGGGGTCGAGGGTGCCGTCGGCCAGCGGAAGGATGTACTCCGTGCCCTTGACGCTCTTGTAGATGGATTGCCCGGCCGCGTAGTCGTAGCGCACCGTGTAGTCGCGCTCGTAGCTGCCCTCCTTCTGCTTCTTGTCGAAGGTCAGGGTACGGGTCAGCCCCGCGTCGGTCACGGACACGATGCGGTCGCGGACCTTGTAGAAGACGTCGGCGAAGCTGTTGGTGCGGATGTCCATGCGGAAACGCCAACAGTCGATGCCGTCCGGGCACTGGCGATCGACGGACAAGGTCGTCTCGGCCACCGGGACGGCCGCCCAGCGGACCTCGTAGCGCAGCACCTCGCCGGGGGCGAAGGGCATGGGATCGGCACGGGCGGCCGCGGCCGGCAGCAGAGCGCAGAGCAAGGCAAGGCAAAGGATTGCGGTCTTCATGGCCCAGGAGATAACCACCGCCCGGGGCATCGACAAGCCGGGACATCCCGGTTAGCGTTGCCCCATGGACAAACATCTTTGCCTCCACGGCCACTTCTATCAGCCGCCGCGCGAAGACCCCTGGATGGACCACATCTTCCCCGAGGGCTCGGCCGCGCCGTTTCTGCACTGGAACGACCGCATCCGACGCGAGTCGTATGCGCCCCTGGCCTGGGCCAGGCGGCTGGACGGAGATGGCCGGATCATCGAGCTGGTCAACTGCTACGCATATTTGAGCTTCAACTTCGGCCCGACGCTCCTGCGCTGGCTGGCCCGGGCCGACGCCCGGACCTACGGCCGCATCCTGGCCGGCGACCGGGAGAGCGTGGCCCGGCTCGGGCACGGCAACGCCCTGGCCCAGGTCTACCACCATCCCATCCTGCCGCTGGCCACCGAGCGCGACAAGGACCTGGAGATCGCCTGGGGCATCGCCGACTTCCGCCAGCGCTTCGGGCGTTTCCCCGAGGGCATGTGGCTGGCCGAGACGGCCGCGGACACCCCGACGCTGGAAGCCCTGGCCCGGGCCGGCATCCGCTTCACCCTGCTCGCCCCGCGCCAGGCCGCGGCCGTGGCCGCCATCGGCTCGGGCAGCTGGCGGGAGGTGAACGAGGGCAGCCTCGACGCCACCCGGCCCTACCTCGTGCGCCTGCCATCGGGCCGGGACATCGCGGTCTTCTTCTACAACGGCCCCGTGTCCCAGGCCGTGGCCTTCGAGGGGCTGCTCGCCGACGGCGACCGCTTCTGGCACCGGCTGACCGGCGGCCACCCGGGGGGCCTGCGGGCCATCGCCACCGACGGCGAGACCTACGGCCACCACTTCACCTTCGGCGAGATGGCCCTGGCCTACGTCATCTCCCTCGGCCGGGACTGCGCCGACGGCTGGTGCCTGACCAATTTCGCCGCCTACCTGGCCGACAACCCGCCGGCCATGGAGGTGCGCCTGCACGAGCCCTCGTCCTGGAGCTGCGTGCATGGCGTCGAGCGCTGGCGCGCGGACTGCGGCTGCACCACCGGCGACCATCCCGGCTGGAACCAGGCCTGGCGCGGCCCCCTGCGCCGGGCGCTGAACCTGGTGCGGGAGCGTGTGGACGCCCACTTCGCGGCCGCCGGCGAGGGCCTGTTCAAGGACCCCGGCGCGGCGCTCACGGCCTACGGCCGGGTCTATGCCGGCGCCCAGGCCCCGGCCGCTTTCGAGGCCGAGCATCTGCGCCCGGGGCTCGACGAGGCGGCGCGCAACTCGGCCTGGAAGCTTTTGTCCATGGTCCAGTGGTCGCTCGCCTCGTTTGCCAGCTGCGCCTGGTTCTTCGATGATCTGGCGCGCATCGAGCCCCTGAACGCCATGACCTTCGCGCTCAGGGCCATGCAGCTCGCGGAATTGACCGGCGCGGCCAGCTTCGAGGCCGAGGTGGTGGACATCCTGGCGGAGGCCCTCTCCAACCGGCCGAGTCGCGGCAGCGGCCGGGACCTGTGGGAGAAGACCGTGCGCGTGCGCCGGGAGACGCCCGAGCGCCTGGCCGCCCAGGGGCTCATCCGCCTCTGGGCGCGCGAGGAGCTGCCCGCACCGGGCAAGATCGCCACCGCGTCCTGGCCCGGGGTCAAGCTCGAGTTCGGGGTGGAGCCGGGGGCCCCGGCCGAGGCCTTTTCCGGGCGCATGCACGTGCAGTGGCCGCTGCACGCCGCGGTGGAGCGCTTCCGCTGGCGGGTGACCCGCACCGTGGACGCCGACCCCCTGGCCGCGCGCTTCGAGGTCCACCCCGAGGGCCGGCCCGAGGAACTCGGCGCATGCGTGCCAGCCGCGGACCTGCCCTGGAAGAAGCGCCAGAACCTGGCCGCGGACTGGGTCTCGCGCACCGAGGAGCGCGTCTGGCGCGAGGCGGCCGACGCCGCGGCCACCGGCGGCTATCTCTTCCTGCCGTTGCAGGAGTACCAGACAACCCAGACCCTGACCCACAAGTGGTCGGCCGTGGCCCCGGAGCTGGCCTGGTGCTACGTCACCGGCACCTACCACGCCCTGCCGGGCGAGAAGGACCTGGTGGCCTTTCTCGCGGCCCAGGCCCGTAGCCATCCGGGCATGCCCATGCTGGCCGAGCGGCTGCGCATGGAGCTGGCCAGGCTGGTGGCCGACCGCGACGATACGGCCGTGCTCGGGCTCCTGGCCCGGGTCCGGGCCATCGGCCTGTCCGTGGACGCCTGGCCGGCCCAGAACGCACTCTGGGAACTGAAAAACGAGCCGGAAACCTGGAAAAAAATGGCCGAGGCCCTGGGTTTCGCCCCGGCCTCGGCCTGATCGGCTGGGTATTGCGGGCGGTCAGGCCTTGCCCTTGCCGCCCTTGGCCTTGACTTTGGGCTTGGACGCGGCCTGGGCCTTGGGCTTGGCCTGCGCCTTGGCAGCCGGCTTGGCCGCCGGCTTGGCCGCCGGCGCGGCCTTCAGCTTCGGCTCTTCAGCCTTGGCCGAAGCGGCCTCCTCGTTCGGCCCTTCTCCCTTCTCCGGCGCTGCCTCCGCCTTCGGCTCCTCGGCTTTGACCGGCGGGACCTCCGCCTTTGGCTCCCCGGCCCTGGCCGGGGCCGCCTCCGGCGTCTTGGCCTTGGCCAGACGCGCGGCGCGCGGCGGCGTGCCGGTCAGGGAGAGCATGAGCCGCTCCGGCGTCGGCGCCCGGTAGGTTTGCTTCTGGTGCAGGCAGGCCACCGGGCAGTTGTCCACGCAGACCCCGCAGTAGACGCAGGCCATGGGATCGCAGGTCCAGGTGCCGGCCTTGTTGTCCACGGTGATGCACTGCGAGGGGCACTTGCGCTGGCAGGTCATGCAGAAGATGCACTTCTCGATCTCGCAGTAGAGCTCGCCCCTGGCGTCGGGGAAGGGCTCGCGCACGACGAAGGGGTGCAGCCGCGTGGCGTAGCGGCTGAAGAGGTTCGAAAAAACGGTCTTGGTCATGAAGAACATGGCGCGCCCCTTTAGCGTTCCGTGCAGCTGATGCAGGGGTCGATGGACAGGACCACCACCGGCACGTCGGCCAGCTCCACGCCCGGCAGCATGGCCAAGAGTGGCGGGATGTTGGCGAAGGTGGGAGTGCGGATGCGCACCCGGTCGAGGTTCTTCTTGCCGCTGGCCTTCAGGTAGTAGAGAAGCTCGCCGCGAGGCTGCTCCACCCGGGTGACGATCTCGCCCGCGGGCTTGTCCTTCACGGCCACGGCCAGCTCGCCCTCGGGCAGCGCCCTCATGGCCGCGCGCACGATGTCGATGGAGGCCAGGAGCTCGCGGTAGCGCACCTTGAGGCGCGCATGGCAGTCGCCCTCGGTCTCGACCACGGGTGTAAAGACCAGCTCGTCGAAGGCCGCATAACGGGTCATGCGCATGTCCTGGGCCACGCCGCTGGCCCTGAGCGTCGGCCCGGCGGCGCCCAGCTCGTAGACCTGCTCCGCGGTCAGGACGCCCTTGCCCACCGTGCGCTTCTTCACCGTGTAGTCGTCGATCAGCGGTTTCTTCAGGGCCTTCAATTCGGCTTCCACCTGGTCGAGGATGCTGCCGATCCAGCGCAGCTGCCCGTCGTTCAGGTCGCGGCGCACGCCGCCGACCACGTTGACCGAGACGATGACCCGGTTGCCGGTGGTGGCCTCGTTCACGTCCATGATCCGCTCGCGGATCTTCCAGCACTGCATGAACTGGCTCTCGAAGCCCATGCCGTCGGCAAAAAGCCCGAGCCAGAGGAGGTGCGAGTGCATGCGGTGCAGCTCGGACCAGATGGTGCGCAGATAGCGCGCCCGGGGCGGGGCGGTAATGCCGAGCATCTCCTCCAGGCCCTGGCAGTAGCACTGGGCGTGGATCATGGAGCAGATGCCGCAGACCCGCTCCACGATCTGGACCATCTGGTTGAAGTCGCGGATCTCGGTCAGTTTCTCCAGCCCCCGGTGGACATAGCCCACGGCCGGCAGAGCCTCCTGCACGATCTCGTCCTCGAGCACGAGTTTTAAGTGCAGCGGCTCGGGCAGGACCGGGTGCTGGGGGCCGAAGGGGATGATGGTGCGCGCCATGAGCGTCTCCTCGCCTCTAGGCCTTGTTCGCGATGGCCACGGAGTACTTGCAGAAGGGGGTCTTGCGGACCTCGGCCTCGAGATAGAGCGTCTGCTTGTAGTCGACCACCAGGCCGCTGAAGCTCAGGCCGAAGAGGTCCTGGATCTCGTTCTCGACCAGCAGCGCGGCGAAGTAGATGTCCGAGATGGAGGGCACGGGCTCGCACTTCTTCGCCGTCAGGCGATAGTGCTTCAAGCTCAGATCCTTGTCGAAATGGTAGATGATGTCCACGGTCTCGGCGTCGAGCTCGGCGCAGCTTAAGGTCACCAGCCGACAGCCTTCGGCCTTGGCCGCCTGGCAGGCCGTTTTCAGCTCGGCAATGGTCACGGGCGTCACGTTTTGCATGTCGTTATCCTTGCCCCGGGCTTCAGCCGGCGGCCTGCTGCTTCTCGGCGAATTTCTTGAGTGCCAGGACCACGCCGTCGATGATCGCCTCGGGCTTGGGCGGGCAGCCCGGCACGTAGACGTCCACGGGCAGGACCTTGTCCACCCCGCCGAGCACGTTGTAGGCCTCGCGGAAGACGCCGCCGGTCAGGCCGCAGGCGCCGATGGCCACCACGGCCTTGGGAGACGGCATCTGGTCGTAGAGGTTTTTCAGCACGTGCTTGTTTCTGTGGTTGACCGTGCCGGTGACCAGGAGCACGTCGGCGTGCTTGGGGTTGCCGACGTTGACGATGCCGAAGCGCTCCACGTCGTAGAGGGGCGTCAGGCAGGCCAGGGTCTCGATGTCGCAGCCGTTGCAGCTGCCGCAGTCGAAATGGATGATCCAGGGCGACTTGGCCCGGGAGCTGCGGATGAAGTCCTTGAGCATGGTGAACTCTCCCGCCATCAGGCCAGGTACAGCCAGACCAGGTTCAGAAACGACAGGGCCAGCCCGGCCAGGAGCGCGGAACCGAGCATCCAGCGCCAGGTCAGGCGGGCCATGGTGTTGTCCACGAATATCTCGGCGGCATAGGTGACGGCGAGCAGGACCAGAAGTCCGACGAGGCTCGTGGACCAGAACAGCGCGCAGATGCCGAGCACGAGCACGACCTCGTACCAGTGGGCCAGCTCGATGAGGCCGAGGTACGGCCCCGAGTACTCGGTCAGCACGCCCTTGACGATCTCCTGGTGGCCGTGGTGCGAGGTGGAGAAGTCAAACGGGGATTTTCGCAGCTTGATGGTCAGCGCCGTGGTCAGGACCAGGTAAAGAAGCGGCAGCTGCAGAAGGAGCGGCTCGGGATGGCTCCAGATGGCCGCGACCTTGAAGCTGCCCGTGGCCTTGGCCAGGCCGACGAAGACCAGGATGAGCAGCGGCTCGTAGGTGAGTATCTGCATGAGCTCGCGCTGGGCGCCGATCTGGCTGTAGGGCGAGGGCCGGGCCAGGGCGCCGAAGACCAGGAAGACCGCGCCGATGGCCTGGACGAAGAAGAGCAGCAGCAGGTCCGCGCCGGCGAAGAACAGGAATACGGACACGGCCGCGCCGAGCAGATAGATGTAGGCGCAGAAGATCTGCCAGACGTTGCCCATGCGCGGCTCTTTGCCGAAGAGCTTGGCCACGTCGTAGAAGGGCTGGAGGATGGGCGGCCCGAAGCGCGACTGGACGCGGGCCGTCACCCGGCGGTCCAGCCCGGCGATCAGGCCGCCGGCCAGCGGGGCCAGGATCAGGGCCAGGATTCCCAGGAGGATCGAGGTCATATGAGCGCCCCTCCGGCCATGATGATGATGAGCGCCACGGCGATCACGTTGAGCGGGAAGGTCAGCCGCTCCTCGCCGAAGATCGAGGGCAGGTAGTAGTTGCCGGCACTTACGACCACCGGCTGGTCCATCGGCCCGGTGAAGGCCGGGGACTCGGGCGGTCCGGCCTGGGCTCCGGCCAGGTAGACGGTATCGACCGCGGCCCGGGCCTGGCGCGCGGCGATCACGGCGTAGAGGAAGCCGGCGGCCAGGACCAGGAACAGGGGATAGATGAGATAGGCGGCCAGGCCGCTGGCCAGGCTGCCGGCCGAGCCGGCGATCGGGCCCTTGAGCATGGGCGCGACCAGGCTGGCGTAGACCGCCGGCAGGAGGAAGGACAGGACGACCGCGCCGCCGGCCAGGACGGCCAGGGGCCAGCGCAGGAGCGCCGGCTGGGCCTCGGGCCAGGCCTTTTTCGTCCGGGAGGAGCTCATGAGGATGCCGGCCCAGCGGCCCCAGACGACCACGCCGAGCGCGCTGCCCATGGCGATGAGCACGACGACCGGCAGGTTGTCGGCCGCAGCCTCGATGGCCATCCACTTGGCCATGAGCACGCCGAAGGGCGGCAGGAGCATGGTCACGATGCCGATGACGGTGATGACTGCGGTGCGCGGCATGCGGTCGTAGAGCCCGCGCATGTCCTCGATGTCCCGGCTGCCGATGGTCTGCTCGATGGCCCCGACGCACAGGAACAGGAGACCCTTGGACACGGCGTGGAAGACGATGAAGAGCATGCCGGCGGCCAGGGCCGCGGGCGTGCCGATGCCGGCGCAGGCCATGATCAGCCCGAGGTTGCCGATGGTCGAGTAGGCCAGGATGCGCTTGCCGTTGGACTGGCCCAGGGCCAGGCCCGTGGCCACGCAGAAGGTGAAGCCGCCGGCCACGGCCAGGCAGTCGGCAAAGGCGCTGCCGGCAAAGGCCGGGGCGAAGCGCAGGACGATGTACACGCCGGCCTTGACCATGGTCGAGGAGTGCAGGAGGGCCGAGACCGGGGTCGGCGCGACCATGGCCCCGAGCAGCCAGCTCTGGAAGGGCAGCTGCGCGGCCTTGGTGAAGCCGGCCAGGGCAATGAGCGCGAAGGCCACGAAGGCCATGGTGCCGAGGCTCCCGGCCTGGACCACGTCCTGGATGGAGAGCGTCTTGGCCGCGCCGTAGAGGAAGATGATGCCGCAGACCAAGGCCACGCCGCCGAAGAGGTTCATGACCAGGGCGCGCACCGCGTTGGCCGTGGCCTCCTCGCCGCCGTCGTGGCCGATGAGGGCAAAGGAGCAGAGCGTGGTCAGCTCCCAGAAGAAGTAGGCCCAGAGGATGTTGTTCGCGGCCACCAGGCCGTTCATGGCCCCGAGGAAGAGGACCAGGAAGAAGAAGAACCGCCCCTGGCGCGAGCTTCGCAGGTGCAGATGCTGCTCGTGGGCCTCCATGTAGGGCAGGGCGAAGACGCAGATGAGCGAGCCGACGATGGAGATGACCAGGATCATGATGAGCGACAGGCCATCGATGACCAGGGCCGGGGCGATCGGCCCGTGCTCCGGCAGCGTCAGTTCGAAAATGGCCAGGGGCACGAGCTGCAGGAGCGTCAGGATGGTGATCCAGCGGTTCTTGCGCTTGAGGCCGATGCCCAGGATGACCAGCAGCAGGGCGAAGTCGGCCAACGTGATCAGGCCGTTCAGCGGCAGGCCCAGCAGCGACTCCGGCGTGGCGGCGAAAGCTCCCCGGCCGAAGAGGCCGAGCGAAGCCGCCGCCAGCAGCGCGGCCGTGACCAGCACCACGCCGCGCCGGACCGCCCCGCTGGGCACGAGCCAGCACAGACCGGCGGCCGCGAAAGGCAGGAAGATGAGGACAAAGAGTAAGGTGTTCTCCATATGGCCCCCTACGGCTGGTCGCGGTCCTCGCCCCGGCTGGGCGCGACCGCGCCCTCCCCGGAGTATCAGGGTATGGATTGCTCGCTAGCGCACTTGGCGCGGCGGATCAAGACCCATCGTCGCCTCGCGCCCACGGCCGGATCAGGCGCCGAAGGCCCGCAGCCAGGCATAGGCCGGCAGCCCGAAGGCCACGGCGCCGCAGGCGATCTGCCAGGCCCGGCCGGGCACGCCCCGCCGGACGAGAGTGGCCGCGCCGAGCCCCAGGCCCAAACCGGCGACAAAGCCGAAGAGATGCGCGCCCACGTCGGTGTTCTCGCCGCCCACGCCGAGAAGCGCCAGGAGCGAGAGCCCGGCGACCACCGGCACGGCCCAGGAGCGCCCGGGATAGAGCTGGTGGCCGAGCACGGCCCGCAGCGAGGAGATAAGCCCGGCGGCGCCGAAGACCGCGGTGGAGAAGCCGATGGAGCTGTGCGCCGGCTGCTGGAAAAAGGCGTTCATCAGGCCGCCGCCGATGCCCGAGAAGACGACCAGCAGAAGGCCAAGGCCCAGGCCCAGCTCGCTGCAGACCGGGACCACGAAGGCCGCGCCGATGACCACGTTGCCGAGCACGTGGGCCGGATCGGCGTGCAGCGTCAGCGCGGTCACCGCCCGCCACCACTCCCCGGCCAGGATGTCCGCGCTGACGGCCGCGCCCAGGTCGTACCAGCGCCCGGGATAGAGCTTGAGCCCGGGCAGCACGGTGTTGGTCAGGGCATAGACCAGCAGGAGCGAGCCCAGGGCCAGAAGCGTCCAGCGGCTGTTGGCAAAGCTTTTGCGGCCGGCGAACACCCTCCGCCAGCCCCGGTTCTCGCGCACGTAGCGGGTCAGCTCGTCCTCGGCCCGGAAACGGTCGGCGGCCAGAACCTCAACCCGCCAGCCGTCGGCGCCGTGGCGCACGCGGTGGGGCACCTCCCGGGCGGTCAGGACCAGGGACCAGTCCTCGGCCTGGGCGAGCGGCCGCGGCTCCACGCCCTCGAAGCGATGCCCCTCCGGCGCGGCCTCGACCCAGGCCGGCGGCGGCGGCGTCTCGAACTGGGTTTCGGACGGGATTTCGGACGGGCCTTCAGGCGGCGCCCCCTCCCTTGGACGAACCCGCCTGAGCGCCGGCCGGCGGCTGAACAGTCGCAGGATGGCCACCCCGCCCTACTCCGGCCTCGGCGCCCCGGCCCACCAGGCGGCAAACGCCTCGCGGGCGCGCGCCGCATAGAGCTCCTTGCGCAGCCGCTTGCCCGCCCGGCGGCCCAAGTCCGGCATGAGCCCGAAATTGGCGTTGGAAGGCTGGAAGTCCGGCCTCACGCAGCGCAAATGTCCGAGCAATGCCCCGAGCACGGACGTAACCGGCGGCACGCTCAATTCCTCTCCCCGCCCCGCCGCGCCCAGGCTGAGGCCCAGCCACAACCCGCAGGCCGCGGACTCGAGGTAGCCCTCGACCCCGGTGATCTGGCCAGCCAGATAGACCCCCGGCCGGGCCTTGAGCTCCAGCCGCGGGGTGAGCACCCTGGGTGCGTTCACGTACGTATTCCTGTGGATCGACCCCAGGCGCAGGAACTCCGCCCGGTGAAGCCCCGGGATGAGCCGGAAAACCCGCTCCTGCTCCGGATAGGCCAGCTTGGTCTGGAAGCCCACCAGGTTGAAGGCCGTGCGCTCGCGGTTCTCGGCCCGCAGCTGGACCACAGCAAAGGGCTCCGCCCCCGTGCGCGGATCGGGCAGGCCCACCGGCTTCATCGGCCCGAAGGCCAGCGTCATCTCGCCGCGCTCGGCCATCTCCTCGATGGGCAGGCAGCCCTCGAAATGAATCTCCTTCTCGAACTCCCGGCAGGGTACCTTGCGCGCCGCGATCAGCTCGGCCACGAACCCTCGGTACTCCTCCTCGTCAAGCGGGCAATTGAGATAGTCGTCGTCCTCGGGCCGGTAGCGCGAGCCCCAGTAGGCCCGCTCCATGTCCACCGACTCGGCCGAGACAATGGGCGCGATGGCATCGTAAAAATACAGCTCACCCTCCCCCACCGCCGCCCGCAGGCTCGCCGACAGCTCGTCCGTGGCCAGCGGCCCCGCGGCCACGACCACCGCCTCAGACCCTTCCAGCAGCGGATCATCCAGCCCCGTGACCTCGGCCCGGACCAGCTCGATACGCTCCTGCCCGGCCACCGCCGCGCCGATCCACTCCGAGAACCGCTCCCGGTCCACGGCCAGGGCCTTGCCCGCAGGCAGCGCCGTGGCCTCGGCCGCAACCATGACCAGACTCCCGGACAGCCGCATCTCCTCTTTGAGCAGCCCGATGGCCATGCTCGGCTCCACCGAGCGGAAACTGTTCGAGCAGACCAGCTCCGCCAGCCCGCCACTGCGGTGCGCCGGCGTCATCCGCCCCGGCCGCATCTCCACCAGCCTCACCCGCCGGCCATACCTGGCCAACTGCCAGGCACACTCCACCCCGGCCAAGCCGGCGCCTATCACCGTCACATGCGACAATGTGCTCTCCTTTTTTTCTGGGGCGCTGCCGCAGACCCCGGCAGGGGCTCTGCCCCTGCACCCCGCAAGGGGGGATAATCCCCCCTTGACCCCCTAGCTTTGCCGCGATGCAGCCCGGACTTTAGTGTCCGGGCTGCATCGCGGCAAAGCCGGGGAGGTCCAGGAGGGAAGCATTCCCTCCTGGTGGGGGTCCAGGGGGCAAAGCCCCCTGGCCGCCGGAGGCCTGGAGCGGCGCCCCAGCAGTATTAGCCCAGTGTACAGGACGCGGACCTGGGCGTAAACCGAGGGGGCGGAGGATGCCATGCGCATGGAGCTGGACGAGGTGCAGCGCAGGTTGTTGGAGACGGCCAGGCAGGCGGCGAAGCGGGCCTACGCGCCCTATTCGGGGTTCCGGGTGGGGGCGGCGGTGCTGGCTCTGGGCAAGGTCTACGTCGGGGTCAACGTGGAGAACGCGAGCCTGGGGCTGACCATTTGCGCCGAGCGTGCGGCCTTGGCCCGGGCGGTGGCCGAGGGCGCGGGGCCGGTCGAGGGGGTGGCGGTGTGGTGCCTGGACGTGCGGCCCGGGCCGGACGGGCAGCTCTGTGAGTCCGCGGCCAGTCCGTGCGGGGCCTGCCGGCAGTGGCTGGCGGAGCTGGCGCCGCGGGCCTGGGTGGTGACCAACACCTGGGGCCGGGCCAGGGGCGTGGCCGAGCTGCTGCCGCTGGCGTTCGGGCCGGCCAGGGCCTAAGGCAGGACGCGCAGGACGAGCTCACGCGGCGGGGGAGGAGTTTCGGAGAGGGTCAGGGCGCGCTCGAAGAGAGGCTGGGCGAGGCTGAGGCGATGTTCGTCGCTGGCGTGAATGACGGCCCAGGGCTCGCCGGCACCGACGGACTCGCCGACGGCTTTGAGCAGGACTAGGCCCACGGCCGGGTCGACGGCGTCTTCCTTGTGCGCCCGGCCGGCTCCGAGCAGGACTGCGGCCCGGCCGATGTCCCGGGCGTCGAGCCTGGCGACGAAGCCGGCGCCGGGGCTTGGCAGAGCCTGGACGAGGCGGGCCAGGGGCAGGCGGGCGGGATCGGCCAAGGCGCGGGCGTCGCCGCCCTGGGCCGCGACCAGGGCCGAGAGACGCTCGAAGGCCGAGCCGTCGGCGAGGGTGGCGGCGGCGCGCTGCCGGGAGGTGGAAAGGTCGGTGTCGGGCAGGGCCAGGTGGTGGAGCCGGGCGGCGAGCTCCAGGGAGAGCGCGCGCAGGCGGGCGCTGGCCGGGAGACCTTCGCCGCGCAGCACGGCGGCCGCCTCGGCCACTTCCAGGGCGTTGCCTATGGACGCGCCGAGGGGCGCGGACATGTCCGTGACCAGTGCCGCGACCTTGAGGCCCGAGGCCTTGCCGATGCTGATCATGGTCCGGGCCAGGCGCTCGGCCGCCTCGGGGTCGGGCAGGAACGCGCCCGAGCCGGTCTTGACGTCGAGTATCAGGGCCTCGGCGCCGGCGGCCAGCTTCTTGGACAGGATCGAGGCGGCGATAAGCCCGACATCGGAGACCGTGGCCGTGGCGTCGCGCAAGGCGTAAAGCCGGCCGTCGGCCGGAGCGATCTCCTCGGTCTGGGCCATGACCGCCAGGCCTTTGCCGCGGACCTGGCGCTCGAAGGCGGCCAGCGTCATGCGCGTGGACAGGCCGGGGATGGCCTCGAGCTTGTCGATGGTGCCGCCGGTGTGGCCCAGGGCCCGGCCGGAGAGCTTGGGCACGTACAGGCCGAGCGCGGCCAGGACGGGCACGACCAGAAGCGTTGTGGAGTCGGCCACGCCGCCGGTCGAGTGCTTGTCGACCAGCGGGCCGGGGAGCCCGGTCCAGGCGAGCTGCCGGCCGGAGTCGCGCATGGCCCGGGTGAGTCCCGCAGTCTCGGACAGGGTCAGGCCGCGGAAGACGACGGCCATGAGCCAGGCCGCGACCTGGTAGTCGGGGATGCGGCCGGACATGAAACCGTCGACCAGGGCCGCCACTTCTTCGGGGGCATGCTCGCGGCCGTCCCGCTTGGCCTCGATCAGGTCGAGCATGCGCATGGCTGGTTCGCCTCGGCTCACGCGGGGCGCACCCCAGGGGAACAGACGCCGACCGCGTCAGCGCGCGATCTGGCTGGCCCGGTTCTGGGTGTAGGCGTCCTTGAAGGCCTCGTAGGGATCCACGGCCTGGGCCTTCAGGCGCTCGTACTCGCCGACGTAGAACGAGCCGGTGTTGATCTTCTCGCCGGCCTTGATCCCGGCCGCGGCGTACCAGGGGTTCACGTAGTAGACCGGGTCGAGGAAGCCGTCGCCCACGCTGCCCACGGTGTCGCGGGCCGTGGACGGGCCGAGCACCGGCCAGACGATGTAGAAGCCGTCGCCGATGCCCCAGGAGGCAAAGGTCTGGCCCAGGTCCTCGGGCGGGGGGTTCAAGTCCTCGCCGAACTTCTGGGAGGGCTCCAGCAGGCCGCCGAAGCCGAACAGGGTGTTCAGGAGGAAGCGGCCGGTCTCTTGGCCGGCGCCGAGGAGCTTGCCCTGCAGCAGGTTGTTCACGAAGCGCTGGGGGAAGCGCAGGTTGTAGAAGAAGTTGCGCGTGCCGACGCGCAGGTTGGACCAGATGACCGTCTGCCAGAAGTCGGCCACGGGATCGAGGACGTAGATGTAGAGCTTGTCGTTGACCGCGAACATGGCCCTGTTGAAGGACTCGATGGGGTCGCCCACCGGCGGCGCCACGGGCTTCTCGGTCCCGTCCTCGTCGGCCACGTACTCCGAGGCCAGCTCCTCGTCGGTAAAGAAGGTCTTGCCGCCGGCGGCGTCGGAGGGCGGGACGTTCTCCAGGCCGCCGGGCGTGGGCACGGGGGCGGGAGCGGCTGCCGGCGCAGGCGCGGCCGTCTTCGCCGGGGCCGCGGCCTGGGTCGCCGGAGTCTCGGGAGCGGTGTTCTTCTTGGCGCAGCCCGCGGCCAGGCAGAGGGCCAGGAGGCAGGCGAGGGCGAGTTGGGCGAGGCGGGCTGGCTGCATGGTCATCTCCGGGCGTGCGGGCTTTTCAGGTTCTACTTGGCGCTATCCGGGGCCCACGCTTCAACTTCACCACGTTTCACTTTATCCCGGAGAATTTCAATCATTTTATCCGGCGGATTGCTGGCCAGGATCTCGGAGAACTGCTTGCGGTAGTTCTGGACCAGGCTGATGCCCTCGACCTGCACGTCGTAGACCAGCCAGCCGTCCTTGCCCAGCGTCAGGCGGTAGTCGATGGGGATGGTCTTGTCCGTGCTCTTGACCAGGGTCTTCACCTCGGCCTTGTCGTCGGAGAGCATGGTCTCCTTGGTGAAAGCCACCTCCTGGCCGGAGTAGGACTCGATGCGGTCGCTGTAGGTCTTTTCCAGGAGATCGGCGTAGAGCGTCACGAACTCGCGCTTCTGGTCCACGGACAGGTCGTTCCAACTGCGGGCCAGGGTGCGCTTGGAGAGCTCCACCCAGTCGAAGATCCGGTCGGCCAGGCCGCGCAGGGTCTTGCGCCGCTCGTCGCGCTTGTCCGCGGCCTTCAGGGCCGGGTCCTTGAGCACGTCCATGACCTTCTGGACATTGCCCTTCATGGACTCGAGCGGCGAGGGCACGGCCGCGCCGACGGCCGGCAGGGCCAGGACCAGGGCCAAAAAGAGGGCCATAACCGGGATCGTGATGCTGCGTTGCATGAAACTGTCCTCGTGGTTCGCGCTCCCGCGGACGGGCGCTATTTGACGCTACCGAAAGCGTACTTGCTGATAAGGTCCTCGATGTCAAGGGCCGACTGGGTCTCGATGATGGTCTGGCCGGACTTGAGGATGTCGTCCGAGCCGCCCGGGGTGATCTTGATGAACTTGTCGCCGATGAGTCCGGCGGTCTTGATCGCGGCGATGGCGTCGTCGCTGATGGGCACGTCCTTTTGGACCGTGAGCTCGACCAGGGCCAGGAGGTCCTTCTCGTCCAGCTTGATGTTCTGGACCTTGCCGATCTCCACCCCGGCCATCTCCACCTTGGAGCCCTTGCGCAGGCCCGAGACCGAGCTGAAGCGGGCGTAGTAGATGCTCTGCTCCTCGCCGAAGAACTCGACCTTGCCGAGCTTGAAGGTCAGGTACGCGACGCAGGCCAGGCAGAGGACGACGAAGATGCCGACCCAGGTTTCCATGGTGTACTTCTTCATTTCCGAAACTCCCTCACGAGGCGCAAACAAGGTGGGCCAGATTCGTCTGCTCCGCGGCCGCCCAATCGACCAGGGCCTTCAGCCTGTCGCCCGGAGCGCCCTGGGCGAAGCCCACGTCGATGGTGAATTCGATGCAGATCCGCGGATAATGGGTGCCGTGGAGCACGTCCGTGCCCTCGATCTCCTTGGCGAGCTTCCGGCTCAGGTCCTGGGCTTCGGCCACCTTCATGCGCGGCAGGATGGTCACGATCTTGTCCTGGCTGTAGCGCCCGGAGAAGCCGAACGCGCCGAAATACTTGCGGATGGCCTGGGACAAGGCCTCGATGACATACTGCGCGGCTAGGTGCCCGATCTCTTCCTTGATATTCTCCAGGTCCTCCACCGTGACCAGCATGACGGTGTAGGGCTCGCTGACCAGCGGATTCTCCGAGACCTCGGTGAAGCGCTTCTCCAGGCGCACCCTGGTATCCAGGCCGATGAGCTCGTTCTTCAAGGTGTCCAAGCTGTGCAGGAACTCCTCGACGACTTCCTCGTGGCTCTGCTCCAGCTCGAGCGGCGTGCCCTCGAAGAGGATGCGGCCGTCATCGATGATGGCGATGCGGTTGGAGACGTAGAAGACGTCGGGGATGTCGTGGCTGACCAGCACCGCGGTGAAGCCGAATTTGCGCTGGTACTGGGCGATCATGGACAGGACCGCGTTCTTGCGGATGGGGTCGAGGCCCGTGGTCGGCTCGTCGAAGAGCACGATCTCCGGGTCGGTGACCAGGGCCCGGGCCAGGGCCACGCGCTTCTGCATGCCGCCGGAGAGCTGCGAGGGGTATTTTCGCACCACGTCGGCCGGCAGCTCCAGGCTGGTGATCTTCTCCATGACCCGGTGCTCGATTTCTTCCTTCGGCAGGCGGGTCTTCTCCTTCAGGGGCAGGGCCACGTTGTCGAAGACGTTCAGCGAGTCGAACAGGGCGTTGGACTGGAACATGTAGCTGACCTTGGCCTTGAAGGCCTTGCGCTCCTTGCGCTTCATGTCGCGCAGGCGCTGGCCGGAAAAGAAGATGTCGCCGGAGTCCGGCCGGATGAGGCCGATGATGTGCTTCAAAAGCACGCTCTTGCCCACGCCCGACTTGCCGATGATGGTCGTGACCTGGCCTTTTTCGATGCGCAGGTTGACCCCGTCCAGGACCCGGCGGGTCCCGAAGGCCTTGTGTACGTCGCGAAGCTCGATGAGGGGTTCGGCCATGGGCGTGTCGTCCTGTGTCGTCCTAGATGAGGAAGGAGGTCAGGACGTAGTCGGAGACGAGGACCAGCACGCAGGACTGGACAACGGCCTCGGTGGTGGAGATGCTGACCCCGACGGCCCCGAAGCCGCGGGCGCGCAGATGCGTGTAGAAGCCCTGGTAGCAGCACATGACCGCCACCAGCACGGCGAAGACAACGGACTTGTAGAAGCCGCCGGTCACGTCCTCGAGCACGACGCTCGCTTCCATGCGGTAGAAGAAGATGCCGGAGTTGATGCCGAGCATGAGCACGCCGGTCAGGTAGCCGCCGACGATGCCGAGGACGTCGAAGAAGGCGGTGAGCAGCGGGAAGCTGATGACCGAGGCCATGATCCGCGGCGTGACCAGGTAGCGGATGGGGTCGACATCCATGGTGTCCAGGGCGTCGATCTGCTCCGAGATGCGCATGACCCCCAGCTCCGCGGCCATGGACGAGCCGGCCCGGGCGATGATCATGATCGCCGTGAGCACCGGCCCGAGCTCGCGGATGAGGCTTAAGGCCACGGCCGCGCCAAGAAGCCCCTCGGAGCCGAACTTGACCAGGGTGTAGTAGCCCTGGAGCCCCAGGACCATGCCGGTGAACAGGCCGACGAGCAGGATGACCATGAGCGATTTCGCGCCGATGTAATACATCTGCTCGAGGGTCTTGGCGATCTGCGGCCGGCCGGTGAAGAGATGCAGGAAGGCCTTGGCGCCAAAGAGCACGGTCCGGCCCTGCTCGGCCAGGAAATGCAGCGCCTTCTCACCGAAAAAATTGAAGAAAGAAACCATGCTCGTCCTGTATGCCCGGGCCGGCGGCCGATGGGACAGTTATGCAGGCCACCCGTTGCCCGGAATCGGTAGCTATACGATGCAAATACGCGCCGGTCAAATGCTCCGTTGGCCCGTTATTTTGCCTGCCCGGCCTAGGCGTCCGGGCGCAGCTCGTAGATGACGAACAGGCCGTATTTCGGCGCCGACGCCCCGGCCTCGGGCTGGCCGTGGCCGTCGGCTTCGCCGCCATGGCCGGCTGCGGCGGCCTCGCGCGCGGCGTAGGCCTCGACCACGTTCAGCTTCTCCCCGGCCCAAAAGATCTGGTCCATGGTCAACCCCGGCAGGTTCAGGCGCTCGGGCCGCTCCACGGGTTCGCCGTAGCGCCGGGTCAGGATATTTTCCACTTCCGCCCGCTCCCCGTCCAAGGGATGGCTCGACCTGGCCAGCATGATGACCATGCGCAGGGTGTCGGCCCGGTCGGCCACGAAATAGACGTCGTAGGGCGTGGTTCCGGAGTTGACGGCGTGGAGCGTGGCCGCCAGGTGGTAGCTCGGATGCTGGAAGCCGGCCAGCTTCTCCGCCGGCGGTGGTTTGAGCGCCCCGCCGTAGACCGCGGACAGCGCGGCCAGCGGCTGGCCGAAGGGAACCTTGGCGACGTCGAAGACGTCCTCGCGCAGGGTGCGGCTCATGCAGCCGAGCGCGGCGGCGAGAGCCAGTGTGAGGACGAGCAGGCGGGCGTGGGTCATGCGCTTCTCCCCGGGGCTTGCAGACGATGACGGATCGGTTTCCCCACTAGCCCATTTCTGCGCCCAAATCCACCTCGGCGGAGCCCCGGGAGGCGCCGTCCGGGCCGCGGCCGGCCTTGACAGTGCCCGACGACAGGTCTACGTAGTTTAGTTCCGCCGCCGCCTAAAACAAAAACACGATATCGAGAAACACCTCATGCTCCGCCGTTGGAAATCCCGGAACGGCTACCGCGACGTCCTGTCCGTCAGCCTGCCGCTCATCGTCAGCATGGGCTCGGTGACCCTCATGCAGTTCACCGACCGCATCTTCCTCGGCCGCTATTCCCTGGCGGCCATCGCCGCGGCACTGCCCGCGGGCATCGCCTCCTTCCTGTTCGTCTCCTTCTTCCTCGGCGCGGTCAGCTTCACCGGCGTCTTCGTCGCCCAGTACGCCGGCGCCGGCCGGCCGCAACGCATCGGCTGCGCCCTCTGGCAGGGGCTCTACTTCTCGCTGGCGGCCTGGGTCCTGCTCATCCTGGCCGGGGTCTTCCTGGCCGAGCCCATTTTCGCCCTGGCCGGCCACCCGCCCGAGATCAGGCAACTCGAAATCATCTACTTCCGGATCATGACCATAGCCGGCGGCCTGCCGATCATCGAGCAGGCCCTGGCCTCGTTCTACACCGGCCGGGGGCTGACCCGGGTGGTCATGGCCGTGAACCTCTTCGGCGCGGCCCTGAACATCCCCCTGGACTACATCCTGATCAACGGCCTCGGCCCCCTGCCGGCCATGGGCATCCGGGGCGCGGCCCTGGCCACGGCCGCGGCCTGGGTCGTGGCCGGCGTCATCTACGTCCGGCTCATCTTCACCCGGGCCAACGAGGCGGCCTACGCCGTGCGCTCCGGAGCCCGCCCGGACCTCGCGCTCATGCGCCGGCTGGTGCGCTTCGGCCTGCCCGGCGGGGTACAGTTCTTCCTCGACATCTTCGCCATCACCTTCTTTTCGCTGATGATCGGCCGCCTGGGCGAGACCCAGCTGGCGGCCACGAACATGGCCATCTCCATCAACATGCTCGCCTTTTTGCCCATGATCGGCCTCTCGGTGGGGGTCTCCGTCATGGTCGGCCAGGCCATGGGCGCGAAGAAACCCGAGGAGGCGCACCAGGCGACCGTGAGCGCCCTGCACCTGACGCTCCTCTACATGGCCGCGGTCGGCTGCGTCTTCGTCCTCGCCCCGGAGGCGCTGCTCGGGCTGTTCAAGCCCCGAGGCATGGAGCCGGCCCAGTTCGCGCCCATCGTCTCCCTGGGCACGGTGCTCCTGCGCTTTGTCGCGGTCTACAGCCTGTGCGACGCGGCCTGCCTGATCTTTTTCGGGGCGCTGAAAGGGGCCGGCGACATCGCCTACGTCATGCGAGTCATGCTCGCGGTCTCGCTGGCGGTGATGATCCTGCCGCTGACCGTCGGCATCGAGCTCTTCGGCGCCGGCGTCTATTTCGCCTGGAGCTGCGTGTCCCTGTACGTGGCGCTCCTGGCCTGGGCCTTCTGGCGGCGCTACCGGCGGGGGCTGTGGCGCGCGATGGAAGTCATCGAGGCCGCCCCGGAAGCGACTTGATTCCAGGGGCCAAAGGCACTACCAGGGCCTGAACGAAACTCGCGGAGGCGCCATGCAGGACGACAAGGGGCTCTACTACTACCCCAATCCGCAGAACAAGCGGGTCCGGGTGTACGTGAAGGAACAAGGGGGCGAGGTCTTCTTCCGGCTGTGGAACCAGGACGACCCCGAACTCTTCGAGGACCACGATTGGGTGCCCTGGGGCGCGATCAAGACGGCCATGGGCCTCTTTAGCGGCAAGGGCTTTGACCCGGCCAAGGTCTACGACCTGAGCGTCGCCCGGATGATCCTGAAGGACGCCGCCCGGAGCTAATCCCCCTCCGGAGTCTCGTACCTGAGTCCGCCCTCGTGGCCCGGCTGGCCCAGATTCTGGGGCCGGCAGTCGCAGAGCTCGTCGCAGAAGTCGGCGAAGAACTCCAGGCCCTCGCCGTCCGGGGCCACCGACTCCGAGTCCGAGCGGTCCTGGTTGGCGCAGTCGTAGGCGCCGTCGGACGTGCCCGCGCTCACGCAGCGCCAGAAGCGCTCCGGTCCGCTCTGATTCTGGCAGACGACTTCCACCCAGCCGGGCGACGCGGCCCGGTCGGCGCGGACCACGAAGGCGCAGGCCGGATCGGCCTCGAAGCTCCGCTCGAAGGCCGCGGCGTTGGCGGCCAGGCCCAGCAGCACACAGCTCAGCGCGAGCAGGCGCAACATAGCTTCTCCCTTTGCCGGCCTCTTACGGCCGGACCGTGACCAGATAGGAACCGTCCTTCTTCAGGTACTTGGCGGCCAGTGCCTGCACGTCCTGCGGGGTCAGGGTCCGGGCCTTGGCGATGAGCGCCTCGTTGTAGTCGAGACCCAGGTTCTTGACCAGCACCGAGGCGGCCTCGCCGGCCCGGCTGCCCAGGCTCTGGTGGTCGCGGTAGTAGTCGCCCTGCAGGAGGTTGGCGGCCCGGGTCAGCTCCTCCTGGGGCAAGGGCTCGGCGGCCAGGCGCGCGGCCACGGCGTCGAATCCGGCCAGGGACTTCTCTTCCGTCTCGGGCGCGGTGCCGATGTAGAAGGCCATGAAACCGGTCCTGGGCGCCTGCCAGAGCATGGCCGTGACCGTGTAGCCCAGGCCCTGGCGGTCGCGCAGGTCCTTGAACAGGAGCCCGCTCTGCCCGGCCAGGATGGCCCGCAGGAGCTCCAGGCCCGGGGCGTCGGGGTCGTCCAGGCCCGGCACCGGGTAGATGCGCAGGATGTGGGTCTGATTGCGGCCGGGCAGGGACAGCTTGAGGTCGTGCGCCTCGCCCCAGGCCGGCAGCGGGTAGGCGAAGCCCGCACTCTGCCCCTTGCGCAGGCTCGCCGCCAGCTCCTCGGCCAGAGCCAGGATCTGCGCCCGGTCGAACTCGCCGCAGACCGAGAGCACGAACGGCCGGCCGGCCTGGTCGGCCCAGAAGGCCTTGAGCTCCTCGGCGCTGAACGCCCGGACCTGGTCGGGCTCACCCAGGTGCAGGACGCCGTAGCCGGAATTCCTATAAAGGAAGGGGAAGACGCGGCGGAAGGCCAGGCCCAGGGGCTCGTCCTCGCGCCGCGAGATGTCCGCGATCTGCTCCTCTCTGGCCCGGTCCAGCTCCTCGGCGGCAAAGCTCGGCTGGGCCAGGACCTCGCGGGCCAGGGCCAGGATGTCGGGCGCGAAGCGCGACGGGTACTTGGCGGACAGGCTGAAGGAGTCGCGGGCGGCGCCGGCCGAGAGGCTTGCCGCCCGGTCGGAGAGGAAATCCTGGATGTCCGGGGCGCTGCGGCCTGCCGTGCCCCGGGTCAGGACCCGCGAGGTCAGCTCGGCCAGGCCCTGGCGTTTTTCGCCCAGGAGGGCGTCGCCTCCGGGCCAGGCCAGGGCCAGGGCGGCATAGGGCAGGGTCGTGTCGGGCGAAAGCACCACGGTGTCGCCGGTCTTCAGCTTCACGACCTCGGTCTTGCCCCGCGCGCCGGCGTCGGCGACCTTGCCCGCCCCGGCAGCGACCGGCCAGTTCGCGGTCACGATGTGGGCCAGCCCCGCGGGCTCGATGTTCACACCCTCGGGCAGGAGCAGCACGCCGGCCAGGCGTTCGGGCCGCAGGTAACCCTTGATCAGGTCCTCGAGCTGCTCCGCGTCCATGTGGCGCAGGGTGTAGAGATAGTTGGCCTCGCCCTGCTGGCCGTGCTCGAAGAATTGGAAGTAGCCGACCTTGGAGGCCAGCCCCGAGAGCGTCTCCTTGGCCCGGAAGAGCGAGTCCTCGAGGTTCAGCTTGGCCCGGTCGAGCTCCTCGGCCGTGAAGTCCGCGGCCTTGAGCCCGGAAAGCTCGGAGGACAGGCCGGCCAGGAAGTCACGGACCTTGTCGGCGTCCAGGGTGGCCTGGATGAGGATCAGCCCGCCGCGCTGCAGGCTCACGTTGGCGGCCCAGATCTCGTCCACCAGGCGCTCCTTGTACTTGAAGCGCCGGTAGAGCCGCGAGGTCTTGTCGCCGCCCAGGAGCTGGGTCAGAACCTCGAGCCCGGCGGTCTTCTCCGAGGACAGGCTCGGCGCCGGGAAGGCCAGGCTCAGGTAGGCCTTGTTCCAGTTGCCGGCCTTGACCTTGAAGGACAGGTTGCCGCCCAGGCCGGCCGGAGGGAACACGCTCGGCGGCTCGATGAGCCGGTCGTTCTTCAGCTGGCCGAAGAGGGCCTCGGCCTCGGCGATGACCTTGGCCGTATCGATCCGGCCGACGACCACGAGCAGCATGGATTGCGGCTGGTAGAGGCGCTTGACGTAGCCCACCAGGTCGTCGCGGGTCAGGTTCGAGACCGACTCGCGCGTGCCGATGATCGGCCAGCCGTAGGAGGTGCGCGGGAAGCTCATCTCCTGCACGGTCTTGAACAGCAGGCTGTCGGGGTCGTCCTCGCCGCGCTCGAGCTCGGACAGGACGACCTTCTTCTCCGACTCGAAGTCCGCTGGGTCGAAGACCGAGCCGTAGATCATGTCCTGGATGACATCGAGGCCCAGGCGCCAGTGCTCGTCGGGCACGTCGACATAATAGACGGTGTAGTCGAAGCTGGTGGCGGCGTTGATGTAGCCGCCCACGGCCTCGATCTCCTTGGCCAGGCCGCCGTCGGGACGCTTGGCCGTGCCCTTGAAGACCATGTGCTCGAGCAGGTGGCTGACCCCGGCCTGCTTGGGGTCCTCGTAGCTCGAGCCGGCGTGGACGTAGAGCCGGACCGAGGCCAGGGGGAAGCGGTCGTCGGGCCAGGTGAGCACGGACAGGCCGTTCTCGAGGACGGTCAGGGCGGGCGCGGCGGCCGGAGCCGCGATTGCGGTGGTCGGGGCCGGGGCGTCGGTGGCGCGGGCCGCGGAGGCGGCGAGCGGCAGGGTCAGGGTCAGGGTCATGAGGATTCCTGTCAGGATGAGGATTCGGGACAACATGGGTGCGCTCCGTGGATGTATATCGGCTGCAAGCCTTTGGAAAGTATCCCGCTTGCCCCGATTGTCAACCGCCGCGGGCGGGCGCAAAAAAAAGCGAGGCGGGCCTCGCTTTTCACGACTCCGGGGAATTTGCCGCGCCTAGACCGCGCAGGCGCCCTGGCCGCCCTCGCAGTAGACGCGGACGAACTGGCCGATCTGGTGGCCGAGATAGACGCATTTCACGCCCTTCAGGCAGTCCTCGGCGTCCTTCTCCTCCACATGGGTCAGAAGCTCGTGGGAATCCTTGACCAGCTTGACCAGCCAGGCCTTCTTGGCCGCATCGAAGCTCACGTCCATCTCGAGCTTGTACTTGGCGATCTCGGGGTACATTTCGCGGATCTTCGCCGCCAGCGCCTTGGGATCAACGGCCATGGGGACCTCCTCTGTCGGGTTCGCGGGTGTCATGCCTCGGACTTCGGTTCCAGGGCAGGAGATTTCACGAATCCTATCAGGCTTGGCGGGCCGGCGCAAGGAGGGCCGGGAATTTCGGCTCCTTCTTTGCTAGGCCAGGTGCTGGGCGGTCTTGGTCAGCTGAAGGTCGAGGAGCGTGAGCCCCGGGGTGACGGCTTGGACCAGGGCCAGCGGGCTTACGTAGCCCTGGCTCCAGTCCAGGGAGAAGCGCACGCGGTCCGGCGCCTGCACCTCGATGCCTGCGAAATAGGGCCGGGCGTCCAGGGTCCGCTCGCCCTTTTGGCTGATCCGGGTGAAGGGCCAGGACTCGGTTGCGGCGAAGCGGCGCCAGGCGTCCAGAAAGGCCTCGCGACCCGCCTCCTCGCCCGTATGGATCAGGACGAAGTCCTCGCGCACGGCCTGGGCCTGGCGCTTGCCTTCGGTCAGCGCCTCGACCCGGGTCAGGACCAGGCCCTCGGGCAGCTGCGGCGCCAGGCGCTCGAGCGCCACCTCGGGGGCATACGCTTCCCGGGTGAAGAGGTTGACCCATTCGGCCAGGCTCGAGACGCCCACGGGCAGGGCCGGGCCGAAGGAAAAGAGGGGTTTGGGATGAAAACCCTTGGAGAAGGCCGGCTTGACCCCGGCTCTGCGCAGCGCGCGCTCGAAGACGCTCTGGACCTCGAGGGTCGAGAGGTAAGCGGCCGGGCCGGTCTTCGTAAACCACAGGCGATAATGCGCGGCCTTGACCCCCAGGGCCTCGGGCGTCTCGGGCGGCCGCTGGCGGCCGGACGGAGGAACCGCTGCCTGCGCCTCCCCCTCCTCCTTCACCGGCTCTTCCTGTTCTCCCGGCCTCTGCGCCTCCTGATCGCGGCGGGCGAAGACCACCTGCGGCTTCAAGTCCGCGGCCTCGGGCAGGCGCGAGGGCCTGTCCCCTACGGCGCAGACGCCGCAGGCCCGGCAGGCCTCGAAGCGGCAGTCGGCGCTGATCTTTCCGGCGTAGGCCCGGGCGCGCTCGGCGAGCAGGAAGCGCTTGTCCACGCCGGGGTCGAGGTGGTCCCAGGGCAGCTCGGCCTCCGGATCGCGCGCGGCCAGGTAGTGTTGCGCGTCGAGGCCCTCCTCGGCCAGGGCCTCGAGCCACTTGTCCAGGTCCAGCTGGTCCTCCCAGGCGGTGAACAGGGCGCCCTTCACGTAGGCCCGCTCGACCACGCCGGAGAGCTCGCGGCCGGCCCGGGAGAAGACGCCCTCGAGATAGCTCATGCGCGGCTCGTGCCAGCGCAGCGTCAGGCGCGTATCCGTGCGGAAGAGGTCGCGCAGGAGGTCGATGCGCCGCCGGGCCTCGTCCAGGGATACTTGCTCCTCCCACTGGAAGGGGGTGTGGGGCTTGGGGATGAAGATGGCCAGGGCCGCGGACACCTGCAGGCGGCGAAGCCCCCGCGGGGCCTGGGCCAGGACCTTCTTGCACAGCTCGAAGATGGCGACCAGGTCCTCGTCGGTCTCGGTCGGCAGGCCGATCATGAAGTAGAGCTTGACCTGGCTCCAGCCCTTGGCAAAGAGCATGGCCACGTGGGAGAGGAGTCCCTCCTCGGTCACGCCCTTGTTGATCACGTCGCGCAGGCGCTGGCTGCCGGCCTCCGGGGCGATGGTCACGCCGGTGCGCCGGATGCGCGACATGAGGCCGTAGAGCCGCTCCGAGACCGAGCCGACGCGCAAGGACGGCAGGGAGATGGCCACCTGCTCCGCGGCGCAGCGCGAGAAGCTCGCGTCGAACAGGGCCTCCAGGGCCGAATAGTCGCCGGTGGACAGGGACAGGAAGGAGAGCTCCTCGAAGCCCGTGGCCGCCAGCCCCTCCTCGATAAAGCGGGCCAGATCCTCGGGCTTGCGCTCGCGCACCGGGCGGTAGACCATGCCGGCGTGGCAGAAGCGGCAGCCACGCGTGCAGCCGCGGGCGATCTCCAGAATCAGGCGGTCGTGGACTACGCCCCCGAAGGGCACGATCTGGCGCGTGGGAATGACGGCCCGGTTCAGGTCCGGGACCACGGCCTTGGCCACCCGCTCGTAGCCCGGGATGAGCGGCCGGGGCGTGCGGCCCGGGCGGACATCCTCGAAAAAGGCCGGCACGTAGACCCCGGGCAGGGCCGCAGCCGCGAGCAGGAACTCCCGGCGGGAGGCGCCTCTCGCCTTGTGCCCGGCCAGGAGGTCGAGCAGCCGCGGCAGGGACTCCTCGCCCTCGCCGAGCTGCATGAGGTCGAAGAACGGGGCCAGGGGCTCGGCGTTGAAGGCCGCGCCGCCGCCGGCGATGACCAGCGGATGGCGCTCGTCGCGCTCGCAGGCGCGTAGCGGGATGCCGGCCAAATCGAGCATGAGCAGCACGTTGGTGTAGCAGAGCTCGTGGGTCAGGTGGAAGGAGACGGCGTCGAGCCTGCCCAGCGGCGTGTCGGATTCCAGCGTGCACAGCGGCAGGCCGCGCTGGCGCAGGAGCGCGATGACGTCCCGGCCCGGGGCGTAGGCCCGCTCGGCCCAATACTGCGGCCGGGCGTTGACCGCGGCGTAGAGGATCTTCTGGCCGAGGTAGGACATGCCCACCTCGTAGAGGTCGGGGAAGGCCAGCGCCAGGCGCACGGACACGGTGGCGGGGTCCTTCAGGACCACACCCCATTCGCTGCCCAGGTAGCGGCT
Source organism: Desulfovibrio sp. UBA6079 (assembly GCA_002428705.1). Lineage (GTDB taxonomy): Bacteria > Desulfobacterota > Desulfovibrionia > Desulfovibrionales > Desulfovibrionaceae > UBA6079. The sequence continues at coordinate 46,470 of DIXN01000071.1, forward strand.
CGGCTTGGCGAAAAGCGGCAGAAGCTCGCGCATGTTTTGCTGACCGGTGGAAAAAAAGGGCGGCCCTGCGGCCGCCCCGGGATGGCGTGTCCGGACGCTACTTCTTCAGCAGCTGGGAAATGTCGGCGAGCTTGCCCGAGCCCTGGGGGCCGCCCAGGTTGCGCAGGCCGCGCAGGTCGCCGGGGGAGGCGCTGAGGGTCAGGTTGGTGGTCGCCTCCAGATACTTGGTCTTCAGCTCCTCGGGGAAGGACTTGTAGATGTACATGACGTGATCGAGGGAGATCTCGCCGCTGATGTCGTTCTCGAAGGGATAGCCGAAGGGCAGGAGCAGCATCTGCACGCCCTGCTGGGTGGGCACGGTCTGGAGCACGGCCACATCGGTCAGCTTGTGCTCTGCCTCGTTCCACTTGCCGAGCACGTTGTCACCGTTGATGAGCTTCACGAGCTTGATATCGTAGGCCATGTCGACTCCTTATGGTGTGGTCTCAAAGGCTGGGAAGTTAGTTCCGGCATCGCTCCGTGTCAAGTCGGGCCGGCGTGTGCCGCTCCAGGCGGGAGAGAACCGCCAGGCTCGCCAGCACGGCGATCCCGAGGGAGACGAAGGCGGCGGAGAAATGGCCGGCGTCGGCGAGAATGCCGATGCCATACGGGATGAGCCCCAGGCCCATGGCCACGGCCAGGGGCGAGACCAGGGACATGGCCAGGCTCCTGAGCTCGGGCTCAAAGAGCTGGGCGATGGTCGCGTACCCGGCCGGGAAGAAGCAGACCGAAACCAATGGCTGCAGGAGGACCGCGGCCAGCAGGAGGTTGCCCCGGCCGAGCCCCAGGCCGACGGTCAGCAGGCCCATGGCCGCGAGCGACAGGGCCATGGTCGTCCGGGTGCCCAGGCGGTCGGCCAGGAAACCGGCCAGGAAGACCATGGGCACGCCCGAGAAGCGCGACAGGGCCAGGAGCTGATTGGCTTGCGGGCGCAGGTAGCCGTGCTCGTGGACCAGGTAGAGGGGCAGCATGCCGTAGGGCGCCATGGTCGCGCCCATGGCCAGGCCGATGACCAGCACCAGGATGGCGAAGGCCGGCCGGCGGACGACGCGCGACAGGAGCGCCAGGTCCGGAGCCCGGCCGGTGAACTCCCCTCCCCGGCCGCGGGCCAGGAAGATGAGGGCCGCGCCGGTGGTCAGGACGGCCTGGATCACCAGCACGAGCCGCCAGCCGGAAAAGGCCAGGGCCAGCTCGGCCAGGACCGGGGCCAGGACGAAGCCGGTGGTGGGAGCCAGCTCGTGCACGGCCAGCGCCTTGCCCCAGTGGGCCGGCGGGGCGATGGTCGTGACCAGGGCCATGCCCGAGGGCACGTAGACCCCGGCGACGAGGCCCAGGCAGAAGCAGGACGCGGCCAGCCCGCCGACGCTGTCGCTGCCGGCCGCGAAGAGGAGCGGCCCGGCCAGGGCGAAGGTCGAGAGCAGGATCGTCCGGCGGTGGCTCAAGCGGCTGGTGACCAGGCTCGAAGAGATCATGCTGATCGCCGCGCCGATGGCCGTATAGAAGAAAAGGCTGCCCACGGCCGCGGCGCTCGCGCCCAGATCGTTCTGGATGGGCACGCCCAGCGGCGAGATGAGAATGCGCGAGGTGAAGTTCAGGAAGAAAATGAGGACCAGCGGCCCGAGGGCGGGCAGGTAGCTGGCAAACGGCGGTGCGGGCGGGAGGAGCGGCTTGTTCACGTGTGTCCCCGCGCGCGGGCAGGGTGGCGCCCTTCTAGGCCAGAGGGGCGCGTCTGGCAAGTGCGGCGCGGGCTTTCCGTCGCCGGCGCGACATTTTCATCCGTCCGACCCCGGAAATCCACGCCGGGCGGCGAAAAGAAGGCACTGCGCGGCCTGGACAGCCAGCAGCAGTCAAGTTAGAGAGGGCGATGCGCGCCGGCCCCGGCCGCACTTTCGAAAAAAGACCCTGCAAGCGAGGCCACGATATGAATACCGCCGATTTCGCAAACCTGACCCTGTTCATCACCGGACCGACCTACCTGAGGCCCGAGGTCAGACAGGCCGGGCTGCTGCCCGAGTTCGGCCACCGCGACAAGGAGAACGAGAAGCGCTTCTGCCCGATCTTCGCCGATCTGAAGAAGATCGCCGGCGTGGGCGCGGACTACGAGCTGATCATCTTCAACGGCTCGGGCACCAACGCCATGGAGGCTAGCATCCGCTCCCTGGTGGCCGACGGCGAGACCGTGCTGAACGCCTCCGTGGGTGCGTTCGGCGACCTCTACCACAAGCTGGCCCAGGTCAACGGCAAGAAGGCCGTGCAGCTCAAATTCGAGCCCGGCCAAACCATGGACCTGGACAAGCTCGAGTCGGCCATGAAGGCCCACAAGCCGGCCGCGGTCAGCCTGACCCACAACGAGACCTCCACCGGCGTGACCAACGACATCGTCGGGGCCTGCGCCCTGGTGAAAGCCCACGGGGCGCTCCCCCTGGTGGACGGCGTGTCCATCTTCGGCGGCGCTCCCGCGCGCATCAATGAGTCCGCCCCGGCCATGTACGTAACCTCCACCCAGAAGGCGCTGGGCCTGCCGGCCGGCTTCGGCCTGGCCTTCGTCTCGGCGGAAGCCCTGGCCAAGGCCGAGAAGGTGCAGAACCGCGGCTTCACCTCCGACATCCTGGCCCAGCTCGGCCGGGCCAAGAAGCACCAGACCCTGACCACGCCGAACACCACGCTGGCCAACCAGATGGCCGTGCAGCTCGACTACATCGTCAACGTCGAGGGCCTGGAGGCGCGCTTCAAGCGCCACGCCGCCATGCGCGACCAGGTCCACGACTGGGCCGCGAACCAGGACGGCTTCAAGCTGTTCGCCCCCTCGGGCTACCGCTCGCCGACCGTGACCTCGGTCAAGGTCCCCTCGGGCGTGACCCAGGACCAGTTGAAGAAGCTGAAAGAAGTCCTGCGCGGCAAGGGCTACCTCTTCGACCCGGGCTATGCCAAGCTGAACACCGCGCTGGAGAGCGAAGGCAAGCCGCTGGTCTTCCGCATCGGCCACATGGGCGACCTGACCCCGGCCATGCTGGCCGCCTACCTCACCGACCTGAGCGCGGCACTGAAACACCTCTAGACGTCACAAAGGGGACCCCCCGCCATGCGCATCCTGGCCAACGACGGACTGGTGGACGAGGCCGTGGCCTTCCTCAACAAGGAAGGCTTCCGGGTGGAGACGGACAAGCGCAGCCCGGACGACCTCCTGGGCGAGCTTCGGGACTTCGATGCGCTGATCATCCGCAGCGCGACCAAGGTCACCGGGGAGCTTTTGCGCGCGGCCACGCAGAACGGCGGCAAGCTGAAGGTCGTCGGACGCGGCGGGGTGGGCGTGGACAACATCGACCTGATCGCGGCCCGGCAGTGCGGGGTCATCGTCAAGTTCGCGCCCAGCGGCAACACCAACGCCGCGGCCGAGCTGACCATCGGGCTCATGTTCGCCGTGGCCCGCAAGCTGCCCATGGCCCACGCCACGCTGAAAGGCGGGGTCTGGCACAAGAAGCGCTTCGGCGGCATCGAGCTGGCCGGCAAGACGCTGGGCCTCATCGGCTGCGGCCGCATCGGCCAGTCCGTGGCCGCCAAGGCCGTGGCCCTGGGCATGAAGGTCGTGGGCTACGATCCCTACCGGATCATCGACACCAAGGTCGAATACCTCGAGACCGTCGACGAGGTGCTGCAGGCCGCGCAATTCGTCAGCCTGCACACCGGCGGGGGCGGCGTGGTCATCGGCGAGGGCGAGCTCGCCCTCATGCGGCCCGACGCCTACCTGATCAACGCCTCGAGAGGCAAGAACGTGTCCGAGGCGGCGCTGTACGCGGCACTGCAGAACGGCGTCATCGCCGGCGCGGCCCTGGACACCTACGAGAACGAGCCCAAGCTCGAGGGCCAGCCTTTCACCAGCCCGCTGCTCGAGCTCGACAACGTGGTCTTCTCGGCCCACCTCGGCGCCTCGACCAAGAACGCCGAGCGCCGCACGGGCCTGGAGATCGCCGAAGTGGTCACCGACTACCTCAGGCGCGGCGACTTCTCCAACTCGGTCAACGTCGGCGAGACTGTGGAGGAGGAAGGCCAGGTCATCTACACCATCTTCGTCACCCACGAGGACAAGCCGGGCATGTTCGGCAAGCTCGGCTCGGCCCTGGGCGAGCTCGGGGTGAACATCCGCGAGAACAATTCCCGGCGCCTGGACGGCGACGTGCAGACGGTCTACGTCGTGCACCAGAAGCCAACCCCGGGCGTGGTGGCCACCCTGGCCGCCATCGACGGCGTGCACCGGGTGGCGGTCTGAGCGCCTGCGAAAGGAAAATCATGAAAGGGCCTGGCGCCGATGCGCCAGGCCCTTTTTTCATCCCGTCTCGTCAGCCATCCACCCTTCTCACAAATACCAGCGCCAGCTGCGGCCGGCCTCGAAGAGCTCGCGCAGGGTGCGCACTCCGCCGCCGGAGAGCTTCCGGGCCAGGTAGAGGAAGAGGTAGGCGGTCTGCAGGGCGTCGGCCAGGGCGTTGTGCTGGGGGAAGCGCGGCAGGCCGAACTCCGCGGCCAGGTCGGGCAGCGCGAAGCTGACGTTGCCCTGGTAGCGGTCGTAGGAGCTCTCCCACTGCTGGGCGCGGTAGATCTGGGCCATGCGCATGGTGTCCAGGCAGGGGTTGGCCAGGGGCGCGCCATAAACCGTGCGGCAGGCCCGGTTCAGGAAACCCATGTCCAGGCCCACGTGGTGGCCGACGATCAGGCAGCCGTCCACGAATTCGATGAGCGCCGGCAGCACGGCCCGCAGCCGCGGCCGGTCCTTGACCTGCTCCGGAGTGATGCGGTGGATGAGCGTGCTCGCCTTGGGCAGGCCGGCCTTGGGCTGGATGAGCCGGTAGAAGCTCTCGCCGGCCGCGATGGCCATGCCCTCGATGCGCACCGCGCCGATGGACACGATCTCGTCCCGGCGCACGTCGAGCCCGGTCAGCTCCGTGTCCAGGACCACGAAGCGGCAGTCCTCCAGCGGCCGGTCGTGGTCCACGGTCATGAATGCGTCGTGGTTCGCGGCCATGAGCGGATGGCGCGGCGCGAGCCTGAGGACGCGGGCCAGGGTCTGGCGGAAATCCTGGGCTGCGAGCATGTCCACTCCCCGGCTAGAGGTTCAGGCGGTAGGTTTCCTTGAGCAGCGACTGCATGGTCCCGACCACGCCGAAAGCCTCCTTCAGGGTCCGTTTTTCGAGTTCGGTCAGCTCTGCCGGGTCCAGGTAGTTGTCGGGCGTCAGGTCCTGCTCCATCTGCCTCAGCTGGTGCACCAGGCGGACCTGCATGATGAAGCCGTAGGCCTCGCGGATCTCGGAATAGAACTCCTTCGACAGCGCCCCGGCCTCGTACACCCCGGCCAGCCGGGCCATGGTGTTGGTCTCCTTGATCCCTTCGGCCAGGCTCGTGACCCGGGCGAAATCGACGAAGGGCGTGATGCCCCGGAGCTTCAGGTCTAGCCTGTTCTTGTGCGCCCCGTCCTTCTCCACGATGATGTTCCGGAAGAACGACAGGGGCGGACGGACGGTCAGGCAGTCCCGGGCCAGGTAGCGCAAAAAGACATGGTTGCCCCTGGCCGCGGCGGACACCACGTCGCGCAGCCGCGCGCCCAGGTCGAGGCGGCCGTAACCCGGACGGAAATCGAAGAAGATCGTGGCCTTCAAAACCCGCTCCGGCTCGGGCCGGCGCACCAGGTCGAAGAAATAGTCCTGCCAGTCGGCATACGACTTGCGCCAGTCGGGGTTGGAGGCCATGAGGTTCCCCGGGCAGCGCGGATAGCCGCAGGCCACCAGATACTCGATGGCCCGCTTGCCGAACTCGGTGAAGTAGCTCTCGGTCCTGGTTCTCTGCTCCGGATTCTCGGGAGCGGCATAGAGGAGCGCGTTGTCCTGGTCGGTCTTGAAGGTCTGCTCCATGCGCCCCTCGCTGCCCAGGAAAAGCCAGCAGAACTCCACCGGGGGCGGCCCCAGCTCCTCCTGCATGAGCGAGAGCAAGCGCTCCAGGATGAGGTCGTTCAGGACCGCGATCATCCGGCTCACGCTGTTGGCCTTGGCTCCCTCCTCGATCAGCCCGCGCACGGTCATCGGCACCCGGGCGGACAGGGCGCACAGCCCCTCGATCCGGCGCTCGCTGACGATCTCCTTGTAGAGCGCAAACGGCGAATGGCCCTGCAGGACCAGGATGTCGTTGGAGGTCACCACGCCGATGATCGCGCCCTCGCGGGTCACGCCCAGGTGGTGGATCTGGCGCTTCATCATGGTCACCAGGGCGTTGAAGCAGCTCATGCCCTCGTCGATGGTCTCCACCGGGCTGGACATGACCTCGGCCACCGGCCAGTTGTAGTTGAGGCCCTGGGATACGACCTTGAAGCGGAAATCCTTGTCCGTGACGATGCCGATGACCTTCCTGTCGTGGTCCTGGACCAGGAGCGAGCCCACCCGCTCCTCGGCCATGACCCCGGCCGCCTGGCGGATGTTCTCGTCCTCGAAGACCGAAACCGGCGCGCGGCGGATGATCGCGGCCACGGGCGTGGTGAAAAGCTGCAGGCTCGCGTCCGTGCGCGGCCTGATCTTCTGGCGCCGGAGCTCCTCGAAGGCCTTGGCGATGTAGGCGTCGGAGAAGCTCTTGATGTAGTACTGGCTGAGCGCCGGCCGCTCCGCCAGCAGGTCGAGGAAGGCCTTCTTCGCCATCTTGAAGAAGAAGGTGTCCTCCACCGTCTCCACGTTCAGGTGGGCCGGGCTGCCGCGGATGAGCGCCAGCGCGCCCACCGCCGCGCCCTCGCCGCGATAGTCCACCAGGCTCTCCTGGCCCTCGCCGTCGGTCAGAAACAGCTTCACCCCGCCCGACTGCACCAGATACAGGCTCTCGACCCTGGTCTGCCCCTGGGTCATGAACCGCACCCCCTTGGGTACGAAATCGATGGTGCAGGCCCTGGCCAGGCCCTCGAGCACCCCCCGGTCGAGATCGGAAAACGGCAGGGTCCGGGACAGAAAGTCCACCACCACCCCCGCCGACACCTGATGCGGATCCTTCATCGCTTGTCCTTCCTGGGGCGCTGCCCCAGACCCCGGCAGGGGCTCTGCCCCTGCACCCCGCAAGGGGGGATAATCCCCCCTTGACCCCCTGGCTTTGCCGCGATGCAGCCCGGACGCGAAGTCCGGGCTGCATCGCGGCAAAGCCGGGGAGGTCCAGGAGGGAAGCATTCCCTCCTGGTGGGGGTCCAGGGGGCAAAGCCCCCTGGCCGCCGGAGGCCAGCCGGCCCCCGGATCTACGCCCTAATGGTCCACAGCGGCGCCGGCGCCGCGGGGGAAACGGATGGACTCGACCATTTCCTGGATCTCGGCCGGCGGCGGCGGGGTGACGCGGGAGATGGACAGGGTGGCGATGAAGTTCAGGACCATGCCGACGGTGCCGATGCCTTCGGGGCTGATGCCGAAGAACCAGGGTTGGACGCCGAGGAACTTGGTTTGAATGATATAGAGCATGGTGAAGCCGATGCCAAGGATCATGCCGGCGATGGCGCCCTCCTTGGTGGTGCGCTTGGAGAAGATGCCGAGCACGATGACCGGGAAGAAGGAGGCGGCGGCCAGGCCGAAGGCCAGGGCCACGACCTGGGCCACGAAGCCGGGGGGATTGATGCCGAAGTAGCCGGCGATGAGCACGGCCACGCCGATCATGATCCGGCCGAGCGTCAGGCGGGCGCGTTCCGAGGCATGGCGGTTGATGATGCGGTAGTAGAGGTCGTGGGAAATGGAGGAGGCGACGACCAGGAGCAGACCCGAGGCCGTGGACAGGGCCGCGGCCAGGCCGCCGGCCGCGACCAGGGCGATGACCCAGGGCGGCAGGTCGGCGATCTCGGGGTTGGCGAGCACCATGATGTCGTTGTCCACGTAGAGCTCGTTCTGGTTGTCCGTGGGCTTGTTGGCCAGCAGGCGCTCGCCCCACTTTCCGGTCTGGCCGGTGAACTCCGGCTTGCCGGCGAAGGCCGCACCGGCCCGATACTTGACGACGCCGTCGCCGTCCTTGTCCAGCCAGGCGATGAGCCCGGTCTGGGCCCAGTTCCTGACCCAGCCCGGGGCCTTGTCGTAGGCCACGTTGTTGATGGTGTCGATCATGTTGAAGCGGGCGAAGGCGGCCACGGCCGGGGCGGTGGTGTAGAGGATGGCGATGAACAGGAGCGCGTAGCCGGCGGAGAGCCGCGCGGCGCGCACCGTGGGCACGGTGTAGAAGCGGATGATGACGTGGGGCAGGCCGGCGGTGCCGACCATGAGGCACATGGTGATGGCGAAGACGTCGAGGAGCGATTTGCCGCCCGAGCCGACGTCGGTATAGGCGGTAAAGCCGAGGTCGGTGACGATTCCGTTCAGGGTGTCGAGGAGGTAGGCGCCGGAGTTGGCGCCCGAGGCGATGGTCGAGCCGAAACCGAGCTGGGGGATGGCCACGCCGGTGACCTTGGCCGAGATGGCCACGGCCGGGATGAGGTAGGCCAGGATGAGCACCACGTACTGGGCGACCTGGGTCCAGGTGATGCCCTTCATGCCGCCGAGGCCGGCGTAGATGAAGACGATGACCATGCCGATGATCACGCCGGTGTTGACCGGGACCTCCAGGAAGCGCGAGAAGACGATGCCCACGCCGCGCATCTGGCCGGCCACGTAGGTCAGCGAGACGAAGATGGCGCAGATGAGGGCCACGACCCGGGCGGTGGAAGAATAATAGCGGTCGCCGACGAAGTCGGGCACGGTGAACTTGCCGAACTTGCGCAGGTAGGGGGCGAGGAACAGGGCCAGGAGCACGTAGCCCCCGGTCCAGCCCATGAGGTACATGCAGCCGGCGTAGCCGAGGAACGAGATCATGCCGGCCATGGAGATGAACGAGGCGGCGCTCATCCAGTCGGCGCCGGTGGCCATGCCGTTGGCCAGGGCCGGCACGCCGCCGCCGGCCACATAGAAGCCTTTGGTGTCCTTCACCCGCGACATCCAGGCGATGCTCAGGTAGATGGTGAAGGTCACTCCGACCATGATATAGGTCCAGGTCATGATGGACATGGGCGACTCCTTGTATGTGCTCTGGCGGTTGGTCGAGGCTCGCGCCTATTCGTGGACGTCAAATTCCCTGTCGAGCTTCTGCATGCGCCAGACGTAGATGAAGATGAGCACGACGAAGACGTAGATGGAGCCCTGCTGGGCGAACCAGAAGCCCAGGGGGAAGCCGCCCAGGTATATGGCGTTCAGGGCGTCGGCGAAGAGCATGCTGAAGCCGAAGCCGACCAGGGCCCATACGGCCAGAAGGCCGAGCATGAGCCGAAGATTCCTGCGCCAGTACTCCTTCAGGCGTTCGTTGGTGGCCATGGAGTGTCTCCCCTGCCCTCGGGCGGTTGGTGGGAGGCCTGGCCTATCGGACGATCCGCGCAGCCTTGCCACCCAGGTTCGGCTTTACTCCGGGTCGCGCACAGGGCGCAGCTCATTTTCGGTGAACGGCCGAAACGGCCCGTGAACAAAGGGAAAGGCTGTGCCGGCACGGCTTTCTCGCGGCGCACCGCCGCAGACCACGAAGCCGCCGCCGTCCACCGGCCCTGCCCGCCGCTCGCCGAGAACAGGGCCGAAGCCCTTGTCCCGGCGGCCGCGAGCGGCGTAAGGATAGGCCATCCTGGACGTTTCAGCCCGCCGGAGGTCCTTCGTGAAGCTCTACGCCATCCTGCTCGCCGTTTTGTACCTGTCGCGACTGGCCGTCAGCGGCTTTTCCCTGCTACACACCGACGAGTCCCTGCGGGCCGCGGTCAATCTGGCCGAGATCGTGCTCTTCGCCGTCTGCCTGGCTGCGGCCGTGGGCCTCGGCTGGCGCAAGCGCTGGCGCACCCCGGGCTTCTGGGCCGGCACGGCCTCGGCCACGCTGATGCTCGGCGCCGCCTCGGTCCTGGTCTACGGCTTCGGCGACCTCTTCGGCCTGCCGACGACCGGCCGGCCGAACCTGCTCCAGCTCGGGCTCATGTACCTGCCCTACGTGCTCTTCGCCGTGCCCGCGGTGCTCTACGACCGCGAGCTGAGGGGTGAGAAAAGCGGCGAGCCCCGCGAGGGACCCGCCGCCGGCGAAAATCATTGAAGATGAAGAGGCCATGAAAAGGTAAAGCTTGGGACGTGGCGTGCGGCTCCGGCCCTGGCGGGCCTGCCGGGTCGGTACGCGCCCGTGTAGAGATATCAGGTGGATGCTCCGAGGCGCCCCCGATCCGCCGGGCCCCATGACCGCACCTGCCGGCGCGGGCATGCCCGCCGCTCTTCCCTCCTCACCGGCACATTCTTCTCCCCAGGCAGGCTGCCACCAAGGATAGGATGCTCAGCACGGCCCGACGCCGAGATGGATGCCTTCGCGCGCCTGGAGGTGATGGATGATCCGGAACAGGTTGTCCGCGCGCGGATTTCCCTTGGGGCCGAGCATGCGCATGAGGCTCTTCGCCGGTATGTTCGTGGCCTCCGAGAGGCTGGCGAATCCGACAGCGGAATTGATGTAGTCGCGCAAGATCGCCTTGCCCGTGACCAGGTCTCCGGCGAGCATGGCGTCGATGCCTTCCTTGAGCATGGCCCGCCGGAATTCCGCGTCATGCCGGGCGCGACCCAGGAGAGTCTTTCGAAATTCTCTTGTAAGGGCCATGATGTCCCTCCTTAGTGCTTTCTCAGTTTGTAATCGTGCCAGCATGATATGGCAGCGGCAATGTCCGCTCTCTGTTTCTTCTTGGAGCCACCGCCAAGCAGGATGACGATTTTGTCACCATCTTTGCCGAAATAGACTCTGTAGCCGGGACCGAAATGTATTTTATACTCGTAAACTCCGCTTCCGACCCCCTCGACGTTCGAAAAATTCCCTTGTTCCAAACGGTACAGGGCCGTGGCGACCTTGGCTGCAGCCAGGGCGTTCAGCTTTTCAAACCAGATGGCAAACGGCGACTTCTCATCAGAGTCGAGATATTCGCGCACCGTGATGCTCATGGCATATGGTAACCAAAATGTTACCATTGTCAAGCGGCTGGCTGTGTTCGCCGCCAACCACTCCCGCTTCCCTCCTCACCGGCTCTTTCTCCCTCCATTCGCCCCGGACGTCGCGCAGGTGATGCAGAGGGCCATGGGCGCGGGCTAGGCCGCCAGGAAGGACCGGACGAGCGCGATCACTGAAATGGCCATCAACAGGCAAAGAACGGCGGCGTTGAACCGCTTTTCGTCTATCGCGGCGAACAGCCTGCTGCCGGCGAGCATGCCGAGGCCCAGGGGCAGGAGGAAGACGGCCGTGAAATACAGCGTGTTCCCGTCGATCATCCCTTTCTGCCAGTAGAAGAACGACGCGAACACGTCCGTGAACAGGAAGAACACGATGAGCGAGGCCCGTCCCACGGCGGAGCCCGCCGGGCTGGAAAGGAAGAAGAGGATGACCGGCGGCCCGCCGTTGGCCGAGGCGCCGTTGATGACCCCGGAAAGGACTCCGATGCCGATGGTCCCGCCCGGTGTCGGGCTTTTCCTGGGGTAGAAACCCCAAAAGAGCATGGCGGTGAGGGCGAGGACCACCGCGTTGATTACGATCCGCATGGGCTCGGGGGGGACGTTGACCAGGAAATTGACGCCCACCGGCGTGCCGGCCAGGACGCCAAGGGCCAGCCAGCGCAGGGATTTCCAGTCCACCTGCCGGTAGACGAAGGGCAGGTGGCCGACGCTGGCCAGCACTTCCCACAGCAGGATCACCGGCACGACCTCGGCCGGTGCGTAGACCAGCGTAAGCAGGACGATCATGATCATGGAGAAGCCGAATCCCGTCGCCCCCCGGACAATGCCGGCGAGGAAGACCGAGACGGCGACGTAGGCAAGCAGCACTGGCGAGAGCGTATGCACCGGGCCTCCGCATGTTTTGCCTGCCGTATCGCGTCCGGCATTCGAAGGCCAGCCGCAAGGCGCCCGGCCGCACGCAAAGACGCCGGACGGCGGCTGCCGTCCGGCGTCTCGTTCCAGACCGGATGATCGTCTCCGGCCTACTTGTGCATGATCTTCTTCCAGCCCTCGATCAGGTCCACGACCACGGTCGGGTCGGCCAGGGTCGAGGTGTCGCCGAGCTGGTCGGCCTCGCCGTGGACGATCTTGCGCAGCACCCGGCGCATGATCTTGCCGCTTCGGGTCTTGGGCAGGCCCGGGGCGAACTGGATGGCGTCGGGCTGGGCGATGGGCCCGATCTCCCCGCGCACGTGGGCTTTCAGCTCCTTCAGGAGCGCCTCGGACTCGTCCACGCCCTCCTTCAGGGTGACGTAGGCGTAGATCGCCTGGCCCTTGACGTCGTGGGGCATGCCGACCACCGCGGCCTCGGCCACGGCCGGATGGGCCACCAGGGCCGACTCGATCTCGGCCGTGCCCATGCGGTGGCCGGAGACGTTGACCACGTCGTCCACCCGGCCCATGATCCAGAAATAGCCGTCCTCGTCCTTGCGGGCGCCGTCGCCGGACTCGTACATGCCCGGGAAACTGTTGAAATACTGCTTCTTGAAGCGCTCCGGGTCGCCCCAGACGCCGCGCAGCATGCCCGGCCAGGGCTTCCTGATGACCAGGAAGCCGCCCTCGTTGGGGCCGAGCTCCTTGCCGTGCATGTCCACGATGGCCGCGTCGATGCCCGGCAGCGGCAGGGTGGCCGAGCCGGGTTTGAGCGGCGTGGCGTAGGGCAGGGGCGAGATGAGGTGGCCGCCGGTCTCGGTCTGCCACCAGGTGTCGACCACCGGGATTTTCCCCTGGCCGATGTTCTCGTGGTACCACATCCAGGCCTCGGGGTTGATGGGCTCGCCCACCGAGCCGAGGATGCGCAAGGACGACAGGTCGTGCTTCCTGGTCCACTGCGCGCCTTCGCGCATCAGCGCCCGGATGACCGTGGGCGCGGTGTAGAAGACCGAGACCCGGTACTTCTCGCACAGCTGCCAGAAGCGGTCCGGGTGCGGCCAGGAGGGCACGCCCTCGAACATGAGCGAGGTCGCGCCGATGGCCAGCGGGCCGTAGACGATGTAGGAATGGCCGGTGACCCAGCCGATGTCCGCGGTGCACCAGTGGACGTCGTCGTCATGCAGGTCGAAGACCCACTGGCAGGTGTGGGCGGCATAGGTCAGGTAGCCGCCGGTGGTGTGGAAGACGCCCTTGGGCTTGCCGGTGGAGCCGGAGGTGTAGAGGATGAAGAGCACGTCTTCTGCGTCCATGGGCTCGGGCGGGCAGGGATGGTTCAGGTCGTCGGCGGCCATCTCGTCGTGCCACCAGGTGTCCCGGCCCTCGACCATCTTCGGCTCGTAGGCCGCACTGGCGACCACGATGCAGCGCTCGACCGTGGGGCACTCCTTGAGGGCCTCGTCGCTGTTGGGCTTGAGCGGGATGACCTTGCCGGCGCGGTTGACCGCCGTGCCGGTGATGTGGACCTTGGCCTGGCAGTCGTTGATGCGGTCGCGCAGGGAATGGGCCGAGAAGCCGGCGAAAACGATGGAATGCGGGGCACCGATGCGCGCGCAGGCCAGCATGGCGATGGCCAGCTCCGGCACCATGGGCAGGTAGATGGAGACCCGGTCGCCCTTCTTCACCCCGAGTTTTTTCAGCACGTTGGCGAAACGCACCACCTCGCGGTGCAGCATCTGGTAGGTGTAGACCTTGACCGCCTCGTCCTTCTCGCCCTGCCAGATGAGGGCGGCCTTGTTGCCGCGCTCCGCGAGATGCCGGTCGAGGCAGTTGTGGGCCACGTTCAGCGTGCCGCCCGCGAACCACTTGATCTCGGGCTTGTTGAAATCGTAGTCGAGTACCTTCTTCCAGGGCGAAAACCAGGTCAGAAGCTCTTTCGCCCGCTCGCCCCAGAAGCCGTCGGGATCGTTGATCGAGCGCGCGTAGGCCGCCTTGTAGTCGTCCAGGCTCTTGACGAAGGCCCGGTCCCGCCCTTTCGCCGGCGGCTCAAAAAGCCTCTGCTCGTGCATCATGCTTTCGATGTTGTCCGTGCTCATTAAGGCCACTCTCCTGGTTTTCATGCGTTTTTCGGAATGCGGATGAAACCGCGCCCGGACTCGGCGCGGCCGCCGGCAGGCTCGCGTAACCCGGCGATCGTCTCCTCTCTAGCGCGAAACGACGGCCGGTGGAACCGGGCGGGCCACATTTTTCGGTAAACGGTCGATTCCGGGCCGTGAAGCGCTCATTCCCTCGGGGGGTATGCGCAGACCTCGAATCCCGCAACGCTTTCTACGGCAATCAGCCCTTCATTTTTCCGCCGGTATTTGGTACGACGCACTCCGTGGCCCCGGCCCGACCCGCGAAAAACGCCCCCCTCAAGCTCCGCGAGCTGCCAATGAATAGCATCGACCTGATCTTCGCCGCCATCCTGGCTGTCAGTTGCAGCGTGGGCTTCGTGCGCGGCATCGGCCGGGAGCTGTCGTCCATCATCGCCCTGGCCGCCGGCTTCGCCCTGGCCAACGCCTGGCACCAGGGCCTGGCCGAGACCGCCACCGCCTACTTCGACAGCCCCGGCCAGGCCTCCTTCGCCGCCTACCTGGCCATCCTTCTGGCGACCATGCTCGCCGGCTGGCTCGTCCTGCGCGTGGCCACGGCCATCATCCGGCCCAAGCCCCCGGGCTGGGGCAGCCACGCCCTGGGCGGCATGCTCGGCTTCAGCAAGGGCGCGCTCTTCTGCGCCATCCTGTTCATCGCCCTGACCGCCTTCGCCCTCCAGGGCCCGCGCCTGAAGACCTCCACCCTGGCCCCCCACGTGGCCAAGATCGCCGCCCTGGTCGAGCGCTTCCTGCCCGCGGACCTGGCCGAGGCCTACCGCCAGGGCCTGGAACAGAACCGGCGCAGCCTGGACCTGACCGAGCCGCCCACCATCTGACGCCCGGCCGCGTTTCAATCCTTCTTCCCCGAGGAGCCAGTCCATGGATCAGGCCACGGCCTTTTCTTCGGTCATCGAGGTCATCCGCACCCTGCTCTCCCCCGAGGGCTGCCCCTGGGACCGCAAGCAGACCCCGGAAAGCCTCTGCGACTACGTCATCGAGGAGGCCTTCGAGCTGACCGAGGCCATCCGCGCAGGCGACGCCCCGGCCAGCGCCGAGGAGATCGGCGACGTCATGTTCCTGCTCTTCTTCCTGGCCGAGCTGTTTGCGCGCCGCGGCGACTTCACCCTGGCCGACGTGCTCGAGGCCAACGCGGCCAAGATGATCCGCCGCCACCCCCACGTCTTCGCCGACGTCACCCTCGCCGACCAGGACGAGCTCCTGCGCAACTGGGAGCGCATCAAGCGCGAGGAGAAAACCGCGGGCGACACCGCCCCCCGCCTCTTCGACAGTCTGCCCCGCGGCCTGCCGCCGCTGCTCAAAGCCTACCGCATCCACTCCAAGGCCGCCCGCACCGGCTTCACCTGGCCGTCAGACGACGCCGCCCGGACCCAGCTCGCGGCCGAGAAGCAGGAGCTCGACGAAGCCGTGGCCAGCGGCGACCAGGACCGCGTGAGCGAAGAGTTCGGCGACTACCTCTTCACCCTGGTCGAAATCGGCCGGCGCCTGGGCGTCAAGGCCAACGCCGCCCTGGAAGCCGCCAACCTGAAATTCCTGGCCCGCTACCGGCTGATGGAAGACTTGGCCCGCGGCCGGGGCCTCAGCCTGCCCGACCTGAGCCTCGAGGAGCAGAACGCCCTCTGGGACGAGGCCAAGGGCCGCGCCTAGTAGGGAGGCGGCCTCCGGCGGCCAGGGGCTTTGCCCCTGGACCCCACGAGGGGGATGATCCCCCTCGACCCCGCAGTCTGAAAGTCGAAGCCCCGTGGCGTTCTTCACGCCACGGGGCTTCGACTTTCAGCTTGGGTGACAAGGACGGATCATGTCCCTCACGGGGGCCGTGGATCCCGATGGCCGATCGGAAAAAATCCGAAAGGCAATCGACGAGGGACAGGGATCGTCGGAGCGGCGTGCCGGTCGAAGCCCCCCTCGTCCTCTCCGAACCCTTGCCGTGTACTCACCTTGCGGCTGTCCATTTCCAAGGCGGTCCGGGTTGGCTCACTGTTGCGGCCATATGGTAGCGCACACGGCCCGGCCTCCTCTCCCACCTCATGGCAGCCTTCGTGATTTTCCCGGCAGGGATATCCTGGGTCCCCCTTCTTCAAGAGGCCGGTCAATCCCGAGGCCGGCATCACACCCGGCCGCTCTGAAGATGCGGCATCGGGCTGAAGCACTTTCCAGTTGATTCATGCACCGTCATATCTCCGAACCCAGAAAGTTGTTGCCTAAAATTATTCCGGAACAGTACAAGGTGGGGAGACTATGCGTTGTCGTACACGAAGCCGGACTGAGCCCCCGACTCTGCGAACGGGTGCGGAGTGAAGAATATCCTCATGAGCATGCACCAGGTAGTTCAGGACCCGTAGGAGAACTTCGATGGCCGATTCCAGGCGCGGCGAGAGCATCCGGGAGCGGCTGGCCCTCCTGGCCCGCGAAGTGGCCGGGGGCAAGCCCTTCGATCCTGCCGGCTTCGCTGGCAAGGAGGTCTCCACCCTGCTTCACGAGCTCGGCGTCCACCAGGCCGAACTGGAAGCCCAGAACGATGAGCTGCGCCAGACCAAGACCGAGCTGGCAGAGGCCCGCGACCGCTACGCCGACCTCTACCACCGGGCCCCGGTGGGCTACCTGACCCTGGATGAAAAAGGCCTCGTCCGCGAGGCCAACGAGACGGCCCAGGCCTTCCTCGGACAGACGGCCGACCAGCTCCGGGGCGCTCCCTTCACCCGCCACGTGGCCCGGGCCTCGGCCCCGGATTTCTATCTGCACCTGAAAAAGATCCTCGAAAACGGCCGGCCGGATAGCTGCGAGCTTGGCCTGGCCCTTGCGGACGGGCGCGAGGTCCAGGTCCGGGCCGACAGCCTGTGCGTGTCCGGCGGCCAGGACCGGATGAGCTGCCGCATGGCCCTGACCGACATCACCCAGCGCAAACATTCCGAGCGGCGGCTGGCCGAGAGCGAGGCCGTCTTCCGCCAGCTCGTCACCGGCATCCGCGAGGTCTTCTGGCTCATGGACGAGCAGTCCCGGGTGCTCTACGTCAGCCCGGCCTACGCGGACCTCTTCGGCCGGAGCACGGCCAGCCTCTATGCCGATCCCGACTCCTGGCTCGAGCTGGTGCACAAGGACGACCTGGCCCGGGTGAAGGCCGGGATCGCAGCCTTCAAGGACAGCGGTCGCTTCGACATGGAGTTCCGCATCATCCGCCCCGACGGGGCCGTGCGCTGGGTCCACGACCGGGTCAATCAGGTGGAGGGGGTCGAAAGACCGGCCCGCTACGCCGGCCTGATCGAGGACGTGACCGGGAGGAAGGAGGCCGAAGAAGCCCTGACCGAGGCCAGGGACCGCCTGGCCTCGGACCTCACGGCCATGACCAGGCTGCACGAGGTCGGCGCCCTGTACGTGCGCGAGGGCAACATGCCGGCCGTGCTGGGGGAGATCGTCGAAGCGGCGATGGCCATTGCCGGGGCCGACATGGGCAACCTCCAGCTGGTCGATCCGCGCTCCGGCTGCCTCAGGATCGTGGCCCAGCGCGGCTTCGATCAGGCCTACCTCGATTTCTGGAACAGCGTCCTTGAAGGGGAAGGGTCCTGCGGCACGGCGCTCGCGCAGGGAAAGCGCCAGATCGTCGAGGACGTGGCCCGAAGCCACATCTTCGCCGGCAAGCCCGCCCTCGACGTCCAGCTGGCCGCCGGCGTGCGTGCTGTCGAGTCCACGCCGCTGGCCGGCCGCTCCGGCCAGCCGATCGGCATGCTGTCCACGCATTACCGAACGACGCACCGGTCCGATGAGCGGACCTTGCAGCTCATGGATCTCCTGGCCAAGCAGGCCGCGGACATCATCGACCAGGCCCAGGCCGCGGACGCACTGAGGATCAGCCGCAAGGACTTGAGCCGCGCCCAGGCCGTGGCCCGGGTCGGCAGCTGGCGTCTCGACGTGCACGCCAACGAGCTGACCTGGTCCGACGAGAACCACCGGATATTCGGCGTGCCCAAGGGCACACCCATGACCTACGAGCTGTTCCTGGCCTGCGCCCACCCCGAGGATCGGCCATACGTGCACGAGCGCTGGTCGGCTGCCCTCGCGGGCGAGCCCTACGACATCGAGCACCGCATCGTCGCCGGCGGCGAGGTGAAATGGGTGCGCGAGAAGGCGGAGCTGGAGTTCGACCGGGAGGGCACGCTCCTCGGCGGCTTCGGCACGACCCAGGACGTGACCGAACGCAAGCTGCTGGAGGAAAACCTGCGCCGAGCCAAGGAGGCGGCCCAGAAGGCCAGCCGGGTGAAGAGCGAGTTTCTGGCCAACATGAGCCACGAGATCCGCACGCCGCTGTCCGGCATCATCGGCCTGGCCGAGGTCCTGGCCATGCGCCCCCTGGGTCCGGACGAAAGAGACATCCTGGCCAAGCTCCAGGGCGCGGGCCGAAGCCTGCTCGAGATCATCAACGACATCCTGGACATCTCGCGCATCGAGGCCGGCCGGCTGGCCCTGAAGCCCGAGAATTTCCGCCCGGCCCAGGTCTTCGCCAAGCTCACCGGGCTCTTCGAGCACGCCGCCGAGGCCAAGGGCCTGCACCTCTGGACCGACATCGCCCCCGGCGTGCCCGAGATCCTGCACGGCGATCCCTTCCGCCTGACCCAGGTCCTGACCAATCTCCTCAGCAACGCCATCAAGTTCACCCCGTCCGGGGAGGTCGCCCTGCTCGCCCGGCCGGCGCCGGACGACCTGCCGGGAACGGTCATGTTCAGCGTCAAGGACACCGGCATCGGCATCCCCCGGAAAAAGGCCGACCGCCTCTTCCGCAAGTTCAAGCAGCTCGACAGCTCCGTCTCCAAGCAGTTCGCCGGCACCGGCCTCGGCCTGTACATCAGCAAGCAGCTGGTCAAGCTCATGGGCGGGGTGATCTGGGTCGAGAGCGGCGAGGGCCGGGGCAGCACCTTCTCCTTCACCTCCGACCTGCCCGAAGCCCCATCCCAGGCCAGGGCTCCGGCCGCGGCTCCGGCGCCGGCCGCCAGGGAAGTCCGCCCCTTGCGCATCCTCCTGGCCGAGGACTCCAAGGTCAACCAGCTGGTCATGACCTACTTCCTCGAATCCGCCGGCCACAGGGTGCAGGCCGTGGAGACCGGCCGCCAGGCCCTGGACGCCCTGCGCCGGGAGCGGTTCGACCTGGTCTTCATGGACGTGCAGATGCCGGTCATGGACGGCCTGGAGGCCACCCGGCTCATCCGCCAGGGCGGCGGCCTGCCGGCGGACGTCCCCATCGTGGCCCTGACCGCCTACGCCATGGAAGGCGACCGCGAGCGCTTCCTGGCCGCGGGCATGGACGACTACCTGTCAAAGCCCGTCGAGCTTGATCAGGTGCAGGCCAAGCTCCAGGCGCTCCTGGCCCGGAAGACGCCGCGCGAGGCCGACAAAACGGCCTGAACCGGCCGGGGGACGACATTTCGGCTGAAAAGGCCCGCCGTGTGTGCTAAGGGGGAGCGACCGCGCAAACCTGAAGCCGCTCAAAGGAGCCGACCATGCCTGAATTCGCCAACCCCTTTCACTGTCTGAAAGCCGAGCGCAAGCTGACCGCCGAGGAGCTCATCCGGGCCATCCGCTACATGGTGGCCGCGGAATACGAGGCCGTCCAGCTCTACATGCAGCTGGCCGAATCCATCGACCAGCCCCTGGCCAAGAAGGTGCTGGTGGACATCGCCGACGAGGAGCGCGTGCACGCCGGCGAGTTCCTGCGCCTGCTGCACGAGCTCGATCCGCAGGAGAACGTGTTCTACGAGCACGGCTACAAGGAGGTCGAGGAGATGATCGAGGAGCTGCGGGAGAAGCCGAAAAAGAAGGCCCCGGCAAAGGCCAAGGGCAAAGCCGAATAGCGGCCGTTCGCGGCTGCCGGGAGAGGGGGCCGCGGCCCCCTCTTTTTTTGTCGCTGGAATTATTGAATATGAACAATAATGTTAATTACTACTTATCTCTGGAAAGTTTTCTTTTTCCAAGTTACACAAATGTAGACAATAATGCATGTCGATGATAGAGAGCCCCGACGTTTAGACAAAAATGAAACCCGGGAGGAGATTTCATGAACGCGGCAGACACGGCATGGGTCCTGGTCAGCTCGGCCCTGGTTCTGTTCATGACTCCGGGCCTGGCCCTGTTCTACGGCGGCCTGGTCCGGAGCAAGAACGTGCTCGGCACCATCATGCACAGCTTCATTCTCATCGGCCTGGTCAGCGTCCTCTGGGCGCTCTTCGGCTACAGCCTGGCCTTCGGCCCGGACATCGGCACGCTCATCGGCGGGCTCGACTACGTCGGCCTGGCCGGCGTCGGCATGGACGAGGTGAACAGTCCCGCGGCCAACCTGCCGCACCTGGCCTTCATGATCTTCCAGTGCATGTTCGCGGTCATCACCCCGGCGCTCATCACCGGCGCCTTTGCCGAACGCCTGAAATTCTCCTCCTTCCTCATCTTCTCCACCCTCTGGCTCATTCTGGTCTACTGCCCCATGGCCCACTGGGTCTGGGGCGGCGGCTGGATGTTCAAGCTCGGCGCGCTGGACTTCGCCGGCGGCGCGGTGGTGCACATGAGCTCCGGCGCCGCCGCCCTGGCCGCGGCCATCTGCTGCGGCAAGCGCCAGGACTTCGGCCGCTCGCCGATCATCCCCCACAACCTGCCCATGACGCTCCTCGGCACCGGCATCCTCTGGTTCGGCTGGTTCGGCTTCAACGCCGGCAGCGCGCTGGCCGCCAACGGCGCCGCGGCCAACGCCTTCGTCACCACGCACATGGCCACCTGCGCGGCCATGCTCGGCTGGATCGCCGTGGAATGGCTGCACAACGGCAAGCCGACCACCCTCGGCGCGGCCTCGGGCGCCCTGGCCGGAATGGTGGCCATCACCCCGGCCGCCGGCTTCGTCACGCCCATGCCGGCCCTGGTCATCGGCCTCATCGCCGGCGCCGTGTGCTACGGCGGCGTGCTCATGAAGAGCCGGCTCGGCTACGACGATTCCCTCGACGTGGTCGGCATCCATGGCCTCGGCGGCACCTGGGGCGCCCTGGCCACCGGCCTGTTCGCCAGCATAAACGCCAAGGGCCTGTTCTATGGCAATCCGGGCCAGCTTTGGATACAGTTCGTGTCCGTAGCCGCCACCTGGGTCTTCTGCTTCGCCATGAGCTACATCCTGTTCAAGCTGGTCGATGCCCTCTTCGGCCTGCGTGTCTCCCCCGAGAGCGAGCAGCGCGGCCTGGACGTTTCCGAACACAGCGAGGCGGGCTACCAGTGGTAGCCCGCGCAGCCTCCAAGGAGCGAACGCCATGAAAAAGATCGAGATCGTCACCCGGCCCTTCAAGCTGGACGAGGTCAAGACCGCCCTGACCCAGGCCGGAGTCAAGGGCATGACCGTTTCCGAGGTCAAGGGCTTCGGCCGCCAGCGCGGCCACAAGGAGGTCTACCGCGGCGCCGAGTACCAGGTCGACCTGGTGCCCAAGGTCAAGATCGAGGTCGTGGTCGAGGACGCCAAGGCCCCGGAGATCATCGAGGTCGTGCAGAACGCCGCGCGCACCGGCCAGGTCGGCGACGGCAAGATCTTCGTCGTGCCGGTGGAGGAGGTCGTGCGCATCCGCACCGGCGAGACCGGCGAGGAAGCCGTCTAGCCGCATGGCCGGCCGGGAGGACCCCGCCGCGCCAGGCCGCGCGGCCGGGCGCCTCGGCGAGGCGCGCCGCGAGCTGCTGCGCACCTCCCTGGCTCCGGGTTACGCCGGGCCGGCCTTCGAGCCGGCCGCCTCCGGCCTCATGGACGCCTACTTCAGGCGGCGCCTGGAGGAGATCCGCGACCGCGGGGACCTCCGGGCGCCGCCCTTCGTTCTCGCGGCCGTGGGCGGATACGGCCGGGGCCAGCTCTGCCCGGCCTCGGATGTGGACATCCTGGTCCTTTTCCCCGGCAGCCTGCCGGCCGAGGCCGAAAGCCTGAGCCAGGCGCTGTTCCATCCCCTCTGGGACCTGGGCCTGGCCCTCGGCCACGGCGTGCGCACCGTTCCCGGCTGCCTGGAGCTGGCCGGCAGCGACCACAAGGTCCTGGCCTCGCTCCTCGACGCCCGGCCCGTGGCCGGCGACAAGGGAGTCTTCGAGGTCTTCGCCGCCGGCCTCGCCCGGCTCCTGGTCGCGAGCGCCGACTCCTTCCTGGCCTGGCTCTTCGCCGGCCCGGCGGCCGCCGGCCTGGAGGACCTGGGCCGGCTCGAGCCCGACCTGAAGGACTCGCCGGGAGGTTTGCGCGACGTGCACCGCGTGCGCTGGGCCGCCCTGGTCCGCGCCGGCCGGCTCGGCGAGCCCGATTACACGCGCCTCGGCCTGACCCCGGAGGACGTCTCCGAGCTGAGCGCGGCCGAGGAACGCCTGCTTGCCGTGCGCAGCCGCCTGCACCTCGTCGCCGGCTCCAAGCGCGACCGGCTGCCGGTCGATCTGGCCCCGGCCCTGGCCGCGGCCCTGGGCATAAGCACCGGGACTCCGGGCCTGGCCGTGGAGCGCATGCTCGCAAGCCTGCGCCGGACCATGGCCACGGTCGCCTCCATCCACGAGGCCGTGCGCCGCGCGGTCCTTTCCGGGCTCGGCTACGTGCCCGCGGCCAAGGTCATGGCCGCCTGCGTGCGGCTCGAGCCCTCGGGCCTGGCGCTGGCCGAGGGCGCAGACGACCTCCTGCCCCTCCTGGCCGCCTCGGCCCGAAGCGGCCTGCCCCTGGCGCTCTCCGCCCGGCGCCGGCTCATCGCCGCCTGCGAAACGGCCCCCGGACACGCCGCGGCCCCGGATTTCCTTGACAAACTCCTGGCCGTGCTCACAGCGCCGAAGGCCCTGACCGCGCTCGAGGTCATGCTCGAGACCGGATACCTCGGCGCGCTCCTGCCCGAGCTCGGCGCCGTGGCCGACCTGGTCCAGTTCGACGGTTTCCACCTCTTTCCCCTGGGCGAGCACACCGTGCGCGCCGTGGCCCGGGCCGGCGGCGACTGGTCCTGCCCGCCGGAACTCTTCGCCGAGCTCCAGCGCCACGTCGGACCCACGGAGCGCGCGATCCTGGCGCTGGCCGCCCTGTTCCACGACGCGGGCAAGGGCGGCGCCGATCATCCGGCCCGAGGCGCGGAGCTGGCCCGCCGGGCGCTTGCCCGCCTCGGCGCCGCGCCCGGAACCGTCGAGGACGTGGCCTTCCTGGTGGCCAACCATCTCTGCCTGATCGAGACGGCGCTCCGGCGCGACCTCGGCGACGAGGCGACCATCGCCCGGGCCGCGGCCCACGTCGGCAACGTGCGCCGCCTGCGGCTCCTGACCCTCCTTACCCTGGCCGACGCCTCGGCCACCGGCCCGGCGGCTTTCAACTCCTGGAGCCTGTCGCTGCTGGCCGAGCTCCATTTCAAGGTCGAACATTTCCTGACCCGCGGGCCGCTGGCCGAGGCCGGCGCGGTCCAGAACATCCTGGCCACCCGCGACAAGGTCAGGGCCGGGGCCGCAGGAACGCTCTCACCGGACTTCGTCGAGGCCTGCCTGGAGGCCGTCACCCCGCGCTACGTCCTGTCCCAGACGCCCCTGGCCATCGTCCGCCATTTCGCCCTCGCCCGCGAACTGCGGCAGGTCCTGGAGGAGGAGCGCCGGCGCCGCGCTCCGGACCGGGTCGGCCTGGGGCTCGCCCTGCTCAATTTCCGCGAGCTGCCCGAGAGCGGCTCCTATGAGCTGGCCTTCGCCGCCCCGGACCAGCCCCGGCTCTTTGCCACCATGGCCGGGGCGCTCGCCCTGCACGGCGTGTCTGTCCTCTCGGCCGAGATCTACACCTGGCGCGACGGCACGGCGCTCGACGTTTTCAAGGTCGCGCCGCCGGCCGACCGGCTCTATGCCGAGGAGACCTTCGGCCGCGTGGTCCAGTCCATCCGCTGGGCCATGAGCGGCAAGCTCTCCCTGGACGAGCGCCTGGCCGAGCGCCGGGCCTCGCCCTTCCACCGCCGGCCGCGGGCCTCGGGACGGCCGCCCGCGGTCCGCGTGGACAACGACGCCTCCGACTTTCAGACCCTGATCGAGGTCATCGCCGACGACCGCCTGGGCCGGCTCTACCACATCGCGAGCCTGCTCTCGGCCTTCGGAATCGACGTGCGCGGGGCGCGCATCGGCACGGCCGGCGGGCAACTGGCCGACGTCTTCATGGTCCTGGACGGCGACGGCCAGAAGCTGACCGACGAGACGACCATCGCCCGCCTGAGCGGCGCGCTGCTGGATTGCCTGGCCGAGCCCTAGGCCCTTGGCAGGCCGCCGGGCCGCGTGCTAGGAAGGAGGCCGATTCCATTATCGAAAGCCCTCCGAGGACGCACCCATGGCCCCTGCACGCCACCTTCTTCTCCTCTGCCTGATCCTCTGCCTGCCCATTGCGGCCGAGGCCAAAATCCGGCTCGGCATCCTGCCCGTGCCCGACACCCTGCCTCTGCAGGTGGCGGCCGGCGAGAAGCTTTTTGCCCGCCACGGCCTGGAGGTCGAGCTCGTGCCCTTCGCTTCGGCCCTGGAGCGCGACACGGCCATGCAGACCGGCAACCTCGACGGCTATTTCGGCGACATGGTCGCCACCCTGCTGCTCATCAAGGCCGGCGTGCCGCTCTCGGCCGTGCTCGTGTCCTATGCCTCGACCCCGGGCCAGCCCATGTTCGGCCTGGTCACCTCGCCGTCCAAGGCCAAGATCGAGGCCACGGCCCTGGCCGGGAAAAGCGTCGGGCTGTCCGAATCGACCATCATCGAGCTCCTGCTCGACCGCATGCTGCCGGCCCTGGGCCTGGCCCAGGACAGCCTGAAGCGCGTGGACGTGAAAAAGCTGCCCGTGCGCCTGCAGATGCTGCTCGCCGACCAGCTCGACACGGCGCTCATGCCCCAGCCCTTCCTGGCCCTGGCCGCGCGGCGCGGCGGGAAGATCCTGGCCACCGACGAGGAGCTCGGCCTGCCGCTGACCGTGGTCTGCCTGACCCGCACGCTGGCCGAGGACCCGAATGTGCTTACGCCTTTCCTCGCCGCCTACGCCGAGGCCCTCGAGCACCTGCGCGCCGAGCCCAAGCGCTACGTCGCGCTCCAGATCGAGACCTGCCGCATCCCGCCGGAGCTGGCCGCCGATTTCCCGGTCATGGCCTACCCCGATCCCCGGCCGCCCGAGCCCGAGGAGGTCCGGTCCGTGGTTGACTGGATGCTGGAGAAAAAGCTGCTCGCCGCGCCCATTGCCTACGATGCGGTCGTGGCCGGCGGGAAGTAGCCGCCAGTGCTGCGCGCCGTGGGCCTGTGCAAGAGCTACCCCGGCGGCCGGCAGGTGCTCAGCGCTGCAAGCCTCGACCTGCCCGCCGGCGAGACCCTGGCCGTGGTCGGCCCCTCGGGCTGCGGCAAATCCACGCTCCTCTATCTCCTCTGCGGCCTGGCCGCGCCCGACGCCGGACAGGTGCTCCTCGATGGCCACACGGTCTCCGGCCCGAGCCCGCAGATCAGCATCATCCTCCAGGACTACGGGCTCCTGCCCTGGAAGACGGTGCTGGCCAACGTCGCCCTGGGGCTGAAGATCGCCGGCATGCCGAGGCGCGAGCGCAACACCCGGGCCGCGCAGCAGCTCAAAGCCCTGGGCCTGGGCGGGCGCGAGGCCGACTTCCCCGGCCAGCTCTCCGGCGGCGAGCAGCAGCGCGTGGCCATCGCCCGGGCCTTTGCCTGCGAGCCCAAGGTCATGCTCATGGACGAGCCCTTCTCGTCGCTGGACGCCATTACCCGCGAAAAGCTCCAGGAGACGCTGCTCGCCGCCTGGACCGAGCGCCGCGTGCCCTTCCTCCTGGTCACCCACAGCGTGGAGGAGGCCGTGTTCCTCGGCCGGCGCATTGTGCTCCTGGCCGGCTCGCCGGCCCGCGTCCGGGCGAGCTTCGACAACCCGGTCTTCGCCACTCCCGGCGCGCGCGTAAGCCGGGAGGCCTTCGAGCTGGCCGCGGCCGTGCGCGCGGCCATGGCCGAAGCCCACGACGCCCCGCCATGCGAAAGCTCCTGCGCTACCTGTTGACCCTGGCCGCCATCCTGGCCCTGTGGCAGCTGGCCGCAGGCGAGGTCCTGCCCCCGCCGCTGACCGCGCTCCGGGCCTTTGCCGCGGCGCTCGCCGGCCAGGCCTTCTGGGGGCATTTCGCGGCCAGCGCCCGGCGCGTGCTCGCGGCCCTAGTCCTGTCGTTTGCCCTGGCCTTCCCCCTAGGCCTGGCCATGGGCGCCAAACCCAGGCTCGACGCCTGGCTCTCGCCCTTTGTCGTGCTGACCTACCCCATCCCCAAGATCGTGCTCCTGCCGGTTCTCCTCCTGCTGCTCGGCATCGGCGACGCCTCCAAGATCGGCATGATCGCCCTCATCCTCGGCTACCAGATATTGGTCACCACCCGCGACGGCGCCCGCGCCGTTCACCCCCGGTACGTGGACTCCGTGGCCTCGCTCGGCGCCGGCCAGTGGCGCATCCTGGCCGAGGTCTACCTGCCGGCGGCTCTCCCGCACGCCTTCACCGCCATGCGCCTGGGCACGGGCGTGGCCGTGGCCGTGCTCTTCTTCGTGGAATCCTTCGCCACCCGCGAGGGCCTTGGGTACCTGATCATGGACGCCTGGGGCAGCTTCGACTACCCGCGCATGTTCACCGGCATCATCGGCATGTCGGCGCTGGGCGTCCTGCTCTACGAGCTGGCCAACGCCCTCGAGCGCCACTTCTGCCGCTGGCGTTCGAGGACCGCGCGCACCCGGACCTCCTGATCCGGCCGACCGGATGGAAAAACACCATGAGAAGGCTCCGCTTGACCGGAGCCTTCTTTCACTTCGTGGTGTTTTTTGCTTGTCTCAATCGAGCTGGAAGAGGTGCGGCGCGGCGCCGGCCGCGGCGGGCAGGAGGGCCTGCACGTCCTCGGCGCCGGAGCGGGTCAGGATGCGGTCGTAGCCGGTATAGACGCTCATGCGCGCGCCGCGCAGGAATCCGACCAGGGTCATGTTCAGGCTCTCGGCCAGATCCACGGCCAAGCGGCTTGCGGCCGAGAAGCCGCAGAGGATCTCGATCCCGAGCATGCCGGCCTTCTGGATCATCTCGTAGCTTAAGCGCGAGGAGACCATGGCCAGGCAGGCCCGGTCCCGGGTGCGGGACAGGAGCGTCTGGCCGATGGCTTTGTCCAGGGCGTTGTGCCGGCCGACGTCCTCGGCAAAGGCCAGGAGCGACCGGTCGTGGGCGAAGATGGCCGCGCAGTGCGTGGCCCCGGTCCGGGCGAAGATCACCTGGCGGGCCTCCATGGCCTTGCGCAACTCCGGCAGGGCCGAGGCCGGAAGACGCCGCCGGCCGGAAACCGGGGGAATCTCGGTGTGAACCTCGGCCAGGCTCTCCTTGCCGCACAGCCCGCAGCTCGACTGGCTGATGAACTCGCGGCGCTTGCGCAATGAGGCCTCGCGGCTGGAGCGGCGATGGCGCAAGGCGACGAACATGCGCTTCTCGCCCAGCGAGCCCGGGCAGTGGTCGAGGCTCTCGATGTCCTCGACCCCGCTGATGAGGCCCTCGGTGAAGCAGAAGCCGGCGACCAGCTCGCGGTCGTGTCCCGGAGTGCGCATGGTCAGGGCGTAGGGCGATTCGTCGACGAAGATCTCGAGCGGGTCCTCGACCACCAGCTCGTCGTCCACCCGGCGGGTGTGCTCCTCGTCGATCCTGACCACGGGCCGAAAACCCGTGGCCGCAATGGTCGTCTTGCTCATGGGCCGGCTCCGTCTTTTCGTGCTAGTCCAGGCGGTTCCAGGGCAGCTCGGCCGCCGGGCGGTAGCCCCGCTCCTGGGCCAGCAGATCCAGGTGCACGAGCTCGATCCCGGCAATGGCGGCCGGCGCGGGATCGAGCGCCGCGCGCAGGTCGATGCCCGGCAGGTAGCTCTTGCAGGCCTCGCAATAATCGATGCGCTCGTGGTCGCAGCCCTCGACCCGGAAATAGCCGAGCTTCCCGGATTCGGTGCACTCGCAGACCGGGCAGGTCACCCGGGGCAGGTGCCACTGGCTCGCGCATTGGGAGCAGACCAGAAATTTGCGGCCTCCGCCGCCGACCAGGAATTCGTTTCCGTCTTCATCCCTTTTGCCCAGGTAGCTCACCGCCGGCAGACCGCCGCAGACCGGGCAGGTGCCCTTGCCCCAGGAGGCGCCACAGAGGAGCGGCGCGAGGTCCGAAGCCAGGCGCGCAAGCGCCGGGGCGAGGACCATGGGCGCGGCGAAAGCCACCACGCCGGGCGAGAGGCCGGCGGCCTCGGCCAGCCCGGCCAGGCCCAGACGGTTGCGGTCGAGCACGGCCCGGATCAGGGCGGCGCCGTCGAGACGCCCCTCGGCCAGGGCCAGGCCGAATGCCCTGAGCTCGCCTTCGATGGTACCGAAGGACCGCCCGAGGACCGGCAGGAGCGTGTCCGCCACCGTGATGAGCGTTGCGGGGAGGCCCGCGGGCAGGTCGTCGGCGAGCAGGCTCACGCCCTCGCACCGGCGCTCGGACGCGGGCGGGCTCCACTCCCCGAGATCCACCAGGGGCAGCTCCTCGGCCAGGCGGGCCTGGGTGACGCTCGTCTCCTCGAAGGCGTCGGTGATCTCGCGCAGGTCGGGCTTTCTTTCCCGCAGGCGGGCGAAGACGGTGCGCACCGTATCGGGCGTGGTCGGGGTCCTGTTGGCGGGCTCAAGCATGTCGGGTTTCCTCTGGTGTGTTCGTTCACCGCGGCCTGGAGCCGCCCGGCGAGGCGGCTCCAGGGAATGGGCGGCGATCCGTGGGGCCCGTAAGGCGCCCCATGGAGGTTGTCAGCTCAGCTCAGCTCCCGGGCCAGGCGTCCGAAGGGCCCCACCAGCTTGGCCAGGAAGGCCTTGCGGTCGAGCGGCGCCGGGGCCTCGGCCACGGCGGAGCTGTGGTAGTACTTCGGGTCGTCCTGCAACAGGAAGATCACGCTCACGTCGTCGGGGTTGGCCAGCGAGGCCCGCGGGAAGGTCTTCTTGACCTCGGCCAGGCGCTTGTTGGCCAATTCCAGCATGGCCTCGCGCTCGCCGAAGTTCATGGTGCCCGTGGGGCAGACCTTGACGCAGGCCGGCAGCATACCGTTGGTGATGCGCTCGAAGCACATGGTGCATTTGGCCATGAGTCCCGTGGCCTCGTTGCGCCGCGGGATGTCGTAGGGGCAGGACTCGCGGATGGACTGGAAGTCGTCCTTGGTCAGGCCCTTGGTCTCGGCGGTGAAGAGCACGGCGCCGGTCTTCTCGTCCTGGGTGATGGCGCCTTCCTTGATGGAGTCGGCGACGATCTTGCAGGGCGGGGTCAGGCAGTGGCGGCACTGGTCGGGGAAGAAGAACCAGCGCACTTTGCCGTCGATGACATGCTCGTTGAACCGGACCAGCTTGTAGTTGTTCGCGTTCAGGTCCGGCGGGTTCTGGTGCGTGCCGACCTGCTTGGTCGCGTTGGCGTCCAGCGCATTCCATTCCTTGCAGGCGAGCTGGCAGCCGCGGCAGGCGGTGCATTTGGATGTGTCTATGAAGAAGCTCTTGGGCATGACGTTCTCCTTGTCGTGCCGCGGCCGGGGCTACCCCGGCCGCGGGGCGATTATTTCCGTCTAGGCCAGCTCGGTCAGCTTGTCGGCCTTTTTGACGTTCACGAGACAGGCCTTGTACTCCGGGATGGACGTGTTGGGGTCGCCCACGCCAACCGTCAGCCGGTTGGTGGAGTCGCCGCACCCCTTGGTCGTCCAGCCGAAGCAGAAAGGCATGCCCACGACATGCACGGTCTTGCCCTGAACCGTGAGCGGCTTCATGCGCACGGTGACCATGGCGATGGCCTCGACCCGGCCCCGGATGGACTCGACGATCACGCCGTCGCCATTCTTGATGCCCTTCTCCTTGGCCAGCTCCTGGCTCATCTCGACGTAGAGCTGGGGCTCGGCCTCGAGCAGGTTGGGGACGTTCCTGGTCTCGCCGCCGCCGCACCAGTGCTCGGTCATGCTGTAGGTGGTCAGCACGATGGGGAAGGCGGCATCGGCCGGCTTGGCCAGCTTGTCCAGGTCGCTGTCAAAGAACTTGTAAACCGGCGAGCTCAGCTGCTTGGAGAACGGATGCTGGGTGATGGGCGTCTCCACCGGCTCGTAATGCTCGGGGAAGGGGCCGTCCAGCCGGCCGGGGCCGTAGAGCTGAGACATGCCACTCTGGGTCATGATGAACGGGTTCTTGCCGCCCTCCTGGGACATCGGCGGCCAGGCGCCGTCGGGCACGTCGCCCACCCACTTGCCGTCCTTCCAGGCGATGACCATTTTGGCCGGATTCCAGGGATTGCCGTCGGGATCGACGCCGGCCCGGTTGTAGAGGATGCGGCGGTTGACCGGCCAGCACCAGGAGAAGTTCGGGAAGAGCCCGATGGCCGCCTGCTCCGCGGTCTGGGTCAGGTCGCGGCGCTTGTAGAGCGGCTTGCCGTCCTCGACGTAGCCGCCACAGTACAGCCAGTTGGCGCTGGCCGTGGAGCCGTCGTCGGCCAGGTTGGCGAACCCGGCGATGAGCTGGCCCTTCTTGAACTGCTTATCCTTAACGGTCACGTCCTTGGTGTAGTAGCCGTTGTTCTTCTTGGCCTGGGTGTCGGCATCAAACTTCTGGGGCCAGTCCAGGTTGACGATGGGCTCGGGCAGGGTGCCGCCATCCTTCTTGTAGAGCTCGATGACCTTGTTCATGAGCTCGACGTGGAAGTCGCCGAAGGACTTGACGCCCTTGGGCTCCTGGATGGCCTTGTTGTGCCACATCTGCCAGCGGCCGGAGTTGGAGATGGTGCCCTCGCGCTCGAGCCGGTGGGCCGAGGGGACGAGGAAGCACTCGGTCTTGACCTTCTTGGGGTCCACGCCCGGACGGCGCCAGTTGTCCGTGGTCTCGGAGTGGTGCAGCTCCATCATGATCAGCCAGTCGAAGTTGTCCAGGGCCTTGCGCACCTTGTTGGAGTTGGGCACGCTCTGGGCCGGGTTCAGGCCCAGGATGAAGCCGCCCTTCATCTGCCCCTTGTAGGCCCGGTCGAACATGTACATGTAGGAGAAGTCGTCGCTCGGGTCGGCCTTGGGCAGCCAGCCGTAGCCGAAGTCGCTCTCCGGGGTGGCCGCGTCGCCGAACCAGGCTTTCAGCATGCTGGCCATGTACTTGGGCCGGTTGCCCCACCAGTTGGCCGACTTGGGATCGGTGGCCAGCGGCGTGTTGGCCTTGTTGTAGTCGGCCAGCGTCGGCTGGGTGGAAAACGGCATGGGGTTGTAGCCGGGCAGGATGTGGTAGAGCAGGCAATGGTCCGTGGAGCCCTGGACGTTGGGCTCGCCGCGCAGGGCGTTGACGCCGCCGCCGGCGACGCCGATGTTGCCGAGCAGCAACTGCAGGATGCCCGAGGTGCGGATGATCTGCACGCCGTAGGTGTGCTGGGTCCAGCCCAGGGCGTACATGATCGTGCCGGCCCGGTCGCGGATGCCGGTGGAGGCGTAGTGGCCGTAGATGACCTCCAGCTCCTTCTCCGGGATGCCGGTGGTCGTGGCCACGTTCTTCAGGTTGTAGCGCTCGTAGTGCTTTTCGAGCAGGTTGATGACGCAGCGCGGATTCTTGTAGGTCGGGTCCTTCTTGACCTGCTTGTTCTCATCGAGCTCGAAGGCCCACTGGCTGCGGTCATAGGCCCGCTTGTCGGCGTTCCAGCCGGAGAACAGGCCGTCGTTGAAGGCGTACTTCTCGCCGACCAGGTGGGCGGCGTTGGTGTAGGCGTCGACGTACTCCTTGAAGTACTTCTTGTTGGACAGCACGTAATGGATGAGACCGCCCATGAAGGCGATGTCCGTGCCCGGCCGCAGGTGGGCATGGATGTCGGCCCGGGCCGAGGTCCGGGAGAACTTGGGGTCGACGTGGATGACGACCGCGCCGTTGTCCTTGGCCTTGGTCACCCAACGGAAGGAGATGGGATGATGCTCGGCGGCATTGCTGCCGATGATGAGAACGACATCGGCGTTCTTGATGTCGATCCAGTGCTGGGTCATCGCGCCGCGTCCGAACGACTCTGCCAGAGCCGCAACAGTGGCGCTGTGTCAGATACGTGCCTGGTGATCGATGAACACCAGGCCATAGGCGCGGGCCGCCTGGACGGCGACGGCGCACTCCTCGTTGGACATGTGCGAGGTGCCGAAATGGATGATGGACTCGCAACGGTTGACGGTCTCGCCCTTGGCGTTCTTGAGCATGAACGTCTTGTCGCGGGTGTCCTTCACGCGCTTGGCCATCTGCTCGAGCATCCAGCCCCAGTCCTTCTCCTCCCACTTCTCGCCGTAGGGCGCGCGGTAGAGGGGCTTGGCCAGCCGGTGCTCGTTGTTGGTCATGGTCAGGAGCGCGGCGCCCTTGGCGCAGAGCGAGCCCTCGTTGATCGGGCAGTCCGGGTCGCCCTCGGTGCTCACCAAGTGTCCGTCCTTGACCGAGGCGATGATGTTGCAGCCGACCGAACAGAAGGGACAGATGGTCTGAATCTCCGCCGCGCCGGCGGTCTTCAGCCCCGCGGCGTAGGCCTTGGCCGTGTCCAGGCGCAGGCCGAGCTGCGACAGGGTCAGGCCGGCGACGCCCGCTCCTGTCAGCTTGATGAATTCCCGCCTTTTCCAGTTCATGAGAACCTCCTTGCCAGGCTTTCCGGCAACCGACCACTCGCCAGCGGCCGCGCTCCGGGACGTGAATGATTTATGTCAATTTTGACATACGAATTCATTCAACGTCAATGCGAGCAGCGGATAAATTCAATCATTTTAATGTGTTATTTGAAGCATACGGCCCTTGCGCCAGCTTCGGCACCAGCCGCCCGCGGCAGCCTCGCCGGCAATTCCATGCGCAGCGGGACCCGCTCCTCATAGCCGCGCGACTCATAGGGGAAGAGCTCCCGGGCTCGCGCAAGGGCCATGCGCTCGACATCGTCGAACCACTGCTGGAAGGTGTCCATGAGGATGCGGCCGAACTCGGTCAGCTCGTAGCCGGCGCGGTTGCCGTGCCGCTTCTCGATGAGCTTGAAGCCGAGGATGTCCTCGGTCCTCTTGATCTTGCCCCAGGCCGCCCGGTAGGACATGCCCAGGCTGTCGGCCGCGCTTTTGAGCGAGCCGCAGGAGGCGATGCGCTGCAGAAGCTGCAAGCGCCCGCTGCCGAAAAAAACCCCGTCGTCGGTCTCAAGCCAGAGATGCAGCCGGACCACCGGCCGATTGAGCTCACCCATGCCCGCGCCTCCCGTGCGTCCTCGCGACCCGCCCCCGCCGCCTGGGTGGCAAAACGCCGACCCGGGACGGACAAGGCACCCGACATGTCGCGGACGGCCGCTCCGGCAGAGCCCCCTGCCTGGAACCTCGCGGCTCCGGGCGCATCCGAACGATTATGTCAGGCTTGGCATAGATAACTACCGACAATCTCCCCAGCATGCAAAAAAATTGCTCTTGCTTGCGATTTGGCACCAGCCGGTTTCCCTGGGTCGTCCATGGACGCCGGCCGGCCGGTGCGAACCGCCCATTCCAGCACCGGCGGGAGGCTTTGCCCTTGATCCCATATGCTACAAGAAACACATTGAAATCATTGCGTATCCCGGCCAGCTGTTGACAGCTCTCCAGGCATTATGTCAGATTTGACATAAATAACCGCCAAGGAGCCTCCCATGAAATCTCCGAAACGGCCGGCCACGCCCTCCCCCGCCGCCTTTTTCGGCCTGGGCTTCGACCTCCGCCCGGCCGCCGTGCACCACGGCCGGCGGCTGTCCCTCACGCCCGTCGCCCCGGCTCCCGGGGATGCGGCGGCTTCCAGCGGGCAGGGGGCGTTGCCCCCTGCACCCCCACGAGGGGGATGATCCCCCTTGACCCCGCAGTCTGAAAATCGGAGCTCCCCGGCGTGAAGAACGCCGGGGAGCTCCGATTTTCAGCTTGGGTGGCGAGGGCCGGTCAAGCCCCCCGGGAGTCTGGAAACAAGAGGCGGAAAAGACAGCCGATGAGGGTGAAGAGTGCCCGAGTTCAGCCGCCGCGCGGCTTGCCCGAACCCGATCCGGGGCATGGCCGTACGGGCGTCCGGATTTCCCGGCGGGCCGGGATCAGCACGAAGGTGAAGGTCCAAGGACCGCATGCCCGGCCCACGCCCGGCCCTCTCCCCGCCTCATGGCTTCTTCGTGATTTTCCTCCGGCGCGACATCGCGGTCACAGACCTTCTTCAAACGGGCCAGTCCGGGCGAAAGTTCCAAGGGGGCGGGGCTTTGCCGCCCCCTTGGAACTTCCGCCCGAATCGGGGGTCTGGGGGCCCACGGCCCCCAGCCGCCGGAGGCATCTTCCTCCCTTCTCCCTGCCCTACTGCTGGTCCGTGGCCTGGGTCAGGGCGGTGACGTTGGACTTGGTGAAAAACCCGTCGAAGTCGCCGTAGCGGTGGATGTACTCGTTGACCATGAGCGTCGCGGGGCTGGGTTGGCTGAAGGTCTGTTTGAGGCCTTCCTCGGGCGAGCCGACGAGCTCGATGAGGAAGTCCAGGCCGTCGGCCTTGAGGGCGGCGAAGGTCGCCTCGATGTTCTCGGTGTGGAAGGCCATGTGGTGGACCCGGGTGCCGTAGTTGTGGATGAACTTCTCGGTCGGCCCGGAGGTTTCGAGGCTCTTGAAGGGGGCGATGCCCGAGGTGAAGACCTGGGCGTAGTCGCCCCTGGTCAGGCGGGCGACGTTGGTGATGGAGTTCAGGCTGTCCACGTAGATGGCGAACTGGAAGTCGTAGCTCGTGTAGCTCATGAACTCGAGGATGGCCGCGTCGCGCTCCTCGGCCCGGACGCGGATGGCCGTATGGTCGAGGTGCTTTACGTTGTCGAGGTGGGGCAGGTCCGGCTTGGCGTGGCGCTCGGCAGTGGCCCAGCAGCCGGCGTGGCGCCAGCGGCCCGGCTCGCCCCGCCACTCGACGAAGCCCAGGGCGTTGCCGGTATAGGCCGAGGGCGGGGTCTGGATGTAGCGGTAGCGCTCGGTCTCGATCATCGGTCCGGCGAAGGGCAGGCCGCGGCCCTTCTGGATCTCGAGGTAGGCCGGCAGGTCGGTGCAGGTGTAGATGAAGGTCTCCAGCCGGGTGTTCGGCAGGTGGCTGGATTTGGGGTGATCGTTGAAGGGGATGAAGGGGTTTTTGCCCGAGAGGCGGCTGGTGACCAGGAAGTCGGCCGAGCCCGGCGCGGTCAGCAGGCAGGTGATGGTGGATCCGTCCTTGAAGGTCTCGTTGAAGGCAAGTCCGGTGTAGCGCAACAGCTCGGCCACGGCGTCCGCGCGCCGCTCGGGCTCGACGTTGACCACCACCGCGGCCAGGCCTCCGGTCAGCGCATCAAGGCCCGCGGACTGGCGCTCGGCGTGCAGGGCCTCGACCTTCTCGCGCAGCACGGCGTCGTCGTTCTTGAAGCTCTCGATGAGGTCGCTGTTCATGGTCGTCCTCCGTCGGTCGCGTGTTCAAGCCAGTCCCAGGCGCTCCATGGTCAGGAGCTTCAGGCCGGCCTCGGTCAGGATGCGCGAAAGCTCCCGTCGCTCGGGCAGGTTGCTGGCCGCCAGGCGCGCGCACAGCTCGCGGAGGCGGCGCTCCTCGCCGAGGTAGGCCCCGACCACCTCGCGCACGTCGCGCACCGCGGTCAGCCGGTTGAGCCAGCCCAGGCCCTCGGCGTAGATCATGCGCGCGGTCACGGCGTGGGCCAGCAGCTGGATGATGTGCCCGCGGGGCACGCGCGTCAAGATGCGCTCCGCCCAGCGTTCGGCCAGGATCTTCGGGCAATAGGCCAGGACGAGGGCGGTGAGAAGCGGGTCCTGGGCCGGGTCGATCTCCCCGCCGGAGAGCCAGGCCACGACGGCGTCGGCCAGGCGGTTGATCTCGTGGGCCACGGCCGCGGACAATTGGCTCAGGCGGCGTTTGCCCCCGGCCTTGCGATGCTCGCGCAAAAGGAGCCGGGCCTCGTCCCGGGCGCGGGCCGTGAGGATGTCCAGGACCTGGCGGACGTA
This sequence comes from Desulfovibrio sp. UBA6079, assembly GCA_002428705.1. GTDB lineage: Bacteria > Desulfobacterota > Desulfovibrionia > Desulfovibrionales > Desulfovibrionaceae > UBA6079. Next base: position 82,510 of record DIXN01000071.1, read on the forward strand.
GGTCCGCTTCACGGCCCAGAACTCCTCGGGGCTTAGGACCAGCCCGGCCAGGACCTCGTAGGAGGAGCAGATGACCCCGGTCTTGTTGGCGCTCATGTCGCGCACGATCAGGGCGCCGGCGTCCTCCAGGTTTTCGCGGGCCTTTTCCGAGAAGAAGATGTTGGCCGCCTCGACGATGATTCTCGCCGTGGGCCGTCCGTCGGCATCGAGAAAGGCCTGCCAGTTGCGCTCGTTGACCGTCTCGGGCCGGCCGCCGGCCGGGATGAAGACGTCGGCCCGGGCCAGGTTGTGCAGCTCGTCGCGCTGGCGGGCGCCGGCGGGGCTGTCGGCCGAGGCCACGAAGGCGCCGGCGCCACGCAGGCGTGCGGGCTCGAAGGCGGCGATGGACAGCTGCCCGTCGATCAGCCGCGCAAGCTCGGCGTGGTCCAGGCCCGCCGGGTCGTAGGCCGCGCCCTGGGAGTCGGTGGCGGCCAGGATGCGCGCCGTGTCCGGGTAGCGGCGCATGAGGATGGACATGGCGTTGCCGGCCACGTCGCCGCGCGGGCCGCCGGTGAACTTCACGCTGAAGGCCTCGCGCGCCGGATCGAGGCCCAGGTAGCGTAAACTTTCCTCCAGGTAGACGACCACGCCCAGGCTGGTCACGCCGTACTGCTTGTGGTTGATGCCCAGGCGGGGCTTGGAGCTCATGAACGTGGCCGGGAAGGGATAGCCGCGGGCCTCGGCCCGGGCCACGATCCACTCGATGCGCGCGGGCGTGATGTGCTCGTCCGGGCCGAGGTAGATGACCTCCCGCCGTCCGAGGTAATCGACCACGCCGGGCAGCGTCGGCCCGCTCTCTCCCTCGCTCTCGCCGGGAACGATGCAGTCCAGCAGCGAGTCCACGCAGCTTTTGAGCGCCAGATCGGGGTCGGCGCGCGGGCCGAGCAGGATGACGCCCTTGGCCCCGCCCTCGGGGATGTCCTTGTTCTTCTCCTGCTGGGTGCGGGCGAGGTCCACGGCCTCGTCGAAGAGCCGGCCGAGCTCGACCTCGAAGCGCGCGCTGCTGCGCGTGGGCACGAGGCGTAAGCCCCCGCGGGACATCTCCCGGTAGCGCAGGTGGAAACCCAGGCAGTCCGGACCGGAGAAGAAGTAGAGCCCGTAGGGCGCCTCGCCCGCAAGCCCCAGGCGCAGGGCGGCGGGGTCCAGGCGGAAGGCCAGGCCCGAGCGCCCGGCCAGGAAGTAGTTGGTGCGCAGGCAGGCCGAGGCAAAGGCCTGCATGCCGGAAAATATCTCGCGCCAGGGGCCGGAGACCTCGGCCACGGCCGCCTCGGAGGCCCGCAGCGCGCGCTCCACTGACAGCGCGCGCTCGGCGGCCTCCGGGGCGAAGCGGGCCTCGAAGAAGTCGAGCACCCTGGCCGCGCAGTCCGGGTGCGCGAAGACCGCGCGGACCACGGACTCGACGGTGTAGAGATAGCGGTTCTCGCGGGCCAGGAACTGGTGGGCGAAGGCGGCCGCCGCGCGCAGGAGCTCCACCCGTCGGGCCGGCCAGCCCCTGTCCGCGGTCAGCCGGTCGAACTCGTGCGGCGGGCGCCACTTGAGCATGGCCAGCTCCCCGGCCAGCTCCTCCCAGGCCCCCGGGGCCTCCAGGCCTTCGGACTTCCCGGCCAGCAGATAGAAGCTCATGACCGCAAAGGGCCGCTCTCCGCCGGGAAAGAGGTCGAGATAGGCCCGGTCCACGGCCAGGGCCCGGCGGGCGAGCGCGCGGTAGGCCTGGGCCAGCAGGTTTCGCGCCGGCGGCTCGGGGATGACGACCATCACTCGGTGCTCGCCGGGCCTGACCTCGCGCGCGAGCGTCACCTCGGCCGCCTCGCCGCCGCGCACGCGCAGGAAGCCCGCCAGGTGGCGCGCAGCCCTGGCGGCCTCGAACTTGTCCACGTAGTCGCGGCTGGCGGCGGCGAGAAAGGCTCTCGCCTCGCGCCGCTCGGCTGCGGGCAGGTCCTGGCGGCGCAGGGCGGTGAGCGCCCGGCCGAAGCCCTTGTCCTGGGTGTCGGCCCGGGGCTGGGGAGCGAGCAGGAAGTCGGAGAGGCGGAGCGTGCCGTCGGCCGAGAGCACGATGCGCGCCATGGACAGGGGGCCCTCGCCGAAGGATTCGAGGACGGACAGAAGCTCCTTGATCCACTGCCCCGGGGTGATGTAGGTCAGGGCGCTGCCGTCCAGCCCTTTCAGCACCACCGACTGCTCGCCGGACAGGCGGCTGGAGACGATGGCCTGCAGGTGGCGCAGCTGCTCCTCGGGGCCGTGGGTCCGGAAGTAGTATTCCGGCATGTTGGCCGTGAACCAGGGCTCGGCGGCCTTAGCCGCGGCCGCGTAGTCGGCGAGCAGCCGAGACAGGCGCTCGGGGGCCGATTTCCTGCCTGTGCGGGACACTTGCCCTCCCTGGCCCGCTGGCCGCGGGCCTACTCCTTCTGGATGCCGAGCCGCTTCATGCGCGAGTCGAAGGTCGAGCGGTTGACCCCGGCCGCCCGCGCGGCCTTGGACACGTTCCATTTGACGCCTTCGAGCAGGCGGACGACGTATTCGCGCTCCATTTCGTCCCAGGTCAACCGGGAGACGTCCATGGCGGCCGCGGGCGCGGGTTGCGGCGCCGCCCGGAGCGCCGGGGCCGCTGGCACGGCCGGGCAGAGCGCGGGCAGGAAGCTGCCGCGCTCGCGCAGCTGCGGCGGCAGGTGCTCGAGCTCCACCCGCTCGCCGGGCACCGTGGCCAGGACGTATTTCACGAAGTTCTGCAGCTCCCGGATGTTGCCGCCCCAGTGGGCCTCGGTCAGACAGCCCAGGGCCGCGGGGCTGAAGGACTTGGGCGGGGTGGACAGGCGCAGGGATTCGCGCTTGACGAAATAGTCGAGGAGCAGCGGGATGTCCTCGCGGCGCTCGCGCAAGGGGGGCAGGACGAGCGGCAGGACGTTCAGGCGGTAGTAGAGGTCCTCGCGGAAGGTGCCCTCGGCGATGGCCGAGGCCAGGTCCTGGTTGGTGGCCGAGACGATGCGCACGTCCACGCTGCGCGTCTCGGTGCCGCCCAGGGGCTTGACCTCGCCGTTCTCGATGACCCGCAGGATGCGCGCCTGGAGGTGCAGCGGCATGTCGCCGATCTCGTCCAGGAAGACCGTGCCGCCGTTCGCGGCCTCGAACAGGCCGAGCTTGTCCTTGACCGCGCCGGTGAAGGCCCCCTTGCGGTAGCCGAAAAGCTCGCTCTCCAGGAGCGTTTCGGGGATGGCGCTGCAGTTCTGGACCAGGAAGGCGCCGTTTTTGCGCCGGCTGACCCGGTGGACCTCCAGGGCCAGGACCTCCTTGCCCGTGCCCGACTCGCCGGTGACCAGCACCGGAAAGTCCGTGCGGGCATAGTCCCGGGCGGTTTTCAGGGCCTGGCGGAAGGCCGCGCTCTCGCCGATGATCGCGCCCTCCTTGCGCATGGCCTCCAGGGTGGCCTTCAGGCGCCGGTTCTCCTGGACCTGGTCGGCGTAGTCCAGGGCGTGGGACAGGGCGATGGAGCCGATGTCCACCAGGCGCTGGAGGAGCTCCAGGTACTCGGGATGGAGGTTCAGGCGGTTGCCGCCGGCCTGGGTGTCGATGATCTCCACCGCGCCGTAGACCCGGCCGTCTTTGAGGATCATGGGAAAGCCCAGGATGAGCGTGGACTTCTCGGTGAGCCCCTCCTCGATCTCCTTGCAGTGCCGCTGGTCCTTGCCAGGCTCGGCCACGGTCCGGCTGCTGTTCTCGATGACCCAGCCGACCACGCTCGGCCGGTCCGCGGCCAGGCGCATGCCCTTGATCTTCTCGAATTCGCGGCCGGCGGCCTCCAGGCAGATGTAGAAGCCTTCGCTCCGGACCCAGATGGAGCCGCGCTCCACGTGCTGGAGCTTCAGCAGGATGGAGAGGAAGCGGCGCTCGAGCTCCTCGACCTCGAGCTGGCCGAAGAGCGCGTCGTAGAATTCGAAGGCCAGGGCGTCCATGGCGTCCTCCTGCAGGCTGGCGAAATGCCGCGATACTCACGAAGTATCAGAAACCTGCGGCAAACTGAAGCCTTTCGGGAAACCGAAGTCGAAGACCGCGAAATAAGCGAAAATCTGCTCCGGCCATGGCTTTACAGCCCGTCCGGCGGCTGCGGCACGGAACTGGCTAGTGGCAGGTCGAGGCTGGTGTCCTCACATCCGCGCGAGGCATGAGCGGCCGGGGCCCAAACATCCCCCAGGGGTCCTTCCGGCCGTGGCGGTCCGGACCGCTCATGCCCTTTTTCTTCCCTCGATGACCGCGCGTGACAATCGGCCGCGGCTCAACTAAGACGGTCCAGGCCGTTGCCCCCACTACCATCGAGGGAATCCCGAGACATGTCCGCCGCCCCCTTCCGCTGGAGCAAGAAAATCCTGCGCGCCGTCATCGGCGGCCTTTTGCGGCCCGGCGACGACGACCACCTGGTCCAGGGTCTGGCCAAGATCGCCCTCGACGTCCGCCGGGGCCAGGGCAAGCAGCTAAACGCCCTGAACGTCTTCTTCCAGTACGCCACGGCCGCGAGCTTCATGCGCAACCTGCGGCCGCTTGCGCGCGTGCTGGAGCTGGGCACGGGCTACAGCACCCTGCTCTACGCCCGGCTGCTGCCGCCCGAGGTCGTGCTCGTCTCCCTCGACGCCAAGCCCCTGGCGGACTACGACATCGGCCTGCCTTTGTCCCGCCTCACCCGCCGGGTACGCTTCGAACGGGGCTTCACCATCACCCGCCAGGAGTTGGCCGCGTTCCACGAGGCACCGGACCGGGAGAGCTACGCAGGCGTGCCGGCCGCCGCCCTGGCCACGACCGCGGCCGGGTTCGTGCGGGCTGGGACGAGCAGCTACGCCACGCACCTGAACCTGCCCCCGGACCGGGACCCGGCGCAAGAAGCACTGCAGAGGCTCTTTCCCGGCGGCCGGCTGGCCGGGTTGGCCCGCCTCCTGCCCAAGGACTACGCGGCCGAGGCCGCGGTCCTGCCCGCCTCGGGCCAGGGCGCCCTGGCCGGCCTGCTGGCCGAGCCCGGAGATTTCGACGCCGTGTTCCTCGATTGCGGCGAGTTCTCCACCGCGGTGGAATGGCTCGCGGTCAGGCAGCGCATCCGGATCGGCGGGCTGGCCATCTTCCACGACATCTACTTCCCGAAGAGCGTCAAGTCCTTCCTGCCCTGCGCGGCCATGGCCGCCTCAAGCGACTGGCGCATCCTCTACCAGGACCGCAGCACGCCCCAGGGCCTGCTGGTCGCCGAGCGCCTGGCCTAGCAGGCCGGGTTCGAAGACCGTCAGGACGCGAGCAGGAGGAAATAGGCTCCGGCCGCGAGCATGAGCCCGAGGCAGGGCAGGACCAGCCGGCGCCAGGCCCCGGCCAGCTCGACCTCGAAGTACTGGCAGGTGAGCAGGAAGCAGATGTGCATGGGCGAGACCATGACCCCGGCGAAACCCGAGAAATAGGCCAGCACCAGGTAGGCCAGGCGGTGCTCGACGACCTGCAGGCTGTCCATCATGGCCAGCAGGATGGGGAAGGCCGCGCCGACAAAGGCCACGTTGATGCCGCCCACGAAGCCCACCAGCCACGGCAGGAAGACCGCGGCGACGATGAGCGCCGCCTTGCCGGTGGCCAGGGTCGAGAGGGAGGTGACCGCGCCGGTGGCCGCCAGCATGTCCTTGAAGATGTAGATGGCGGCGATGACCAGGAGCATGGAGCGGATGTGCCGGCTCGTGCCCGCGGCCGCCAGGCGCGCCATGGGCACGCGGTACTGGACGGTGATCAGGGCGATGGCCGCGGTCATGCCCGCCACCACGCCCCACTCGCTGTGCACCGAGGGCACGCGCAATGTGAGCCAGGTCTGCAGCCCGAGCGAGCCGAAGATGCCGATGATGAGCGGCAGGCCGGCGGACAGGGCCCGCCTGCGCCAGCCGGCCTGCGCGCCGCCCTGGGGCCTGGCCCCGGACAGGTCGAGCGGCCGCAGCAGAAACCACCAGCCGAGAGCCATGCAGGCCAGGCTGCCCGGAATCTGGGCGGCCGCGAACTGGCCGAGCGGCAGGCGCGCCAGCCCCGAGGCCAGGATCAGGCCGGGGAAGAGCGGCCAGCACAGCTCCCAGATGTGCCTGAACCAGTAGTTGATGAGCGACTTGTCCACGCCCGAGATGGGCATGTCGCCGGCCGCGGTCTTGACCATGGGCGCGGAGAAGACCGCGCCGCCGGGCATGGGCAGAAGGCCCAGGAGCGCCGGGAAGAAGACCAGGCGCAGGCGCGGCGAGGTCAGCGCGCCCGAGAGGCTGTCCAGCAGCCGGCGGCTCAAGCCGGTAAACTCGATCAGGTCGGAAAAGATCAGGATCAGGTCGACGATGACCACCAGGAAGAGGGCCGGAGGGTCGATCACGGCGTTCAGCGCGGTGCCGAGCGCCGGCCGCAGGCCGAGCCCGAAGGCCAGGACCAGGGCCAGCGAGCCGGCCAGGATGGACAGCCAGAGGGGCAGGCGCAGGCGGATGCAGGCGAGCATGGCCACGAAGGCCGCGGCGATCTTGAGCAGGGGGAAAAACGGCGCGAGGTCCATCGGCATCTCCGTACAGGTTCCGCGAGGGGCGCGGAAGAGGACGGTTGTTACGCCGATCGTCCCTGCTGGCAAGTCCTTTTTCAGCCGCGGCGGGGTCATGAAACGGCGAATCCCCCCGGGCGCGGCGGACGCACCCGGGGGGAGCCGAAGATGTGCCCATGCGCCGCCGGTCGGGCAGGGCTCTGCCGATGGTACCATCCGTGGTGAGCGTGCTGCGTACCGGGCGCGTTGACGGCTGGCTGCCGGCCGGCGGAACCCGGCGCGGCGCGCGCCTCTCGGCATATCCCCTGCCACGGCGGCCGGAGGTACGTCACGTCCCGCCGGCCGGACACGGTCGTATCGACCGTGTCATCCTCCCGCTCCCAAGGCGGACGGCGCTTGGGCCACGTTGCTCTTTTCGGCAGCGGCCGGAAAAACTATAGGGGGCGGACCGAATCGGGCCTGCGCGGGGTTGCTCCCGCCGCGCGGATGTGCTTTGACTTTCGCAGGCGCAAAGACACCCACAACAGGAGGCTCCATGGCTCTCCCCAGGCAGAATCCCACGGCCGTGGTCCGGACCCTGGCCGCGCGCAGCGACAAGGCCCGCGAGCTGGCCCTGCAGGAAGTGAAGCAGATGAAGAAGGACCTGGCCGCGGCCGAGAAGATGCTCTCCGGCCAGGCGAAACCGGGCACGGCCGCGGGCTTCGACCTCATCCACGGCGCGCTCGAGATCTCCCGCCACCTCTTTGCCCTGGCCGAGCACGAGGCCCTGCAGGAAGGCCTGGCCGAAGCCCTGGAAACCGCCCGAGACGAGGACTACCTGGCCCAGGCCGGGGCCACGCTCTTGAAAAAGCCGGCCGGCTGGCACTGGATCTCGCAAAAGGGCGAGATGCACTTCCTGGCCAAGCCCGGCGAGACGGTCAAGGCCGCCCAGGTGCTGCGCGTCCTGCGCAGCCCCATCCGCAAGAAGGACAAGGCGGAGAAGGCGCCGGCCGCAGCCGAGGCCGCCGAGGCCGCCGAGACGGCCGAGGCCTAGGCGCGGCTGTCCGCGGCCTTGGCCAGGTGGGCCGCGAAGAGGAGCGCCAGGCCCGCGGCCATGACCAGCCAGCCCCAGGAGAGCTGCGGCGCGCCGGCCAACTGCTCGGGTGAGGCCCCGCCCGCGGCCAGCTCGGCCCGGGCCTGGTCCAGGCGGACCCAGAAGCGGTAGAGGTCGTAACCGACGAGCCCGGCCGCGCCCACGGCCGAGGCCAGGAGCGTGGTCTGGCGGCGCAGGATGGCCAGCATCAGGGCGCCCGCGGCCAGGGCCAGCAGGATGACGCCGTCGCCCCGGCCCTGGTTGAAGAAGGTCAGCGCGCCCGCGGCCTTCATGCTGACGATGGGGCAGAACGCGCCGATGCCGAGGATGATCGCGCCGGCCACGCCGAGGATTTGCTTTCTGTCCATGAGCCCTCCAGTCTCGCGCTCAACCTGCTGAACGCGCGGACGCGACCTTGGCCCATCGCGTTCAGCGGGTCAACGCCGAATGCCCTGGCTCCGGATAAGCGGCCGGAGACACGCTTGCAACAGGAGAACGCCATGAAAAGCCACCGCCAGGAATTATGGTTCAACATCCCCGGCCGCCGGGGCTTCGTCAACATCACCCCGGACGTCGCGGCCGCGGTGCGCGCCTCGAACGTGCGCGACGGCCTGTGCCTGGTCAACGCCATGCACATCACCGCCTCGGTCTTCGTCAACGACGACGAGTCCGGCCTGCACCACGACTTTGATGCCTGGCTGGAGAAGCTCGCGCCCCACGAGCCGGTCAAGGGCTACCGCCACAACGTGGGCGAGGAAAACGCCGACGCGCACATGAAGCGCCAGATCATGGGCCGCGAGGCCATCCTGGCCATAACGGAAGGCCAGCTCGACCTCGGCCCCTGGGAACAGGTCTTCTACGGCGAGTTCGACGGCGGGAGAAGAAAGCGGGTGCTGGTGAAGATCATCGGGGAGTGAACCGGCCGAAAGGCGCAGATCGAAGAGCCGCGAAGGAAAGGCATGGGCTTGGGTCTGGAGGTACCGGGGACGGCCGGCCACGGTCAGCCCCAGCGCATCGGGGGAGGGAGCAAGAAATCAAAGCGCCTGCGAAAGGGAAGCCAGCGTGGAGGCCGATTTCCTGTGTCGCGGCATGGGGCCGGCCTGAGGTGGATATCCTATCTGAAAACAGAAATCCCCTGCGCCATCGCTATCCAAGGGAGCTCGATCAAGCGCGAAATTCCAACCCCTGAACGGGCGCCCTGACAGCCCCCGCCTTTCCTTTCACCAGGCTCTTTTCTTCAATCTCTCTGCCGATCCCACACCGGCCTCTACCCGAAAAACTCCTCGTGCACCGCGGCCAGCGCCGTTTCGAGGCCCTCCCTGGGCACCAGGCAGTAGAGGGCCACGGGCGAGGGGCCGAAGCTGATGGCCTCGATGTTCACCCCGGCCCTGGCCAGGGCGGAGAAGGCCCGGGCGGCCACGCCCGTTTTCGCCGCCAGGCCCTCGCCGACCAGGCCGACCAGGGCCAGCCCGCCCACCGCCTCCAGCCGCCGGAAGGGCTTGGGCGAGAGCGCGGCCAGGGTCCTGCGGCCCGCCTCCAGATCCTTCTCGGCCAGGAGCAGGCTGATGCAGGTCTGGGAGGTGACCGCGGACTTGATGTTCAGGCCCATGCCGCTCAGCGCGCCAGAGACCCGGGCCAGGATGCCCGGACGCGCACCCACGCCCGAGCCGTGGATTTTCAAGAGTCCCAGGTCGCCGGCATGGGCCACGCTTTTGACCCCGGAGTCCGTGCGCACGCCCTTCAGCTCGATGCGGCTGCCCGGGGCGTCGGGGTCCAGGGTGTTCTTGACCGCGATGGGAATCTTCTTGCGGCGTAGCGGCTCGACCGTGCGCGGGTGCAGGATCTTGGCCCCGAAATAGGACAGCTCCGCGGCCTCGTCGAAGGACAGAAGCGGGATGAGCCGGGCCCCGGGCACGACCCTGGGGTCGGCGCTCATGAAGCCGGCGGTGTCCTTCCAGACCTCCAGGCGTTCGGCGTCCAGGGCGGAGGCGGCCACGGCCGCCGAATAATCGCTGCCGCCGCGGCCGAAGGTGGTCACCTCGCCGGCCGCGCTCACCCCGTAGAACCCGGGCATGATGCACACCCCGCCGGACTCGATCGGCCCCCTGGCCCGCTCGGCGAAGTTGCGGGCCGTGGCCGCGAGGTCGGCCGTGGCGTCGCCGTACTTGCCGTCGGTGACCAGCCCGATCTCCTCGGGCAACAGGCAATGGGCCGGCGTGCCGCGGCAGGCCAGGGTGTAGGTCAAAAGCTCGGCGCTCAGGCGCTCGCCGTAGGAGGAGACGCGGTCGGCCAGGCGCGGGGTGGTCTCGCGGGTGAAGGACAGGCCGTAGAGCAGGCGCTCGAGTTTTTTCAGCGAGGCGCCGAGCAGCTCGCCGAAGGCCGCGAGAGAGCGGCAGTCCTTGGCCATCAGCCGCTCGGCCACGGCCATGTGCCGGCGCCGGAGCGCGCCCAGGGTCTCGGCGACCGAGTTCTCGTCCTCCACCGCCCGGCGCATCGCCCGGATGAGATGGTCGGTCACGCCCTTCAAGGCCGAGACGACGATGAGCTGGCCCCGGCAACGCGTGGCGGCCAGATCCAGGATGCGGGCGATGGTCTCCTCGTCGGACAGGCAGCCGCCGCCGATCTTGACCACGATCATGGTGTAAGCTCCCTTGCCGGCGGGCTTTTTGCGCCGGGCTTGCTGGCCGTTCGCGCGGCCGTGGGCACGGTGTTGACCGGCCCCGGCACTTTTGTCAATCCCGGTGGCCTCTTGCACAGCGGGCCGTTTGCTCCTATAAACCAGGGCCAACCCGAACCTGCGTCCGAGGACTGCCATGCCGAGCACGATTCTGGCTTTCGGCCTGACCCCCGGCGACATCGAAATGGGCTGCGGCGGTACCCTGGCGGTGCTGGCCGAGGCCGGTTACGCCGTGGGTCTGGTCTACCCGTCGAGCTCCTGCCCGGAGCCGGCCGAATGCCGCCTGGAAGCCCAGGCCGCGGCCCGTTGCCTGGGCATCGGGAGCGTCCATTTCATCCCCCTGACCGAGAACGGCGGAATCATGGGCCAAGCCGGCGTTTTGGCCGCGGCCCGTCTCATCCGCGAACAGCGGCCCGAGCTCATCTACACCCTGGCCGGCAGCGAAGCCGCGCCCGAAGCCCTGGCGCTCTCCTGCCTGGTGGCCACGGCCATGACCGCCGCCGCCGACCCCGCGGCCGAAGGCCTGGCCGGCGAGCCCTTCGCGGTGCGCACCCTGTTCTCCTTCGAGTTGAAGCCCCCGCTGGCCACCTTCCGCCACGCGGTCAACATCACCCCGGCCATGGACCGCAAGCTCGAGGCCATCCGCAGCTATCCCTTCCTGGCCGGCAAGGGCTACGACGAGGCCATGCGCGGCCTGGCCCGCTACCGCGGGGCGGTCAGCCGGGCCGGGACCTTCGCCGAGGTCTTCGACATCCTGGCCGGCGAATACGAGCCGTTCCACACCTGGGACGAGTGAGCATACGAATGATTTTCGGCAATAATTCGACCTAACGGATGATTCGTCATTTCCTAACCCGTCTTTGCCGATTTTTCGTCTGAATCCATCCTGCCCTGTCCGCCAACAGGTTTGCCTTTGCCGCTGAACCGGCTACAAACGCCCCACGGCCCGGCAGACCTTGACTTCGGGCCATGGCGGCCATATTTCTAAGACCGCTTGCGAACAGACATCAACAAGAGGTTTCAACCATGTTTTCGCCGCGTGCGGCACTGAAAAACCAGCGCCGGATCGACACCTTCCACCGTCCGGCCAACCTGAACCACGCCCTGCACATGATCCTGACCGTGCTCACCCTCGGGCTGTGGCTGCCCGTCTGGACCTTCCTGGCCCTGCGCAACGAGGGCTGGAAGAGCGGCCACTCCTGGGTCACCGCCGGCAAGAACATCAAGGGCATGACCCGCATCAACCGCCTGGACATCTCCCCGGAGCTCCGCCGCCGCTACGGCTGGTAGCCCGATCATCGATTCCGCCCGGACGCCGGGAGCTCCCCAGTAGGGAGCTCCCGGCTTTTTTTGTCCAACGGAAGGGAAAGAGGCCCATGAAGGGCGCGACGGGGGCCGGCCGGATACAGAATCCGGTCCTCGCGGACGGGATGGGCTGAGCACCCTTGCCGACGGGCTCTCCGGGGCACCGGCCGTCACCCTTCAAGGCGCCTTTCTCCTTCACGGTTTCTTTCCCTGATGGTTGCAAGCCTCCCGCGATCCTTCTATCAAGGATCGAATGGCCCGGATCCTACCCTGGCCGAAGGAGTCGCCATGCACCGTCTGCTCGCCCTGGCCCTCGCCGGCCTGCTTCTCTCCGCCTGCGCCCCGAGATTCGTCCTGGACCGCGGCGACGAACCGTTGCGCGAATCGGTCCTGTCCGGCCGCGGGGCCGAGAAGGTCCTGCTGGTCAACCTGCGGGGCATGATCAGCGATGCCCCGAGCCAGGGGCTTTTTCGCAAGAAGCCGAGCCTGGTCGAGGAGACCGTGGCCCAGCTGAAGATGGCGGAAAAGGACCAGAACGTGCGCGCCCTGGTGCTGCTCATCGAGTCTCCGGGCGGGACCACCGCGGCCTCGGACATCCTGTACCACGAGATCGCGGCCTACAAGGCCCGGACCAAGGTCCCGGTGGTCGCCTGCTTCCTGGGCCTGGCCGCATCGGGGGCCTACTACGCCGCCCTGCCGGCCGAGCGCATCGTCGCCCACCCGACCACGGTCACCGGCTCGGTGGGGACCATCTTCCTCCAGCCCAAGGTCATGGGCCTCATGGACAAGGTCGGAGTGGAAGTCGAGGCCTACACCTCGGGCGCGCACAAGGACATGGCCTCCATGTTCCGCGAGGCCACGCCCGAGGAGAAGGCCATGATCAATTCGATCATCGCCGACTTGAACGGCCGCTTCCTGGCCCTGGTGAAGGAGAATCGCCCTCTCTCCGAGGCGGCGCTGGCCGAGGTGGCCACGGCCCGGGTCTTCTCCGCGCCCCAGGCCCTGGCTCTCGGCCTCGTGGACTCAATCGGCTATGTGGACGACGCCATCAAAACCGCCAAGGAGCTGGCCGGCCTGCCCGAGGAGGCCACGGTCATCGCCTACCGCCGCGCCGACCTGCCCGACGACACGGTCTACAACCCCTACACCGCCCAGGCCGGCGGCGAGCCCCTGCGCCTGGTCGACCTGGGGCTGTCCGCGGCCCCGGCCACGGGCTTCTATTTCCTCTGGACGCCTGGGCAATGAGCATTGCCCAGGGCCGGCGAGCGGTGCTACCCTTACAGCCAGCCCCGGTCCGACAACTCGCGAGGTTACCCCCATGAGCGCCCTGTTCAAACGCGGCAAAGACGACACGACCAAATCCGCAGCTGCCCCGGCCCCGGCCGCCTCGCCGGCCCCACCGGCCTCAGAACTCGAGGACTGGTTCATCCCCAAGGAGTCCCGCCAGCACCTCACGGCCTACTTCAAGCAGCTGAAAAGCCCGGTGGCCCTCGAGATCTACGCCAAGGACGGGGTCAACGACGAGTACAACGAGTTCACCAGCAAGTTCGTCCGCGACCTGACCCGGCTGACGGACAAGATCACCGAGACCCGCTACGATCTCGACTCAGACCGGGCCCTGGAGCTTGGGGTGAGCGCCTCGCCCACGGTGCTCATCGCCCCGGACCGCTACGACATCCGCTATGCCGGCGCCCCGGCCGGCGAGGAAGGGCGCTCCTTCCTCGAGGCCATCGGCCTGGCCAGCATGGGCCAGAGCGGCCTGGGCGAGCCGGCGAAAAAGCTCCTGGCCGAGCTCGATGCCCCGCGCGCGGTCAAGGTCTTTGTCAGCCCGACCTGCCCCTACTGCCCGGCCCAGGTCATGAACGCCGTGCGCGCGGCCATCGAACGACCGAAGCACGTGTCCGTGGAGGTGGTCGAGATCTACGAGAACCCGGACATCGCCGACCGCTACGGCGTGGGCTCGGTGCCGCACACGGTGGTCAACGAGGAGCTGCACCTCATGGGCCTCGAGCCCGAGGAAAAATTCGTGGTCGAGCTGGTCACGCTCAAAAATGCCGAGGAGATCCTCAGCCGCGAGCGCCAGGCGGCGCTTGCCGGCAAGGCCGCGGGCGAGTTCGACCTGGTCATCGTCGGCGCCGGCCCGGCGGGGCTCACCGCGGCCATCTACGCCGCGCGTAGCGGGCTTTCGGCCGTGGTGCTCGACCGCCAGAATGTCGGCGGGGCCGTGGCCATCACGCCCAACGTCGAGAACTACCCGGGCTTCGTCAGCGTGCCCGGGGCCAAGCTCGTGGACATCCTCGGCCTGCACGCCCGGCAGTACACGCCCATCCACGAGTTCGAGGGCGTGACCGAGGTCAAGATCGGGCGCCTGATCGAGGTCTACACGGACAAGGCCATGTACCTCTGCCGGGCGCTCATCCTGGCCACCGGCGCGACCTGGAAGAAGCTCGGCGTGCCCGGCGAGGAACGGCTCTTCGGCCGGGGAGTGAGCTACTGCGCGACCTGCGACGCCTACCTCTACCGGGGCAAGAAGGTCCTGGTGGTCGGCGGCGGCAACACCGCGGCCACCGACGCGCTCTACCTCAAGAACATCGGCGCCGTGCCGACCATCGTCCACCGCCGGGGCCTGCTGCGGGCCGAACGCCACCTGGCCGACAGCGTGGCCCGCGAGGGCATCGAGGTGCTGTTCAACACCACGGTAGCCGAGATCCTGGGCAAGACCCGGGTCAGCGGGGCGCGCGTCATCGAGGCGGACAGCGGGGCGGAGCGCGAGGTCGAAGCCGAGGCCGTGTTCGTGGCCATCGGCGAGCTGGCCAACTCCGAGCTGGCCGAGCTGGTGGGGCTGGCCACCGACGACGAGGGCAACATCCGCATCGAGTCCGGCCAGCGCACCAACATCCCCCGGGTCTATGCCGCAGGCGACGTGACCGGCGGCATCCGCCAGATCGTCACCGCCGTGAGCCAGGGGGCGGTGGCGGCCATGAGCGCCTTCGACGACCTGACCCGGCTGAAGGCCGCCGGGCCGCACGTCGAAGACTCGCCCGAAGTCGAGGGCGCACCCGAGGACACCGCCCTGCCCGAGGCCCCGGAGCAGGCGGCAGCCCCGGCCGAGGCCGCACCCGCGGACAAGGCGCAATGATCGAGCACTATTCCTTCGGCCGGATGATGATCGACGGCCAAGTGCATCGCCGCGACCTGCGTCTGGCCGGCGCCCGGGTGCTGCCCGACTGGTGGCGGGCAGAGGGGCATCTGTGCACGCTGGCCGACCTGGAGGCGATCCTCGAACCGGCGCCCGCCTACCTGGTGGTCGGCACCGGCGCTTCCGGCAACATGCGGCTGGCCCCGGGGCTCGAAGCCGCGCTTGAGGCCCGGGGCGTCCGGCTGCGCGCCGCGCCCACGGCCCAGGCGGTAACCGAGTACAACGCCTTCCTGCGCGACGGCGTGAACGTGGCCGGGGCCTTCCACCTGACCTGCTAGGCCCGGCGCAGAGAAAAATCAAAGCGGCCGTAAAGGGAAGAAAGGATCGGGTCGGAAGGCCGGCGAGGCGCATCCCTGCCCGTCTCCTCCAGCGGCCCGGGACACAGAAAAAACCTGGCGGCCCAAGGAATTTTCCCGGTATCAATCCCCCCTCACCGGCCTCTTCCTCTTCATTCCGATCGGTCGAGGCTTTCGTATATCTTCAGATAGTCGGCGGCCATGCGGCCGGCGGCGAAGCGCGTGCGGCCGCGCTGCCAGGCGGCCGCGCCCAGGCGCGCGGCCGAGGCCGGATGCTCCGCCAGCCCGGCCACGGCGGCGACGAAGCCGGCCGTGTCGCCCGGCGCGACCAGGCGGCCGGTGCGGCCGTCCTCGATCTGCTCGGGAACTCCGCCCACGGCGTAGGCCACGGCCGGCGTGCCCATGGCCATGGCCTCGAGAATCAGCAGCGGATGGTTGTCGGCCAGGGTCGGGTAGGCCAGGGCGTCGGCCGCGGCCAGCAGCCGTCCGAGGCTCGCCTGGTCCAGGTAGGGCAGGCGGACCACGTCGCCCGCGCGGCCCTGCTCGCGCCCGCCGACGAAGAAGCCCACGGCCGCCGGTACCCGGGCTTTCACCGCGGCGAAAAGCGCCTCCCAGCTGCCGCCGGCCTTGTAGGCCGCCCCCTCGCCACCGTGAGCCGCGAAGAGCACCGGGCGCGCTCCCGGAGCAAGGCCCATTGCGGCCCGGGCCGCGGCCTTGTCCGGCCGGACCTCGGGCCAGGGCACGCCGTTGGGCACCACGGACACGTATACGCCGGGCAGGGCGGCGGCGAACAGATTTTTCAGCCAGCGCGAGGGGCTGACCAGGCGCGGACCCAAGGCTTGCAGGGCCTCGGCCAGGGCCTGGCGCCGGGCCGCAGCCGCGGGATAGTCGCGGGGGCAGGCCGCGCAGCCGGCGGCAAGCTCAGGGCAGTCCAGCGGATAGGCGCAGCCGCCGGTGGAGAGGAACGCGTCGTGCAGGGTCAGGACCACCCGGCCGTGGGCTGCGGCGGCCAATTCGGCCAGCAGCTCCGGCCAGCGGGCGCTGCCGTGCAGGTGGATGATGGCCCCGTCCCGGGCCAAGGCCAGCAGCCGAGGACGGCCT
This sequence comes from Desulfovibrio sp. UBA6079, assembly GCA_002428705.1. Lineage (GTDB taxonomy): Bacteria > Desulfobacterota > Desulfovibrionia > Desulfovibrionales > Desulfovibrionaceae > UBA6079. The sequence goes on from DIXN01000071.1 coordinate 98,713, forward strand.
CCGTCGGCAGCCAATGCGGCCTCGCCGTTTTTTGTCTCGGCCACTTCGAAGGTCCGCTCGACAGAGAGGCCGGCCCGCCCCAGCTCCCCTGCCAGGATGTCGGCCACCCGGGCCGCGCCGCCGCGAGCCTCCAGAAGCGTGTGCAGGACCACCGGGCGCGCCCTCCTCACCGGCGGCGCTCCAGGAGGTCGTGCTTCAGGGCGAAGAGCACGTAGGCCTGGGCGGCCTCGGCGCCGAGGCCCGACAAGGCGGCTTGCAGGCGCCCGGCGGCCTCGCCGGCGGGGAGCGGCTTGCGGCAGAGCACGCACAGGGCGCGCAAGGATTCCGCCTCGATGCGCCCGGTCAGCCCGGCGTAGATGACCGGGAACTCCTGGCCCCTGGCCACGGCCTGGCCGGCCCGGCTGGCGGCGAGCATCATGCCCGGATCGAAGCGCTCCGTCGGGTAGGCGGCGAAGACGTCGGCGAAACACAGGCCCAGGGGATGGACCGCGGCGCGCGCCCGGGCCTCGTCCACTGGCGCGCGCCAGAGATCGTCCCACAGCTCGAGGTGGGCTTGTATCACCGCCGGCCAGGAGAAGCGGGCCTCGATGCGCGCCCTGGCCGCCCGGCCGAGATGGGCGCGAAGCTCCGGCTCGGTGATCAGGCGCAACAGCGACTCGGCCAGGGCGGCCACGTCCACCGCCGTGCGCTGGGAGAGGAGCAGGTGGTACTGGTTGTCGATGAGGAGCGGGGCCAGGGCGTCGACCTCGGCGCTTTGGTCCGGGCCGAGGGTCGGCACGAGGAGCCCGGTCTCCTCGTGGACCACCAGGTCGCGGTAGCCGTCGAAGTCCGCGACCACCGCCGGCAGGCCGCAGGCTCCGGCCTCGGCCACGGTCAGGCCGAAGGTCTCCTGGGGGTTGTCGGGCACGGAGCAGAAGACGTCGGCCGCGGCCAGGAGCGCCCGCTTGGCCGGCCCGTCCGGCCGGGGAACGATGGCCAGGTCGAGGCCCATGTTGGCGGCCAGGTTCGCAAGCGTGGCGCTCAGGTCGTCGTCGGGCTGGGTCCAGCCGGCCAGGACCAGGCGCACGGCGCAACGCGGCAGGCCGGCGGCGAAAAGCCGGCCGAAGGCCTTGAGCACGGGTAGAAGGTCCATCTTGGAGTGGTGCGAGAGCCGGCCGAGGACCAGGACCATGGCCGTGGCCTCGGGCAGGGCCAGGCCGGCCCTGGCCGCGGCCCGCTCCCCGGACGCGGGCGGCGCGTTGGCCGGGACGTCCACGCCCAGCGGGATGAGCGGCGTGGCCGGCTGGGGAAAGGCCTCGGGGGACAGGCCATAGCCGCGGCGCAAGGCGGCGAAGAAGCCGGCCACCGCCGCCCGGCCGGCCGTCGAGGTGCAGACGACGGCGTCGCGGGCCGTGGTTCCGGGCCAGAGATGGGCCAGGAAGGCGGCCGGGTAGCCCGTCCGGGACAGGGAATGGATCGGTCCGGTGATGGGGAAGATGTCGCGGGCGAAGCGGTTGCGCGCCGCGGCCAGCCGGGGCTGGTGGGTCAGGCAGTCGGAGAGGTGGAAGACGTGGTAGCCGCCCCGGGAAAGCGCCGCGGGCAGCTCCAGGCGGTGGCGGCAGACCAGCCGGCCGGCGGCGAAGAGGCCGGGGTGGCGGGCTTTCAGGGTCCGGGCCAGATTGGTGCGGGCGGCTTCGTCGGCGCAGAAGAAATGGTAGGCGGCAAACGGGTCGGCCGCGAGCAGGGCGGCCAGGAAGCCGCTGTTGGCCACGCGGCGCCCGAGCACGCCGCCGCCCTCGTAGAACGGGTCCAGGGTTCCGAAGAGGCGGCCGTTTTTGCCCATGGGCGGACATGGACATACAAAGCCGGCCTTGTCAAATCCCCGTCGGCGGCCCACCGAATGCGGGCCGCTCCCGCTCGGAGCGTCCGTCAAGATTGTGTAATACTTGATTGGCGCGATACTTGCTGTGCTCGGGCGTGAGACACTACCTGCCATCAATCCGAGGGGGGAGAGATGCCGCGCGCCACGCGTGAAACCATGTGGACCTTGGGCCTCGACCAGGATGACGCAGCCGCCGTCCGTCAGGCGGCCGGAGACGAGTTCCTTGTGCGTGAAATCGAGAGCCCCGGCGCTGTCGCGGCCGAGAACCTGACTGTCGAGCCGCTGGTGATCTGGACCACCCGGGCCGCCTGGGAGGCCCTCCCGCCTCTGGTAAAATGCGGGCTCGAATCGCGCGAGGGCGTGCAGCGCGTCCTGGTGCTCTCGCCCGTCGAGGCCGTGGAGGGCTGGGAAGACCTTGCCGGCCGCGGTTTCCTGACCGCGCTGAAAAGCCCGCTCGCAGCCGCGCGCGTCAGCGAGGTCTGTTACCGGGCGGCCGAGATCCGCAGCCTGTACGCCGACATCGTGCGCATGACCCGAGAGATATTTCTCGAGCGCGAGCTCTTGACCCGCAAGACGGACCAGCTGGTCTTCTTCAACCGCATCCTGAGCCGGGCCTCGGAGAGCCTGGACCCGGCCGTGATCCTGGCCCGGGCCCGCGAGGACATGGGGCTTCTTTTTCCGGTGCGCGCCATCCAGGCCGTGTTCTGGGAAGCGGGCGAGGGCGGCGGGGTGGACTGCTCGCTCTGCCTCTGCCGGTCAGAGCCGGCGGTGCGCGAGGCCTGGGTGGAATTTTTGCTCGAGGCCGCGACCCGGCTCTCCGGCCACCCCGTGGCCGCCTACCAGCCCGAGGAGACGGTCTGCGAGGGCCGCCAGGAGAGCCCGCTCGGGCCGCCCGAGCCCGGCACCACCGTGCTCCTGCCCCTGCGCGCGGGCCGCGAGACCTTCGGCTGCCTGGCCCTGTCCGCCACCGAGCCGGTGCGCCTGGGCAAGGACCAGATCCAGACCGTGCACGCCGCCGTCAACCATCTGGCCCTGGCGCTGAAAAACGCCCGCCTCTACCGCGAGGCCCGGACCCACGCCGACTACGACGGCCTGACCCGCATCCACAACCGGCGCAGCTTCGACGCCCGGCTGATGGAGGAGCTCAAACGCCACCAGCGCCACAGCCACGAGCTCTCGCTCTTGATGCTCGACCTCGACCATTTCAAGGGTTTGAACGACCGCCTGGGCCATCAGGCCGGCGACCACGTGCTGCGCACCGTGGGCCAGATCCTGGCCCGGACCGTGCGCACCACCGATTTCGCCGCACGCTACGGCGGCGAGGAGTTCGTGGTCATCCTGCCGCAGACCAGCGAGGACCAGGCCTGGGTCCTGGCCGAGCGCCTGCGCCGGATCATCGGCAGCCATGTCTTCGGCTACGGCGGAGAAACCTTCCAGGTCACCGCCTCCATCGGCATCGCCTCGCTCATCCCCGGCGCCCTGCGCAAGGTCGGCGAGCTGGTCGGCGAGGCCGACCGCGCCCTGTACCTGGCCAAGTCCTCGGGCCGCAACATGGTCTGCGCCTCGGGCCAGCCGCAGAGCCCGGCGCAACTCTAGCTTTTTCCCCTGCCTGCTTCCCCGGAAGCCCGCTGCCGACGCGGGCTTTTCGCATATCTTGCCGGCCGGACGTCTTGCACTCCGGCCGCAAGATGCTATTGAGATGGCTACATCGTCCTGAAAGGAGTTCCCATGGATGCTGAGCTGCTCATCATCGGGGCCGGTCCGGCCGGCCTGTCCGCGGCCATCTACGCCGCCCGCGCAGGCCTTAAGACCATGGTCCTCGGCTGCAAGCCCAAGTTCGCCGGCGACTACGACATCGACAACTACTTCGGCTTCCCCGAAACCATCAGCGGCCGCGAGCTCCAGGAGCGGGGCCTGGCCCAGGCCCAGCGCTTCGGCGTGGCCACCGACTGCGAGCGGGTGCTCGGCGTCCATCCTCTGGAGGACGGGACCTTCGAGGTCAAGACCGAGCAGCGCAAACTGACCGCCTGCGCCGTCATCCTGGCCACCGGCGTCTCGCGCGTCCGGCCGGGCATCTCCAACCTGGCCGACTACGAGGGCAAGGGCGTGTCCTACTGCGTGTCCTGCGACGGCTTCTTCTACCGGGGCAAACCCGTGCTCGTGGTCGGCGAGGCCATCTTCGCCGCCAACCAGGCCCTGGAGCTGACCGAGTACACCAAGGACGTCTCCATCTGCACCCAGGGCAAGGAGCCGCAGTTCGGCGCCGAGTTCGCGGCCCAGATCACGGCCGCCGGCATCCCGGTCCTGACGCAGAAGATCGCGAGCCTCGAGGGCGCGCCGGGGTTGGAGCGGGTGGTCTTCGCCGACGGCGCCAAGCGCGAGGCCTACGGCCTGTTCGTGGCCATGGGCGAGGCCTCGTCCAGCGATTTCGCCCTGACTCTGGGGCTTGCGCGCGACGGCCAGTTCATCACCGTTGACCACGAGCAGCGCACCAACCTGCCCGGGATCTTCGCCGCCGGCGACTGCACCGGCGGCTTCATGCAGATCGCCGTGGCCGTGGGCGAAGGGGCCAAGGCCGGCCACGCGGCCATCAGCTACGTCAAGAAGCAGTGCCGGGGAGGCAAGAGCTAGCTGCGGGAAGCAGCTGCGCCGCCCCGGCCGAAAGGGTATTGACAGCCCATAATCCGAGGCGTATCTAGCTCTGCTCTGCGAACGACTTGGGCCAATAGCTCAGTTGGCAGAGCCCCCGGCTCATAACCGGATGGTCCCAGGTTCGACCCCTGGTTGGCCCACCAAGAGGACAACGGCTTGCTGACCACGGCAGCTTCAACGCTCAATACAAAACCCACGGCGCCAAGCCGACGACTCTCGAAGGTGCTTGCCGGCCACCCCATACCCGGCAAGCATCTTCGTTTTGTGGGGACATGGAACGCGAAAAGCTCGTTGAGCTGATCGAAACTGCGGCGCCTCCCCGCTGCCAGGCCGAATGGGACCTGAGCGGGGTGCAGGTCGCCGGCGACAGCGGCCCGGCCACGCGCCTGGCCGTGACCCTCGACCCCACACCGGAGGCCATCCGCCAAGCCCTATCCTGGCAGGCCGACCTGATCCTCGCCCACCACCCGCTGACCCTGACCCCCCGGCTGCCCAGCCGCCGCGACGACTACCACGAGGCCCTGCGCCTGACCCTTGGCGCCGGGGTCACCCTGTATGCCGCCCACACCAGCCTCGACTGCCAGTTGGCCGGCCCGGCCGGCTGGCTCGCCCGGGCTTTCGGGCTGGCCGGCCTCTCGCCTCTTGCGCCCCTGCCCGGCGCCGAGGGTCCGCTCGTCGGCTTCGGCTTTGTCGGCGACCTGCCCGCGCCCCTGCCCCTACCCGAATTTCTGGCCCTGCTGGCCGGGCACCTGCCCCGGGCCTTCTTCACCGCCGCCGGCCCCGAACCGAAGACCGTCCGCCGCCTGGCCTGCCTGCCCGGCTCGGGCGCGGACCTCGCAGCCCGGGCGTTTGCCCTGGGCGCGGACGTCTTCGTCACCGGCGACGTCAAATACCACCAGGCCCAGGCCGCCGCGGGCCTGATCCTGGACGTCGGCCATTTCGTCATCGAGGAAGAGATGATGCGCCACTTCGCCGCCGGGCTGTCAGAGCAGCTGGCCCCGAGCGGCGTATCCGTTCGTTTCTTCCCCGGCAGGGAGCCCTTCCGGCTGCTCGCCGGGGAAGCGTCCACATCCGACCCAACGGGGCTCCGGCCGTAAGGCCCGGGTCTACGATATCAAGGGGGAATACGGAATGTATTCAAAGCAGATCGAACAGCTCAACCGCCTTCAGCAGCTCGACGAGCAGATCATGGCTCGGGAGCGCGAGCTCACGCTCGCGCCCAAGGAACTGGCCGACCTGGAGGCCAAGCGGGGCGAATTGACCTCCCGCCAGGCCCAGATCCAGGAGAAGATCGACCTCCTGCGCGAGCAGAACAAGCGCCTGTCCAACGAGATCGAGGACGACGGCAGCAAGATCAAGAAGAGCAAGAACAAGCTCATGATGTCCAGCAACGCCCGCGAGTACCACGCCATGATGCGGGAAATGGACAACATGGAGAAGGTCAACCGCCTGCGCGAGGAAGAGAACATCGCCATCATGGAGGAGCTCAGCCGCCAGAACGAGGCCCTTGAAGCCTTGAGCGCCGAGGCCACGACCATGGATGCGGAGCTCGCCGCCAAGAAGGCCGGCCTGGAGGCCCGCCTGACCGAGGCCAGCGCCGGCCTGGCCGACCTGAAGCGCCAGCGCACCGACGCCGGCAAGCAGGTGCCTCCGCCCATCCTTTCGCGCTACGAGTTCATCCGCTCGCGCCTGAAGGCCCCGGTCATCGTCGCCGTGACCACCGGCATCTGCGGCGGCTGCCATATCGCCATCCCGCCCCAGACCTACAACGAGCTCCAGCGGGGCAAGCAGATCCACAGCTGCCCCAACTGCCAGCGCCTGATCTTCTGGAGCGAGCACGTCCAGGCCCCGAAGACCGAGGCCGTGGAAAGCGCCTAAGGTTTGGACTGGCCGGCTTTACAGCCCGGCCCGCCGGCCATAACTTGACAGCAAGGGGCCTTTCGGGAGAAGCCCGGACCGGTTCGGCCGGACGGGCGCGTCTCCTGCCAGGGCCCCGGGAGTTGGACAGGCCATCGCCGCGGGAGATACCTCCCGGGGAGGAAAGTCCGGGCTCCGCAGGGCAGGACGCTGGGTAACGCCCAGGGGGAGCGATCCCCGGAAAGTGCCACAGAAAACGACCGCCGACGCCGGGCATCCCCCGGCGGGCAAGGGTGAAAAGGTGGGGCAAGAGCCCACCAGCGGCCGCGGCGACGCGGCCGGCTAGGCAAACCCCGTCCGGAGAAAGGCCAAATAGGGGCGCGTTTGAGGTCGGCCCGACCGATGCGCCCGGGTAGGCCGCTTGAGACCGGGAGCAATCCCGGCCCTAGAGGAATGATGGCCGCCCCGCCTCGCGCGGGGCACAAAACCCGGCTTATCGTCCAACTCCCTTTTTTATTGCCCGCGGTTGCGCGGGCCAGACGGAGCTTAGGCAATGCACCTCTGGGCGATCATCCTGGCCGCGGGTCGCGGAGAACGGCTGGCCCGGGCGGCCGCGGGCGAGCGCAAGCAGTTCCTGCGCCACGGCGGCGCGCCGCTTTTCTGGCGCTCGGCCCGGACCCTGGCGCGCATCCCCGAGATGAAGGGGCTCATCCTCGTCCTGCCCCCCGACGACTTCGATCGGGCCACGGCTTTGGTGGACGAGTGCGAGGCCGCCGAGAACCTCGGCCTGCCCCTGCACCTCACCCCCGGCGGCGCCCGGCGCCAGGATTCCGTGGCCGCGGGACTGAGCGTCCTGCCCCGGGCCTGCGACGCGGTCCTGGTCCACGACTCCGCCCGGCCGTTTGCCAGCCCCGCGCTCATCACCCGGCTCATCGACGCGCTTGCCGCCGGCTCGCCCGCGGTCATCCCCGGCCTGCCGGTGACCGACACGGTCAAGCGCCTGAACGCCGACGCCACCGTGGCCGAGACCCCGGACCGCGCCCGGCTGGTGGCCGTGCAGACGCCTCAGGCCTTTGACCTGGACACCCTGCGCCGGGCCCACGAGCTGGCCCGCCGGGAACAGATCGAGGCCACCGACGACGCCATGCTCGTGGAGCGCCTGGGCTCACCGGTCACGGTCGTCCCCGGCGAGATAAGCAACGTGAAGATAACCAACCCCGAGGATCTGGCCTTGCTCGCCGACGCCAAAACCCCGCCGCCCGTGCCGGTCGCCGGCTACGGCTACGACGTCCACCGCTACGGCCCCGGCCGGCCCATGGTCCTGGCCGGCGTGCCCATGCCCGGCGCGCCCCAAGTCATCGCCCACTCCGACGGCGACGTGCTGCTCCACGCCGTGACCGACGCGCTGCTGGGCTGCCTCGGCGGCGGCGACATCGGCGAGCATTTCCCCGACACCGACCCGCGCTTCGACAACGTGGCCAGCTCCATCCTCCTGGCCCACGTCGTGGACCAGGCCCGGGCCGCAGGCCTCACCCTCACCCACGCCGACGTGACCATCGTCGCCCAGGTGCCGAAAATAAGCCCGCACAAGGCCCAGATCCGCGCCCAACTGGCGCGCATGCTCGGCCTCCCCGAAGCTTCCGTCAACGTCAAGGCCACCACCGAGGAGGGCCTGGGCTTCACCGGCGAAAAAAAAGGCATCAAGGCCGTGGCCCTGGTAAGCGCCCTCAAGCCCGCTCCCGCCAATCCCTGAACCGGAGACTTCCATGCAGCTCTTCAACTCCCTCACCCGCAAGAAGGAAACCTTCACCCCGCGCGTCGACGGCCAGGTGACCATGTACGTCTGCGGCATCACCACCTACGACCTCTCGCACATCGGCCACGGCCGCAGCGCCGCGGTCTTCGACGTGCTCGTGCGCTACCTGCGCCACACCGGCCTTACCGTCACCTTCATCCGCAACTTCACCGACGTGGACGACAAGATCATCAAGCGCGCCGCCGAGGAGCACTCCACCTCCGAGGCCGTGGCCGAGAAGAACATCCGCTTCTTCTACGAGGACATGGACGCCCTCGGCATGCTCCGGCCGGACATCGAGCCCCGCTGCACCGAGCACATCCCGGAGATGATCCGCCTGACCGAGCGCCTGATCGAAAAGGGCCACGCCTACCCCACGCCCTCGGGCGACGTCTACTTCCGCGTGCGCTCGTTCGCCCCCTACGGCAAGCTCTCCGGCCGCGACGTGGACGACCTGAAGGCCGGCGCGCGCATCGCCCCGGGCGAGGAGAAGGAGGACCCGCTCGATTTTGCCCTGTGGAAGGCGGCCAAGCCCGGCGAGCCCATGTGGGACAGCCCCTGGGGCAAGGGCCGGCCCGGCTGGCACCTGGAATGCTCGGCCATGAGCGAAAAGTACGTGCCCCTGCCGCTCGACATCCACGGCGGCGGCCAGGACCTCATCTTCCCCCACCACGAAAACGAGATCGCCCAGAGCGAGGCCGCCTTCGACACCCCGCTCTCTCGCTTCTGGGTCCACAACGGCTTTGTCCAGATCAACCAGGAGAAGATGTCCAAGTCACTCGGCAACTTCTTCACCATCCGCGAGGTGCTGAAGCAGTTCCTGCCCGAGACCCTGCGCTTCCTCCTGCTCTCGGTCCATTACCGCAGCCCGCTCGACTTCTCCTTCGATGCGCTCGAGGAGGCCGAAAAGGCCCAGAAGCGCATCTACTCGGCCCTGGCCCAGGTCGCCGCCGAGCTCGCCCGCGAGAAATGGACCAAGGCCCCCCTGCCCGAGGCCTTCGGCGCCGAGCGCAAGGACCTCGAAAGCAAATGGAACGAGGCCCTGGCCGACGACCTGAACACCGCCGCGGCCCTGGGCCACGTCTTCGGCCTGGTGCGCCTGGCCGGCCGCATCCTCGACGACAAGACCCTGCGCAAGACCGAAGGCGCCCGTGAACTGCTCACCAGCATCACCGACGACATCGCCACCTTCGGCTCCGTCCTCGGCCTCTTCACCCAGGAGCCCGCCGCCTTCCTGTCGAGCCTGCGCGACATGCGCGCCGCCCGCAAGCAGATCGACCTCACCCGGGTCCAGACCCTCCTCGAGACCCGCGCCGCCGCCCGCGGCGCCAAGGACTTCGCCACCTCCGACACGGTCCGCGACGAGCTGGCCGGCCTCGGCGTGGAGGTGAAGGACACCCCCCAAGGCCAGACCTGGGACGTGGCCTAGGGGCGGCCTCCGGCGGCCAGGGGCTTCGCCCCTGGACCCCAGCAGGGGCGAAGCCCCTGCACCCCGCCAGGGGGATGATCCCCCCCTGGACCCCACAGTCTGAAAATCGAAGTCGGCCGGTGTGAAGAACACCGGCCGACTTCGATTTTCAGCTTGGACGACAAGGGCGGATCATGGCCCTCGCCGGGGGTCGTGGACCAGGGCAGGAAGAAAGAAAAACTGCCGGTGAGGGTGAAGAAGGCCCGGAGTCACGTGCCGCGCGGCTTGTCCCGACTCGGCCCGGGGCGTCATCCCGCGGGCGTCCTGATTTCACGGCGGGCTGGGATCACCGCAAGGGTGCGGGTCAGAGGATCGCGCACGGCCTGAGAGCCCGCCCCTTCCCCCACCTCATGGCTTCTTTCGTGTTGTTCTTCCCTCTGATCCGGTCCAGGGCTCCGACCTTCCCCAAACGGGCCAGTCCGGCCGGGGGGTCCGGGGGGCCCTCGGCCCCCAGGCCGCCGGAGGCCTGCCTTTTTCCCCCTCTCGCTCCCGCCTCTCCCGCCGAAGCCTACTGCTGCATGTCGCTGATGATGCGTTTGAGCTCCTGGGCCAGGCGTGAGAGGTCGGAGACGGCGCTGGCCGACTGGTTCATGGCTTCGGCGGTTTCGGAGGCGATGCGGTTGATCTCCTCGGTGGAGCGGTTGATTTCCTCGCTGGCCGCGGACTGTTCTTCGCTGGCCGTGGCGATGGACCGGACCTGGTCGGCGGTGACCTCGACCATGCCGACGATCTCCTGCAGGGCCGTGCCCGAGCGGCTGGCCAGTTGGGTGCTGGCGGCGATGGTCTTGGTGGTCTCCTCGGTGGCGGCGATGTTCTTGCGGGCGCGGTCCTGGACGGCCCGGACCGAGCTGCCGACCTCGCTGGTGGCGGACATGGTCTTTTCGGCCAGCTTGCGCACCTCGTCGGCGACCACGGCGAAGCCGCGGCCGGCGTCGCCGGCGCGGGCGGCCTCGATGGCGGCGTTCAGGGCCAGCAGGTTGGTCTGGTCGGCGATGTCCGAGATGACGTTCATGATCGCGCCGATGCCTTCGGCCTGGCGGCCCATCTCGGTCATGTCGCCCTTGAGCGCGGTGGCCTGGTCGTTGACCCGGGTGATGGTCTTGACCACCTCCTCGACCACGCCCGAACCCTCCTGGGCCTTGGCCTTGGCCCGGTCGGCCAGGTCGGCGGCGGCGCCGGCGTTGCGCGCCACCTCCAGGACCGAGGCGTTCATCTCCTCCATGGCCGTGGCGGCCTCGCCGGTGCGGCTGCGCTGGATCTCGGTGCCGCGGCTGGACTCTTCGATCTGGGCCGCCAGCTCTTCCGCGGCCGAGGCCACCTGGTCGGCGATCTGGGTGGCCGCTACGGCCGCCTGGGCGATGACCTTGTTCTGGTCCTCGATCTTTTGCTGCTGGAGCTTGATCTCGGTCAAGTCGGCGTAGGTGCAGAAGCCGCCGATGAGCTTGCCGTCGAGGTCATGCAGGGAGAAGATGTTGGCCCGGATGAAGCGTTTGCCGCCCTTGCGGCCGGCGAGCTCCACGTCCAGGTTCTTGATCGGCTCGCCCGAGGCCATGACCTTGGTCACCGCGGAGGTGCGGCCGGCGTCGGCGTAGAAGAACTCGCTCATGCCCTGGCCGACGTAACTTTCCGGCCGGCCGCCATGTTCGAGCATGTCCAGGGTCGGCTGGTTGACGAAGGTGATCTTCGAGTCGGTGTCCACGCCCAGGCAGGGATTGGTCATGCCGGACAGGATGCCCTGGGTGAAGCCGAGCTTGGCTTTGATCTCGCCGACCATGTGCCGGATGTCCGCGGCCAAGTCGGCCAGCTCGTATTTGAAGCTGCCGGCGAGCTCGGCCTTGTAGTCGCCCGAGGCCACCTGCCGGGTGAAGGCCTGGATGACCAGGAGCGGCCTGAGGATGAGGCTCCGGCTGACGAAGAGGATGACGCCGACGAGCAGGATGATGACGCCGAGGCCGACCGCGGCGAGGACGTTGCGCTGGGCGGTGGCGGTTTCGGTCAGTTCAGCGGTATAGGCCGACATGCACACCGCCCAGCCGGTCTGGGGCACGCTGCGTACGGCGAGGATCTTGGCTTCGCCCTTCCAGTCGTAGTCGAGCGAGCCGCTTTTGAGCGCCAGGGTCTTGCGGATGAATTCGTGCTCCGACAAATTCTTGGTGATCAGGCTCTTGTCCGCGGCATGGGCCAGGATCACCCCGTTCTTGTCCATGATGAAGCCGTAGCCGCGCGCGCCGAAGCGGATGGGGTCGAGGAAGGCGGCGGTGAAGATCGACCATTTGGGAAAGACGGCCACGCCGCCGACGAGCTTGCCGGCGGCGTCCTTGACCGCCTGGGACACGGCCAGGATGTAGACGTTCTGGCCGCTTTGGGTCTCCATGACCTGATCCGAGATGAAGCTGTCCTTGCCTCCGATCACGGCCTTGACGTAGTCGCGGCTCGCGTGGTCGGAGCCGGCCATGGTTTCCATGTTGGCGTTGTAGCCGGCCACGACCTTGCCCGAGAGGTCGAAGGCGAACATGGCCCAGTAGGTATCCTTGTAGCTTTCAAGGTAGGATTTGAGGCGCTCGTCGGCCCGTTTCGGGTCGGACTCGGTGAAGGCCGCGACCACGGCGGCCTGGTCGGCCAGGGTACCGGCCAGGCTGACGGTGTCGTCCAGGAACTGCCCGATGCTCTTGGCCAGGGTGTCGGCGGACTGCGCCAGGTTCTGCTCCTCGAGCTGCAAGGCCATGCGGTGCGAGGAGGTGCTGACATAGAAGACGAGCCCGGCGATGGCCACGGTCACGGCCAGGGATACACTGCCGATGAGAATGGTGTTGACGCTCTTCCTGAAGATGGCCATCCCGCCTCCCTGCCCGGCATCACCAGGCGCGTTGTGCTCAGGCGGCACGCCGTTGGAGTTGCTCCGCCGCCCGACAGCACGAGCATATATATGTCCGAATACAGTTCGCCGCTACACCAACGAACTCTCTCCCAATCGTCAGCGCGTCTTCCGGCATATATTCAGCCGGCGAAACACACCCCGGTTGCGGACTGCCCCATTATGTTGCGTTGCAAAGGAATGATACAGACATCACCGGCCGATGGGAAGAGAAAACGTCATGCTCTTGACACATCTCCGCCATGCTGCCGGCCATTGATGCATGGCGATTTGGGCGCCATGCGCGGCTGCCTGCCGATCATGCAAGCCGGGAGTGGATCAGCGGCTGAGAAGGTAGTAGACCAGGGCTCCCACGCCGAGGGAGCCGTAGAGCAGCAGTCAGGGCGTGCAGCGCTTGCCCACGGTCCGCAGCAGGACGGCGAAGACGGCCACCCCGGCGGCCACGGCCAGAGCCATCGGCAGGTAGTGGGCGAGGTCGCCTGTCATGCCTGGCACCTGGTCCGGATGTCGGCCATGATGGCCGCGAAGACCTCGTCCACCGAAAGCGCGCTGGTGTCGATGACCGTGGCGTCTGGCGCAGGCTTAAGCGGGGCGATTGCCCGGTTGCGGTCCTGGGCGTCGCGGATTTTCAGCTGCAGGGTGATGTCGGCCAGGTCCGCCGGTTTGCCCATGGCCCGCAGCTGCAGGTAGCGCCGCCGGGCGCGCTCCTCGGGCGAGGCGTCGAGGAAGAACTTGCAGGCCGCGTCGGGGAAGACCACCGTGCCCATGTCCCGGCCCTCGACGACCAGCGAGGTGCTGGCGCCGATGGCCTGCTGCGCGGCCTTCAGGCTCTCGCGCAGCAGCGGCAGGGTGGCCAGGGTCGAGGCCAGCAGGCCGACCTTCTCGGTGCGGATGTCGTCGGGCAGGCTCGCGCCGTCCAGCCGGACCTCCGAGGCCCGGCCGACCCCGGACAGGCTGAAGGCCAGGCCGGCCAGCCGGGCCGCGAGGCTCTCGTCGTCCAGCTCGCGGGCCTCCTCGCCGAGCCTGAAGGCCACGGCCCGGAACATGGCCCCGGTGTCGAGATAGGCCAGGCCCAGGGCCTCGGCCAGCTGCCGGGCGATGGTCGTCTTGCCCACGCCCGCCGGGCCGTCCAAGGTCACGATCATGCGCTTAGCGGACATGGCCCAACACCTCCGCCAGCGCCGCGACGAAGGCCGCGTTCTCCTGGTCGTTGCCGATGCTGACCCGGCAGTACTCCGGCAGGCCATAGCTCTTCAAGGGGCGGATGATGATGCCGCGCTTGAGCAGGGCCTCGAAGACCTCCCCGGCCGGAAGCTCTGGTCTGAACATGAGAAAGTTGGCCTGGCTCGGGACCACCTCGCAGCCGAGCCGCTCGAGCTCCGCGCCTACCCCGGCCCGGCCGCGCTTGACCATGCCCACCGTGGCCCGGTGGAAGACCTCGTCGAACAGGGCGGCCAGACCCGCCTCCTCGGCCATCAGGTTGACCGAGAAGGGCAGGCGCACGCGCAAGAGCAGCTCGGCCAGCCACTCGGGCATGACGCCATAACCCAGGCGCAGGCCGGCCAGGCCATAGGCCTTGGAGAAGGTCCGCAGCACGACCACGTTGGGCAGCTCCTCGATGTGCGGCACGAGCGAGACGGCCTCGGGGTCCTCGGCGAAATCCACGTAGGCCTCGTCCACCACCAGCAGCGCCTGGGGCGGCAGGGCCCGGGCCAGCTCCGTCAGGGCGGAAGCCGGCGTGACCCGGCCCGAGGGGTTGTCCGGATTGGTCACGAAGACCAGCGCCGTGCGCTCGTCCGTCGCCTCCAGCAGCGCACCCAAGGGCAGGGAGAAGTCCGCGGCCAGCGGAGGCCGGCGCAGCTCCACCCCGCACAGCCTGGCCTGCAGCTCATAGAGGCTGAAGCAGGGCGTGAAGGCCACGATGTTGTCCACCCCCGGCCGGGCCTTGACCCGCACCAGGAGGTCGATGATCTCGTCCGAGCCGTTGCCGGCCACGATGCGCCCCGGCGCGACGTGCAGCCGCTCGGCGATGGCCTTCCTGAGCCTCGGGTTGCCGGCCTGGGGATAGCGGAAGACGTTCGCCGCGCTGCGGGCGAGGGCCCGCTGCACGATGGGCGAGGCGCCCAGAGGATTTTCGTTGCTGGCCAGCTTGATGACCGTGGCCAGGCCGTAGCGTTCCTTGATCTCGTCTATGGACAGGCCCGGGACATAGGGCGTGAACGCCTCCACCTCGGGCCGCACGGTGCGGATGTCGGCCATGATCGTCTTGCCTTTCCTTCTCGTTTCTCGTTCGGAAGGCCCTTATGGTCTTCTTGCCCCGCAAAGGTCAAGACCCTGCGCCCCGGCGGCACACCCCTTGCTCATCTCCCCGCCAGAGGTATCCATGCTCCGCTTCCTCGCCTGCCTGCTCTGCGCCCTCGTCCTGCCCGCGCCGGCCCTCGCCGGCCCGAGTCTCGCCGGCTGCCCGATCTACTGCGTGCGCAATATCTGGAACGTGCGCAGCGATCGACTGCCCGTGGACCCGAACTCCACGACCTATGTCCAGACCGTCGGCCCAAGCGACTACGTCCACGCCGACTTCGGCTCCGGACTCTGGGACGGCGGCCCCATCGGCATCCCCTTCGTGGTCGTGCCCGGCGACCAGCCCAAAGTGCCCGTGTCCTTTGACTACGACGACGAGTCCGATCCCGGCCCCTACCCCATCCCCGACAACCCGCCCATCGAAGGCGGACCCGATGCCGACGGCGACCGCCACATCCTTATGCTCGACGCCGACAACAGCATCCTCTACGAGCTCTACTACGCCTGGCCGAACGGCGACGGCACCTGGCACGCCGGCTCCGGCGCCATCTACGACCTGACCGACAACAGCCTGCGCCCCGAAACCTGGACCAGCGCCGACGCCGCCGGCCTGCCCATCCTGCCCGGCCTGGTCCGCTACGACGAGGTGGCCTCCGGCGAAATCCGCCACGCCATCCGCTTCACCGTCTCCCAGACCCGCAAGGCCTACGTCTGGCCCGCCCGCCACTACGCCTCCAGCCTCACCGGCAGCCAGTACCCGCCCATGGGCCAGCGCTTCCGCCTCAAGGCCACGGTGGACATCTCCGGCTTCCCGCCGCAGGCCCGGGTCATCCTCCAGGCCCTCAAGATCTACGGCATGATCCTGGCCGACAACGGCTCGGACTGGTACATCTCCGGCGCCCCTGACGAACGCTGGGACAACGTCGACCTGCACACCCTGCACGCCATCAGCGGCGACGACTTCGAAGCCGTGGACTCCTCCTCCCTCATGCTCGCCCCCGACTCCGGCCTCACCCCCGCGCCGCCGGTTCTGCCGCCGTTCCTGCTCCTGGGGGAGGAAGAGTAGGCCAGGCCTCCGGCGGTGGGGAGGAGGCGGAGGAAGGGAGGGAGGAAAGCATGCCTCCGGCGGCTGGGGGCCGTGGGCCCCCAGACCCCCGATCTCGTTCCGGCGTTTCCGGCCGGCGGCCAAGGCCCCGCCGGCCGGAAACGCCGGAACGGACTGGCCCGTTGAAGAAGGGTGGTGCAGGAGCGGCACCGGCTCCGATCCATGCCCCGGCCAAAAATGAACAAAGCCGCCATCAAAGGAAGAGAAAAACCTGGAGGGGTCGCATGGCCGGCCCTTCGATCTGCACCCTCTTCACCCTCATCGGCTGCCTTTCCGCTTCTGCCCCAAATATTCTGACTCCCGAGGCAGGCACGACCGCCTTCGTCGCCAGAGCTGAAAATCGAGGCCGGCCGGTGTTCTTCACACCGGCCGGCCTCGATTTTCAGACTGCGGGGTCAAGGGGGCTTAAGCCCCCTTGCGGGGTGCAGGGGCANNGCGCCCCTGCCCGCCGGAGGCCCTACGGCAGCCCTTAGGCGGCCGGAAGGCTGGGGCGGATGGTCAGGACCGGGCATTTGGCGGTCTTGACAACTTTTTCGGCCACGGAGCCGAAGAGGATGCGGTCGATGCCCTTGCGGCCATGGGTGCCCATGACGATGAGGTCGGCCTTTTCCTCCTCGGCGGTGGTGATGATTTCCTCGGCGGCGTAGCCGGTGGCCACTTCGCCCTTGACCGCCACGTCCTTGAAGTGCTCGTCGAGGAACTTGCGCATGGACTCGTCGGCGCCGCTGACGATGTCCTTGACGAAGTTCTCGATGGAGCTCGGCGGGACGTGGAAGCCGACGTACTGGGAGAGCGAGGGCGCGACGTAAAGCACGAGCACCTCGGCGCTCAGGGCCTTGGCCAGGGTGGCGGTGTAGTCGGCCACGGGGGTGGAGGCCTCGGAGAAGTCGATGGCGCAGAGAATCTTCTTGATGTCGATCATGAGCAACGTCCTCCTGGCTGGCGCGATATGGCGGCGGCCCCTTAAGGAGTAGGGCTCCGCAGCCGATAGAGTTTCTCAGGCCGGGTATGGCAGAAGCCCCGGCGATAGACAAGCTCTTTCTTGTGACCTATCATCGGCTTAGGTCGTGTATTCCAGCGGTCCCGATTCCGGGCGGATTCCGGGCAAAATGTGCCGGGAACATGACGGGCGGCGGCCGGGAACCCGCATGTTTGCGTCAGGCCGGTATTGGCAGGCTTCTTGCTGAATGACCGGCAGGCAAGGGCAAACGAGGGTAAACAAGGACCGGGTGAGCATCATGAAGATCCGTACAGACCAGATACAGGTTCCGAGCGAGGAGCAGCGCAAGGTCCGGCAGGACGCCGAGACCAAGGATGGCTTCGGGGATCTGCTGGCCCGCGAGCTGGACAAGTCCGGCGAGACTACGGCCGTCGCGGCGCCGCCGCCCCTGACCGCTTCGCCCTTGCTGGGAGTCGAGGCCGCCGAAGCCGTCGAAACCGGGGAAACCGCGGAGCAAGCCGTCATGGAATCTGTCGAGAGCCTGCTGAACGATTGGGAAAAATATGCCGACGAGCTCGACTCCAGCGACGACGAGCCGCACCTGAAAGAGGCCTACAACGTGCTCGAGCGCATCGGCGACCAGGTGAAGCGGCTGAAGGACGAGAATCCGGAGCTGGTCGAGGCCAGCCCCGAGCTGAGATCCCTGGTGGACGAGATCGAGATCATGACCGTGACCGAAACCGTCAAGTTCAACCGCGGCGACTACTACTAGCCTTCACGCGCCCGGCGGGCCAGGGACGGCTCCGCCGCCGGCACTCTCCCCTCCTCCACCCGAGGCCCGGCCTTCGGCCAGGGCCGTGTAGACCGGCCCCTCGGACTTTAGCTCGCTTCGCCACAAGACCACCCGGTCCATCAGCGCCTCGGGCCAGGGCCAGACCGCCGCGGCCGCCAGGACCTCACGCCACGACTCGCGCCCGGCGTCCTTGATGCGAGCGATGGTCAGGTGCGCGGAAAAGGGCCGCTCCTCGGGCTCGAAGCCGAGGTCCATGCAGGCCAGCTCCACCGCCTCGGCCAGGGTCTTGCACTCGGGTGCGCCCCTGGCCAGCCCTGCCCAGAGCACCCGCGGCCGGGCCGGATTGGGAAAGAACCCGGCGCTGCCCGCCTGCAGGCTGAAGGCCGGCCACCTGAGCCCGCCAAGCGCCGCGCCCAGGCCCGCCACCCGGTCCTCGGCCACCTCGCCCAGGAATTTGAGTGTCAGGTGCCACGTGCCCCTCTTTGTCCAGCCCACGCGGATGCGCACCAGGCGCTTCAGCCTCTCCTGAAGCTGCGCCAGGCTCTCCTGGTAGCTCTCCGGCAAGGGCAGACCGATGAACAGCCGCATACCAGCCTCCTTACGCCCCCGCGTCCCGCGCCAGCCTCAGCCGCAACCCCTCGAGCGCCGTCTCGGCCGCCGCCATCTTGACCGCCGCCCGGTCGCCCGCGAACCGGAAACACTCGGCCTCCTCGCCCGCCGGCGTCCTCCAGGCCAGCCAAACCGTGCCCACCGGCTTGTCCTTTGTTCCTCCCGTCGGCCCGGCGATGCCCGAAACCGCCACCGCCACCTGCGCCCCCAGGCGCTCGCACGCCCCCCGGACCATGGCCCGCACGCACTCCGCGCTCACTGCCCCGGCCCGGCGCAAGACCTCCTCCGGCACCCCCAGAAGCCCGGTCTTCAGCGCATCGGCATACGACACCACTCCGCCCAGGTAGAACTCCGACGACCCCGGCAGGTTCGTCACCAGATGCCCGATGAGCCCCCCGGTGCACGATTCCGCCGTCGCCAGCCACCACCCTGCCCCGCGCAGCAGGCCACCGATATCCGCCACCAGCGCGATCCGCGATCGATCGTCCATCTTGCTCCTTTGGCCTCCGGCGGGCAGGGGCTCTGCCCCTGCACCCC
>DIXN01000071.1:117526-129928 GCA_002428705.1 Desulfovibrio sp. UBA6079
ATTCCCTCCTGGTGGGGGTCCAGGGGGGCAAAGCCCCCTGGCCGCCGGAGGCATCATGTCCATTCATCCCGCAAGTGGGCGCACGGGGTCAAGCGGGGGTTTATTGTCGGTGGGGTTTGGTGTAGAGGCATGGGCCTGACATTTCATGCAAGGAGACGCGCCATGCTCGACATCAAGTTCGTGCGCGAGAATCTGGAGCTCGTGCGCCAGAGCTTGAGGAACCGCAATTCCGACGTGGATCTGGGCGAGTACGAGGCCCTGGATGTGCGCCGGCGCAACCTGCTGACCGAGGTGGAGGCCCTCAAAAGCGAGCGTAACGCCGCTTCGAAGGAGGTGCCGCAGCTCAAGCGCGAGGGCAAGGACGCCGGGCCTCTTCTGGAGCGCCTGGGCGAGCTTGCCGAGCGGATCAAGTTCCTGGACGAGGAAGTGAAGGGCGTGGACGCGGCGGTCTGGGATTTTCTGCTGCGCATTCCGAACGTGACCCATGCCACGACGCCGGTGGGCAGGAGCGAGGCGGACAACCCGGTGGTGCGCTTCTGGGGCGAGAAGCCGGAGTTCGGGTTTGCGCCCAAGGAGCATTGGGAGCTGGGCGAGAAGCTGGGCGGAGTCGATTTCGCGCGCGCGGCCAAGATCGCCGGGGCGCGGTTCGCGGTCATGTGGGGCTGGGCGGCGCAACTGGAGCGGGCGCTGGCAACCTTCATGCTCGACGTGCACACCCGCGAGCACGGCTATCTGGAGGTCATGCCGCCGAGCATCGTCAACAGCAGGAGCCTGACGGGCACGAGCCAGCTGCCCAAGTTCGCGGCCGATCTGTTCAAGCTCGAGGGCACGGACTACTATCTCATCCCCACGGCCGAGGTGCCGGTGACCAACCTGCACGCGGACGAGACGCTGGACGGCGAGGTTCTGCCCCTGTCGTACTGCGCCTACACGCCCTGCTACCGGTCCGAGGCCGGCTCGTACGGCAAGGACACGCGGGGGCTCATCCGCCTGCACCAGTTCCAGAAGGTGGAGCTGGTGCACTTCACCCGGCCGGAGGAGTCCTACGACATGCTGGAGAAGCTGACCGGGCATGCCGAGGCCATCTTGCAGAAGCTCGGGCTGCACTACCGGGTTATCAGCCTGTGCACCGGGGACATCGGCTTCGGCTCGGCCAAGACCTACGACATCGAGGTCTGGCTGCCCGGCCAGGGCAAATACCGGGAGATTTCGAGCTGTTCGAACTTCGAGGATTTCCAGGCCCGGCGGGCGGGCATCCGCTTCAAGGACAAGGGCGAGAAGAAGAGCCGTCTGGCGCACACGCTGAACGGCTCGGGCCTGGCCGTGGGCCGGACGCTGGTGGCGGTGCTGGAGAACTACCAGCAGCCGGACGGCTCGGTGGTCATCCCGGAAATTTTGCGGCCGTACATGAATGGGCTTGATATCGTCCGGCCCTTGGGTTAAGGAGTTTGTCCGCGGCCGTTGCTGAGGTTTCTCGGCGGGAAGGTCCGGCGCCCGGGAGAAAGTACGTTGACAAACCCGAGGCAAGTCCGGTACGAAGCCTTTCCCTTCGGGGGGCCGTTAACTCAGCCGGTAGAGTATCTGCCTTTTAAGCAGAGAGTCGCTGGTTCGATCCCAGCACGGCCCACCATTGACCCGTCCCCATCGTCTAGTGGCCCAGGACGCTGGCCTCTCACGCCGGTAACAGGGGTTCAAATCCCCTTGGGGACGCCAACGATTCCACACGGTTAGACCCTCCTAACCGTTATGGTTACCCTGGGCGGTTGCCCAGGACGAGAAGCCTCGGAGTGACAGCTCCGGGGTTTCGTCGTTTATGACGAAGTTGATGATCTTCGCCGGGCCTCTATCCGCCAGCTCCGCAGCTTCGAGAAGGTTGTCGAGGTCCACCCCCAGGCGCTTCAGATAGCGCTCTGTGGTGGCCGCGTTCTCGTGCCGGAGCCATTTTTGTATCTGCCGCAGGGTGTTCCCCGCTTCGTGCAGCTTGACCGCTCGCAGGTGCCGGATAGCGTGGAAGTCGAAATACTCCACTCCGGCCCGCTTGCATAGCTTGTGCAGAAGGTTGCGCCTGTGCTTGAACGGCTCGCCTGGCTTGTGCGTCGGCGAACTCGATTCAAAGACTTGCGTGAAGACGTGCTCGGCCTTCTTGAACGGCCGGGCCTCCCACCAGGGCAACAGGGCGCCGCGCAGTTCATGCGTCATCGGCAGCCAGTCGGCCCGCCACTCCTTGCTTCGCGTCTTCCTGGTGTAGAGCCTGATCCGCCCCTTGGGGAAGTCCACGTCGGCCCACTTGAGCCGGAAAACCTCATCCTTCCGGGCGGCCAGGTGGTAGAGGACCAGGAGCATGGTCTTGTCCTGGCCCTGCGCCACGTCCACCACGCGCCAGAAGTCGGACTCCTGGGGGACGTAGCGGTCATGTCGCTCCTCCGGGTACTTCTCGACCACGCGAAAGGGGTTGGCGTTCATCGGGAACCTTCCCAGGAAATGACGCTGGCCCCAATCCCAGGCCGCCGCCAGGTGCTGCCGGTCGGCGTTGGCCGCCCCGCCGGAGCGTTCATCATGCTGCTGGTCGAGGTAGGCTTCAGCCACGGCCGGGTTGATATCCTTGAGCGACCTGCCGGCGAGGAAGGGCAGAAATCGATCAAACGTACTGCGCTTCTCCTTGAACGTTCCACTACTGACCCGCTTCTGCTGGTATTCCAGAAACGACACTGCCCATTCCAAGGGCGGCAGCCCGCTCGCGGAGGCTTGCGCGCTCTCCCGGAGGAACTGCTCCCGCCGCTGGTGTTCCCAGGTCAGAGCCTTGCGCCACTCCGGGCCGTGCTTCTGGCCGTCCCCGAAGAACTTTGTGCCCTCCGGGATGACGGTTCCATTGATCTTCACGCGGCCCATCCAACATGTCCGGTCCTTGCGGTATGTCGGCATTGACAATCTCCCGTATTCTGCTTTCAAGGAACCGCCAGCGACCGATGCCACCAGGCTTGAAGCCGCCCAATCGTAAGGCGTTCTGTCGCACACATCGGGGCGTCAGTCGAAGGATTCTGGCGACCTCTTCCGCGGTGAACCGCCGGCCGCCGCTCTGTTCCAGAAAATCAGAAACGATGTCGCTCATCTCTACGCCTTGGCCACGTACACTACTTCATCCGCCCTGCCGCGCCAACATGACGCAAAAATATAGCCTGCAATTCCTGCCCAGCTCGATCCCATGCCAGCACCAGGTCATGCCATCGCCGTTCGTCCAGCCGGACTTTGTTGCTCCAATTCCGCAGAACCTCCACCTGGCCCTCGAGCGTGGCCTCTTCGGCAGCCGCAAGGAGGGCCGTGCGGTTGTTGTCGAGGCCGGTCTCACGGGCCACAGCCTGGGCTTCCTGGGAAAGAGAGGCCACCTTGCGGGCGCGGCGCACGTCGGCTTCGGATAGGCCGAGTTGGCGGGCGGCTTCACGGATACCACCGCGCGGGCGGCCCCTTCTTTTTGCGTCGGGTTGACGCGGAATGGCGTTGCCCATGGTCATTCGGTGTCCTTCAATTCGTCGGCAAGCTCTTCCCTCTG
The DNA here is from genome assembly GCA_002428705.1 of Desulfovibrio sp. UBA6079. Classification (GTDB taxonomy): domain Bacteria; phylum Desulfobacterota; class Desulfovibrionia; order Desulfovibrionales; family Desulfovibrionaceae; genus UBA6079. The sequence goes on from DIXN01000071.1 coordinate 121,074, forward strand.
CTTTGCCCGCTGATCGCCAATGTCTGGCTCACCTTCCCAAGTGGTTGTCTTCAATCCAGCAGTGCGCATGTACACTTCGGCCACCTGGCGGAAGACTCGCTCTTTGTTCTCATTGGTGACATTGTGGGCCTGGAACATACCTTTCTTGTCATTGAAAAAGTTCCAAAGCCCCTCAATTATTTCCCCGACCGGTTTTTCGTGTTCGACGGCCAGGTGCTTAAGGCCCTTCATGACTTCGGGCTGTATTGCGATCAAATACTTTTTCTTGTCTGACTTAGGGCGTGGGCTCACGAGTGTCCTCCAGTTTGATTTGGTATATCCGTATTAATCTTATCATTCGGTAGTGTCAACCCCCCACGGCGGCAAACAATCAAATTTTTCCCGCGCCCTGGGGTGCCGGGTGAAGGAGTTGTTGGAAGAAGAGGGGGGAGGGTAGACGGCGGCAAAGATCGCTTGACTTTTTCTCGGAGGAGGTTACTTTTTGACTGCGGGTAAATCCTGGGTAACCGTGCCGTCTTAAGTGACCGCATAAACGTCCTCTCAAGTTCGTCGGCCCCAGGGTCCGCAATGAATTCAAGAAAGCCGGGTCAAACCGGCTTTTTTGTTATGATTAACAAAGCAGGACTCGCTATGTATGTTTTTGTTGATGAAAGCGGTGACCTCGGATGGACTCTTGACAAACCTTATCGCCGTGGTGGCTCAAGTCAATATTTGACAATCGCCCATGTAATCATTCCTAAAACTTTTAAGCATGTCCCAAAGAGATTGGTGCGAGATCTTTATACTTCAATGGCATGGCCAACCACCACTGAGCTTAAGGCTTCTAATTTAAAGCCCAAGCACAGAGTTTACTTCGCCAACAAGGTAGCCGCCATGCTGGCTTCCAATCCCGAAATAAAGATTGCTGCGATAACCGTCAAAAAACAAAATGTTGTTGGAAGATTACGACGTGATGAAAATATCCTTTACAACTACATGATTAAAATTTCTTTATTGGACCACATTAAGACATATGGAACTGTTCATTTCATGATTGATAAACGTTCTATCAAAGTAAAAAGTGGCAATAGCTTATTCGACTACTTGCAAACGATTTTGGCCACCGAATTTGATTCAGACACAGTATTAAGTAATCATTCGCTAGAAAGTCAAAATTCATTGAACATCCAATTTGCTGATTATATAGCAAACTTTATTTGGAGAGGCTTTGAATCAAAAGATAAAGACGCACTAAACATTGTTGCTCCATATATTATAAACAAAACGCTTTTCTTTTAACAATATTGTCCATGGCCTGCGCTTTGCTAGCCTCCTTCCACCGCTCCCCTATCGCCCGAAGGTACTTGGACAGCCCACTGCACTCGAAAGCCCCTACGTTCCATACCGAGCTGACGGGCGGCCTCACGCTCGCCGCTGCGGGGGAGCGTCTCCAACTAGAGCGGAGACTAGTAAAGGCAGAAGAGGAACGCGCCAGGGCAAAAGCGGAGCTTGCCAGGCTCCTTCTCCAAATACGCGAGGCAGGTATCGAGGTCACGCCGGCAGAGCAGGGGGAAGACGGTGTTTTCCGTGCCCAGCGTGACAAGTAACGAAAGGTTAGCGGACATGAAAAACCGCCCCCAGATTTCCCCAGGGGCGACTTTATGGCACGTGGCCTTGCCAGGCCTATTATGGATCGAAGTCAATCCCGCTCCATGGCGGAGAGCTCTGCCCGGTGCAGGTTCTCGCTGATCTCGATGAGCCGGCCGCCTCCCTCACGGACCGACCCTTGTCCACCAGTGCGTTGACCTCGGACAGGACGGTGGTGGGGGCGAGGGGTGTGTGGGTAAGTGGCACATTTGTGCCAGCATCCATTCGTCGTGCCCTTTCCTTGATCGTCCCTGGATTCACCCTCGCCTCAAACACCCGCTCAATCTCGGCCGCGATCTCCCGGCCGATGGCACGATGGTCGCGCCCGGTCCCTTCGCGCGATCCTGGGGCATCCTAGAGGCCGTGGTGGGCAGTGGAGCAGTTGCTCCAGCATGGGAAAGTGCGCCCGGCCGCGAAAGAAAAGCCCCCCACCGGAGAACCGGCAGGGGGCAGCGGCGTCGCGGCCCTTTCCTCCTCTCGCCATGTCTATTCTTTGCCCTGCGCCTTTGAGGAGGGCCGCTTAGTATGCCCCGACGCACCGCGCGCCGGCCAAGGAGGGGCAAGGCTTTTATCTGAAACGCGTGTCATTCGGGCTACCTGGGCTCCAAGACAACGAAGGGGCTGAGGGTGTTGGTTCCCTTGTAGGGGGTCAGGGGAGCGTTCCAGGCCGGCTGACCGTCCACGCGGTAGGTGAACCTGAAGGCCCGCTCATCGAAGACGAAGCGGACGTGGATCGACTGCGCGGCCTTCATTCCGCCTTTGTCGATCATCACGTACTGGCCGTAGTCGGCAAGCATGATGTCGCCCACCTCGCCAAGGGCGCCGGCCTGCTCGATGGGGATGACCGGGCGGCCGAAGAGGGTAGCATACGGCGCTGCCGAGGCTTGGCCGCCGGGGAGGTAGACCGGGGCGCCCCCGGTGCCGACCGCCAGGACCATGCTATACAACTGCGGCTCGACCTCCTGATTGATGAGCCACACGGCGTTTCCGCGATTCTTGGCGGGCATCCTGGCCCACATGGATTTGATGTTTTCGAAAATGACGGTCCCGGCTGCCTGATTGGCTTCCTTGGGCGTGGTGACCAGGCAGGGCGAATTGAGCACGCCGAGCGGCTTGCCGGCGCCGTCACCGCGCAGAAGGGCGTCATCGACCTTGAAAACGAACTCATCTTCGAAGGCCTGGCCGATGACCGTGGTCAGCGCGGAGGAATCGGCCACAAGCTCTTCGGTCGCGTAGCAGAGGCCGACCAGTTTTTTCAGCTCCAACTTGAGGCGCCGGATTTTGGGCCGGGACGGGGTAAACTCGTCACCCTCGCCAGCCCAGTAGGAAGCGACGCCGCCCCAGCGGGCGCCATTGGCCCGGCTGGACTCGTCCACGGCCGGCAGCACGATGGAGCTTGCACCGGCGCTCAAGGGGATGCGATTGGCCCGGATGGCCAAGGGCGCGGCGCTCAGAACGCGACCAAGGAGCGCGGTCGAGAAGTCTTCCTGCACCAGGAACCCGCCTTCGCTGCCCACGCCTTCCTGCATCCCGGAACCGGCGTTCAGGACCTGGTAGAGCCGTTCGTCGGGACGGCCACCAGGGGCGGCAGCGGCGGCCACGCACTGAAGCTGTTCGCCCAGGGAGCCGAAGGGGCCAGTGCTCCGGCCGGTGCGGGCGATGTCGCCAGCCGCCCGGTTGAGCGCGCCTTGGTACTTCTCGATGGCGGCGTCATAGACCGCGATCTCGCCCTCGATGCCGTCGAAACGGGCCTGCGCGGCCGGGGTCCACTTCCCGTCCGGGGTCTGGTTCACCAGCTTGCGGGCCTCGGCCTTGAGCCCTTCGCGGCGCTCTCGAATTTCCTGAAGGGACATGGTGTTGAAATTCGGCTGGCTCATCTTCTACTCCTCCACGGTGGGCGCGGCGTCTTCGACGGCCGCGGTTTCGAGGCAATGCAGGCGGGCGTTCGCGTCCAGGTACGCGTTGTGCGCCCGGTGGGCCAGGTCGCGAAGGACCTGGGCTTGGTTCGTGGTCAGCAGGCCGAGGCGTTCCTTGACCATGCACTGGCCGGCGGTCAGGCGTGGCACGTCGGTATGCCCGGCCTTGTGGGCCACCTCCACCCCGGCCAGAAGCAGCTTGACCGCTTCCTCGAACACCGCTGAAATGGGAACCCCGGCGTCATGTGCGATGACCCTGGCTTCGCGGTGCAGAGCCGGGTCAAGGCTCAAAGTGAATCGACATTTCATTGTGCAGACCTCCTGCGTTTTCTTATTTCTACCATACACAAGAGGTGCGTACCAGATGCATAACGATGTACTATGGTGCTTCTTGCTGACAACTTGCCTTTTGTTCCCAGGCGTGAAGCTCGCTTTCGTAGACGAACCATCGCCGCGTGTACGGCAGTCTACGGGCCGGAAGTCCGGACTTCCTAAGCCTGGCGAAGCTGCGTGCGTCGTCAGAGTACCCCAAAGCGCCAAGTATCGCGGCGCGGCCCTCGATGCGGCTTAGCAGCTCGTGCGTCATGGATTCGCTCTCCTTCCCCCTGCCGGCGGGGTCAAAAGTCTACAGTCCTGGTTTGTAGACCGATGCGGCAGGCAGATGCGCGTGCGTGCAAAATGAAAAGTGAAAAGTACGCACTGCAATAAGTTGCTAACTACATGATTTTCTTTGCTTATGGCGCTTGCTTGGTCCATGAAAAGCACCCCCTTTTTGTAGCGAAACTGCGTATTGAGTTGCCGCACCGGTCTACCCGGCAAGGCCGTAGACTTCTTGTGGCCCCTGGGGGGATTGCGGCCTTCCTGCCATGTCTAACCCCCGGTCTTCAATTTGGCAGAGAGGGGAAATTGGAGCCGCACCGGTCTACGCGACAAATCCGTAAACTTTATATGCCGGGGGCATGCCTGATACCCCCCGGGGGTCACGCCGCGCGCTCCTGCGCTTTTATGGCCCTTCTCCACCGTTCCCGCGGGGTGCATGTTTTGTCGTAGTCATGTGGTAAACAAGAAGTACTTGCTTCGCCCATGGGTCCCCCGATAGGCATAAGGCATCCCACAACCCCAACCATCGGAGAACCCCATGGACGAAAAGTTGGAAAAAATGATGTACCTCGTACTCGGCGCCTTGTATGTCAACACCATGTACAGCTCAGTAATCTTCAGCGCTCTCAATAAAACTGCAAAGCTAACACCAGAAGAAATGAAAGCAGCCGTCGCAGAAGCCGGCCAAAATATCCCCGACCAAGCCGCGAAGCTCGTTGAGATTGTAAGCAAGCTTTAAACTTTGCCATGTCCTGACTAACATTAAACGTTATCCCGTTAACTTTCATAAAGCCTCCGGCCCCGCGCTGGGGGCTTTGTTTACTTGATTACCACCTGACCATACCCGTCAATATGGTCGTGGTCACACCTATCCACCAGTTTTAGCATCGCTTGAGACCTTCTTGTTGACCTACCCACTATCCCCGGCCGAGGGAGGTGCCTTCCTCCCGAACCGGCCACGCTTGGCGGCCAGCTTCCTGCCCATGGCCTCAAGCTCGCGGATGGCCTCGGCCTCCAAGTCCTCTTGCCCCTCCGGTGAACGGGTGAACGGATGTGAACACGTCATCCGGTTATCCCTCCCTGCGCATGTACGCGCGCGCGCGTGGGCCGATAATGGGTAGACCCGTTCACAAGCGTTCACCCGTTCACCCGGTGGTCTTCTTCCTGGTGCTGCTCCCGAATGGCGAGCCCCCGAAAAGCGCGCTTGGCCTCGCCGAAAACCTTCTTGCGTTCCGGGGTGAACCCCCGCTTGACCAGGTTCGCATTGAACGCCTTGGCGCTGCCGGCTTCTTCGCCGTTGGCCTTGGCGAACCTCTGCCAGGACGCGAACAAGACGCCGGTCGGTTCCCACTTCCGCGGCCCGGTGTCGCATGACTCCTCGATCCACCGGCCGAAGAGGTCCTGGTCGTCGAAGTAGTTCTGCGTCGCGTCGAGCACGACCTCGGGCCGGACCAGGCCGTGAATCTGCCAATCGAGGCAGCCGTCGAGCATCCACCGCAGGATGCCCGGATACTCGGCCTGGAGCTTGTCCTCGAGTTGCGGATCGGGAGTTGCCGGCTTGTGGATAAACGGAATGATGTTGAACCGTCGCCGGGCCGCGTCGTCCACGTTGGCAAGGACCGGCTGGTGGTTGCCGATGATGACGAGCTTGAACTCGGGCTTGTATTGAAAGAAGTCCTGCCTCATGAACCGGGCGCTTATCCTGTCGCCGCCGGTCAGTTGCTTGATGCGGCTTTCTGCCCACCTGCGGCCCTCTTCAGTCTCGGAGGCGCAGACCATGCGGGCGCTCTTGAGCATGGCCAGGTCCGTAGGGTGCTTGTCGTTATGGCTGGCAACGAAGGTATCCATGGCCGCGGTGGTCGCGTAGTCGGCCAGGATGTTCGTCATGGTATTCAAGAAGACGCCCTTGCCGTTGCCTCCCGGCCCATGGACAAAGAAGAGCGCATGCTCCCGGATGTCTCCGGTCAGGCAGTAGCCGGCCACCTGCCGCAAGAAGCGCACAAGGGCCTTGTCGCCTCGCGTGGCCTGGTCGAGGAACGTCTCCCACTGCGGACAGTCCGCGAACTCGGCAGGCGCCACGGCGGTTGATTTCGTGATGCAGTCGCCTTGCTTGGCCGGTCGGATTATTCCGGTGCGAAGGTCAACGGTTCCGCCGGGCGTGCCCAAAAGGAACGGGTCAAGGTCCCATATCTCGCTGGTGACGGCGAAGCATCTGGCGGCCCTGGTGAATCGCTCCACGCCGGCAGCCGTCGCCGCCCTGGCGAGGTTGGCCTTGCCGTGGGCGTTGATCTCCCGGCACATGCCTCGAGCCCATGCGAAGGCGAGGTCTGTCTCTTCCCGGCGCCACCTGGTCCCGTCCCAATGAAACCAGGTCCCGGCGTGGTGATCGAAGCGGAGTTCGTTCTCGAAGCGGGACTCGAAGGCCAGGGCGATGCCATCCTCGGTAGGGGCGAAGCCGACCAGGTCATCCACGCCGGAAGGGGCGGGCAAGGGTGACGGACGTCTGCGGGGTTGCTCCTGCGGGGCCGTGCGCGGCTCCTTGAGCCCGGCCTCGATCCCGGACTTGACCGTCTTCACCACCTCGCCGTGCGGCAAACCGATGGACGTGCCCATGCCGATCAGACCGGCTTCGGCCTGGACGTGTTCCAGTTCGCCGCCGGCCACGAGCTGCCCCATGGAGAACGCGGACCTGTTCAGGTGCTCGTTGCGCTGCCCCTCGGGAGTGCCGGCCAGGTCGGCCAGCTCGCGCGCGAGGGCTGCCCCGCCGTATTTCGTGGTGTTGTTGTGCTTGGTTGTCGTGGTCGGCTTCTGTTCCGACTTGCTGACCAGCTCCACCAGCCACGCGGGCGCGTCGGCTATCTCATGGTCCCAGGGAGCGCGGCCCCTGGCCCATGCATAGGTGTTGCCGCTGGGGTGCCCGGAGGGCGGAACGATGACGTAGCCGCCGTCACCTCGCACGTCGAGCCCGGCGCCGATCTTCTTGGCGCTGTTGCGGATGGTCAGGCCGTCATGCCACTTGAAGAAGAACTGCCGGCCGCCGCCGCCGGTCTGCTGTTCGACCGTAGCCGGCAACGGGCCGTGCTTCTCTTCCAATGCGGCCAGAGCCGCGGGGCCGTCCGGCTGGTCCACGTCGAGTACCCAGACCATGGAGCGCGGCCCGGTCGGTATGCCGATGGAGGCCTCGGGCGATTCCGTCCACCAGGTCCGCACCTGGTCGTGGTCCACGACTGCATCGAGGAACCCGTTCGCCGTCATAGGTCGCTTGTCGCGCCGGCAGGGGAAGACGGGCCAGGCCAAGGATTCGACGTAGTAGAGAGCGGCCTTGAGCTGACCACGGGGGGCGAGGGCGAGCACGTTGCTCATGATCCACCCCCTTGACGGCGATGGGCATGCAATGTATCGTCGGTCTTACCAACGATTCTTTTGAAAGGCCTTTGCGGAGTGATGACCCGTGAAGGCCTTTCGCTTTTGGTGACCCGGCCGGTTACCTCCGGCCAAGTACAAAAGCACCTTTCGGGTATGTTGGTTCCGATGTAAGTGATTGAAACGATTGGGCGGCTGGGGAAACTCGATCCCCTCTCACGCCGGTAACAGGGGTTCAAATCCCCTTGGGGACGCCACGATTCCACACGGTTAGAGCCTCCTAACCGTTTGGTCCGCCGGTGGATACACCGACCGGATATTCCGAACCCCTGGAGTTGCCGCTCCGGGGGTTCTCGTTTTGGGCGAAGGGCAAAATCTTCGCCGGGCCTCTGCCGCTGAAAACCTCCACCGCCTCCCGTAGTTCCTCGAGGTCGTAGCCGAGGGACCGGAGATAGCGCTCTGTTGTTGTTGACGGCGACTGGTGCCGCATGATTTTTTTGAATCTTGCTGAGCCGCTGCCCCTCCTTGGCCAAGGTCACCGCGCTCACGTGCCGGATGGCATGGAAGCCGAAAGGCTTCACGCCGACCTTGAAGTCCACGTCAGCCCAGGTCAGACGGAACACTTCACCGCACCGCGCCCCCAGGTGGAAGAACGTCAGGAGCATGACCCGATCCTGGCCGGTGGCCATGTCGATCACGCGCATGAAGTCTTCAAGGGGCGGGATGTAGCGGTCACTGCGCTCTTCGGGGTAGCGTTCCACGGCCTCGAAAGAATTGTGCAGCATCGGGAAGCCGGGCAGGTTCTTGGCGCCCCACTTCCATGCCGCGGCCAGATTCTTCCGGTCGCAGTTGGCAGCATAGCCCGACCGATGGTCATACTGGTGATCGAGGAAACCGCAGCTTCTCGGCCAGTGTCCAGCACCGGCGCTGGACACTGGTCACAGCTCCACCGCAGGATATTCGTTAACGCTATGCCTAGCCATACCTCCAGCACTACCTCCTAGGTAGCCCGAGGTGTCCGGTCCAAATGGGGGCTACTCCACGTTCGATGAAAATAACTCGGCGCGGTTTTTCCCGGTTGGATGGACTCCAACTTCCCGGTCATCGCTGCCCCTTTGGTTTGCGGCTCAGCTTCGCAACACCACCGTACAGCCAAACGGCCCGATGCCCACCTCAGGCTATTCCGTCCAGACCGAGAGGGGTTTCCTCCGGTCTGGACGATACCGGTATTTTCACCATGTCCGTGGACTCTATCTCATCAACGGCGTAGCCGAAGGACTCAACAGCAAGAAGGAATAGTTGATTCGAGGGAAGAGAGGGGATAAAGGAGCCTGTCTGATGAACATTCAT
>DIXN01000065.1 GCA_002428705.1 Desulfovibrio sp. UBA6079
TTGCCGATGCGGATATTTATTGCAACAATATTAGGAAATGGTATCAGTCATTTGCAGCTCCTTCGCGGTAGTGATGTTCCTGAGTGTCGTTCGGTCCACGGTTGCCGCGGGTCAGTTCTTGAGCGCCCGATAGAGCGCCCGGGCGAGGCGCACGTCGTCCTTGCAGTAGGCGGCGATGGTTTCGTACTTGCCGGCTTGCCAGAAGTCGCAGACCTTGCTGCCGTCCAGGTCCTCAGTCTTTCCGCCGAGGCCGAAGAACCGGCAGGCGTCGTCCAGGCTGAACTTGTCCCGCCAGCCGCCCAGCAGTTGCATGGTGTCCTCGAAATTGCCCTTGTAGCGGTCCAGGTTGATGCAGCCGGCGAGCCACGTGCTGCGGTACTTCAAGGCCCGGAGCCTCAGCCACACGAGATCGAACTCGCTCACGTTGTGGCCGATCCAGCGGACCGAGGACAGGGGATACGTGCGCTCATTCACCGGCATGGCGCCGTACAACGCGGTAGCGAAGGCGCGCACCAGGCCGGACTCGTCCCGGTCGCCGGGGCCGATGACCCTGGGCTCCTCGTCCTCGATGGCCCAGGCGATGCACAGGATGCGGCCCTTGAGCGGGTGCAGGGCCTGCCGGCGCCATTCGTCCTCGACGCCGGCCGCCTGGTAGGCGGCGATCTTCTCCGGGTCTTTGTAGTTCGCGGGGGCCTTTATGTCGGACGGGGGGGCGCGTCGGACCCGGAACGGTTTCCAAATCAATCGTGATGTTCATGGCCGTCCTCAAAAGGGCACGTTGTCCATTTGTTCGGAGGTTTCCGGAAACTTCTGGCCGCCCTTGGCCTCGATCAGCTCGGAGGCCTCCAGCCTGGTCAGGGTCTTGAACGAAGTGACCTCGCGGCCGAAGAAGGACGAGGCATCGGCGAGCCGGGCCTCGCGGGGAGTCTTGCCGTAGAGGGTTTGCAGTTTCTTGACTTGCGCCTCGCTGGCCAGGGACGAGTTGTCGGCCTCGCGCTTCTGGTCCTGCTTGGCCATGGCGCCGGCCTGCTGGGTCAGCACGTCGATGCGGGCCTGATAGACGCCGGTGATCTGCCGGTACTCGGGCAAAGCCCGGTAGCGGGCGGCGCTCTCCTCCCACTTGGCGCGCACGGCGGACATGGCCAGCCCATCGAGCTCCGTGGCCAGGGCCGCGAGGTCGAAGGCCGGCGCAGGCGCGGGCTCGGGCGCGCCCTGGTCGAGCCAGTCGGCCAAGGCCCGGCCGGTCTGCGCGTCCGGGATGACGACCTTGCCGTCGAAGAGGCCGGTGCGGTCCTTCGATGCGCTGGCCACGTGCCGGTCCACGTCCAGGTCCAGGACGGCCGTGAACTCGTACTCCATGCCGTCGCGCTGCACCGGGGCGAGGCCGACCTTGACCGGCTTGACCTTGCCCGTCTTCTCGTCCTTGACCATGTCGTAGGCCGTTTTCGAGCGCATGGTGGCGATGATGTGGCTCGTGGACTGGAGCATGGCGTCGACCAGGGCGTTGTGCATGGGCGTCACGTCGCGCCAGGCGGCGAAGTCGTTGCCACGCCCTTTTCGCTTGTCCACCTCCTCGAGGAGGCCCCCGGAGCCGGCCCAGGCGTGGGACAGGCTGTCGATGATGATGGTGTCGTAGCCGAGGTTTTCGGCCTCGTGGATGGCCTTGACGTACTTCTCGGGCAGGAACGGCGGCTCGATGCGGCAGACGTCGTACTCGCCCAGGTGGGAGTAGAGTTCGCCCGAGCCGCGCTCGGTGTCGATCATGGCCACCTTGCCGCCGAGGCCGAAGGCGACGAGCAGGGCCGAGTAGGTCTTGCCGCTGCCGCTCGTGCCGCACAGGGCCAGGCGCAGGCGGGCTTTTTTCCGTTGGGCGCGCTGGAACATGGCTAGATCCTCCTTCCGTGGAACTCCACGGCATCGCCGGGCCGGGGCCGGGCCGCGAACGGGTCATGCGGATGGAGCGCGGGCTCGTCGTCGGCCTGCAGGAGCTCCCAGGCCTCGGCCTCGCTCGACTGCTCGAAATCGCTGCACGCCGGGGAATCCGCCCGCACGGGCACGGCGCCGCAGGTCCGGACGCCGGTCTCGGAGAGGATGCGCTCGGCCAGGGTGAGGCAGGAGCCGGAACAGCCCATCTTGCCGGCGTCGTAGTATTCGCAGTCGCCGCAGGTGCTCATGCCGCCGCCCTCCTTGCCGTCTCGCTTCGGGCGAACACGGCTACCAGGCCCTTGCCCACGGCCGCGGCGTTCTTCTCGCTGATGTCCAGGGTCCGGACCTCGCCGCAGATGGGGCAGTGGCGGTCCTGGTCGTCGCGGGGGAAGAGCCCGCAGCCCGCGCACATCTTGATCCGGCCGTCGATGTGGATCTTCATGTCCATGGTCGCCTCCTTGAAGTTGGGGGCCGGGCCGTCATCCCCGGGATGTTTCCCGGCCCCCATGTGCCCGGTTGCGCGGACCATCCGCGCGGTTGCCGTCCGGGCTATTCCCGCCGCCCCGCTACGCACTCGGATGTGGTTGGGCGGCGAAATTCGTTGCCAATGAGCCTTTCCGCGCCGCATCGCCCCTCGTTCTCGGCCATCTACTTGCCTGGTGCCGGAGCACACTGCGGCTTTCGTGGCCTCCCTGCCGGGCTGTCGGCCTTGCCATCGCCACCGCTCCCCGTCCGATCCGCCGATGCGCTTGGCTGTCGCGCGGTTCAGGCGTGTCCCGGTGTCGATGGGGGAGATGGTAACCAATTGGGATGAATATGCAAGGATAAAATAACCAAACGGGAATAGAAGGAATCTAAAAATTCCCCTTCCCCAGGCAGTGAGAAGAGGAGTAGGGCAATTCTTCGAAGATCGGGTGATCAATTATGAAATCGGCAATAAGAAGAAAGTGTTACAGTTGACAAACTGCACTCTTTGCAGTATTCAGCCAACATGGAGCGCTAGAGATGCCGACGGTGGCGAGGTTCGGAAACGTGAGGGTTTTCATCAATACCGACGACCATGAGCCGCCGCACGTCCACGTAATCGGCCCGGACTACATCGCGAAGGTCCGGATCGAGGACGGCAGCATCATCGAAAATTCCGGGCGGGCCACGTCGGCCGCTCGCGAAGCCGTGGCCTGGGTCGGCGCAAATCGCGAACGGCTGGCCATGGACTGGCAGGTCATTCACGAGGGGAGGAGGCAGTGATGCCCAAGAAGCAATGGAGCGGGATGCTCGTTCCGATCACGTCGGTTAGGGCCGGTCGAGGTCGAAAGCTGTTCGTGACCTGGGCGGACGGCTACGAGGCCACGGTGGACGTGGGCCGGCTTATCAGCCGGTTTGCGACCTACGCCCCGCTGGATGACGACGCCAGGTTCCGGGCGGCGCGGGTCGGCGAGGAGCATTGGACCGTGGATTTCGGCAGCGATCTGGAGATCACCACCGATACCTTGCGGCGCCTGGCCTTGGAACAGGACGGAGAAATCATGTCGCCCGAGTCCTTCCACCGTTGGCGGGCGAAGCATCGTCTGAGCCTTGCAGCGGCGGCAAAGGCCCTGGGCGTGAGCGAGCGGACGGTGATGTACTACAGCAAGGGCGAGCGCGTCATTCCCAAAACCGTCCGGCTAGCCTGCGTCGGATATGAGGTAGAAAGCCGGGGCCGGTAAGGTGGAAAGAGGTGGTATCGCCGTTGCTCACGCCGACGACCCTAGTCAGCTAAGCGCGCACAATGCTTCCTCAAAGCACAATGCAATAGTAATGCTATCACTATTTTATTCAACGCAGCGACCTTCGTATATTTCTCTGAAATAAATACCACTAGAGTCATAGCTTTGGTTATTACTTCTTGTTAATGTTAACTCAGCATTGCTAAAATTCCATAGAAACTCTGTTTCGTATGAAGTTTTTTTGAATAATACATGTTTTGTGTTTGTTGTTTTAAATCTTGAGCCATATTTTATTTTAGTATCGTTAAAAATCTTATCAAATAGTCGTCTTGTCACCGCTTCGCCATGAGACGGCCTAATTAATATTTTACAAAGTCTGTCATTAATAAATTTGAATAAGATATCGAAATGGATATCATAGCTTGAGAATTCGCGAATGATGTATCCATATCCGGCGTTTTCGTCCATTGAATGCTCAGAATCAGAATATGTTCTGGCGAGTGGTAAGCCAGCTGCAACAATATCTTCAGTGGACATTCCAAATTTAGCTGACTTCCAACCGTCTAGCATCGGTAAGACATCTTCTAAATTTGTATTTTTTCCTGGATTTGATGAAATATCAATCACCTCTTGCAGGCTCTTCAACATAAATTCCATGATGGCGAATTTATCTTGTAATAATGTTTTGGGCAGTAATTCCTTTTTAATTAAGTAGTAAATCTGCAAGTTGTTTTTATGCCCTCTTCATCTGCAAGGATAATGGGAAAAAAGTCAGTGTTTTGAATAGGACATTTTAATTGCTGTAGATCTTGACCTAATTGAAAATTTTTATAAAAATCAAATAATTTGTAATGAAATGCTTGGCCATTTATTGATGTCTTCCTATTGGCTTGATCAGCTTTGAATCCTCCCGAATACAATTTTGTGTCGCTTAAGATCAAAATTCTTTTGCATGAAATTTCATTATCTAAGGAAATATAGCTTCTTGTCCTGTCGTAGTAGTCGGTATTTTCGTTTTGGCTTACTAAAATAAATTGCTTTGATATGGTTATATTGTTGTAGAGACCAGATGAATAAACGTTATCAATTACATTGCTCTTGTCGCTGCAACTGCAAGCAACAAGAATAAGAATCAATAATAATTTGTCTCTCATATTGCTCTCCAGCTAATGTATCAGTAAAAATCACTTTAGGTTCATATCACTCCACGACCAGATGACCTTTCCGATGATCGCCTTTCCCAGGTCGCCATCGAAATCATGCTCAAGGATGTATGGCTCGGCCTCGTACTCGCAGTTGTCGGAGTTGTAGACGAGTAGGGTCAGGAGCTTTTTGTGGACGATGGCCACCCGCTTGACCTTGACCTGACCTAACGGATCGCGGACCAGATAGAGCCGATTCCGTTCGATTTCCGTCTTGTCCTTGTGGATCAGGACCAAATCCCGAGGGTGGAGTGTCGGCTCCATCGAGTGCTCATTCGCGCCGATCTCGACGCAGACGAGATTGCCGGAGATGTGGCGCAGGGCAGGGTGGTAACGCCAAACCAGAATCCAGCCTTTGATCCGGTCCATGGGGATTAAGCCTGGACCCGCGGCCACGGGGCCTTCGGCCAGAGGAACGGCGAAGTACTTTTCCGCCCGAGGCGGCTTTGCATCCTCGGCGGCACCGAGAACCTTGGCCTCGACGAAGCAGACTTCGCGGGGTGCCTGTCGGCTTTCGTTGGGCAAAAGCGGCTTGATGCCGAGCTTGTCCAAGACCGGGCCGATAATGTCCAGGCGTGGAACGCGTTCGCGTTTTATCCAACGCGTGATCTGGTTCACAGGTACGTCCAAGAATTTGGCCATTTCAGCCGGATTCTTGAACTGCCCCCCAGTTGCCAACCGCTCCAACTCAGTAATTATCCCCTCATAGAAAACCATATCCGCCGCCCTTTTTGCTAGCGTAGAGCAGATTTCCCAAATGGGATCAATTGCGACTTGGGTAGTCCAATTGACCTATGCTAACCAACTGGTTATTATCTGCCTATGAACATCCGCGAAGACCTCAAGTCGTATCTGGACTCGACGGGGACCACCCCGGCGAAACTTGCTCGCCAGGCGCGCATCCCCGTTAACGTCATCACCCGCTTCATCAAGGGTGAGCGGTCAGGGATCCATTCGACAACTGTCGAAAAGCTCTGGCCCTTCCTCTACGGTGATCGCCCCCCATCCCCTCCCGAGCCCAAGGAAGCGGCGTGACGCTACGCCCTCCCGGCCGGCCTCCTTGCTCCTCCAGCCTGTGCCGAGCCAATCACTGCGGCCCTGGGCACGAGTGCATACCCGAGCAGCCCGGCCATGAGCTCCAGGGGCAGGTGATCCCCGGTTTGTTCCATGATCCGGATGATTTCCCGGACGTGCGCACCAGTCACGTCGATGTCGCCCGGCTCGATCACAACCTCCTGAGCCCGCAACTCCACCAACCACGCGTCGACAGTCTCCCCGATCGTCGGCGTACACATACAGCCACCCCGCTTTGTTTCTCCCTGCATATCGCCGAATCGGAGTGGCTGCAATGCCACAAATATTGCCATCTAAAATAATCATGAGAACTACGCAATTACCCTACCAAGCTCGGGATGCCGACTCACCAGACCTCACGCCAGCAGACTGTACCGCCCTCATGTGGCTGGCCCTGGCGCAGCTGGGGAAGGTGGCCTGTCCGCCGGGAATCGTCTGCTCCTGCATCCCCTGCGCCTGCTGCTGGTGCTGTTACTTCGAGGAGAAGACCCGTCGGCGTCCTGTGGTGGATGCAAGGACAAGGGACTTGAGCGTGACTGCTGCTGTGCATGATCCGAATCTACCAGAACAAGAACAATAGGCGAGGGAGTGATGAAAGAGCGTAAACCCACGGTGCAGACCTGGGAAATGATGAAGGCCATGAAAGAGGCCCTGGGTATCACGGCCTTGCAGAAGATTTTCAGCGTCGGGACGACGCAGATCAATCGCTACTGCCGCAACCCGGATTACACCTCAGACTCCGAACGGGACCCCGTCCACCGCCTGCGTATGCTGTTCGACGAGGCTATGGCCCAGGGCGCCGAAGACGTGGCCCGCTCCGCGATCAGCTACCTCGCTGAATCCATCGGCTGCCGCGTTGCCAGCGTCCACCGGCCGGCCCCGGACAAGCACAGCCTCGAAGCCGAGTGCCTGGACGACTACCCGGCCCTGGTCGTCTACCACGGCGCGGCCGTGGCCAGGCGCCCCATGGAGCACCCGCGGGCCGTGGCGGATGCCCGGGCCAAGCTCGACCACGAACTGGACCAGACCCAAGAAGCGCACCTGCGAGCCTGGGAAGAGGCGCACAGACCATGACCCACGTCTGCGGGCTGGAAGGCTGCGAACTGCCGGTCAAAGAAAACGGCAAGTACTGCTGCCCTGAGCACGCCTCCATCGCCGTCTCCATGCGCGCGGCCGGGATCAGGACGCAGGCCGAGTATTGGGCCGAGGTCAACCGCATGCGCCGGTGCCCGTGCTGCGGGCGGATGCTCCCGACCACCGCCTTCCGGACGGCGAGCGCGGATCACTACAGCCTGCGGCTCGCGGTGACCTGCAAGGACTGCCGGGCGTCCGGAAAACACCGGGCTTGGCGGGCGAAGCAGAGCGGCGAGGTGAGCAGGCGGCACGAGCGGAAGGTCATCGGCGACGACGGCAAGGCCAGGACCATTCACGTCCTGAGTGGCTTTCTCGGGCCGGCGCTCTTTGCCGGCTTGGTCGTGGAGCCCCGGCCCCACGGGGAGGCGGCATGAATACCGACATCCGCCTCTCAGTCGAATTTTGGGACCATCCAAAGACGCTGAAGCTGCAACGCCGGCTCGGGCTCGAGGCCGTCGTCAGCCTACAGCGCCTGTGGATGCGGGCGGCCAAGAATCGCCCTGAAGGGTCGCTCACCGGCATGGATGCCGAGGATATCGAGCTTGCCGCGAGGTGGTCCGGCGACGTCGGCGCGTTCACTTCAGCGCTGGTTGATCTTCGCTGGCTCGACCAGGACGGCGCTTCATACCACATCCACGACTGGGCAGAGCATAACGCCTGGGCCGCTACCGCCGATGACCGGTCCGACCACGGCCGCCTGTGCCGGATGAAGAAGACGCATCCGGCTCTGTACAAGATGGTGAGGGGTGCGGGGATCACGAGCGGGATCAACCGGGAGCAGTACCAGGAGTTAACCACCTCCAAGGACCCCTTAAGCACCCTTCAAGGGTGGCTTAAGGTACCCTTGAAGAGCCTGTCCTGCGAAATTTG
>DIXN01000050.1:0-473 GCA_002428705.1 Desulfovibrio sp. UBA6079
CCTCCCCCACACCCCCACCTTCCCCTAAAAACCGTTGGCCGCTGCGCGAAGGGGCGGGGTGAACCGGTGGGGCAACAGGCCTGAGGACCGTGCGGGCTCGGAGCACCGGATCAACAGAGAAAAAAAGGCCGAAGCAACCTGTGAGGGTGAAGAAAGGGCGGATGGTTTTCAGAGGCGGCTCCAAGACCCACAGGGCCTGGACCTCGCGTGCGTCGCCGACTTCCGGCTGTCGATTCACGGGCGGATTGGATCCGGCGAACGGGCGGCGCAGCCGGCGGGCTCCAGGATCACGCCAGAGCTGAAACCAGGCCATGCCGTCACTCGCGGGCTGTTCCGGTCTTCACGGCCGGTCCGGCCCTGCCCGGAGCTGCGGGCCAAGGGCTGAGCGCTTCTGCCCCGCCTCATGGCTTCTTCGTTGTTTTCCCCGGCCCTTTTCCTATCCCGACCGTCTTCAAACGGGCCAGTCGGCCGGG
>DIXN01000050.1:513-7406 GCA_002428705.1 Desulfovibrio sp. UBA6079
CCTCCCCTCCAACCCCGGCTCCCTTGCCCCCCGGCCTTTTCCCTTTCCCTTGGCCGGGGTTTGGGGTAGGGCCAGTCTGGCCAATGAACGTCACCATTCTGACCCTCTTTCCCGAGTTCTTCGACTCGCCCTTGTCGGCCGGCCTGATGGCCAAGGCGCGGGAGCGGGGGATATTGTCGGTGATCTGCGTGAATCCGCGCGATTTCGCCATGGACCGGCACCACACGGTGGACGACGGGCCGTATGGCGGCGGGCCGGGCATGGTCATGCGCCCGGAGCCGGTGGTGGCGGCTTTGGAGAGCGTTGGCAGGCCGGGGCGCGTGTTGCAGCTGAGCCCGCGGGGGGCGCCGCTGACCCAGGAGCTGGCCCGGGAGCTCTCCGCCGAGGAAAGCCTGACCGTGGTCTGCGGCCGGTACGAGGGCATTGACGCCAGATTGTCCGAGGTTTTCCCGGTGACGGACGTCTCGGTGGGCGACTTCGTCCTGTCCGGGGGTGAGTCCGCGGCCGTGTGCCTCTTGGAGGCCGTGGGCCGGCTCCTGCCGGGGTTCATGGGCAAGGAGGCCTCGGGCGAGGAGGAGAGTTTTTCGGCAGGGCTGCTGGAGTATCCGCACTACACCCGGCCCGAGGAGTTCCGGGGCCTGCGCGTGCCCGAGGCGCTCCTGTCCGGGGACCACGCCCGCATCCGGCGCTGGCGGCGCGACGAAGCCCTGAAGGTCACGCTCTCGCGGCGGCCGGGGCTTTTGGACGAGGCCGTCCTGGACAGAAAGGACCTGGCGACGCTGGCCGGGGTGGAGAGGGCGCGGCTCGGGCGCAACCTGTACATCGCCCTGGTCCACCACCCTGTTCTGGACAAGTGGCAAAAGGTTTCCACAGTCTCCTTGACCAACCTCGACGTGCATGATATCAGCCGCAGTTCCCGCACGTACGGTGGGGCAGGGCTCTTCGTAGTCACGCCTCTCGCCGACCAGCGGGAGCTGGCTGCGACCTTGCTGGCCCACTGGACGAGTGGCCAGGGGGCGGCGGCCAACCCGGACCGGGCCAAGGCGCTTTCGCTGGTCCGGATCGTGGAAGACCTGGAGGCGGCGACAGCCGCGGTCCAGGCCGAAACCGGGCGGAGTCCTTTCGTCGTGGCGACCAGCGCCAGACCCGAGGGGACGGCCAGCCCGGCCATGGTGCGCGCGCAACTGGCGAAAGGCCCGGTGCTCCTGGTGCTCGGCACCGGGCACGGCCTGGCCGCGCCGGTTCTCGAGCGCGCCGACGCAACGATAAGGCCCATTCGCTGCCTGGACGACTACAACCACTTGAGCGTCCGGTCGGCTGCGAGCATACTACTGGACCGGCTGCTGGGCGACTGGCTCTAGCCGGCAACGAACGGAGAAGGGAGGCAACGCCATGAACCTCATCGACAAGATCGAACGCGACCATCTGCGTCTGGATATTCCCGAGTTTCGCTCCGGCGACGTCGTCAAGGTGCATTTCCGCATCATCGAGGGCGACAAGGAGCGCATCCAGGTCTTCCAGGGCNNGTCCGACGGCGTGGGCGTGGAGCGCATCTTCCCCTACAACTCGCCGTTCATCGAGCGCATCGAGATGGTCACCGAGGGCCGGGTGCGCAGAAGCCGCCTCTACTACCTGCGCAACCTGACCGGCAAGGCCGCGCGCATCAAGCCCAAGTCGCAGTTCTAGCAAACCCACCGGGGCGGGCGCCGCGTGCGTCCGCCCCGACTTCCGCTTTCGCGCCCGAGGGCGGGAGAAAGCGCCGGGAGAGGCCATGCCCACCCTCGCCGCCGGCATCGACGAGGCCGGCCGCGGCTGCCTGGCCGGTCCGGTGGTCGCCGCCGTCGTCATCCTGCCCCGAGCCTACGACCTGCCCGGTCTGACCGATTCCAAGAAGCTGACCGCGGCCCGCCGCGAGGTCCTGGCCGCGGCCATCGTCATTCAGGCCAAGGCCTGGTGCCTGGGCTATTCCTGGCCGCGCGAGATCGAGGTCGTGAACATCTACCAGGCCACCCGGCAGGCCATGCGCCGGGCGGTCCTGGGCCTCAAATCCCCGCCCGCCCGGCTGGTCATCGACGGCACCCAGACCGTTGCGCTCCCCATCCCCCAGAAGACGGTGATCAAGGGCGACCTGACCGTGCCGGTCATCTCGGCGGCGTCCATCCTGGCCAAGGTCTTCCGCGACCGGCTCATGTTGAAGCTCGACGCCCGCTACCCCGGCTACGGGCTGGCGGCCCACAAGGGCTACGGCACGGCCGAGCACCTGGAGGCCGTGGCCCGGCTAGGGCCGAGCCGCATCCACCGCAACACCTTCCGCGGGGTGCGCGCGGAGCCGCCCGAGACGGCGGAGGACCTGTGGCTGCCCGGCATCTCGCGCTAGGCGCGGCCGGCGAGGAGGCCGCGGCCGCACTCCTGGCGGCCAAGGGCCTGCGCGTCCTGGCCCGCAACTGGCGCTCGGGCGGGCTGGAGCTCGACCTCGTCTGCCGCGAGGGACGGATCATCGTCTTCGTCGAGGTCAAGACCCGCGGTCCGGGCAGCCGGGGCACGCCGGCCGACGGCTTAACCCCGGCCAAGCGCGGCCGGCTGGTGCGTGCGGCCAGCCTGTGGCTGTCGGAGAACGAGGCCTGGGACGCGCCCTGCCGCTTCGACCTGGTGGCCGTAACGCCCGCGCCCGGCGGCGGCTTCGAGACGGTCCACCTGCCCGACGCCATGACCGCCGACGGCCTCGGCTTTCAACCCTTCGCCTGAACTCATGCCCGGAACGCTGTTCATCGTCGCCACGCCGCTCGGCAACACCGAAGACCTCTCCCCCCGGGCGCGGCGCGTGCTTGCGGCCGCCGACGCCGTGCTGGCCGAGGACACCCGGCGCAGCGGGCTTCTGTTCCAGCGCCTGGGGCTGACCGCCCGGCGCTTCCTCAGCTTCCACGACCACAACGAGGCCCAGCGGCTGCCGCAGGTGCTGGCCTGGCTGGCCGAGGGCCAAAGCCTGGCCCTGATTTCCGACGCCGGCACGCCGCTCCTGTCCGACCCCGGCTTCCGCCTGGTGCGCGCCGCGCGCGAGGCCGGGCACGCGGTCGTGCCCGTGCCCGGGCCGTCGGCGCCGGTGACCGCGCTCTCGGCCTGCGGCCTGCCGCCCCAGCCCTTCGTCTTCCTGGGCTTTCTGCCGCGAAAGCCCGGCGAGGTGCGCAAAACCCTCGCGCCCTACGCTCACCTGCCGGCCAGCCTGGTCTTCTTCGAGCGCAAGGACCGCCTGGGGGCGAGCTTAAGCCTCGCCCGCGAGGTCCTGGGCGAGCGCGAGTGCTGCCTGGCGCGCGAATTGACCAAGGCGCACGAGGAGTTTATCGTCGGAACCTTGAGCGCCCTGGCCGCCGGGGAGCGCGAGCTCCTGGGCGAGCTGACCGTGGTCGTCGGGCCGCCGCTTGAATCTGCCAGGGCCGAGGCCGCCGAGGTCCGGCGCGTCGTCGCCGAGGAGTCGGCCGCCGGCGGCCGGCCCAAGGAGCTTGCCCGGCGGGCCGCGGCCCGCTGCCCGGGCTGGACGGCCAAGGAGATCTACGAGCTGCTCGCCAAGGACACCCCGACCGCGCCATGACCGCCGAAGCCCCCACCGCCCCCACCGGGCAGTCCATCCCCCTGCGGGCTTTCGCCCGCTCCTTCCTGCGCACCTACCTGGTCATGGCCAACTTCAACACCCGGGGGCTGCAGAACATCGGGCTGGTCTACGCCATGGAGCCGGGCCTAGAGGCCATCTACGGCCCGACCAAAGAGCTGGTCGCGGCCCGCAAGCGCTACCTCAAGCACTACAACACCCACCCCTTCTGGACTCCGCTGCTGGTCGGCGTCTTCCTGACCCTGGAGTACGACATCTCCCGCGGCCTCTTCCCGGCCGGGGCCTTCGCCAAGCTGAAGACCACCGTGGTCTACACCCTGTCGGCCATCGGCGACGCCTTTTTCGGCGGCTCGCTGCTGGCCTTCTGGGGGCTGACCGTCTCGAGCCTCATCCTGACCGGCCATACGGGCGTGGCCCTCGGCCTGGGCATCGTCTTGTTCCTTGCGCTCCAGGCCTTCAAGCTGACCACCTTCGTCCTCGGCTTCCGGCGCGGCTTCAAGGTTCTGCATCTGGTCAAGCGTCTGGATCTGGTCAACTGGGGCTGGCGGCTTAAATATGTGAACAGCTTCCTGCTCGTCGCCTTCTGGGTGCTCGCCTGGCCCGAGCCCTTCGTCCTCTGGCAGTGGCTGGCCCTGGCTGCGACGCTCGGCCTGTGCGCCTCCGTGGTCGGGCGCCTGGGGTTGTCCCGGGAAAGTGTTGTCGGGCTCGGGCTCATCGGCTATATGGGCCTTCCTTGGCTGACGCGCCTGCTCGGCTCAGCCCTCGGCTGGGACTGAAAACGAGCCCGGGGGCCGGAAAAATATGGACATGAGCGAGAACCTGAACGCCACCACCTCCACGCCCGGGGAGACGCCGCTCTCCCGCCTGGTCTGCGTCTCCGACGACCTGGGGCTGCACGCCCGGCCGGCCGCCCGCCTGGCCCAGGAGGCGCAACGCTTCGAGGCCGACATCGAGCTGGTCAGCGGCGAGCAGCGCGTGGACGCGAAATCCATCCTCGACATCCTGACGCTCGCCGCCTCGGCCGGCAGCACCATCGAGCTGCGCGCCAGGGGAACGGACGCGGATGCGGCCCTGGACCGGCTGGAGGAACTCTTCCGCCGCAAGTTTCGGGAGGACTGATGGCAGCAAGCGTCGTCACCGGCATCCCGGTCGCGGCCGGCATCTCCATCGGCAAGGCCTTCGTCCTCAGCCGCGGAATGACCCGCAACGTGCCGCACCAGATCGTCCCCGGCCACGTGATCGTGGACGAGGTCGAGCGCCTGAAGCACGCCTTCGCCATGGCCGAGGAGGAGCTCGAGTCCATCCGCGAGCGCGTGCCCCGGGAGCTGAAAGACCACGCCCTGATCATCGATTCGCACATCATGATCCTGAAGGACCCCAAGCTCTCCAAGACCGCCGTGCGCTTCGTCTCCGAGCAGGGCATCTGCGCCGAATGGGCGCTGGAGCGGGCGGTCGAGGATCTCGGCGCGGCCTTCTCGGCCCTGAAGGACCCCTACATCCGCGAGCGCATGAACGACGTGCGCCTGGTCGCCGGCCGGGTCCACGACCGGCTCGCCGGCGGCGCCGATCACGACCTCAAGTCCGTGCGCGGACGGGTGGTGCTCGTGGCCCACGACCTCTCGCCGGCCGACANNCTCGCACACCGGCATCATGGCCCGCTCGCTCCAGATTCCGGCCGTGGTCGGCGTGGGCGACATCGAGGGGCTGATAAAGGACGGCGACCTGCTCATCGTCGACGGCCTGAAAGGCAGGATCCTGGTCGATCCGACCGAGGAGGAGCTGACCAACTACGAGACCCTCAAGGCCAACTTCGAGGGCTACCAGAAGTCCATCATCCGCTTCTGCCACCTGCCCGGCGAGACCCGCGACGGCACCCGCATCCAGGTCCTGGCCAACATCGAGCTNNGCGGCGAGGGCATCGGCCTGTACCGTACCGAATACAAGTACATGAACCGCCGCGAGCTGCCCGACGAGGAGGAGCTCTTCGAGGACTACCTCGACCTGGCCTCGATCATCTCCCCGCGCAAGCTCGTCATCCGCACCCTGGACCTCGGCGCGGACAAGATGATCAGCCACGTCGGCGCCCTCGAGGAGACCAACCCGGCCCTCGGCCTGCGCGCCATCCGCTTCTGCATGCGCTTCCCCCAGGTCTTCAAGACCCAGCTGCGGGCCATCCTGCGGGCGAGCGTGGTCGGCAACGTCGCGGTCATGTTCCCCATGATCTCGGGCTTGAAAGAGCTGCGCTACGCCAAGCAGCTCTACGCCCAGGCCAAGGCCGAGCTGGTCCGCGACGGCCTGCCCTTCAACCCCGAGATGCCGCTCGGCATCATGGTCGAGCTGCCGAGCGCGGTCATGATCTCCGAGTTCCTGGCCCAGGAGGTCGATTTCTTCTCGCTGGGCACCAACGACCTCATCCAGTATTCGCTGGGCATCGACCGCACCAACCGCTACGTCTCCTACCTCTACCAGCCGCTCCACCCAGCCATCGTCCGCTCCATCAAGCACGTGGTCGACGCCGCGCACAAGGCCGGCATCGAGGTGAGCCTGTGCGGCGAGATGTCGTCCGACCCCTTCTGCGTCCCCATCCTCNNATCAAGCGCATCATCCGCCAGGCCAACATGCACGAGTGCACCGAGCTCCTGAAGCTCGTCCTCCAATCCCCCACGGTCAGCCGCACCAATCGCCTGGTCCGCGACATCATCTACCAGCGCTTCCCCGAGGAGCTGACCTTCTACTCCTCGCTCGTCGACGCCGAGGAGGCTCAGGACTGACATGCCCAAGGCCGAAACACCGGGCAAGAAGATCATCGCCGTCAACAAGAAAGCCCGCCACGAATACGAATTCATCGAGACCATGGAGGCCGGCCTGGCCCTCACCGGCTCCGAGGTCAAATCCCTGCGCGACGGGCACGTGAGCTTCAAGGACGGCTACGTGCGCTTCGACGGCGGCCAGGCCTTCCTCGTCGGCGTGCACATCGCCCCCTATTCCCACGCCGGCCTCGACCAGCACGACCCGGAGCGGCCCCGAAAGCTCCTGCTCCACGCCCGCGAAATCCGCACCTGGCAACTCAAGGTGGACCAGCGCGGCCTTGCCGTGATCCCGGTCCGGCTCTATCTCGTAAAAGGCAAGATCAAGCTGGAGATCGCCCTGGCCCGCGGCAAGAAAACTTTCGACAAAAAGGACGATCTGAAGCAGCGGGATTTGGACCGGGATATGAAGCGGCAGTTGGACAGGTTCTAGGGGAAGCAGCAAAGGGAAAAGAACAAGATGAAGATGCCTCCGGCGGCCG
>DIXN01000038.1 GCA_002428705.1 Desulfovibrio sp. UBA6079
CCGCCCCGCATCTCCCTGTCATGGCCGCCTTTCGCCTTTCTCCACCCCCACATGCCGCAGTCATCACGCTAGGAGGACATAATGGCCCAGTTCTTCAACGCCGCCGAGATCGCGAACGCCGCGGTCGAGATCGAGACCCGCGGCCAGGCCTTCTACCTGCGCGTGGCCAATGCCGCCAAGAGCCAGGAGACAAAGGCCTTCTTCGAATACTTCGCCGGCGAGGAGGCCAAGCACAAGGGCCTCTTCGAGGCGCTAGCCAAGCGCCTCGGACCCATGGAGCTGCCGGCCTGGAGTACGAAAGAGGAGTACGCCGACTACCTCGCGGCGCTGCTCGACACCCACGCCCTGTTCTCCGGCGGCCTGGCCGAAAAGCTCATGACCGAGGCCGCGGACGAGTCAACCGCCATCCGCCTGGCCATGAGCTTCGAGAAGGACACGATTTTGTTCTTCATGGAAATGAAGGAGCTGGTCCCGGACAGCGAAAAGCCCTTCCTCGACCTATGCATCCACGAGGAACGCGCGCACCTGAAGATGCTGAGGGGACGGTTGGCCAAGAGCTAACGGAGGGACAACGCCCCGGCGCAGCCGAGGTTTGATCATACGCTTTCCCTGGTACGGAAGCACGACACGCAGCATGCATTCATCTGGAGGAAGACACGCATGGACAAGATTCTTCGCATCGACGTGGGCGCCCCCGGCAGCCCCAAGGCCACGGTCGAGCCGCTCGGCAGCTATGCCGGCTTCGGCGGCCGGGCCATGACCACCGCCGTGGTCGCAAACGAGGTCCCGGCCGACTGCCATCCCCTCGGCCCCGAGAACAAGCTGGTCATCGCCCCCGGGCTGATGAGCGGCTCGGCGGCCTCCTCCTCGGGCCGCATCTCCATGGGCTGCAAGAGCCCGCTGACCGGCGGCATCAAGGAGGCCAACTCCGGCGGCACCGGCGCCCAGGCGCTCGGACGCCTGGGCTACGCAGCGGTCATCATCGAGGGCGCGCGCAAGGGCGACGACCTCTACCAGGTGCTGATCAACGCCCAGGGCGTGACCATCAGCACGGTCAACGAGTACCGGATGCTGCCGAACTACGACCTGGCCGAGAAGATCAAGGCCAAGTACGGCGATCACGTGACCATGATCTCCATCGGCACCGCCGGCGAGATGCGCATGTCGAACTCGACCATCGCCGTGACCGACGTGGAGTTCCGGCCCACGCGGCACGCCGGCCGCGGCGGCGTGGGCGCGGTCATGGGTTCCAAGGGCGTGAAGCTCCTGGTGGTCGACCCCGAGGGCACCAAGATATGCCAGCCGGCCAAGCCCGAGGCCTTCAAGGAGGCCAACCGCAAGTTCGTCGAGGGCCTGAAGGCCCACGCGGTCACCGGCCAGGGCCTGCCGGCCTACGGCACCAACGTCCTGACCAACGTACTGAACGAGGCCGGCGGCTATCCGACCTACAACTTCCGCGAAGGCCGCTACAAGCACGCCGCGGACATCTCCGGCGAGGCCCAGGCCGAGCTCGAGGTCAAGCGCGGCGGCCTGGCCACCCACGGTTGCCATCGCGGCTGCGCCATCCAATGCTCGGGCACCTTCGTGGACAAGGACGGCAACTACGTCACCAAGCAGCCCGAGTACGAGACCGTCTGGGCCCACGGCGGCAACTGCGGCATCCACGATCTGGACTCCATCGCCAAGCTGGACTTCCTCGACGACCACTACGGCCTGGACACCATCGAGATGGGCGTGACCATCGGCGTGGCCATGGAGGCCGGTGTGGTGCCCTTCGGCGACGCCGAGGGCGCCATCAAGCTGGTCCACGAGGTCGGCCAGGGCACGCCCATGGGTCGCATCCTGGGCGCCGGCGCCGCGACCACGGCCCGCTGCTTCGGGCTCGAGCGCGCCCCGGTGGTCAAGGGCCAGGCCATGCCGGCCTACGACCCGCGCGCGGTCAAGGGCATCGGCGTGACCTACGCCACCTCGACCATGGGCGCCGACCACACCGCCGGTTACGCCGTGGCCACCAACATCCTGAAGGTCGGCGGCGACGTCGATCCGCTCAAACCCCAGAATCAGGCCGAGCTGTCGCGCAACCTCCAGGTGGCCACCGCGGCCCTGGACGCCACCGGCTACTGCCTGTTCGTGGCCTTCGCCATCCTGGATCAGCCCGAGACCTTCCAGGCCATGGTCGATTCCATCAACGCCATGTACGGCCTGAGCATGACCGCCGCGGACGTGGTCGCCCTCGGCCAGAAGGTCCTGAAGATGGAGCGGGAGTTCAACGCCAAGGCCGGCTTTACCAAGGCCCACGACCGGCTGCCGCGCTACTTCACCCGCGAGCCGCTCTCCCCGCACAACGTGACCTTCGACGTGCCCGAGGAAGAGCTCGACAGCGTCTTCAACTTCTAACTCACGCCTTCCGGCGCACGGGTCCATTCCAGGGGCCCGCGCGCCGGAAGGAAACGGCCGAAAATGCCGCCAGATCCCCTGGACTGCTCCCTCTTCCCGCGGACCACGCATTCGTTCCTGCGCATCGTCCATTCAAGGCCGCAGCTCTTTGCCGGGCTCCTGGCCGCCGGCATCGAGGTGCCGGTCAGCGGGCCGGCCAGCATCCACGATTTCTGCCACCGCCAGCTGGACATCTCCCGGGCCTACCTTGAGGCCCGTATCCAGAGCGTCTTCCTCGACCGGCGGCCGGTCGAGGGCCTGCACGAAACCCTGCTCAGGCGGGGTCACAGCCTGACCGTCTCCGCGGCCCGGGCCGGCTTCTACGGCGCGATCCTGCGCCGGCACCGCTCCACGGACCAGGACTCCGCCCTGCCTCCGGCCGCACCCGGCAGCAAACGGATGTCCCGGCCCGGGCCGTTTCTCATCCACATGCAGCTGGCCAGCTTTGCGGCGAGCGAGCTGGCCGGCCCCATCCTGCGCCGCGGCGTGGCCCTCGGCCGGCAGCGGCTGCGTGACTTCCTCTCACGGCAGGCGGGCGACTCTGGACCGCCTGCCGCGGCGTGATCCTGGACGCCAGGCCCATGCGCTCCGGTCGGGCGCTCCTGGAGCCGACCTGCAGCTGCAAGTCCCGCGTAGTGTTGCGCATAGAGCCCGACGACCACTGGCAGAGCTAAGGAGGACCAACCATGTTCAGCGCGCAAGCACCCCTTGATTACGGCGAGGCCATGACCCCCGGCCCCCTCACCCCCGCGCTGCCGCCCCACGGCCAGCCGAGCCCGAACGAACGGCTGTTCCTGGCCCAGAAATGCTCCCTCTACCTCGCCTCGGACCTCTTCCCGGTGGCTGGCCCCAGGCGCCGCCGGCTCTGCCACAACCTGCCGCTGCAGACCGCGTCCTCCAAGTCGCTCACCTTCAGCGGCGAGCGCTTCGACCAGGCCGACCTCGATGTCCTCCTGGCCCTCACCGCCCTCTCCCGGACCTCGGGCATGAGCGCCGGCACGCCCTTTCGCACCAACCTGCCCGAAGTGCTCGGGCAGCTCGGCTGGCCCCAGGGCAAGCGCGACGCCAAACGACTGCTGGACAGCCTGCACCGACTCGAGTTCGCCCGCCTGCTGATCCGCAACCCCCGCTACAGTTATCACACCACCCTGGTCGGCAAGGTCCTCCTCGATCACCGCAAGGCCGACCTGGTGGTCGCTCTCGACGACGCCGTCCAGTTCGCCCTGCTGCGCTCCGACCGCTTCCCCTCACTCCTGCGCGAACGACGCGAGATCGGGGACGCACCCCTGGCCAAATGGCTGCACGGCATGGCTTGGGCCATTCCCGGCGCCTTCTGCGTGGAGATCGAACGCCTGCAACGGCTTTCGGGCTTAAGCGGAGAGATGACGCCCGACGACTTCTTCGTGCGCGCCACGGCCGAACTGAGGCGCCTCGCTGACCGCGGCTTCGTCGCCCACTTCGAGCGCATCGGCCCGAGCCGCCTGCACATCGCCTACCGCACCGAGCGCCAAACCCTGGGCCGTTGCGGCATGATACTCTGAGAAGCCCTCCGCCCCGGGATGACCAAGGCGGGCGATCGGCCGAGGGACGGCGTTACGGTTCCGCCGCCCCTCGGCCCCATTTTTCGCGCTCGGGCGACCGGGCACGCCTTCCGCGGGCTATCTTTTCAACCGCTTCCTCTGCTATGAAGAAACCATGGACACGCAGAGGCCCAGGCCCGCCCACGCACCCCGCGCACGTCCCTCCGTCCCGGGCGCACCCTAGGAACATCGCCCGTGCGTTGCGCCCGCGTCTGCCTCCTCTGCCTCGTCCTCACCGCCCTTACCCCGGCGGCCCGCGCCGCCGGCGCTCCCCTCTTCCCCCTGGCCAACCAGGTCACCCTGGTCCACTTCGAGGCCGACTGGTGCCGCCCCTGCCGCTACCTCGAACGCGCCCTGGCCGCCATCGCCCCGGCCTACGCCGGGCGCGTTGCCTTCATCGCCGTGGACTTCGACCGCGAACGCGCCCTGGCCACGAGCCTGGGCATCTCCGCCGTGCCGACCACCCTGGTTTACGACCGCAACGGCAACCTCGCCGCCCGCCGCCTGGGCTACCTGGACGAGGCCGACCTCTGCCGCCTGCTTGACACCGTCCTCGGCGGCAACACGCAATAGGCCTCGGCGGCCAGGGGCGCGGCCTTATGCCTCCGGCGGGCAGGGGCGCCGCCCCTGCACCCCGCAATGGGGGTGCCCCCCCTTGACCCCACAGTCTGGAAATCGGGGCCCCTTGGCGCGAAGAACGCCAAGGGGCTCCGATTTCCAGCTGGATGACGAAGGGCGGTGCATGCCCCTTGTTGAGGTCTTGAACCGGGCATGAAGAAGCAAAAAGACAGCGATGAGGGTGAAGAGGGCTCGGATCGAGGCGGATGTTCGGTCGAGTGAGCGCACATCCGCCCGGGGCCGGCATTTTCTTCACCTCGTGGCGGCTTGATTCTTCCTCGCCGGCCTGGCTCCGGCGGCAAGGATACCCTCATGCACCGGCTCGTCCGAGAATCGGATGCCGGCGGGGTCTTCTCCCCGCCGGCATCCGATTCTCGGGATGGGGAGGTCCAGGAGGGAGTCACTTCCTCCTGGTGGGGGTCCAGGGGCAAAGCCCCCTGGCCGCCGGAGGCCCCCCGTCAATCCATTCAGTAGGCGTAGGGTTCGCGGTCGTGGAATTCGAACATGTAGGGGATCTGCGGGGGCTCGATGACCTCGACGGCTTCGGCGGCCAGCGTGATCCGTTCGGAGAGCATGGTGGTGACCACGCCGGGCAGGGTCAGGGTCGGGTTGGGGCTGGCCGGATCGGCCGGGGCCAGGCGGCCGCAGATCCTGACCCAGGCGCCGGCAGGGACGTCGCCGGCGACCACGCCGGTAACCCGCAGGCCCACGGCCAGGGCGTCGGCCAGGCAGCAGACGATGGAAAGGCGGACCAGGGCCAACTCGCCGCGAACGTCGAGCTCTCCGGCGCGCAGGGCCATGCCCTGGACGGCGTAGCGCGAGCCCATGGGCGGCTGTTCGGCCTCGCCCAGGAGATAGAGCTCGGCGGTGTTGATCTTGATATACTCCTGGCCGTTCTCGCTCAGGCGCGAGGGTTCGGGCGGGGCGGCGGGAGCGGGGCTGGCGAAGCCGGCTGGACCGGCGGGGCTCGTCAGGTTCTGGCCGGCGAGGCCGGCGACCAGGAGGAAGACTGCCAGGGCGAGGACCGTGCCGGGCCTGGGGCGGCAGAAGGGGCTGAGCGGCAGGAAGGCGCCGCAGAGCATGAGGCCGGCGCCGGTGGAGCCGGTCAGCCACTGGAATTTGGGGTTCAGGAACTGCCAGGCGTTGCCCGTGGTGACCAGGGTCAGCATGAAGCCGCCGAGGAGGATGAGCAGGAGGCCCTGGGACCAGCGCAGGAAGGAGGACATGGGGGGGTCAGCTCCAGGCCAGGCCGAGGCCGACGGCCAGGACGAAGATCATGGCCGAGGGGACGAGGACGAGGGCCAGGGCCGGGCGGCGGCCGAAGGTGCCGCCGTACATGGCCATGAGCTTCAGGTCGACCATCGGGCCGAGGGCCACGAAAGCGAGCTGGGCCGCGGCCGGGAAGGCGACGAAGGAGGCGGCGACGAAGGCGTCGGCCTCGGAGCAGACCGAGAGCAGCACGGCCAGCAGCATCATGGCCGCCACGGCCAGGGGCAGGTTGCCGGCAGTGGCCATGATCAGGCCCGGAGGCAGCCAGGTCTTGAAGGCCGCGGCGGCAAAGGCGCCGAGGATGAGGTACTTGCCCATGGCCGCGAACTCGGCGCCGGCCAGAACGATGACCCGGACGAAGCGCGAGCCCGTGGCCGGGGCCTGCGCGGCGCAGCCGCAGTCCGGGCCGTGAACGTGGTCGTGGGCCATGGGCAGGCTCCAGGGCGAGCGCGGTTTGTGGCCGCGCAGCAGGCTCTCGAGCGGCAGGCTGCCCAGGGTCCAGGCCAGCACCGCGGCCGGCAGGAGGACGAGGGCCACGCGGCCGGCGACCATGCCCAGGTCCGAGCGGAAGGCGACGAAAGTCGAGGCCAGGACCACGGGGTTGACGACCGGCGCCGAGAGCATGAAGGCCAGGGCCGCGCGCGGCGGCATGCCCTTGGCCATGAGCCGCCGGGCCACGGGCACCACGCCGCACTCGCAGGTCGGCAGGAAGAGGCCGGAGACGAGCCCGAAGGCCACCTGGGCGGTTCGGTTGCGCGGAGTCAGGCGCGAAAGCCCGCCTTCTGGCAGGAAGACCTCGAAAGCGGCCGAGATGGCTGCGCCGAGGAGCAGGAATGGGGCGGCCTCGAGGACGATGGCCGTGGCTATGGCGCTGAAGACGGCAAGGGTATCCATGAGCACTCGGGGTTGGATATGGGCACGTTCGGCGGAGCGGTCAACCTCTTACTCGGGCTTGACAGAAAATGCAACTCTGTTGCATTTTGACCATACCGCCAAGCCGAGCTTGGCAATGGCCCCACTTCGACATAAGGAGTACCTCATGCCTCTTTTCCTGCGCTTCGTCATGTCCCTGGTCGCGGCACTCAGCCTGGCCGCCTCCGCCGCCGCAGCCGGTCCGCTGCAGGTCGCGGTGTCCATCGCCCCGCAAAAATATTTCGTGGAGAAGATCGGGGCCGGCCATGTGGCGGTCACGGTCATGGTGCCGGCCGGGGCGAGCCCGCATGCCTACGAGCCCAAGCCCAAGCAGCTGGCGGGCCTCTCCGGGGCGGCCCTGTACCTCTCCTGCGGCGTGGATTTCGAGCCGGCCTGGCTGCCGAAGTTCCGGGCGGTCAACCCGAAGATGGCCGTGGTCGACATGACCGCCGGCCTGGTCCGGCTGCCCATGGCTGCCCATCACCACCACGACGAGGGCGAGCATGAAGAGGCCGGGCACGAGGAAGCCGGGCACCATGACCATGACGCAGGCGCCGGCGATCCGCACACCTGGCTCTCCCCGGCCTACGTCAGGGTCATGGCCGTGGCCATCCGCGATGCGCTCATCATTGCCGATCCGGCCAACGCCTCGGCCTACCATGAGGGCTATGCGGCCTTTGCCCGCGAGCTTGACGCCCTGGACGCGAAGATCCTCGACCTCCTGGCCGGCCTCGGCGGGCGCCGGGCCTTTCTCGTCTACCATCCGGCCTTCGGCTATTTCGCCAAGACCTACGGCCTGACCCAGCTGGCCATCGAGTCCGAGGGCAAGGAGCCGAGCCCCAAGGAGATGGCCGAGATCCACGAGGAGGCCACGGAGCACGGCATCACGGTCATCTTCATCGAGCCCCAGTTCGCCCGGGCTCCGGCCGAGACCGTCGCCGCCTCCATCGGGGGCAAGGTCGCGGTCATCGACCCCCTGGCCGAGAACTGGGCCGAGAACCTGCTGGCAATCGCCCAGGCCCTCAAGGGCTCCCTGGCCAGGTAGCGGCGAGGGGGCGAAGGAGCGTCCATGCAAGGCCCAATCATCGACATCGAGCGCGTAAGCTTCGCCTACGACGGCCAGCCGGTGCTTGAGGACATCAGCCTGCGCGTGGACCCGGGCGACTTCCTGGCCGTGCTCGGGCCGAACGGCGGCGGCAAGACCACGCTCCTGCGCCTCGTCCTCGGGCTGCTCGCGCCGAGCGCCGGGAGCATCCGGGTCTTCGGCCGCGAGCCCCGGCTGGCCGCCGGCCGCATCGGCTACGTGCCGCAGGTGGTCGACGTCCGGCCGGACTTCCCCATGACCGTGCTCGACGCCACGCTCATGGGGCTCATGACCCCGGGCGGACGCGGCCGCCGCCCGGGGCCGGCCGAGCGCGACGCCGCCCGCGAGGCGCTCGAGCGGGTCGGGCTGGCGGGCCGCGAGAACGCGCGCATCGGCGAGCTGTCCGGCGGCCAGAAGCAGCGGGCCTACATCGCCCGGGCCCTGGTCTCCGGCCCCGAGCTCCTGCTCCTGGACGAGCCGACCTCGAGCATCGACCCCCAGGGCAAGTTCTGCTTCTTCGACCTCCTCTCCGAGCTCGGCCGCGGGGTGACCATCGTCGTGGTCAGCCACGACGTCTCGGTGGTCTCGGCCCGCGTCTCCTGCGTGGCCTGCGTCAACCGCCGCCTGACCTACAGCCGCGGCCCGGAGCTGACCCCGGAGATGCTCACCCTGCTCTTTGGCGTCCACCGCCACTCCTGCGCCATGGACGCCTACATGCGCAGCCTGGCCGGGACCTTCCCGCCCCTGCCGAGGATGCCCTAGACCATGCTCGACGCCCTGCACCTGCAGTTCATGCAGCACGCCGTGCTGGCCGGGCTCCTGGCCTCGGTGGCCTGCGGCCTGATCGGCTCGCTGGTCGTGGTCAACCGCCTGGTCTTCCTCTCCGGCGGCATCGCCCACGCCGCCTACGGCGGGGTGGGCCTGGCCGTGTTCACGGGCCTGCCGGTCATGCCCACGACCATCGCCTTCACCCTGGCCGCCTCGGGGCTGATGAGCGCGGTGACGCTGAAAGCCAGGGCCCGGGCGGACACGGTCATCGGCGTCCTGTGGGCCGCGGGCATGGCGCTTGGCGTCATCCTGCTCGACCTCTCCCCGGGCTACGCCGTGGACCTCATGAGCTTCCTCTTCGGCTCCATCCTCACCGTGTCCGCGACCGACCTCTGGTTCATGGCCGGGCTCGACGCGGCCCTCGTGGTGCTGGTGGCCGTCTACTACCGCGACTTCCTGGCCGTGTCCTTCGATCCCGAGTTCGCCCGCACCCGGGGCGTGGCCGTGACCTTGCTGCACTATCTGCTGCCGGCCATGGTCGCGGTCTCGGTGGTCATGATCATCCGCCTGGTCGGGCTCATATTGGTCATCGCGCTCCTGACCATCCCGCCCTTCCTGGCCGAGCGCCGGGCGCGCAGCTTGAAGGCCGTGATGCTGGCCTCCATGCTCCAGAGCGCCGTCTACTGCCTGGCCGGGCTGTGGCTGTCCTTCGAGTTCGACCTGACCTCGGGCGCGACGATCATCGCCGTGGCTGCCGGCGTCTTCTTCCTGACCCTCGGCGCCGAGCGGCTCTTCACCCGCGGCGCCTCCCGGACGGGAGGCGGGGCATGACCACCGCCAGCAAAGTCCCCCATACCTCCCGGGAAAAACTTGTCGTCAGCATCCTGGCCGAGGCCGGCCGGGCGCTGTCGGCCCCGGAGATACTGGAGCTGGCCGCGTCCAGGCGGCCCATGAACAAGGTCACGGTCTACCGCATCCTCGACAGGCTGGTGGAGGCCGGCATCGCCGGCCGGCACAGCGCCGGCGACCGTACCATGCGCTACTGCCTGGCGCCCTGCGCCGGCGAGCACGGTCACGGCCACTTCTACTGCACCGGCTGCGGCCTGATGGAATGCCTCGACTTGGACGCCATGCCCATCGACCGCGCGGCGCTGGAGACGGCATTGTCGCGCCGCGTGGACCACCTGGAGCTCAGGCTCGACGGTCTGTGCGAGGCCTGCCGCAAGCGCTGACGGCTTACGGCTAGCGCAGGTGCTGGCGGGCGAAGGCCACGATCTGGCCCGCGGGCAGGGCTCCGGACATGCGTCCGAGCTCCCGGCCGTGCCGGAAGAGGATCATGGTCGGGATGGAGCGGATATTGAAGCGCGCGGCCAGGGACTGCTCGGCCTCGGTGTTGACCTTGGCCAGCCGGACCGCCGGGGCCAGCTCATCTGCCGCCTCGGCAAAGGCCGGGGCCATCATCTTGCACGGCCCGCACCACGGCGCCCAGAAGTCCACCAGCAGCGGCAGCTCGCTCTTCTCGGCATGGGCCGAGAAGCTCGCGATGGTCAGCTCCAGCGGGGCCGCGGCGTTGAGCGGCGCCTGGCACTTGCCGCAGCGGGCCTGGCCGAGCTTTTCGGGGATGACGCGGTTCAGGGCGTGACAGGCCGGGCAGGCGAGGATCAGGGTCTGGTTCATGGCGCGCTCCGACTTGGGGGTGAGGGCTTACGGCCCATTCACAGAAAATAAGGCGGGCGCGCGGCCTGGCAAGGCTCCCGGGGACGGGGCGGCAGGGCGCCTTCGACCCTCACGGCACGTCTTTTCTTCAGTCCGCGGCGTCGCGGATGAGAAAGCCGGTGCGCAGGGCGCAGGACACGAGTTCGGCCACGGAGTGCAGGTCGAGCTTCTTCATCAGGTTGGCCCGGTGCTTCTCCACGGTCTTCACGCTGATGTGCAGGTCCTCGGAAATCTCGCGGTTCTTGCGGCCGGCGGCGACCATGGCGAAGATCTCCCGCTCGCGGCGGGTCAGGGTCTCGAAGTCCTCGGGCGCCGGCAGGTGCTCCTCGACCTCGGGCACCATGTCCGGCGGCATGTAGCTGCCGGTGGCCATGACCTGGCTGATGGCCGCGGCCAGCATGGCCTTGTCGGCGTTCTTCAGCAGGTAGCCGTCGGCCCCGGCCTGCAGGGCCAGGCGGACCAGGTGGCGGTCGTCGTGGGCGGTGAGGATGAGGATGCGGACCTGGGGGGCGCGGGCCTTGATCTCCCGGGTAGCCTCGATGCCGTTCATGTCCGGCATGCCGATGTCCATGAGCACGATGTCCGGACGGCAGGACAGGGCGAGCTGCAAGGCCTCGCGGCCGTTGGCGGCCTCGGCGCAGATGTCGAGGGCGGGAAGCGTGGACAGGACACGGCACAGGCCTTCGCGGACAATGGCGTGGTCGTCGGCCACGATGAGGCGCAAGGCATGTTCCATGCGGCAGGCTCTCCGTCGTCCTCGAAGTGGATACGCACGCGGACGCCTGATCAGCCGTTCAAGAGCGCCCGCCAAGCATGATTTCTCGCATGGAAGAGCGCATTTCGTCAACTTGCAGGCGCGGTTGTGACAACTTTGCCGCGCCGCTGCCGGAGCAGTCCGGACGGATTACCTCTTGGTCTGGATCAGGGTGTTCAGGATGTTGTCCGAGGTGGTGATGACCTTGGAGTTGGCCTGGAAACCGCGCTGGGAGAGGATCATGTTGGCGAACTCGGTGACCATGTCAACGTTGGAACTTTCCAGGGTCTGGCCGTTCACGCTGCCAAACCCGCCGCTGTCCGGCACGCCCTCGGACACCGCCCCGGCGCCGGCGCCCGCGGTGAAGAGGTTGCCGCCCTCGCGGCGCAGGCCGTACTCGCTGTTGAAGTCGTAGAGGCTCACCTGGTAGAGCGCCTCCTCCACGCCGTTGGTGAACTCGCCCACCAGGAGGCCGTCCTGGGTGAAGTGGACGTTTCGCAAGTAGCCCTCGGCATAGCCGTCCTGGTTCTGCAGGATGGTCACGCTGGGCGTGGCGTAGGCCGTGACCGACATGGCGTCGCGCGAGGCCTCGGCCAGGCCGGCCAGATGGGCGGCGTCGGAGCCGACGCCGGCGGCGCTTGAGCCGGCCGGGGCCGACCAGCTGTCCGTGCCGGAGGACAATCCCAGGTCCAGGCTGATGGTCTGGGCCACGCCGGTGCCTGCGGCCGAGGCGAAGGCCGCGCCGAGCTGCGGATGGCCGGCGGCGTCCAGATCGGCCAGGGTCCAGTTGGCGAGGTCCTTCACCTCGCCCGCGCCCGAGGCGAGGGTGTAGGCGCTCATGTTGACCACCTCGCCGTTGGCCGAGAAGCACAGGGTGCCGGCCATGTACAGGCCCGCGGCCGAGGTGCCGGCCAGGCCCGCCCGGCCGTCCTCGCCGGGCTCGCCGCTGACGATGAATTCGTAATACTGCCGGCCGGCGGTGTCCCCGGGTACGTCCACCCGGTCGAAGGACACGGTCAGGGTGTGCTTGACTCCTTCGGCGTCGTAGACGTCGATGGAAGTCTGGTAGATGGCGGCGTCGGTCGACAGGGGCGGCTCGGACCGGCCGTCATAGGCGCCAAGCAGCGAGAAGAAGGGATTGCCCGGGTCGCTGGTGCGGTCGGCCGAGGTCGAGTCGAGGTTCACGGACAGGGTAATGGCCCCGGTGGCCCGGGGGTCGGACTTGACCACCTGTATCTCGTGTCCGTCCACGGTCTCGGTGACCATGGGCAGCCGGATATCGGTCGTCGATCCGACGTGCGCCCCGTCCTGGTCGAGCATCCAGCCCTGCAGGGCAAAGCCGTGCGGGTCAACGAGCAGGCCCTCGCGGTCGAAGCGAAAGTTGCCGGCCCGGGTGTAGAAGGCCGTGTTGTCGGCGCCGTTCACCACCCGAAAATAGCCCTGGCCGCCGATGGCCAGATCGGTCGCGGTCTCGCCCGGCTCGAAGCTGCCTTGGGAGATGTCCATGCGGATCTCGGACACGCCCACGCCCAGGCCCTTCTGGCTGGGAAAGGCGTTGGTCCCGCCCTCGTAGCGCACCCCGCCGGGCAGCGTCTCACTCATCAGCGTACCGAAAAGAGCTTGGCTGCCCTTGTAGGCGATGGTGTTGGCGTTGGCCAGGTTGTTGCCGATGACGTCCATCCAGCTGCCGTGGGCATTGATACCGGACGCCCCGATGTACATCGACGAGAAAGGCATGGACCGCTCCTGACGCCGCCGCAACACGCCGGCGGGCAAATACTTCACTCCGGCAAGCATTTTGCGAGGATCGTGCCAGGCCGGCGGAAGCGCTGCCGGCCTTCACCTTTGACCGCTGAGGGCTGAAGAATTTGCCCGCCGGCCCGCTTCCTGATACCAGAGCCCGAGCGGTCCGCGACCGCGAAATCCCGCAGCCGGAGTTTCCCCCATGGTCAACCTCGCCGTCCACATCGCCCCCTTTGCCCAGTGGCAGGCCGATGCCGCGGTCTTCTTCGCCTTCCAGAAACGCGGACAGGAACTGCCCGGGCTTGCCCGCTGGCTTGCCGCCCAGGCCCCGGAGCTGGCCGGCTCGGCCGGACTGGCCGATTTCGGCGCCGAGGCCGGCCAGACCGCGGTGATCTATGCTCCTGGCCGGAGCGTGCCCCGGCTCATCCTGGCCGGGCTCGGCGAAGGCGAGGGCTTCGGTCCCGAGCGCCTGCGCACCGCGGCCGCGGCCGCGGCCCAGAAGGCCCGGGAGCTGAAGCTCGCCCGCCTGGGCTGGCCGCTGGCCGCCTTCGAGGGCCTCACCCTGCCGTCGGCCGCGGCCGCCGAGGAATCCCTGACCGCGGCGCTGCTCGGGCTCTACGAGTATACGGCCCTGAAGACCGCGCCGCGCGAGCCGGAGCAGCCCGAGGCCATCCTGCTCCTGGCCGAAAGCCCGCTGTCCGAGGAGCTGGAGCAGGCCGCGGCGTCGGCCCGGGCCGCGGCCGCCGGGATCTACCTGGCCCGCGACCTGGTCAACGCCCCGGCCAACCTGGCCACGCCGAGCTTCCTGGCCAAGGCCGCACTCGAGCTGGCCGAGCGCCACGGCTTCCAGGCCGAGGTCCTCGAGCCGGAGCAGATACGCGAGCTGCACATGGAAGCCTTCCTGGCCGTGGCCAAGGGCAGCGCCGAGCCGGCCCGGCTGGTGGTCATCGACACCAGGCCCCAGGCCGCGGACGAATCCCCTCTGGTCTTCGTCGGCAAGGGCGTGACCTTCGACACCGGCGGCATCTCGCTCAAGCCCCCGGCCGGCATGGAGAAGATGAAGGGCGACATGGCCGGGGCCGCGGCCGTGCTCGGACTCCTGGAGGCCGCGGGCCTCTCCGGGCTTTCCCGGCGGATCGTCGCCGTCCTGCCCCTGGCCGAGAACATGCCCGGCGGCCACGCCACCAAGCCCGGCGACGTGGTCACCACGGCGCTGGGCAAGACGGTGGAGATCGTCAACACCGACGCCGAGGGCCGGCTGCTCTTGTGCGACGCGCTGTCCTATGCCGGCAGCTTCAAGCCTGCGCTCCTGGTCGACATCGCCACCCTGACCGGGGCCTGCGTCGTGGCCCTGGGGCCGCAGGTGGCCGGGGCCTTCGCCAACCGCCCGGGGCTGGCCGAGGCCGTGCGCACCCTGGGCGAGACCGTGGGCGAGCGCTTCTGGCCGCTGCCGCTCTGGGATCTCTATTTCGAGGCCCTGAAAAGCGACGTGGCCGACATGAAGAACGTCGGGCCGCGCGAAGGCGGCGCGGTCAACGCCGCGCTCTTCCTCAAGCAGTTCGTACCCGACGGCGTGGCCTGGGTCCACCTGGACATCGCCGGTCCGGGATTTGCCGACAAGAAGGCCGGATACGTGCCGGCCGGCGGTACGGGCTTTGCCGTGCGCACGCTCCTGGCCATGGTCCGCAACGAACCGGCCCTATCGGCGCAGGACGCCTGCCCGCCGGCCGCGATTTGATTTCCCCCGGTCCATTGGCTAGAACCAGCCCAGTCCCCTAGGAGGTCCCCGTGAAGGTACTCGTCATCGGTTCCGGCGGCCGGGAGCACGCCCTGTGCTGGAAACTGGCCCAAAGCCCGCTGGTGGACAGGATATTCTGCGCACCCGGCAACGGCGGCACGGCCGAGATGGCCGAGAACGTGGCCATCAAGGAAGACGACCCGACCGCGCTTTTGCATTTCGCCAAGCGCGAGCACATCGGCCTGGTCGTTCCCGGCCCGGAGCTGCCGCTGACGCTGGGCATTGCCGACCTCTGCGCCGAGGCGAACATCCCCTGCTTCGGCCCGGGGGCGCATGCGGCCCGGCTCGAGGGCAGCAAGAGCTTCGCCAAGGCCGTCATGCTCTCCTCCGGCGTGCCCACCGCGCCCTTTGCCGTGTTCGACGACTTCACCCGGGCCAAGGACTTCGTCACGGACAAGGGCGCGCCCATCGTGATCAAGGCCGACGGCCTGGCCGCGGGCAAGGGCGTGGTCGTCTGCCGCACGGTTGCGCACGCGGTGAACGCCCTGGAGCAGATCATGGTCCACGCCCAGTTCGGCCCGGCCGGCCGGGAAGTGATCGTGGAAGAAATGCTGGTCGGCGAGGAGGTCTCCTTCCTGGCCTTCTGCGACGGCAATAACGTCGTGGCCATGCCCGCGAGCCAGGACCACAAGCCCGTGGGCGAGGGCGACACCGGCGACAACACCGGCGGCATGGGCGCCTTCAGCCCGGCCCACGTCCTGCCCGAAGCGTCCTACGCGCACGCCGTGGAGCACTACATCCGGCCCATCGTCGAGACCATGCGCGCGGGCGGCCACCCCTTTGTCGGCATACTCTACGCCGGCCTCATCCTGACCGAGGCCGGCCCCAAGGTCCTGGAATACAACGTGCGCTTCGGCGATCCCGAGTGCCAGCCACTCCTGGCCCGGCTCGACGCCGACCTGGCCGCGATCATGCTGGCCTGCGTCAACGGCACCCTGGACCAGAAAGAAGTGGCCTGGAAGCCGCAGACCAGCGTCTGCGTGGTCATGGCCGCCAAGGGCTACCCCGGGGCCTACGCCAAGGGCATGACCATCGGCGGCATCGCCGCGGCCGAGACCGACCCGGCGGTCAAGGTCTTCCAGGCCGGCACAAAGCTCGAGGGCGGCAAGCTGGTCTCGAGCGGCGGCCGGGTGCTGGGCGTGACCGCGCTCGGCGACAACCTCTCCCAGGCCCGCGAGCGGGCGTATGCCGCCGTGGACAAGATCCACTTCGACGGCGCCGTCTACCGGCGCGACATCGGGGCCAAGGGCCTCAAATGGGAGCCCAGATGAGCAAGGTGGCCATCTTCATCGGCTCGGTCTCCGACGAGGCGATCATGCGCCCCTGCAGCGAGACCCTGGCCGAGCTCGGCATCGAGCACGTCTTCACCGTGACCTCGGCCCACCGCACGCCCGAGCGCACCGCGCGCCTGGTTTCCGATCTGGAGGCGGCCGGCTGCCAGGTCTTCATCTGCGCCGCGGGCATGGCCGCGCACTTGGCCGGGGCCGTGGCGGCCAAGACCATCCGCCCGGTCCTGGGCGTGCCGCTGGCGGCCTCGGCGCTTGGCGGCATGGACGCGCTCCTGGCCACGGTCCAGATGCCCCCGGGCTTCCCCGTGGGCACGCTGGCCCTGGACAAGGCCGGGGCCAAGAACGCGGCCTATCTGGCGGCCCAGATCCTGGCTCTGCACGACCCGGCGCTGGCGGGCAAGCTCGCGGCCGTGCGCGAAGAGTTCAAGGCATCGGTGGAGAAGGCCGCGGCCGGACTCGAGCCGACCGGACTGAAGGAATAGGCGCCGCAGCTTCTAGCGGGCCTTGGCCGTGGCTGCGCCGGCCGGGTCTTCGGACCGGACCAAGCGCACCAGGTGGGTGACGTAATACTCCTCGCGCGGGGTGCACTGCGGGCAACCCTCGGACAGAATCATCCAGCCGGCATCGAGCAGGCCCGGCGACAGGCCGGCCCATTCGAGCACCTCGGTGGTCTTGCCTTCCTCCCACAGGACCGGCTGGCCGCAGGCGGCGCATTCCACATAGACAAGCTCGGGATCGAAAGGCTTGATCGTTCCCATGACACTCCTTGCGGGAAGGTGAGCAACCTTCCATGCCAACACTCTAGCCATTCCTCCGGGCATGTCAAAGCGAGAGTTCGTGACGCCTCTCGCGGCCCTCCCCGTTCAGCTCAGGCCGAGCAGGCGCAGGATGCGCCCCAGATCCAGGTGCCGGCGCAGGACCGCGGCCAGGCGGTCGAGCGCCGGCTCCAGGTCGTAGACCGCGACCACCTCGCCCACGGGCGCGAGGCCCTTGGCCGTGCGCAGGCCGTCCACGAAGGCCCGGCGGAAGGCGTCGGCATCGAACACGCCGTGCAGGTAGGTGCCCCAGACGCGCCGTCCGGGCAGGCCGTAGCCGAGCACCTCGCCGTCCCCGGCCACGACCACCGGGTCGAGTCCCGACGTCTCGCCCGAGGTCCGGCCGTGGTGGATCTCGTAGCCCCGGACAGGAAGCTCCGAGGGCGCATGCACGGCCTCGCGGCGGGTCAGGACCTTGTCCGGCTCGAGCACCGTGTCCAGGGGAAGTAACCCCAGGCCCGGCGAGGCCCGGGAGGCGGACTCCAGGCCATGGGGGTCCTTAATGGACCGGCCGAGCATCTGGAAACCCGCGCACAGGCCGACCACCTCGCAAGCGCCCCCAAAGGCCAGCTCCAGGATGGCCGCATCGAGCCCGCGCTGGCGCAGGAAGGTGAGGTCGGCCAGGGTGTTCTTGCTGCCGGGCAGGATGAGCGCGTCGGGCCGGCCAAGCTCGGCGGGATCCAGCACCGGGCGCACGCTCACGTCGGGCTCCAAACCGAGGGCGTCCAGATCGGTGAAGTTCGAGATGTGCGGCAAGTCGATGAGCGCGATGTCCACCACCCGGCCGCCCGTGTCAGCGGGCGCGCGCAGCTCGCGGTCCTTGAAGGAGACCGAGTCCTCCTCGGGCAGCCCGAGCTCGCGGATATAGGGGATCACGCCCCAGACCTCGCGGCCGGTGCGCGCGGCGAGCTCCACGTTGGCCGGGGCCAGCAGCGACTTCTCGCCCCGGAACTTGTTCAGCACGAATCCGGCCACCAGGGAGCGCTCCCATTCCTCCAGGCAGTCCATGGTGCCGAGAAGCGCTGCGTAGGCCCCGCCGCGGTCGATGTCCGCGGCGACGAGCACCCGCGCCCCGGCGTGGCGGGCCATGGTCATGTTGACGATGTCGTGGGCCTTCAGGTTGATCTCAGCCGGGCTGCCCGCGCCCTCCAGCACCACCACGTCGGCCTCGGCGCTCAGGGAATCGTAGGCCCTCTTCACGCTCTCGAAGGCCGTTGGCTTGTAGCGCACGTAGGCCGAGACGTTCATGTTCTCCACCGGCCGGCCAAGGACGATGACCTGCGAGCCCGTGTCCGAGGAGGGTTTCAGGAGCACCGGATTCATGCGCGCGTCCGGCGGCAGGCGGCAGGCCGCGGCCTGGGTCGCCTGGGCCCGGCCCATCTCCAGCCCCTGCTCGGTGACGAAGGAGTTCAGTGACATGTTCTGGGCCTTGAAGGGCACTGGCTGCAAGCCCTCCTGGAGAAGCAGCCGGCAGAGCCCGGCCGTGAGCACGCTTTTGCCCGCGTTGGAGCCCGCGCCCTGGAACATGATGGCCGGCGTGCGCCTGGGGCGCAGCCGGCTGCGCGGCCGGCCCTCGAGGTACTCGGCTACGGCCCGGAGCAGGCGCTCGTTGTCCTCGGCGCACCGGACGGCGAAGCGCACGTAGCGCTCGTCCAGCCCCGGGTAGTTGGCGCAGCGCCGGATGGCCAGGCGCCTCTCGAGGCAGAAGCGGAACAGCTCCTCGCCGTCCTTGCCGCTTGCATCGATGCGGCAGAGCAGGAAGTTGGCCTCGCCGGGAAAGACGCTCAACCCCTTCACCCCGCGCAGGCTGCGGGCGAACTCGGTGCGGAGCTTCGTCACGGCCGCGACGCTGGCCTCGATGTAGGCCGCGTCGGCCAGCGCCCGGGCGCCCACGGCCTGGGCCAGGCTGCCGGCCTGCCAGGGCGCGGCCAGGGCCGAAAGCTCCGCAATGCGCTCGGGGCTCCCCGCCACCAGCCCCAGCCGCAGGCCGGCCACGGCGAAAATCTTGGTCAGGGAAAGGTGGACAAGCACGTTGTCCGGGGCCGAGCCGGCCAAGCGGTCGAGACCGGGGATGAAGTCGGCGAAGGCCTCGTCCACCACGAACAGGCTGTCAGGGCGAGACTCGGCCAGGACACGCAGCCGGTCTGGGTCCGCGGTCCGGCCGCTGGGGTTACCTGGCTGGCCGAGAAAGACCATGGCCGGTCCTCGGGACAAGGCGGCCTCAAGGGAGGCAAAGCAGAGCGCGAACCCCTCCTGGGGGTCCAGAGCCAGGTCCTCCACGACGAGTCCGGCGGCCCGGGCGGCGTTCCCGTAGTCGGCGTAGGCCGGCTGGGGCACGATGGCCCGGATGAAGCCGGGCAGCCGGGCGCAGAGGAAAAGCAGATCGCTCGAGCCGTTGCCGGCCAGGAAACAGTCCGCCGGGCGTCCGTAGCGGCGGGCCGCGGCCTCGCGCAGGGCGAGCGCCTCGGGGTCCGGGTAGTGGACCAGATCCGCGATGCGCGCGCCGATCTCGGCCCGCAGCCAGGGCGGCGGTCCGAGGGGATTCAGGCTCGCGCTGAAGTCGACGATCTCCTCGGGCTTACAGCCGGCCTGCGCGGCCAGGGCCCGGAGGTTGCCGCCGTGGACCGGCAAGGAGGCGGGAGAATGCTCGGTTTTGCTCATGGCCGTAAGGCTACACGAGCCCCCGGCCGGCAGGCAAGGACGCCGTCATACGCCCGGCGCGGCCTCCTCGCGGCAGAGCTCGATGAAGCGCCGGGCGGCCGGCAGGTCCGCGCCCACGGGCGTGAGCGCGCTCAAGATCACCTCGGGCAGCCCGCCGGTCACGGGTTTGAGCGCCACGTCGGCGCCCGCGCCCGTGTCCGGCAGGTCGGGGACGAAGCTCGATCCGAGTCCGGCCGCTACCAGGGCCAGGGCCGCGCGCTTGGTCGTGGTTTCCTGGACGATGCGCGGAGCGGCGCCAGCCCGGTTCAGGGCCGCGAGCATGGCGTCGTACAGGCGGGGATTGCCGCTGCGGGGAAAAAGGATGAGCGGCTCGCCGTCCAGCCGGGAGAGCGGTACGCTGGCCAGCCCGGCCAGGGCGTGGTCCCTGGGCAGGGCCAGGACGTAAGAAGTGCGGACGATGATCGCCTCCTCGAGCCCGGAGAGCTCGTGGCCGAAGGGCCGGGCCAGGCCCAGGTCGAGCTCATTGCGGGCGAGCCGCGCGATCTGCTCCGGGGTGCCGCATTCGACCAGGCTTACGCCCACCTCCGGCCAGCCGGCGCGAAAGCGGCGCACGGCCCGGGCCAGGCCGCAGTCGAGCATGGGTCCGACGAAACCCACGGCCAGACGCCC
This sequence comes from Desulfovibrio sp. UBA6079, assembly GCA_002428705.1. Lineage (GTDB taxonomy): Bacteria > Desulfobacterota > Desulfovibrionia > Desulfovibrionales > Desulfovibrionaceae > UBA6079. Next base: position 20,113 of record DIXN01000038.1, read on the forward strand.
GGCCTCGCCCGTGGCCAGGCGCCGGACGTCGGCCGCGAGCTTCTCCGTGCGGCCGAGGATGCCCCGCGCCTCGGCCAGGACATGGACCCCGGCCGGGGTCAGGACCACCGAACGGCTGGTGCGGACAAAGAGCGGCGCGCCCAGCTCCTCCTCCAGGGCCTTCACCTGCAGGCTGACGGCCGGCTGGGCCAGATTCAGGCGCCGGGCCGCCCGGCCGAAGTGCAGCTCCTCTGCCACGGCCAGAAAGGTGCGCAGATGTTTGAACTCCATGATTGATAGCTATATCATATCGATACTGAGATAAAGATATATTGGACTTATCGATCGGCCGGTGCTCATATGCCTCCAACGGAGGTTCACATGAACGAGAATCAGACCCGGTACGAACGCGGCCTCGACTGGCTGCGCAAGGTCGACGGCCGGTCCGGCGACGCGGTGGTGGACAAGGTCGCGGCCCTCTCCCCGGACATGGCCGTGATGCTCGTGGAGATGTTCGGCGACGTCTACAGCCGGCCGCAGCTCGACCTGAGAAGCCGGGAGGTCGCGGTCATCGCCGCGCTCACGGTCCTGGGCTACGCCCTGCCGCAGTTGAAAGTCCACGTCCAAGCGGGGCTGAACGTGGGCCTGACGCCCGACGAGATCCGCGAGATCATCCTGCACATGGTGCCCTACGTCGGCTTCCCCGCGACCCTGAACGCGCTTTTTGCCGCCGGCGAGGTGCTGGCCGAGCACTCGTCCTAGCCAGGACGGATGGCGGCATGATCTCCTTGATTTTTCCATAATACGGCACAACAAGAAGGTCATGCCGCGCATCTGTGTCCTATTCCTGGCTCTGTGCCTCTGCTCCACCTGGTCCGGCAACGCCGCCGAGGACGAGGAGACCGAGGACGACATCCTGCTCCTCTCCCGGCCGGCCTGCACGAAGCTCGCCCCGCGCCTGGCCATCCGCCGGGCCAAGACCTGGCTCTACCAGCTGCAGAGCGCCGAGCCCGCGGCCCTGGCCACGCGCAATCCGGACCTCGCGGTCATCGACTACTCGCGCGACGGCTCGGCCGAGGGCGCCTACGGCGCCGCCGACCTCGCCCCGCTGCACGCGTCCGGGACCGTGACCCTGGCCTATTTCTCCATCGGCGAGGCCGAGGACTACCGCTTCTACTGGCAAAGCGCCTGGGCGAGTTTGCCGCCGTCCTGGCTCGGCCCGGAAAATCCGGACTGGCCGGGCAACTACAAGGTCCGCTACTGGGACGAGGGCTGGTGGACCGCGGCCCTGCAACCCTACCTCGAGGCCATCCTGGCCGCGGACTTCGACGGCGTGTACCTCGACATCGTGGACGCCTACTGGTTCTGGTACGACGAGCAGGGGGAACTGAGCGCCGTCGAGGCCGCCGGCCGCATGGCCGACCTCGTGGCCCGCATCGCCGCCTACGCCCGGGCCCGCCGGCCGGGCTTCGCCGTCTGCCCCCAGAACGCCGAAGGCCTGCTCGACGACGCCTCCGCCGACAAGGCCGCGCTCTACCTCTCGGCCATCGACGCCATCGGCGCGGAGAGCGTCTGGTACAACACATCCGCCGAGGACCGCGATTACCGCCTGGGGCTGCTGGCCCGCTTCGCCGCGGCCGGCAAGCGCGTCTGCAGCATCGAATACATCGACCAGGCGGACTGGGCCGACTACCAGGCCACGGCCTGCGCCGCCGGCTTCCCGGTGGTCCCTTACGCCGCCGACCCCGACCAGGCCCTGGACGAGATCACCGCCTTCACCGCCGCGGCCTGCCCCTGAAGCTTCACTCAAGCGTTTGTCAGCACCGCCCAGCCGTGCTAGGCATGAGCATGGAGTCCGACGTCCCTGTCTGCACCACCCTTTCGGGCTTGAGCCTGCCCGAGGAGCTGAAACTCTGCCGGGTCATCATCGAGCAGAGCCCGGTCATCCTCTTCCGCCGCAACCCGGCGCCCGACTACAAGCTGGTCTACGTCTCGGAGAACATCGCCCGCTTCGGCTACAGCGCATCCGAGCTGCTGTCCGGCGAGAAGACCTTCGCCGATCTCATCCACCCCGACGACATGGCCCGCATGAACGCGGAGATCCGCGTCTTCGAGCGGGCCGGACAGACCGACTACGAGCAGACCTACCGCATCCTGACCCGTTCCGGCGAGGTGCGCTGGGTCAACGACGTGACCACCACCGCCCGGGACGAGGCCGGCAACATCCTCTTCTACCAGGGCATCGTGGCCGACGTGACCGAGCGCATGCGGGCCGAGGAGGAGCTGCGCAAAAGCGAGGAGAAGTTCCGGCGGATCATCGAGACCGCGGCCGAGGGCTTCGTGCTCTTCGACCCCGAGCTGCGCATCGCCGACGTGAACGCCGCCTTCTGCCGCCTGACCGGCCGGGACCGCGACGAGCTCCTCGGCCTGACCCCCGTCGATCTGGCCGACCCCGAGCACCAGGGCTTCCTGCGGGCCAACCTGCACCGGCTGCGCGAACTGCCGGTGCGCATCTTCGAGAGCGGCTACGTCCGGCCGGACGGCACCACCGTGCCCGTGCTGGTCCACGCCAACACCCTGACCGACGCCGGCGGCGCTCCCCTCGGCCACGTGGCCTTCGTCACCGACCTGACCGAGCAGAAGCGCTCCCTGGCCCTGGCCCGAGAGGTCATGCAGAACCTCACCCCCCGGGGCACGCACCATTTCGGCGAGCTGGCCGTGGCCGGGAAAAGCCTGCCCTGCGAGGAGATCGGCGGCGACCTCTTCGACCTCGTGGCCCCCGGTGAGGACCGCCCGCTGACCCTGGTCGTCGGCGACATCTCCGGCCACGGCGTGGACTCGGCCCTGCTCATGGCCATGGCCCGGGCCCTGGTGCGCGACCGCCTGGCCCGGCCCGGCACGCCCTCGGCCATCCTGGCCGAGCTGAACGCCACGCTCTACCCGGATTTCGCGGCCACCAGCCGCTTCCTGACCATGATCCTGGCCCAGCTCGAGCCCGACGGCAGCGTGCGCCTGGCCCGGGCCGGACACGACCCGGCCCTGGTCTACGACCCGGTTCTGCGGGCCTTCCGCGAACTCCTGCCCTCGGGTCTGCCGCTCGGCGTGGTGGAGAAGGCCTTTTTCGGCACCAAGGAGACGGTCCTCGCCCCGGGCGAGGTGCTGGCCATCGGCACCGACGGCATCTGGGAAGCCCGCAGCCAGGACGGCGAGATGTACGGCAAGGAGCGCTTCAAGGCCCGCCTGGCCGCGGCGCTCGAAGCCGAACCCGCCGCCGGGCCGCGAAAGCTCATCAACGCCGTGCTCGACGACCTGGCCGCATTCTCCGCCGGCCACAAGCGCGAGGACGACGTGACCCTGCTCGTCGCCCGCCGGCGCCGGCCGGAGGGCTGAGGCCGGCTCCGAGGCGAAAACAAAACAACGAAGACTGCCGGTGAAGGGGAAGATGAGCCCGGTGGTCCGACTTGGCGCCTGAAGGCCGGACGGACGCTCCCCACCTGCGCGGCCCGGGGAAGCGGAGAAGGCCCGCCTGCGGGGATCATGGACCGCCCGACCGGCTCCGAGCCTCTCCTCACTTCGCGGCCGTCTTGCTGATTTTCGCCGGGGCGCAGAGCACCCCCCTCGTGCGTATCGTGACCCGGCGCGCGGCTCACGGATCCTCACCAGGCCGCCCGACCTCACCTTCATGGCCGCCATTGCGCAACGAAAAAAGGCCGGAGCCCGTGCGGGCTCCGGCCTTGGAAACGACTTGGGGTCAAAGGTCGGCTAGTACATGCCGCCCATGCCGCCCATGCCGCCGCCGCCCGGCATCGGAGGCATGTCTTTCTTCTCCTCCGGCTTCTCGGCGATGGCGCACTCGGTGGTCAGCAGCAGGCCGGCCACGGAGGCGGCGTTCTGCAGGGCGATGCGGGTGACCTTCTTGGGGTCGATGACACCGGCCTTGATCAGGTCCTCGTACTCGCAGGTCGCGGCGTTGAAGCCGTAGGCGTCCTTGCCGTCCTTGACCTTCTCGACCACGATCGAGCCTTCCACGCCGGCGTTGTTGGCGATCTGGCGCAGGGGCTCCTCGATGGCCCGGCGGATGAGATCCACGCCGGCGCCCTCGTCGTCGTCAGAGGGCTTGATCTTGTCCAGAGACTTCTGGCAGCGCACCAGGGCCACGCCGCCGCCGGGCACGATGCCCTCCTCGACGGCCGCGCGGGTGGCGTTCAGGGCGTCCTCGACGCGGGCCTTCTTCTCCTTCATCTCGGTCTCGGTGGCCGCGCCGACATTGATCACGGCCACGCCGCCGACGATCTTGGCCAGGCGCTCCTGGAGCTTCTCGCGGTCGTAGTCGGAGGTGGTGGCGTCGATCTCGCGGCGGATCTGGGCCACGCGGCCCTTGATGTCCTCGCTCTTGCCGGCGCCGTCAACGATGGTCGTGTTCTCCTTGTTGATGACGATGCGCTTGGCCTGGCCGAGCTGGGCCAGGGTGGCGTTCTCGAGCTTCACGCCGACGTCCTCGGACACGGCCTCGCCGCCGGTCAGCACGGCGATGTCCTGGAGCATGGACTTGCGGCGCTCGCCGAAGCCCGGGGCCTTGACCGCGCAGACCTGCAGGGTGCCGCGCAGCTTGTTGACCACCAGGGTGGCCAGGGCCTCGCCCTCGACGTCCTCGGCGATGATCAGCAGCGGCTTGGCCATCTTGGCCACCTGCTCGAGGATCGGCAGGAGGTCCTTCATGGTCGAGATCTTCTTCTCGTTGACCAGGATGAGGGCGTTCTCGAGCACGCACTCCATCTTCTCGGGATCGGTGACGAAGTAGGGCGAGAGGTAGCCGCGGTCGAACTGCATGCCCTCGACCACGTCCAGGGTCGTCTCGAGGCCCTTGGCCTCCTCGACGGTGATGACGCCTTCCTTGCCGACCTTGTTCATGGCGTCGGCGATGATGTTGCCGATGGTCGAGTCGTTGTTGGCGGAGATGGTGCCGACCTGGGCGATCTCCTTCTGGTCGCGGGTGGGCTTGGCCAGCTTGTCGAGGGCCTCGGTCAGGGCCTCGACGGCCTTGTCCACGCCGCGCTTGATGGCCATGGGATTGCGGCCGGCGGCGACCAGCTTGACGCCGCTGTTGTACACGGCCTGGGCCAGGATGGTGGCGGTGGTGGTGCCGTCACCGGCCACGTCGGAGGTCTTGGAGGCGACCTCCTTGACCATCTGGGCGCCCATGTTCTCGAACTTGTCGGACAGCTCGATCTCCTTGGCCACGGTCACGCCGTCCTTGGTGATGGTCGGCGAGCCGAAAGACTTCTCGATGACCACGTTGCGGCCCTTGGGTCCGAGGGTCACCTTGACGGCATTGGCCAGGATGTCGACACCGCGTTTCAGCTTCTCGCGGGCCTTGGTATCGAAAAGAAGTTCCTTGGCGGGCATATGCGCATACCTCCTAGATTGTCGCGTGGATGGATGGAAAACTACTCGATGACGGCCAGGATGTCGTCTTCGCGCATGACCAGGTGCTCGACGCCGTCGAGCTTGATCTCGGTGCCGGCGTACTTGTTGAACAGCACCTTGTCCCCGGCCTTGACGCTCATCGGAATCTTCTTGCCGGAATCGTCGGTCTTGCCGGGGCCGGCGGCCACGACCTCGCCTTTGATGGGCTTCTCCTTGGCGCTGTCGGGGATGATGATGCCACCCTTGGTGACCTCCTCCTCGCCGAGCCGCTTCACCAGGACACGATCATGCAACGGTTTGAGCTTCATTATGATCCTCCAACGTGTAGTTTGTTACCGTCTTGTTAGCACTCGACGATGGCGAGTGCTAACACCGCGAGATGCGCTTTAGACGAAAGCCGGAAGGAGAGCAATCCAGATTACCGGCGACCATGCCTGATTAGCATAGAGAGGCAGGGAGTCAAGGGAATAAATCGAAAAAAAACGCAACCAACCGCCGAAATGCTCCCCTCTCGACCCACCAAGCCGCGGCCCGCGGGCTTCGGGAGCGCGCCAGACTACTTGACCAGCTTGGACATGAGCTCGAGCGCCCGGGAATGGACCGGTTCGATCTCCAGGCAGCGCTTGAGCGCCTCCTTGGCGTCGTGCAGCTTGCCGGCCGTATAGAAGACGTAGCCGATGTTGTAAAGAACGGCCGGGTTGTCCGCGCCGAGCTGCGGGTTCAGTTTGAGGGCCCGGGCCAGCTCCTTGGAGGCGCGCTCGAAGTCGCGGCCCTCGGAATGGGCCATGGCCAGGTTGTAGCCCACGTTCTCGTCGTCGGGCGCGACCTTCTGGGCCATCTGGTATTCCTTCACCGCCTCTTCCCACTTGCCCTGCTTGCGCAGGGCGATTCCCAGGCGGTTGTAGGTTTCCACATCGGTCTTGTCGAGCACCGACTTGCGCGCCTCGAGGCTGCCCCGCAGGTAGCTCTCGGCCATCTCCGGCGCCGTGTCCAGGCACATCTCGGCAATGGAGCGCAAGGTGTCCGAGACCATGCCCATGGCCTGGCGCGTGGTCAGCTTGACGGCATCGTCGAAGAAGACCTTGGCCGCCTCGACCTCGCCCATCTGCACGTTCAGGCCGCCGATGGACAGCTTGCGCTCGATGTTCAGCGGGCTTAGGCGGTCCAGCTTCATGAGGTAGGACAGCTCCCGGTCCTGATCGCCGGCCTCGCGGTAGAACTCGGCCAGCTTCTTCAGCGGCTCCAGGTAGAGATTGGACTGCCGGCTGGCCTCGAGATAGGCGGCCTGGGCCTCCTTGGTCCGCCCCAACCCTTTCAGCGCGTCACCGAGCAGCATGAGCCCGGCCGGGCTGAGCGGCTTCAAGGCCAGGACCTCCTTGGCCAGCTCGATGGCCACCTCGAACTCGCGCTTGAAGATCTTCAGCTTGCCCTGGTCGATGAGCTCGCCGAGCTTCGAGGGCGGGCGGATGGTCGAGGCGATCTTCTCCACCAGCACGTTGGCCGAGATGGGCTTGGTGATGATGTTCTTCACCCCGAGCTCGTGCAGCAGGATGAGCCGTTCGCGCTCGATCTCGCCGGTCAGCACCACGACCGAAATGTCGGGTATGTCGGCGATGAGGTATTTGACGAACTCGATGGAGGAGCTGCCGGCAAGCTCGCGCTCGATGAGCAGGATGACCTTGAAGCCCCGGGACAGAATCTCGGCCACGCTCCGCTGCACCTTGTCCCGCTCGGTGAAGAACACGGTGCAGGTCTGGGGCAGGCCCAGGTGCTTGGCCAGGGTGAAGCGGAGGTTCTTGAGGAAGACGTGGTCCGTGGACACGACAAAAAAAACTCCGCCGCCCTTGAGGACGAAGTTCCGGACGATCTCCTCGTATTGGGTGATATCGCTCATGCCGAGGCTCCAGCCGGCGAGCGCCCTCCGGCGGCCCGCAGATGTTCAGATTATGGCAAAATGCTCGAAAGCAGGGCGTTTGTAAAGTCCGGCGGCGCTGTTTGCCTTTCCAGGCAAAGGACGCTAGAAGCAGGACAAAGCCAATGTTCGAGGCAGCCATGTCGCGCGGCGAACCCAAAAGCCTTTCTCGCAGGGACGTCCTTTTCGGGCTGGTGAACCGCTTCCGCGGCGCACCGGAAAAAGGCCGCAACGTCGCCGGCATCGACCCCGACCTCCTGCAGGCCGAGTCGGCCATCGCCGGCGGCGACTACGCCGCCGCGGTGACAAGCCTGCGCGCCTGCCTGGCCAAGTCCCCGGAACAGGCCCAGGCCCGGGCCAAGCTCGGCTATTGCCTGTACAAGGGCGGCCGGCACATCCAGGCCGCCTGCGAGCTGAACCGGGTGCTGAAGAAGAAGGACGACAACTTCAGCGCCCTGTATCTCGGCCTGGTCCAGGCCCGGCTCGGCCGGCTGGACGCCGCGGTGGCCGCCTGGAAGCGCTACTTCAACCCCGACCTGCCGACCCTGCAGCGCGAGCTGAACCTGCAGATGGCGCTCATCGCCAGCGAGACGCCGCCCACGGCCGAGGAGGTCGTGGCCAGCATCGAGACGGCCATCGCCGACTGCCCCGACGGGCTGGCCAGTTGAACGGGTTGAACGGGTTGAGCGGATTGAACAGGTCGAACGGGCCGCAGGGGATATGAGCACAGTGAGCCCCTCCAGAGCCGGCGCGGCAGTCATGAACGCCAGGGCCAAGGCCATCCTCGAGGGCTACTTCGAGCGCCTCCTCGACGCCGACGGCCTGCCCGCGGCCCAGAGCGGGGTCAAGGTCGTCATCGCCAAGGGCATCGAGCACGTGATCCGCGCGCCGCAGACCGAAAGCCCGGGCGTGCGCCTGGTCCTCTCCGCCGTGCGCCACGGGCGCCAGCAGGCCCTGGTCGAGCTCATGGCCGGGAACGTCCAAGAGGGCGTGAAGACCCGGCGCGGCGGCTACCTCGCGGCCGTGGATTGCGGCCAGGGGGCTTCGCGCTGCCGTTTCCTGCCCGACGTCTTCCTGCCCGACACGCCCGAATCGGCCGCTCGCTGGCGGACCTTTCTCGGCCGCCTGGCCCCCGACAGCCGCCTGGGCCGCGATCCGCAGAGCGGCCTGTCCGGGCGCATCCCGTACCGCGACGGCACCTGGCTCTCCGACCTGACCTTCGCCCCGGGCGAGCCCCTGGCCATCATTCCCGAGGTCACCCGGGTCAACGGCAACCTGTCCGTCTCCACGGCCAGCCTGGCCACGGGCCACTCCGTGGAGGTCCGCGGCAGCCTGACTGCCCCGGCCGGGCTCCTGGCCACGACACCGGCGCCCATCACCCGGCTCGGCGGCGAGCTGCGCCTGCTGGACGAGACCCAGTCCCCGGAGGACCTGGCCCTGACCCCCGGCCAGCTCCTGGCCTGGGGCCTCAGGCCCGGGCGCTGCCTGTGGCTCGGCCCGAGGCGCCTGCGCTTCATGTCCGAGGGCGAGGGCCGCGCGACCACCTTTCTCCTGCGCCCCATCCTCGCCGCCGGAGCCCGGCCGCCAGAGCCGCCCGTGTCCTTCGACGGCCAGGCCTGGCACCGCCTGGAGCTGGCCCTGCCCCCCGGCACGCGGCGCAGGCTCGCGGAGCTCATGCGCAACCTGCGCGAGCGCCTCGGCCTGCCGGCGGGCCTCGTGTCCGACGACCCCGGGCGCATCATCGAGGCCGCCAGCCGCGCGCGCGGCTTTCTCGAGCTGCTGGCCCGCGCCCGCCATGCCGGCCGGGCGGCGATCGGCGAGACGGACCGGGCCTTTCTCGCCCGGCTCGGAGCGGACCTGGCCGCGCTGGCCGAGGCCGCAGCCTTCACCGGCCGGGAGACGCCCCAGGACCTGGGCGCCAAGGCCGAAGCAGCGCAACGGCTGATCGCCGGCTTCGATCCCGAACGCCTGGCCGCGGCCGGCGCCCTGTCGGTCAAGCCGCGCGATCCGCTGGACGCGGCGGCATTGGCCAACGACTTGGAATACCTGACGATCCTCGGCCAGGATACGCTGAACGTGGACGACGTGCTGCGCACCGCCGGCCGCACCCTGGTCTTCCTGAACAACGTCCTTTCCTCCAAGGAGGCCAAGGCGCGGGCCGCCGGCCTGGTCGGCGAGGTGCGCGCCGCGGTCAAGAAGCTCATCGAGGGCGAGGCCGCCGAGGCCGCCCTGGTCGAGCTCCTGAAGGCCGAGGACTCGGTCATCACCGCTCTGCGCCGGGCGCTGCCCGAGCGCGGCCAGGACCTGGAGCAGCTCAGCCGGCGCCTGAAGACCTTAAACCTCAGGCTGCCGAGCGAGATCATCGCCGATTTCCGCACCGCCCACTACACCAGCGCCAGCGCCGAGCTGGCCCAGGACCGCCGCTTCCTCATTCGCCTGGACGAGTTCACGATGGGCAACCTGGACGCCATGTTCACGGCCGTGGACTCGCCCGGCGGCGCGGGTTTCAACCAGCCGGCCCTGGCCAACGCCCTGTGGGTCAACCTGCAGTCCCTGCTGAAAAGCGAGCTCAAGCCCGGCAGCGCGCTGCCCGCCGGCAGCCGGCCCCGGGAAGTCGCGGCCGGACTGGCCGAACGGGCCCGCGCGCTCACCCCGCTCCTGGCCGCCTACAACGCCGGCAGCACCAGGACCGCCGGCTAGCCCGAACACCGAAGGATGGACCGAAGGTGATGCCGCATAGCGCATTCGATGGCACGGCCTGCCGGTTGCAGCGCGCCCTGGCGCTCGGCCTGCTCCTCTGCCTCGGTCTGGGCGCATCTGCCCGGGCCGCGGACCTGACCGTCTGGTCGGCGCTGCCCAAGGCCGAGTTCGCCCCGGTGCTCGAGGCCTATCGCACGGCTTCTGGCCAGGAGGCGAATCTGGTCGAAGCCCCCTTCCCCGAACTCCTGGCCCGCTACCTGGCCACGCCGGCGGCCGCCAAGCCCGACCTGCTCCTCGGCGCAAGCGTTCAGGACCTCGCTTCGGCTGCCGCGGCCGGGCTGCTCGACGTCCTCGACCCGCCGGGGCCCGCCGCCGCCCTGCCCGAGATGTGGCGCGACCCCGGGCGGCGCTGGCTGGCCCTGGCCTACCGCCCCCTGGGCCTGGTCTACGCCGCCGAGCGGGTCAACCCGGAGAGCCTCAACTCCTACGAGGCGCTGGCCGAAAACCGCTGGAAGGGCCGCCTGGCCCTGCCCTCGGGCCGCGATCCCGGGCTTCTCACCCTGGCCGGCTTCTTCAAGGCCCGCTACGGCGCGGCCAACGCCCAAGCCCTCCTGGCCGCCTACGCCGCCAACCTGGCCCGGCCGGCCGCGGGCGGCCCACAGGAGGCCATCGCCACCGTGGACGCCGGCGCGGCCGACGTGGCCCTGGCCGACGCACCGGCCCTGGCCCGTTACTTGAGCGCCCATCCGAAGTCCCGCCTGGCCGTCTTCTGGCCCAACCAGCACGCCGAGGGCGCCCTGGCCACGGCCGCCGCCGCCGGCCTGCCGAGCGGCGCGCCCCATCCCGAGGCCGGGGCGAAGCTCATGTCCTGGCTCGCCTCCGAGGCCGGCCAGAAAGCGCTCGCGGCCGCGACCATGGCCTATCCGGTGCTGGGCGGCGTGCCGGCGGCGCCGCTGCCGACCTCGTTCGGCGCCTTCCGCCTGAACCTGGTGCCGGTGGAAATCTACGGCCGGCTCGAGCCAGAGGCCACTGTCCTGCTGGCCAAGGCCGGTCTCGCCAGGTAGGGGTGCTTACGGCCTTGACCCTGCGCCCCGCCGCCCGTACCTCCTGGTCCGGAGGATTTTCATTCATGCCCGCCTGTACCGCAACCGGACAACGGCCGCGCCGGAACGCCGGAGCCTAGGCCGTGCCGGGTCTCGACATCCTGGCCCTGGCCGTGGCCCTGGCCATGGACGCGCTGGCCGTGGCCCTGGCCACCGGCGTGGCCCTGAAGCGCGTCAGCCGGCGCCAGACCTTCCGCCTGGCCTGGCATTTCGGCCTCTTCCAGGCCCTCATGCCCATCATCGGCTGGGTCCTGGGATTGAGCGTGCGCAGCGCTATCGAGCGCTTCGACCACTGGATCGCGTTTGCCCTCCTGGCTTGCATCGGCGCCAAGATGATCCGCGAGGCCTTCGCCCTCACGGAGGAAGCCGAGCGCGCCGACCCGACCCGCGGCTGGTCGCTGGTCATGCTCTCGGTGGCCACGAGCATCGACGCCCTGGCCGTGGGCCTGTCCATGTCCATGCTCGGCCTGTCCATCTGGACCCCGGCCGCGGTCATCGGCCTGGTCTGCCTGCTCTTCACCGCCGCCGGCCTGCACCTCGGGCGCTTCGTCGGAAACGCCGCGCGCCTGAGTTTCGCGGCCGAGATCCTCGGCGGAGTGGTGCTCATCGCCATCGGGCTGAACATCCTGCGCGACCACGGGGTCTTTTCCGGGTTCTGAAAGCCCGCGCCGTTCCGGCCGTTCTCCCTCCGATTGTCTTCCAATCGCCGCCAAGACGTCACCATCGCTCCCCGATTCTGCGGCACAGCCAGTACGCTGACCGCAACCCATTACCACCGACAAGGAGCACTCCGGTGAAACGCCTGCTCGCATCCTGCATCCTCGGCCTGTTCGCCGCCACCGCCGCGCCGGCCGCCGCCGTCACCGTCGAAAAATACGAAGTCCAGGCGGACAAGGCCTTGAACGTTCCGGCCTCGGCCCAGGCCAAGGCCCTCATGCCCGGCGGCTTCCCCCTGGGCATCGGCTCCGGCCTGCACGTCATCGGCGAAAAGGACGGCGCGCTCCTCTTCTGGACCGTCACCGACCGCGGCCCGAACGTGGACGCGCCCAAGTACCGGTCCGCGCCCGAGGCCAAGCCCGCCGGCGCCATCATCTTCCCCGCGCCGGACTTCACCCCGACCATCGCCATCATCGAGCTCAAAGGCGGCCAGGCCAAGGTGACCAAGACCCTGCCCATCAAGGACGAGAGCGGCAAGCCCATCTCCGGCCGACCCCTGCCCAAGGGCCTGGTCGGCTCCACCGGCGAGACGCCGCTTGGCCTCGACCTCGGCGCCCTGTCCACCGACGCCCAAGGCCTGGACACCGAGGGCATCGACGTGGACAAGGACGGCAACCTCTGGCTGTGCGACGAGTATGGCCCCTTCCTGATCAAGGTCGACGCCAAGTCCGGCCAGATCATGAAGAAGTACGCCCCGGGCGCCGGCCTGCCCGAGGTCATCGCCAAGCGCCAGGCCAACCGCGGCTTCGAGGGCCTGGCCGTGACCCCCTCGGGCAAGATCGTGGCCGTGGTCCAGTCCGTGGTCGACGTGGACGGCAAAATCAAGGAGAGCGGCGCCCGCTTCCTGCGCATGGTCGAGCTCGACCCGGCCACGGGCCAGGTCCGCACCCTGGGCTACCCCCACGACGTGGAGGCCTACAAGGCCAGCCGCGACGCCAAGCTCGGCGACCTGGTGGCCCTGTCCGACACCCGCTTCCTGGTCATCGAGCAGGCCATGGGCAAGGACAAGAAGATGCGCAACCTGATCTACCTCGTGGACATCGCCAAGGCCACGGACCTGAGCGGCAAGAAGGCCGCCGACGGGACTGAGCTGGAGAGCGTCAAGAGCGAGGCCGAGCTGAAAGCCCTGGGCGTGGTCCTGGCCGGGAAGAAGCTCCTGGTCGACCTGCGCGCCCTGGGCTGGACCGCGGACAAGGCCGAGGGCCTCACCCTGCTGCCCGACGGCAAGAGCCTCGCAGTGATGAACGACAACGATTTCGGCATCGCCCCGGTGGTGGAGAACCCCGCCGCCGGCGCCGACGGCAAGGCCGTTGACTCCCCCGGCGACTACGTGGTCGGCGCGGACAAGACCCTGACCCTGGACGGCAAGCCGACCAAGGCGACCGTGAACTTCGAGCCCAACAACGAGAAATCCCAGCTCTGGATCATCCGCCTCGACGAGGCCCTGACCGGCAAGTAACCCCGCCCGCGCGGCCGGCCCGACCACGGCCGGCCGTCCCGGAGGAGGCGGGGAACCCTTTGGAAAGGGTTCCCCGCCTCCTCCGGACCTCCTCCACCCCTCCGAAACTTTTGGTTTTAAAGGCCTGCGCCTGCGTTGGCAGCGCTTGCCATGTACGCGGAGTTTGTGTAGCACGAATTCATGAACAGTAACAAAATCCAGACCAATAGCGTAGATATTTGCCAGGAAAAGGGACGTTTTTATTCAAACTGTCTTCTTTTCATGGTGGTCTTCTGCATTTTCTGGCTCGTCTCGGCTGGAGCGGGCCAGGCCGCGGCGCGCACGCTGGTCGACGCGGCAGGCAGAAGCCACGAGCTGCCGGACAAGGTCGGCCGCGTCATCTGCTCCGGCTCGGGCTGCCTCAGGCTGCTGACCTATCTCGGCGCCCAGGACCTGGCCGTGGCCGTGGACGACATCGAGAAGCGCGACCTCCGGCAGGAGGCCCGGCCCTACGCCCTGGCCAACCCGCAATTCCAGGGCCTGCCGCTTTTCGGCGAGTTCCGCGGCCAGGACAATCCCGAACGCATCCTGGCCCTTTCCCCGGCGCCGCAGGTCATCCTCAAGACCTACTCGACCATGGGCACAGACCCCGAGGAGCTTCAGAAGAAGACCGGCATTCCGGTTTTCATCATCAATTACGGCGACCTCGGCGCCCGGCGGGCGGACTTCGACCGGAGCCTGCGCCTGATGGCCGAGGTCGTGGGCCGGAAGGAGAGGGCCGAGGCCGTCATCGCCTATGTGGACGCGATCATCGCCGACCTGAAGAAGCGTGCCGGCGATCTGCCGGAGGCCGCCCGGCCCAGGGCCTACGTCGGCGGCATCTCGGCCAAGGGCGCCCACGGATTCGCCTCCACCGAGCCCGGCTACCCGGCCTTCGCCCTGACCGGCACGGTGAACGTCGCGGCCGCAGTCGGCGCCGGCAAGAGCCAGATCAACCAGGCCGACGTCTCCAAGGAGCAGATACTGGCCTGGGACCCGCAGACGATCTTCCTCGACCTGGCCACCCTGCAGATGGGCGAGACGGCCGGCGGGCTTAGCGAGCTGAAGACCGACCCGGTCTACCGGAGCCTGTCAGCGGTCAAGGCCGGCCGGGTCTACGGCGTCCTGCCCTACAACTGGTACACCATCAACTTCGAATGCCTGCTGGCCAACTGCTACTACATAGGCAAGACCCTTCAGCCCGAGCGTTTCGCCGACGTTGCGCCCAAGGCCAAGGCCGACGAAATCTTCGCCTTCTTCGTCGGCGAGCCGGTCTTCGGCCAGCTGAACGCCATCTTCCAGGGCCTGGCCTACGAGCCCGTGCCGCTGGCGCAGTAGGATGCCCGCAGCGAGCGTGAGCCTTCGCGCCGGCTACCTGGCCCACGTCAGCCGGCGCCGGCTGGCCGTGGCCGGGATGCTGGCCGCGCTTCTCGTGCTCGGCGCCCTGGCCCTGTCCGTGGGCGCGGTGCGCGTGCCGCTCGGCGAGGTCGTATCCGCGCTCCTCGGCCGGGCCGAAAGCCCGCGCATCGGTCTCATTGTCCTGAACATCCGCCTGCCCCAGGCCCTGGCCGCCGTGCTGGCCGGCTTCGGCCTGTCCGCGGCCGGAGTCGTCATGCAGTCGGTGCTCAGAAATCCCCTGGGCTCGCCTTTCACCCTGGGCATCTCCCAGGCCGCGGCCTTCGGCGCGGCGCTCGCGGTCATCGTCTTCGACGCCGGGGTCATGGGCAGCCGCCAGGCCGACGCCGTGAGCATCGCCAGCCCCGCCCTGGTCACGGCCATGGCCTTCGCCGCCTGCCTGGCGGCCACCGGGGTGATCATCGCCCTGGCCCGGGTGCGCGGCGCCACGCCCGAGGTCATGGTCCTGGCCGGCGTGGCCCTGGGCTCGCTGTTCACCGCCGGGACCATGTTCCTGCAGTACTTCGCCGACGACGTGCAGCTCGCGGCCATGGTCTTCTGGTCGTTCGGCGATCTGGCCCGAGCCGACTGGGACGACCTCGCGGTCATGGCCGGCTGCGGCCTGCCCATCCTGGCCTGGTTCGCCAGCCGGGCATATGCCTTCAACGCCCTGGACGCCGGCGACGAGACCGCCCGCGGGCTCGGCGTGCGCGTCGGCCGCGAGCGCCTCCTGGGCATGGTCGCCGCGGCCCTGCTCACCGCGGTCGTGGTCGCCTTCCTCGGGGTCATCGGCTTCGTCGGCCTCATCTGCCCGCACGCCGCGAGATTCATCGTCGGCGACGACCACCGCTTCCTCTACCCGGCCGCAGGACTCCTCGGCGGATGCCTGCTGCTGGCCGCCGACGTCGCCGCCCGGATCGTGGTCAGCCCGCACGTGCTGCCGGTCTCGGTGCTCACCGCCTGCCTGGGCGCTCCGGCCTTCATCCTGCTGCTCCTGCGGAGGCGCGCGTGAGCCTCGCGGTCTCGAACCTCTCCTTCGGCTACAACGGCCGCATGGTGGTCGACCAGGTGTCCTTCGACCTGGCCCCGGGCCGCATCCTGGCCATCCTCGGCCCCAACGGCGTGGGCAAGACCACGCTGCTCAAATGCCTGAACGCCATCCTCAAGCCCCGGGGCGGCACGGTCCTGGTCGAGGACATCGATGTTTTGTGCCTCTCCAGGCGCGAGGTGGCCAGGCGCTTCGGCTACGTGCCCCAGCGCCTGGAGGCCGGCCGGCTGACGGTCTTCGACGCCGTGCTGCTGGGCCGCACGCCGCACCTGGGGCTGCGGCCGAGCGTCCACGACGTTGCCGTGGTCGAGCGGGTCATCTTGCGCCTGGGGCTCGCCCCCCTCGGCCTGCGCCATCTCGATCGTTTAAGCGGCGGCGAGCTGCAAAAAGTGGCCGTGGCCCGGGCGCTGGCCCAGGAGCCGCGCATCCTGCTCTTCGACGAGCCCACGGCCAGCCTGGACCTCAAAAACCAGATGGACATCCTGGGCACCATCCGCGAGGTGGTTGCCGGGCAGAACGTCTCCGCGGTCCTGACCATGCACGACGTCTCTGCCGCCCTGCGTTTCGCCGACGCCTGCCTGCTGATGAAATCAGGCCGGGTGCTGGCCCATGTCGCGGCGGACGCGCTGTCCGGCGAGACGATCGGCGAGGTCTACGGCCTGCCGGTCCGGGTCGAGACCGTATACGGCCAACGCGTCGTCATCCCCTGCACCTGAAACCCAGACGAGACGAGACATGTCCTGCACAATCCCGAATGATCGCATCAAGGAAACCATCGCCTTTCACGGCCACGTCTGCCCCGGGCTGTCCTACGGCATCCGGGCCGCGGAGCTGTGTCTTTCGCGCCTGGGCGCCAACACGGCCGACAACCCGGTCGTGGCCGTGGTCGAGACCGACATGTGCGGCGTGGACGCCATCCAGTTCCTGACCGGCTGCACCTTCGGCAAAGGCAACCTCATCCACCGCGACCTGGGCAAGATGGCCTTCAACTTCTATAGCCGCGCCGCGAACGAGGGGTTCCGGGCGGTCATCAAGCCCTACGTCCTGGGCGAGCTGAACGAGGAGATGCGGGCCCTGATGCGAAAACCCGAACTCTCGCCCGAGGAGCGCTCGCATCTGGCCGCGCTGCGCCGCGCGGCCCAGGAGCGGATCATGACCGCGCCGATCGAGGACATCTTCGAGGTCGGTACACCGCGGACTCCCTGCCCGCGGCCGGCCAGCATCCTGGAGAGCCTGGCCTGCGAGGACTGCGGCGAGCGGACCATGGAGTCGCGCACCCGGCGCTTCGCCGGCCGGACCCTGTGCATCCCCTGCTTCAACGCCGTGGAGCAGAAGATGTAAACCAGCCTGTTGAAGCGTTTTCCAGCCTTCTCCCCCACCCTGCGTCCGCCCCGACGCAAGCAGCCCGGCTGATCCAGCACGCTTGTGCAAAAAGGATCAAGCCGGGCTGCGCCGTCTGTTGAACCCGTATGCGGAGACTTTGACTGATCGTTCAATCAATCCGTTGAATCAGCAAAGAACTCCTGCCAGCGCCGTGTAAACACCCTGATGCAGTTCGTAGTACATTGTGGACAAGGGCATGGGAACCGCCGCGTCGTGTATGAACCACTCAACACGTTTGCGTGTTGACGTCAGCCATGAGGCTCATCACCACCTTGTGGTCGTCACAATATTCCTCTTGCGGATCGAAATTCAAATTACACACCCGGAAATTGCACTGCATTTGCCACGCACAATCCGCACAATGGTGCTCCTCACCGTCTATACCGATGCAGGCATGGACGCCATTGTACTCATCACAAAGAGGACATGACTTGATGATTATTTCCATTTTCTTTTCCCTCTTCAGTTTTTTGCATCAAGGCAAGTCCCTCATATCGAGATGACACTTGGGTAGTCAATGAAATTCAGCGATTTTCCTGCGAAGTACAGAATTGTGCATGCAAACGACAAGCGCCCCGCCTCCCGGCAAAAAGCCGGCAAGCGGGGCGTGGAAGAAGCGGGGTGTTGGCTAGTTGGCCAGGGGTAGGAAGCGGCCGGTGATCGACTGCGGGTCCTTGGCGATTGTTTCGGGCGTGCCCTGGCTGACGATCCGCCCGCCGTTCTCGCCGCCGCCGGGCCCCAGGTCGATGACCCAGTCCGAGCAGGCGACCACGTCCAGGTTGTGCTCGATCAAGACCACCGAGGCGCCCTTGTCCACCAGCTTATGCAGCACATGGATGAGCTTGCCGACCTCGTGCATGTGCAGGCCCGTGGTCGGCTCGTCCAGGATGTAGAGCGCGCCCGGGAGGCTTCTTTTGCCGAGCTCGCGCGAGATCTTGATGCGCTGGGCCTCGCCGCCAGACAGCGTGGTCGCCGGCTGGCCCAGGTGGATGTAGCCCAGGCCCACCTCCTCCAGCACGGCCAGGCGCCGCTCCAGCGCCGGGTAGTTGGTGAAGAACTCGCGCGCCTCGCGCACGGTCAGGTCCAGGACCTCGGCGATGCTCATGCCCTTGTAGTGCACGTCGAGCGTCTCGCGGTTGTAGCGCGCGCCCTTGCAGACCTCGCAGGTCACGTAGACGTCGGGCAGGAAGTGCATCTCGACCCTGATCTGGCCGTCGCCCTGGCAGGCCTCGCAGCGCCCGCCCGAGACGTTGAAGCTGAAGCGCCCGGGCTTGTAGCCGCGGGCCTTGGCCTCCTTGGTCGCGGCGAAGATGTTCCGGATCTCGTCGAAGACCTTGGTGTAGGTCGCGGGGTTGGAGCGCGGCGTGCGGCCGATGGGCGTCTGGTCGATGGCGATGATCTTCTCGATGGCCGCCTCGCCGGTGATGCCGCCGATGAGGCCCGGCGCGCCCACCTTCAAACCCTGGGACAGGGCCAGGTGCTTGTAGAGCGTGTCGACCACGAGCGAGCTCTTGCCCGAGCCCGAGACCCCGGTGACGCAGACCAGGCAGCCCAGCGGGATGTCCACGTCCAGGTTCTTCAGGTTGTTGGTGCTCACCTTGCGCAGGCCGAGAAAGCCCCGGGGCGAGCGCCGCGTGGCCGGGCGGTCGATGGCCAGCTCGCCGCGCAGATAGCGCGCGGTCAGGCTCTTGGAGCCGTTCAGTAACTCCGGCACCGTGCCGCTGAAGACGATCTCCCCGCCCAGGCGGCCCGAGCCCGGGCCGAGCTCGATGACGTAGTCCGCGGCGCGGATGGTCGGCTCGTCGTGCTCGACCACGAGCACGGTGTTGCCCCGGGTCTGCAGGCTCCTTAGCGTATCAAGCAGGCGCTCGTTGTCGCGCGGGTGCAGGCCGATGGAGGGCTCGTCCAGCACGTAGGTCACGCCGACCAGGCCCGAGCCAAGCTGGCCGGCCAGGCGGATGCGCTGGGCCTCGCCGCCGGACAGCGTGGACATCTCGCGCGCCAGCGAAATGTAGTCCAGCCCGACGTTGACCAGGAAGCCCAGGCGGTGGCCCAGCTCTTTGAGCAGCGGCTCGGCGATGACCAGCGACTTGCCGGCGAAAGTGAGTCCCGAGAGCCAGGAAAGGGCGCGCTCGATGGGCAGGGAGGTGAAATCGTGGATGGACTTGCCGCCCACGCGCACGGACAACGCCTCGGGCTTGAGCCGCGCGCCGCTACACTCCGGGCAGGGCCGGGCCTGGCGGAAGCGGGCCAGCTCGTCGCGCCAGATGGAGCCGTAGGACAGTCCGGTCTCCAGCAGGTTGACCACGCCCTGCCAGCCGAACTCCGGATCGCCCTGAAAGAGCGCCCGGCTGGCCTTGGGGCTCAACTCGGCCAAAGGGGTGGCCAGGCTGAAGCCGTGGCGCGCGCCGAGGTTTTTCAGCGTCGGCCGGAAGCGCTCGAAGGCCTCGCGGTTCTTCCAGGGCAGGATGGCCCCGGACTCCAGGGACAGGCCCTTGTTCGGGGCCAGCAGATCGGGCTCGAAGTACTCCACGCTGCCCAGGCCCGAGCAGACCGGGCAGGCGCCCTGGGGCGAGTTGAAGGAGAAGAGCTGGGGCGTGAGCTTGGGCAGGCTGATCCGGCACTTGGCGCAGGCCGAGAGCGTGGACATGGGCTGCTCGGGTCCGCCGACCTCGGCCACGGTTACGCGGCCCTGACCGAAGCGCAGGCCCAGCTCCACCGAGTCGGCCAGGCGCTTGCGGGTCTCGGGCTTGGCGCTCGACACCAGGCGGTCGACCACCAGCTCCACGGTGTGCTTCTTGTTCTTGTCCAGCTCCGGCGGCGCGTCCAGGGTGTGGACCTCGCCGGCCACGCGCACCCGGGCGAAGCCCTCCTTCTTCAGCTTGGCGAAGAGATCCTTGTGCGTGCCCTTCTGGTGCTCGACCAGCGGCGCGAGCAGCAGGAACCTCGTGCCCTCGGGCAGCGCGAGGATGGCGTCCACGATCTCGTCCGCGGTCTGGGCGCTTATGGGCTCGCCGCACTGCGGGCAGTGGAAGGTGCCCAGGCGGGCGTAGAAGACGCGCAGGAAATCGTAGATCTCGGTCACCGTGCCCACGGTGGAGCGCGGGTTGCGCGACAATGACTGCTGCTCGAGCGAGATGGCCGGGGACAGGCCCTCGATCTTGTCCACCTGGGGCTTGTCCAACTGCGGCAGGAACTGGCGGGCGTAGGCCGAGAGGGACTCGACGTAGCGGCGCTGGCCCTCGGCGTAGACGATGTCGAAGGCCAGGGTGGACTTGCCCGAGCCCGACGGCCCGCAGACCACCACCAGCTGGTCCCGGGGGATGTCCAGGCTCACGTTCTTCAGGTTGTGCTGGCGGGCGCCTTCTATATGGATGGTCTCGTGACCCATGAACGGCTCCGATTGCGGAAATATTGCTGCCCGTGAGGCAGTCGCGCAAGAGAGAAAGGATAACCGCTCGGGGGCGAAAGGCAAGGGGCGGGAGGCGGACGGAAGCGGTCGCGGCCAGGATGTCCCCCTGCCGCGCGGAAAGAGGCGTTACGGCAGGCGGACGGTCGCTGGCCGCGGCCGGCGGGCGTCAGAGGCTAGGGCTACGCTCGCGTCCATCAGGCGAGGCCCTTGCCCAGGCCGGCGACGGCCGGGCGGGTGGCCGAGAAGCGCAGGCCCGAGAGGCCCGGGCAGGCCGCGCGGCTGCCGCGGCAGCTGCCGGCGATGACGCAGGTCGTGCAGCTTCCCGCGCCGCCGAAGGCCCGCAGGTGGTCGCAGCGCTCCCAGCTCTTGATGTGGCCGGGACATCCGGGCTCGTTGCAGTAATGGTAGTACATGCTCGCCTCCATGTGTTGGGGATTGAGGTGAAGGGGCATCTGCCAGTGTCCTCTTTTACCTCGCTCCCGTCGCGCAGGCTGCCTCTTTATGGCGAACGGCGGCGGATGTGCGGTGAGCGGCGGGGCTAGCCGCCGAGAAGCGCCCGGAGAACGAAGACGGCGTTCCTCGGATTCTCGCCCACGCGGCGGATGGCGTAGGGCCACCAGTCCCGGCCGCAGGGCAGGTAGAGCCGGACCTTGTGCCCGGCGGCGGCCAGCGCCCGGGCGAGTGCCGGCCGCACGCCGTAGAGCAGCTCGAATTCGTAATCGCCCTTGGCCCAGCCGCTCACCTCCGCGGCTTCTTCGATCCGTTCGATCAGCGCCTCGTCGTGCGTGGCGAAGACCGGCACGAAGCCGCGCCCGCGGCCTTCCGGCGCGAGCATGCGCCGGGCCAGGACGAGGTAGCGTGCGTCGATCTCGGAGCGCGCGGTCAGGGCCAGGCGCGCCGGCTCGGCAAAGGCGCCCTTGACCAGGCGGATCATGCCGGCCCGGGGCAGAAGCCGCGCGAGGTCGTCCGGGGTGCGGTGAAGATAGGCCTGGAGGGTGACCGCCGCCGGCAGGTCCTCGGCCCGCAGGGCCTCGTGCAGGGCGAGCGTGGCCTCGGTGACCTCGTGGTCCTCCATGTCGAGCATGAGGAAGGTGTCGCGCGGGCGGTTCCTCGCCGCGGAGCTGGCCGCGAGCAGGCCGGCCAGGGCCCGGGCGTTGGCCTCAAGCCGGTCGGGACCCTGGACGAGCCCGATCTGGGTCGGATCGACCGAGACGTGCAAGGGAAGACTCGCGGCCTCGGCGGCCTGGATGAGCGCGCGGATGGCCGCGAGGTTCTCGGCCAGGCCCGCCTCGTCCGCCACGTACTCGCCGAGCACGTACCAGGACACGTCAAGGCCCTCGCCGGCCAGGGCCGCGGCCTGGCCCGCGCAGGCCGGCGCCTCGCCCCCGCCGACGAAGCGCCGGGCCAGGGCGCCGGCCCCGGCCCGGGACTGCATGAACCGCTTGAGCCGGGCACTGCGCGCCAGGCCGATCATCGTCTTCTGCCACAAGCCCATGGGGAGCCTCCTGAATGTCTCCGGGGCCTCCTACCCCATGGACGGCCGGCAGGTATTGGAGGTTATTGCCGTGTCGCAGCTCCCTAGCCGAACAGCTTCATGGCGATCTGCGCCACGTGGCGGCCCTGGAAGCGGGCGCCGTCCAGCTCGTTCGCGCTCGGCTGGCGCGAGCCGCCCTGGCCGGCGATGGTCGAAGCGCCGTAGGGCGAGCAGCCGGTGATCTCGTCCATGCGCATCTGGCCCTGGAAGGCGTAAGGTAGGCCGACGATGACCAGGCCCTGGTGCAGGAGCGTCAGCATGGCCGTGACGATGGTCGTCTCCTGGCCGCCGTGCTGGGTGTTGGAGCTGGCAAAGACGCTGCCGACCTTGCCGACCAGGGCGCCCGCGGCCCAGAGCTGGCCGGTTGCGTCCCAGAACTGGCGCATCTGGCCGCACATGTTGCCGAAGCGGGTGGGTGTGCCGACGATGATCGCGTCATACCCCGGCAGGTCGGCAACCGCGCAGACAGGCACCTGGGCCATGGCCTTCCTGGCCTCCAGGGCGCCCATCTTGGCCAGAATCTCGTCGTTCAGGGTTTCGGGCGCCTGCTTGAGGACGGCCTCGGCCCCGGGCACCTCGGCCACGCCCTCGGCCACGGCCTGGGCCATGCGGTAGATGTGGCCGTACATGGAATAAAAAAGGACGAGTGCTTTCATGACGTACTCCGTGAGGTTGAGAGAGAGTCCACGAAGTGCCGTCTAGCACGATCTCCGGGCGATTGCACGTCCCCGGGCGGGATAAAGGGCTACCTGGTCGTTGCGGGCTCGACGAGCTGCACGGACAGGCCGCTGTCCGTGGGCGTGATGCGCATCTTGAGCTTCTCGTCGGCCAAGTCGATGACCACGCGCAGCCGGTCCTCGTGGGCCCAGGAGCGGACCTGGGAGAGCCCCCCTGAGCCGCCTTCCATGGTCGTGCGCGTGGTCAGGCGGAAGCGGCCCGGGATGTCGAGCACCAGGCGCGGCGGGTTGTCCATGCGTTTGAGGCTGTAGGTCACCGGCCCGCCCAGGTCCAGGGCCAGGCGCGCCAGCTCGCCGCCGCGCTCGATGTGGACCGCGGCCGGCCTGAGCGATGCCGCGACTGCCGGGGCCGCAGGCGGCTGGGGGGGCGTGGGAACAGCCGGCTTCTTCTGCTCCGCGGCGCCGGGCGCCGCCTTGGCCTGGGTATTGGCCGCCGGGGCGGAGGGCTTGGCGGCCGGCGTGGCGTTCCCGGCCGCAGGCGGCGCGGACGGCGCCGGCTGGCCGCTCGCGGCGGCCTGCTTGTCGGCGCCATTGCCGGCGGCCTTGGCCTTGACGGACGGCGGCGATTCAGGCTTGGCCGGCGCGGCCTGGGAGGCGGGCCTGGGCTCGGCCTCGGGCGCCAGGGGAGCGACCTTGCCCCGGACCGTGTACTCCTCGGGCCGGACGTTCTTGATCGACTGCACGACCACATCGGTCCGCGCCACCCGCCGCGCGCACCATCCGCTCCCGGCAGGCACGATCAGCGCCAGCGCGAACCACAGCCCGGCCAGAAGCGCCGGCAGGGTCTCCGGCCGCAACCCACCTCTTGCGTCCATCCTCGCCTCCAAAGATTGCCCATCTACCCATATCCCTGCACCGATGGCAACCCCGCCCTGTCCTGCAGCCCATTTTACGTTCCGGGCTGTATTTTCGAGTGGATTGTGCTAGACAGGCCGCAACCGCCTCGGCTCAAACCTCAATCCGCAGCTGACAAACCTGCCGAAGCGCCGAATTCTGCCAAATATGGAGGTCGCATGTTCGCTCCCGATGTCCGGGCACCCATTCTGGCCTTCTTCCTCATCTCCCTGGGCGGGCTCATCCTGCACCTGCGCATCCACCCGCCCGGGGAAAGCGTCTTCTTCCTCCTGCCGAGCCTGGTGGCCGCGCTGAACGTCCTGGTCCTGCCGCTGCTCTATGCCTGGCCGGCGCTCGCCCCGGCCGCCTTCCTGCTGACCGCGGCCACCGTGGCCATCGGCACCCTCGGCATGAGCTACTTTTCGGCCGTCACCTGGCTCGGACCGCTCGACCCATGGTCGCTCATCTCCAAATCGACCGTCCCGGACATCCTGGTCCTCATGGCCAAGCTGCCCCTCGGCTGGATCATCCTCGCCCGCCAGCGCCCGCGCATTCAGGTGCGCGAAGGACGGTGCCGGCCATGACCGCGCCCGCCGTCACCGCTCGGCCCATGCCCCAGGCCCGCCGCCGGCTCCTCGGGGCGCTGATCGTCCTCGCCGGCCTGGCCTTCCTCGTCCTGGCCGCGAGCCTGGCCTTCCTCGAGGAGGAAGGCCACGAAGCCGGCCACGGCGATCCGCCGGTGGTGCTAGCCGGCCTGGTCTGCGCCCTCCTGGCCGCGGCCCTCATCCTCATGCAATACCTGCTTTCCGGCCGGCTGCGCCTCCTGGACCGCGTCTTCGGCCTGCCGGGGCTGCTGCAAGCCCACCGCGTGGTGGCCGTGAGCGCCGCCGTGCTGGCCAGCTGCCACCCGCTGTTGGTCTTCTTCCCGCCGGACGAGACCATCGGCCCCCTGCGCCTGGAGATCTGGCCCGCGCTCCTGGGCATGATCCTGCTCGCCTCGCTCTGGTCCACCGTAGCCGCGGGCCTGTGGCGGGGCTTTCTCGGCCTGCCCTTCCCCCGCTGGTGGCTGCTCCATCGCCTGGGCACCTTCAGCCTGGTGGTCCTGGCGGCCCTGCACGCCTCCTTCGTCATCGAGACCTTCCAGTCAGGCCTGCCGCGCCTCGGGCTGTGGGCCATCCTGGCGGCCTACGGCTCCTGGCAGATATGGTCCAAGCTGGTAAAACCCGCGCGCCTGGCGAAAGCGCCCTACCGCGTCGGCGCGGTGCGCGCCCTGGCCCCGGACATTCACGAGGTTACCCTGGCCCGGGCCGACGGCGCTCCGGTGCTTACCTACGCCCCGGGCCAGTTCGCCTTCGTGCGCTTCAAAAGCGCCGCCGTTTCCTCCGAAGAGCACCACTTCACCCTGTCCTCCAGCCCCGCCCGGCCCGAAAGCTTGAGCTTCACCATCAAGTGCAGCGGCGACTTCACCGCGGACATCGGCCGCCTCGCGCCCGGGGATACGGCCGTGATCGACGGCCCCTACGGCCTGTTCAGCCACCTGGCCCGGACCTCGGACGGCCAGCCCTTGGTGCTCGTGGCCGGCGGCATCGGCGTGACTCCGTTTTTATCCATGCTGCGCTACCTGGCCGACACCGGCGACACCCGGCCGGTGACCCTGGTCTGGTCGGCGCGCAGCCGGTGCGAGCTCATCCTGGAGGAGGAGCTGCAGGCCATCCAGGCCCGGCTGCCGGGCTGCACGCTCATCCGGATCACCAGCCGCGAGAGCGTTCCGGGCTGGCCCGCGGGCCGGCTCGACCGCGAGGCCCTGGGGCGGTTCCTCGACGGCGTCGATCGCGGCGCGGCCTGCTTCGTCTGCGGCCCGGGCAAGATGATGGACGCCGCGACCCGGGAGCTTGCCGCCCTGGGCTTCGCCAAGAGCCGCATCCATACCGAGCGCTTCGCGCTCTAGGCGGCCTTGGCCCCGGGCTTGCATTTTCCTGTGGCGGTGGCAGGAATTGCCGCAAGGAGACGCCCATGGCCTACACCCGCACGCTGACCATGACCCTCTACAACCGCCCGGACTACCTGAAGAAAGTCCTGGGCGCACTGTCCCGGGCCGCAGGTATAGAGCGCTACCACATCATCTTCTGCATCGAGCCCGGATGCCCCGAGGTCATCGCCCTGGCCGAGAGCGTGCGCTTCGCCCGGACCACGGTGCTCGTGAACGAAAAAGTCCTGACCTGCCCGGTCAACGTCTACCAGGCCATGTCCCTGGCCTTCCTCGAGACCGACTTCAACATCCACCTCGAGGACGACCTGCTGCTGGCCAAGGACGCGCTCCTCTTCTTCGAGCACTGCCGCACGCACTACGCCGGCGACCCCGAGGTCTTGAGCGTGACCGCCTACAACAACCAGGACTGCCCGCCGGAGAAGCACGCCTGCCTGGCCCGGCGGCGCTGGTTCACGCCCTGGGCCTGGGCCACCTGGAAGGATCGCTTCGAGACGCTGAAGGCGGACTGGGATTTCAACTACAGCCACGGCAACTGGGACCACAACATCAACTCCCGGCTGCGCGGGGAGCGCGCCGAGGTCTACCCGATCCTGGCCCGCTGCCAGAACATCGGCGTGACCGGGGTGCATGTGCCGTCCAAGGAGTGGGGCGAGGTCTTCCACTACAACGAGCACTGGGCCGGCCGGCTGAAGACGCCGCCGGTCCGGGAGTTCGTCGAGGACCCGGGCTGGAGCTGGGCGCCCAGGCACCTTGATCCCGAGGTCCTGGCCCGCTTCCCCAAAGCCTGGCTCAAGGCCGCGGACATGCTGCCCGAGTGAGGGCTATTCGAAGCAGAATTCGATGAAGAAGTCCCCGTGGGGGGTGGTGAAGGGCACGGACATGATCGGTCCGCGGGTGATGTGAGCCACGGTGTGGCCGTCGCCCATGATGACCGTGGGCGTGGAGCCGGCCAGCTTCAGGCCGTCCTCGGCCAATCCCTTGCGCGCCTGGCCGGAGATCATGTTGGTCACCTCGCCCACCGCGTCTTTCACGTCGCTCAAGATGTCCTGGACGTCGTCGCCGAGCATGTTCTTGACCAGCTGCACGGCGCAGCGCTTGGAAAAGGTGATGGAGAAGGTGCCGTTCTTGTCGCCGGTGAAGCCGACCATGCCGGTGACGTCGCCCTGGGCCGTGTCGCCTCGCTTGACGAAGGGCTTGCCGGGCTCGGGCGTGATGTAGGCCATGGTCTTCAGCACGTCCACGGTGGCCTTGATGAAGGGCAGGGCCAATTTGATATCCATGATCGCTAACCTCTCCCGCTCCAGTCGGCGATCCAAATCCGCCGCATGAGGGTGATAGCCCGCTTCCGGGAGTCCTGTCGAGCCCTCGGCGCCGGATTACCCGCCTTTCCGGCCCATTGCGGCGCCCTCAGGTCTTGGCTATATTGAACGAGACGCGGTGACCCGCCGCGCGTTTCCTCCAATGCTTCCGGAGGCCTGGATGATCCTCCTGCCTCGCGCCTTGCGTCTGCTCCTCGCCCTTACGCTCTTTTCCGGCCTGATCCCGCCCCTGGGGGCTGCCTGCGAGGTGCCCCCGGACGGCGCATCGGACGGCGAGCAGCGCGCGATCACGCAGGCCGTCGCCGGCTCGGCCCGTCTTACGGTCGTGGCCAAGGATATCACCGGCCGGCCGGTCAAGGCCCGGGTGATCGTCCATCGGCTCTTCGCCGGCGGGGATAACCGCTTCGCCACGGGCCTGACGGCCAGGGACGGTGGGACCTTCTTCCTGCCGCCCGGCGGCTACCGGGTGGAGGTCGTCTCGCCCGACGGGGAGGTGCGCGCCTTCGACCTGGACCTGGAAAACGGCCAGGCCCGAACCCTGACCGTGATCTTCGACTAGCCGTCAGGCTGCGACCGGACC
This sequence comes from Desulfovibrio sp. UBA6079, assembly GCA_002428705.1. Taxonomy (GTDB): domain Bacteria; phylum Desulfobacterota; class Desulfovibrionia; order Desulfovibrionales; family Desulfovibrionaceae; genus UBA6079. Next base: position 47,660 of record DIXN01000038.1, read on the forward strand.
GTTCCCGGCCGGAAGGCTTCAGATCGTCCGCCGCTCCCCGGGCAGGCGCTCCTTTCCGCCCACCGCCCCCCAGGTCAGGGCCAGAAGGGCGAAAAGCCCGAAGAGCATGGCGAGCAGGAGATGGCCGAGGTCGATGGCCAGGACGAGCTCGGGGGAGAGGCTCACCTCCGGCAGGTTCTTGGCCGTGCGGGCCAGGCCGGTGGCCACCAGGCCGAGAAAGATGAGCGGCTGGCCCAGGCGCAGCCAGACCGGCCGGGGCTTGCCCCGCCACCAACCGAGCCAGGCCGGCAGCCGGGAGGTGACAAGGAGCAGGAGCACGACGGCCGCCAGGTAATGGAGCGTGTGCAGCAGATAGTAGTCCGCGGTCCAGGCCAGGCCCGGCAGGTCGGCCACATAGTAGCGCTTGAAGATGGGCATCTGGCCCAGGCCCGAGACGGCCAGGACCGCGACCGCTGCTGCGGCCGGCCATTTCTCCCAGGAGCGCAGGCGGGCGCTACTCATGCCGATCCTCCTTTGCCACCTCTTCATTCGTCTCCTTTGCCGCCCGGACCAGGCGCAGGGCGCCGGCGGCCAGTCCGGCCAGGGGGGCGAGCAGGGCCGCGGCGGCCAGGGCCTTCTCGCCGGAGAGCTTGCCGGCCACGGGTTTCAGGTGCGGTTTGCCCGGCCCCTTGTCGATGGCCGCGTCCAGCACCTCGAAGGGCACGGGCGAGACGTAGATGGTATTGGTGCCGCCGTTCTCCGTGAGGCCGTAGAGGTAGCCGCCCGTGGCCTCGGCCAGGGCCTTGGCCTCGGCCACGATGGCCTCGCGGGGGCCGATCTTCTGCACGCCCTCGGGGCAGGCCTCGATGCAGGCCGGCAGCCCGCCCGAGGCCAGGCGCGCAAAGCAGCGGTCGCACTTGTACATGACGCCGTTGCCGGCCAGGCGCGGGGCCAGGTCGAGGTACAGGCCGACGCCGCTCTGGCGCTGGGGGATGGACCAGGGGCAGACGTCGCGGCACTTGGCTCCGCCGAGGCAGATGCCCTCGTCGATGCGCACCGCGCCGTTTGCCTCCTTGCGTGCCGCGCCCCAGGGGCACAAGTTGGCGCAGGGGGGCAGGCGGCAGTGCAGGCAACGGCGAGGCATGTTCAGCGTGCGCCGCTCCCCCTGCCAGTCCACCTCGGCGGTCTGGATGAACAGCCAGTTGTAGGGCGTGAGGCGCTCGCGCTCCTCGCGCTTGTCCGAGAAGTCCTCGGGCTTGGAGCGTTTGGGGACCATGGGCGGGAACGGCTTTTTCGGCTCCGGGAACTTGTCCGCATTGGCCTCGCGGCAGGCCTCGACGCAGGCCCCGCAGCCGATGCACCGGTTCAGGTCAAGAAGCGTGGCCAGCTCGACGCCAGCCGCAGGCTTCTCCCCCGCGCTCCCGACCCCGGGCAGGGCCAGGCCGGCGGCGCCAAAGGTCAGACCTTTCAAAAACATACGACGATTCATGATCTGTACCACTCCGGTTCGACAGTCTGCGGCCGCGGCGCTTCCCGCAGCCACGTCCGTCTGATATGCCATCCCCGGATCGAGTGCATTGATCGAGATCAACGGCAGGAAAAATGACCGACGCACATGCTTTGAATCCTCCCCTGGATCCGCTGGCCGAGCTGCGGGCCTCGACCTTCTTCAAGGACCTGCCCCCGGAGCAGATCACCCGCCTGGCGCGCGCGGCCCACATCCGGACCTACGGCCCGGGAGAGCTCATCGCCGCCGAGAACGATCCGGTGCGCGGCTTCTTCCTGGTGCTCTCCGGCCAGGTGAAACTCTTCAAGCTCTCGCCCGACGGCCGGGAGCAGACCATCTACATCTTCCGGCCCGGCGAGCCCTTCTGCCTCTGCTCGCTGTTCAGTGCCTGCGGTTTCCCGGCCAACGCCGCGGCCCTGGCCGAAAGCCGCGTGCTGCTGATCGAAGGCCGGGCCTTCGAGACCCTGGCCCGAAGCGAGCCGCAAATACTCTTCGACCTCCTGCATCTCCTCTCCGGCCGGCTGAAGGAGGCCATGCAACTGATCGAAGCCTTGTCGCTGAAAGACATCCCGGCCCGGATCGCGGCCTTCCTGCTGCACGAGGCCGCGGCCAAAAAGCGGGAGCAGGTGGTCAGCCTGCCCCTCTCCCACCGCGAGCTGGCCAAGATCGTGGGCGTGACGCCCGAGGCCCTGTCGCGGGCGCTCAAACGCATGAAGGAGGCGGGGCTCGTCGAGGTGAGCGGCCGGGAGATCAGGCTCCTCGACCCTGCGGGCCTGGCGAGGTGCGCCGAAACCGGGCTGCCGCCCGAGCTCGCGACACTCCCCAAGTCCTCGGCGTAGACGGGGCCTCCGGCGGGCAAGGGGACGCCGTCCCCTTGCATCCCCTGCCAGGAGGGAGTGACTCCCTCCTGGACCTCCCCAGCCTGAGGTTCGACAGGCCGGCGCGGAAAGACCCCGCCGGCCTGTCGAACCTCAGACGAGCGGGTGCACAGGGCACCCTTGCCGCCGGGTCCGGGCAGCGGAAGGAAAGTAAAACCGCCACGAGGTGAAGAAAAAGTCCGGGTCGGGCCGGGTGTGCGGCCCTGCGACCGGACGTCCAGGCCGAGCAGAGCCTTCTTCACCCTCACCGGCTGGCTCTCGGTTTTTCTACGACCTCGGGTTCACTGGCCCGCAAGGGGCATGCTCCGGCCTTTGCCATCCAGTCAGAAAATCGAGGCTCCCGGCNNGCCGGGAGCCTCGATTTTCTGACTGAGGGGTACAAGGCCGGATCATCCCCCTTGCGGGGTGCAGGGGCAGCGCCCCTGCTGGGGTCCAGGGGCAAAGCCCCTGGCCGCCGGAGGCCCTCTCTCTATATGACCTTGACGTGCGTCTCCCGGCCGGTTTCCTTTTCGATCAGGTGGACTCCGCAGGCCACGCAGGGGTCGAAGGAATGGATGACGCGCAGGATCTCGACCGGGTTCTGGGGGTCGGCCACGGGCACGCCGATGAGGGCCTGCTCCACCGGTCCGGCCACGCCCGAGGCGTCGCGCGGGCCGAAGTTCCAGGTGGAGGGCACGACCATCTGGTAGTTGCCGATCTTGCTCGAACCGATGTTGATCCAGTGGCCCAGGGCGCCGCGCGGGGCCTCGTTCAGGGCCTCGCCGGTTCCGGTCTGGGGAATGGAGTAGGAGCTGAAGATCTGGCGTTTGCCGGAGCTTAAGTTCTGCTCCAGGGTGGTGATCCAGCGGCTCATGGCCTCGCCGATGGCCTTGGTCTCGATGGCCCGGGCCGCGGTCCGGCCGAGGGTCGAGAAGAGGTGGTCGGCGGTCAGGCCGGTCGATTCGAGGAAGTCGTCGACCTCGGCCTTGATGTCGCGCTGGCCGGCGGCGTAGGCCACCAGGACGCGGGCCAGGGGACCGACTTCCATGGCCTGGGCGTCGTAGCGCGGAGCCTTGGACCAGGAGTAGTGCTGATCGACGTCGTGGCTGGACCAGACGGGCTGGGTCTTGCCCACGGTGGGGTTCAGGGCCGGGCCGGCGGCGTACCAGCCGCGGGTGACGTCCTCGGTGATGCGGGCGGTGTCCACGGGCAGGACCCGGGAGAGGTCGCGGCCGAGGATGATGCCGCGTGGGAGGAAAAGCCCGGCCGGCTCGGTGGCGGTTTCGGGGAACTCGCCGTAGGCCAGGAAGTTGTCGAAGCCGCCGAGCTCGGCCCATTCGGGGTAGCGGCCGGCGACCAGGCGCACGCCCGGAAGGTAGACGTCGGCGACAAAGGCCTTGACCTCGTCCAGGTAGGCCTTGAAGGCGTTCAGGCGGGTGGCGTTCAGCTCGCCGCCGCAGGTCACGCCGCCGACCACGGTGGACTGCGGGTGGGGATTCTTGCCGCCGAGGATGGCCATCATCTTGGCCGCCTTGACCTGGAGCTTCAGGGCTTCGAGGTAATGGGCGACGACGATCAGGTTCTCCTCGGGGGTCAGACGCATGGCCGAATGGCCGAAGGGCGAATTGCCGAACGGTCCGAGGTTGCCGGAGTCGACCAGGGCCTTCAGCCGGGTCTGGACCGCGGCGTAGTCGATGGCCGGGGCGTTGGGGGCGAGGATGCGGGCGGCCAACACGGCCTCGGCCGGAGCGGCGGTGAGGGCCTTGGAGATGTCCACCCAGTCCAGGCCGTGGAGCTGGTAGAAGTGGACGGGGTGGTCGTGCAGAAACTGCGCGCCGAGGATCAGGTTGCGCACGATGCGGGCGTTGTCCGGGATGGCCAGGTTAACCGCGTCCTCGATGGCCCGGGCCGAGCAGTGGGCGTGGATGTAGGTGCACACGCCGCACAGCCGCTGGGTCATGATGGGCGCGTCGAGCGGGCTGCGGCCGGCCAGGATCTGCTCGATGCCGCGGTAGAGCGTGACCGAGGACCAGGCCTTGGCGACCTTGCCGCCGGAGACTTCGAGCTCGAAGCGCAGGTGGCCCTCGATGCGGGTCACGGGGTCGATGACCACGCGGCCGGAGGTGGCGCCCGGCTCGACCTCCTTGGCGGTGACGTTGACCGGGGCGAAGCCCGCGGCCGAGAGGGTGAAGACCGACTGGCCGGCCAGGGCGTCGGCATCCGCGGTTGCGGCCAGGGTCACGGTCTGGGGCGTGTTCCAGTTGGCGGTGGTGAAGGTGAGGCTCGCGCCCGCGGTCACGTTCAGGTCGGCGTCGCCGCTGGTGCGGGCCACGGCCACGGTCACGCCTGCGCTCGGGGCCTGGCCCAGGCGCACGGTGAAGGTGGCGTGGCCGCCCTCGGGCACGTCGAGGGTGGCCGAGGAGGGCACGATGGCGCCGAGGGCGGACTCGACCTCGCTGGCGGTCAGGCTGGCCGAGGCGTAGCCGCTGGCCGAGGCGGTGAACACGGCCTGGCCGGCGGTCGAGTCCGCGTCATTGGCCGCGGCCAGGGTCACGGTCTGGGGGGTCATCCAGTTGGTCTGGGTGAAGGTCCGGCTGGCGCCCTGGGCCACGCTCAGGCTGGAGTCGCCGCTGGCGCGGGCCACGTTCACCGTGACGTTCGCCGCCGGAGCGGCGGAGAGGACCACGGTGAAGTTGGCCGTGCCGCCCTCGGGTACCTGCAGGGTCGTAACCGAGAGTTTGAGGGCGGCCGGGGTGGTGATCTTCTCGACCTCCTTGGCGGTGACCGAGGTCCTGTTCAGACCCGAGCCGCTCAGGGAGAAGACCGCCTGGCCGGCGACCTTGTCGGAATCGGCGGCCGCGGACAGGGTCACGGTCTTGGTCCGGTACCAGTTGTCGCGGGTGAAGGACAGGCTGGCGCCGGAGGCCACCCTGATGTCGGAATCGCCGCTGGCGCGCGTGACGCTGACGGTGGTCGTCCGCGAGGGCCGGGAAGCGAGCCGGACGGTGAAGGAGGCGTTGCCGCCCTCGGGCACGGACAGGGATTTGGTGCTGGTGACGATGTTTATGGCCATGTGGTGGATCCTTACTCGATCGTGGACCAGCCGGGGCTAGTCATCGATCTCGATCTTGGTGCCGCCCGGCGCGGTGTGGCAGTTGGCGCAGCCGACATTGGTGTTCAGCCGCGAGGTCATTTCGTGCTCGCTGTGCATGCGCGTGGCGAAGGTCGAGCCGTACTGCTGCTTGCGGCTCGAATAGGTGGACGAGCCGTGGCAGGGGGTGCAGAAGGCGGCGTTGTTCAGGGGATGGGCCTGGGCGTCCTTGCGGTAGGTGGCGAACATGGAGGCCCACATGGTGTTGTAGAAGGGGGCGTTGGCGTCCCAGAAGTTGGGTTCGGTGCAGCCGATGCACTGGTGCTCGACCTGCACGCACCAGGACTCGCCGTTGAACTTCTGGGTCGGGCAATTGCCGTAGGTCGTCTTGCCCTTGCAGTTGTAGCCCTCGAGACAGCCGTAGGGCTTGGTGCACTGGGCGTGGACGGTCTGGCCGTAGGCGAATGTCGGCCGTCCCTTGGAGTCGAGGGCGGGCATCTGACCGGCGACCAGGTAGTTGGCCAGGGTGGAGACCAGATTGAAGGGGTTGGGCGGGCAGCCTGGGATGTTGATGATGTTCGACAGCCCCAGGACCGCGGAAACACCCTTGGCGCCGGTCGGGTTGGGGGCCGCCGCGGCCAGGCCGCCGTAGGAGGAGCAGGTGCCGAACGAGATGACGTACTTGGCCTTGGGGATGATCGACTGGGCTATCGAGAGCATGGTCTTGCCGCCGATGGTGCCGAAGACGCCGTTCTGGGCGGTGGGGATGGAGCCCTCGACCACGCAGATGAACTGCCCGGCGTACTGCGCGGCGGTGGCCTCGAGCAGCTCCGTGGCCCGGGCGCCGGCCGCGGCCATGATGGTCTCGTGATAGTTCAGGTTGAGCACGTCGAAGATGATGGATTCGACGTTCGGGCCTTCGGAGCGCAGCAGGGATTCGCTGCAGCCCGTGCATTCGGAGAAGTTGAGCCAGACGACCTGGGGCTTGGCGGATGTGAGCGCGCGGGCGATGGAGCCGGCCATGCTCGCTTCCATGCCCAGGGCCACGGCCACGGCGCCACAGTATTTGAGGAACGCGCGCCGCGAAATGCCGCGGGCCTCGGGGTCGAACAGTCTGGATGTGCGGGGTGGCATACGAAAAACCTCCTCGTCAGGCGTGCGGGTCGGCGAGGGCCGCCCGGTCGAGTCCGGCAGAAACGTTCTGCCTGTCAACTGTTTGCCACCCTAAGCAAGTTCCAGACCATTTCAGGCCAGAAAATTCCCTATACGGGTATACGGTTTAAGGTCGGCCTCGGCAGCCATTTTCCGGACGCCGGTCCCGCAGTCCTGGCAGTCGGCCATGATCCACGAGGTGTGGATTCGGTCCACCGCCCCATGAAGCCGGCACCTTATTTTGCCCGCCAGAAGCGCAAAAAACGTCGACCGCGAGGATGCGTTCCGGCCTCAGGGACGGAGCGAACGCCAGGAGGACGCCCTTGTCCTGCCGGGCTTCAGCGGATCGGGAAGAAGCAGGAAAAACAGCCGCCATCAAAGGAAAGACAGGCTTGGTCCGGGGGCGTGCTCCGGCCTTGGACCCGGATGCTTCGTGCCGATCCGGAGCCAGACTCATTGGCGGTTTGTTTTTTCTGTTGGCCGAGCACGCCCCGCGCAAGGGGCATGGTCCGGCCCTTGCCACTCAGTCTGAAAATCGAAGCTCCCGGCNNCCGGGAGCTTCGATTTTCAGACTGCGGGGTCCAAGGGGGTTCACCCCCCGCTGGCGGGATGCAGGAGCAGAGCCCCTGCCCGCCGGAGGCATTCGCCGCCACCGGCCTTATCGCCTGGTCTGGCAGTAGTGCCGGAGGTCGGGGTCGGCGATCTGGGTGCAGGAGCGCTTGTCCTGCGCGGCGAGACAAAGGGTACGCAGGTCGCGGCCTTCGATCTGGTTGCAGGAGCGAGTGCCCTGGCTGACGAGACACAAGGTGCGCCAGTCGGGGTTTTCGATCTGGTTGCAGGAGCGCGTGCCCTGGCCGGCGAGGCAGTAGGTGCGCAGGCTGCGGTCCTCGATCTGGTTGCAGGAGCGTTCCCCGGCCTCGGCCCGGCACAGGGCGCGCAGGGTCTGGTCGGCGATGACCAGGCAGTCCGCCGCGGCCGGGGCGGCCGTCAGGGCCAGGAGCAGCAGGCAGGCGAGACGGATCATGTTCGTCCTCGGATACGACTGACAGACGATATACGCTGGATGGGAACGATATCGCGGGTTGACGCCTGCGGCAAGGGGGGCTAACCGAACGTTCGACTGGAGGAGCAGGGCAATGCCGTCGGGGCTTGACAACCGCGGCGGAATATTATGAACTTTCGTCTGAAACAAGGTGGAAAAAAGAATGATCGACGACACCGACCGGGAAATCCTGAACATCCTGCAGCAGAACGCCAGGACATCCAACGCCGAGATAGCCCGCCGGGTGGGCAAGGCGCCCTCGGCCGTGCTCGAGCGCATCAGGAAACTCGAGCGCAAGGGCATCATCCAGGGCTACGAGGCCCGGCTGTCGCCCAAGGCCGCCGGGCTGGGCTTGACCTCCTTCACCATGGTCTCGGCCCAGGAGGGCGTGGGCACGGTGGAGACGGGCCAGGCCCTGGCCGACATCCCCGGAGTGCTCGAGGTCCACTACATCGCCGGTTCGGCCGCCTACCTGATCAAGGTCCGGGTGTCCGACACCGAACAACTCGCCGATCTCCTGAAGGAGGTCGGCCAGATCCCTCAGGTGCGCGACACCAACTCGACCATTGTCCTGCGCACCATGAAGGAGACCGCCAACCTGCCCCTGTAAGCGGGGCCGAAACGGAGTCCGTCATGCATACCGCCGAGATCGATGCCAAGATTATCGCCAAGGGCCAGGAGTTTTTCGAGTCCATCCGGGGCGAGGCCCCGTCCATTTTCAACAAGGGCTTCTGGACCGGCAAGGTCATGGACTGGGCGATGAAGAACGAGGCCTTCAAGGTTCAGCTCTTCCGCTTCGTCGACGTCCTGCCCTACCTGAACACCGGCGAATCGCTCCAGCGCCATCTTGAGGAGTATTTCGGCGGCGAGGAGGACATCCCGGCCGTGCTCAAGTGGGGCGCGGAGAAGTCGGGTTTTTTGGGCGGCATCGCGGCCAAGATGATGGGCAAGGCCATCCGGGCCAACATCGAGAACATGGCCCGCCAGTTCATCATCGGCCAGGACACGGGCGAGGCGCTCAAATCCCTGGTGAAATTGCGCAAGGACGGCTTTGCCTTCACTGTGGATCTGCTCGGCGAGGCCACGGTCAGCGAGGGCGAGTCCGCGGCCTATGCCGAGGGCTACCTGGAGCTCCTGGCCGCGGTGGAGAAGCAGCTGGCCAAGTGGGCGCCGCTCGGCAACGGTGCGGAACTCGACTGGAACGCCGCGCCCAAGCTGAACGTCTCGGTCAAGCCCTCGGCCTTCTTCTCCCAGGCCAAGCCCGCTGACGTCGAAGGCTCGGTGGCCGGGATACTGGCCCGGATGAAGCCCGTGGCCGCGAAGATCAAGGCCATGGGCGGGGCCATGTGCATCGACATGGAGCAGCTCAAATACAAGGAGCTGACCATCGAGCTCTTCAAGCGCCTGCGCACCGACCCCGAGTTCCGCGACTGGCCGCACCTCTCGCTGGTGCTCCAGGCCTATCTGCGCGACACGGACCAGGACCTGGCCGGGCTCATCGCCTGGGGCCGCAAGGAAAGCCTGCCCTTCGGGCTTAGGCTGGTCAAGGGCGCCTACTGGGACTACGAGACGGTGCTGGCCAAGCAGAACGGCTGGCCGGTGCCGGTCTGGACCAACAAGGCCGAGTCGGACATGGCCCATGAGCGCCAGGCGCGCAAGATCCTCGAGAACCACGACCTGGTCTACTTCCAATGCGCCTCGCACAACATCCGGACCATCAGCTCGGTCATGGAGACGGCTCGCGAGCTGAACGTGCCCGAGTCGCGCTTTGAATTCCAGGTGCTCTACGGCATGGCCGAGCCGGTGCGCAAAGGGCTCCTCAAGGTCGCCGGAAGGGTGCGGCTCTACTGCCCCTACGGCGAGCTTCTGCCCGGCATGGCCTACCTGGTGCGCCGGCTGCTGGAGAACACGGCCAACGAATCGTTTTTGAAGCAGAGCTTCGCCGACCAGGCCGACGTCGCCCGCCTGCTCGAGAATCCGGAGCTGACGCTGAAGCGCGAGCTGGAGTGCTCGCCGCCGACCAAGCCCGCGCCGCGGCCGAGCTTCGGCGGCCTGCCGCCGTTCGTGAACGAAGCCATGCTCGACCTGACCGTGCCCGCGGCGAGAAGCGCCTTCCCCAAGGCCCTGGCCGATGTCCGGGGCCGGCTCGGCCACGTCTATCCGCTGTTCATCGGCGGCCGCGAGATCATGACCGCCGACCGCCTGGCCTCGACCAACCCGGCCAATCCGGCCGAGGTCCTGGGCCAGGTCTGCCAGGCCGGGGTGGAGGAGGTCGAGCTGGCCGTGACCGCGGCCGAGGCCGCGGCGGCCGCCTGGCGCGAGACGCCGGCCAAGGCCAGGGCCGAGGTCCTGCTGCGGGCCGCCTCGATCGCCCGCCGCCGGCTCTTCGAGCTGGCCGCCTGGCAGATCCTCGAGGTCGGCAAGCAATGGGACCAGGCCTACCACGACGTGACCGAGGCCATCGACTTCCTCGAGTACTACGCCCGCGAGATGCTGCGCCTGGCCGAGCCGCGACGCATGGGCAACGAGCCGGGCGAGCTGAACCAGCTCTTCTACGAGCCCAAGGGCTTAACCGCGGTCATCGCGCCCTGGAACTTCCCCCTGGCCATCTCCTGCGGCATGACCGCCGCCGCCCTGGTCGCCGGCAACTGCGTCATCTTCAAGCCCTCGGGGGCCGCCTCCATCGTCGGCTGGACCCTGACCGAGATCTACCGCGAAGCCGGGCTGCCGGACGGCGTGTTCAACTTCTGCCCGGGCCGCGGCGCGGTCATGGGCGACCACCTAGTCGAGCACCCCTCGGTCCACGTCATCGCCTTCACCGGCTCGGTGGAGGTGGGCCTGCGCATCCAGGAGAAGGCGGCCAAGGTGCAGGCCGGCCAGGCCCACTGCAAGCGGGTCATCGCCGAGATGGGCGGCAAGAACGCGATCATCGTGGACGACGACGCCGACCTGGACGAGGCCGTGATCGGGGTGCTCTACTCGGCCTTCGGCTTCCAGGGCCAGAAATGCTCGGCCTGCTCGCGGGTCGTGGTGCTCGATTCCATCTACGAGCGCTTCGTTACGCGACTCGCGGCCGCGGCCGAGGCGCTGAAGATCGGCCCCTCCGAGGACCCGGCCAACTTCATGGGCCCGGTGGTCGACGAGCGCCAGCAGAAGGCCGTGCGCGGCTATATCGAGCTGGCCAGGAGCGAGGGCCGCATCCTGGTCGAGCGCGACGTGCCGGCCAGCGGCTGCTACGTGCCCCTGACCATCGTGGAGGGCATCCGGCCCGAGCACCGGCTGGCCCAGGAGGAGGTCTTCGGCCCGCTGCTTGCGATCATGCGCGCGGCCGACTTCGACGAGGCCCTCAGCCTGGCCAACAGCACCCGCTTCGCCCTGACCGGCGGGCTCTATTCGCGCAGCCCCAGGCATCTGGAGCGCGCCCGCCGGGAGTTCAAGGTCGGCAACCTGTACCTGAACCGCAACATCGTCGGCGCCCTGGTCATGCGCCAGCCCTTCGGCGGCTTCAAGCTCTCGGGCGTGGGCTCCAAGGCCGGCGGCCCGGACTACCTGCTGCAGTTCATGGACCCGCGCTGCGTGACCGAGAACACCATGCGCCGCGGCTTCACGCCCATCGCCGAGGGCGACGACTGGGTCTGCTAGCATTTTTCGCGGGGCGGCCGAAACGCCGGCCGCCCCGCGCTTTCCTTCGGCCTTGACCTCGGGGCCGTCTTGCGGTGAAAACGCGGATGGCGCAACGCTGCGGGCCACGGCTTTGCCGGCTCCCACATCAGCGAGCATCGCGCCAGACCGGCCGCCTTCCCGGCCCTGGGGAACTATGGACCTTTTCCGGGCAGACCTGCACCTGCATTCGCGCTTCTCCCGGGCCACGAGCAAGGGCCTGAACCCGCGCCACCTGGCCGCCTGGGCTCATGTCAAGGGCATCTCGCTCCTGGGCACCGGCGACTTCACCCATCCCGGCTGGCTTGCGGAGCTGAAGGAACAGCTCGTCCCCGAGGACACGGGCCTGTTCAGACTGGCCAAGGAGGGCGGGCTCACCCGCGAGATTCCCTGGCTCGGCGAGGTCCTGCCCAAGGGCCGGGTGCGCTACCTGCTCCAGGCCGAGATCAGCTCCATCTACTCCCAGGGCGGGAAAGTCCGCAAAATCCACAACCTGGTCTTCGTGCCGAGCTTTGCCGCCGCCGAGCGCCTGAACGAGCGCCTGGCAAGGGTCGGGAACCTCTCCTCCGACGGCCGGCCGATCCTGGGCCTGCCGGCCAAGGATCTGCTGGCCATGGTCCTGGACCTCGATCCCGGGGCCTTTCTCGTGCCGGCCCACGTCTGGACGCCCTGGTTCTCGCTCTTCGGCTCCAAGTCCGGCTTCGAGGCCATCGAGGAGTGCTTCGGCGACCTTTCCTCCGAAATCTTCGCCCTGGAAACCGGGCTCTCCTCGGACCCGGCCATGAACCGGCTGTGGAGCGCGCTCGACCGCTTCCGGCTGATCTCCAACTCCGACGCCCACTCGGGCGAGAAGCTCGGCCGCGAGGCCAACGTCTTCTCCGGCGAGCTGTCCTACGACACGGTGCTCAAAGCCTTGAAGGGCGAGGGCCTGGGGCAGAAATTCCTGGGCACGGTGGAGTTCTTCCCCGAGGAGGGCAAGTACCACCTGGACGGCCACCGCAAGTGCGGCGTGGTCCTGGAGCCCCACGAGACCAAGGCCAGGGGCGAGCTCTGCCCCGTCTGCGGCAAGCCGCTGACCGTGGGCGTGCTCCACCGGGTGATGGATCTGGCCGACCGCGAGGAGCCCGTTACGCCCTCGGGGCACCCCGGCTTCGTCTCGCTCATCCCGCTTGGCGAGCTCATCTCCGAGGTCGTGGGCAGCGGCGCTACGACCAAGGCCGCCCGGGCGCTCTATCTCAAATGCCTCTCGCACCTCGGGCCGGAGATGACCATTCTCCAGGAGACGCCGCTCTCTGACGTGAAAAGCGTGAATCCGGCCCTGGCCGAGGCGGTTCATCGCATGCGCCAGGGGTTGGTGCGCCGCGAGCCCGGCTTCGACGGCCAGTACGGGCGGATCACCGTGTTCAGCCAGGCGGAGGCCAAGGAGCTGCAAGGGGGCAGGCTGCTGCTCACACTGCCCGAGCGCGCGGCCAGGAGGGCGCCGGGTCCGCTCCTGGCCCCCGCCGGCCCGACCCCGGCAGTCCCGGCCGCCCCGGCTGCGGCCGCGCCGGAGCCGGAGCCGGCCTACAACCCGGCGCAGCAGGCGGCCATCGAGGCCGGACCGGGGCCGGTGCTGGTCGTGGCCGGACCGGGCACGGGCAAGACCCAGACGCTCATGGGCCGCATCGCCGCGCTCATCCGCCAGGGCGTGGGTTCGCGCCACATCCTGGCCCTGACCTTCACCCGCCGCGCGGCCGACGAGCTGCGCGAGCGCCTGCTGGCCACCCTGGGCGAGAACCAGGCCCTGCCGCGCTCCGACACGCTCCACGCCCTGGCCTTCGAGTACTGGGCCAGCGCCTACAGCGAATCCCCGGTGATCATGACCGAGGAGGCCGCGGTCAAGGTCTTTGCCGCGGCCAACCCGGACTTGACGGCAAACCGGATCAAGGCCGCCTGGCAGGCGGTGAGCCTCGCCCGGGAGCAATTGTCCCCGCCGGAGGGCGAGCTTTCCGCCCTGGCCCTGGCCTATGCCAAGGAAAAGGCCTCCTGGAACCTGGTGGACTACACCGATCTGCTGGAATTCTGGCTGGAGCAGATCAACGACAAGATTTACACCAGCCCCTACACCCACGTGCTGGTCGACGAGGTCCAGGACCTGACCCCCTTGCAGCTGGCCGTGGTCAAGGCCCTGGCCGGGCCGGAGGGGCGCTGGCTTTTCGCCATCGGCGACCCCGACCAGTCCATCTACTCCTTCCGCGGCGCCGCCCCGGACGTGGCCGCGGACCTCGCCGGGCGCTGGCCGGACCTGAGCGTCGTCCGCCTGGCGGACAACTACCGCTCCGCGCAGCAGATCCTGGACCTGGCCGCGACGGTCATCCCCGGGGCCACGGCCCTTGCGGGCCGCCGGCGCGAGGCCGGGACCGTCCAGGTCTTCACCGCGCCGAGTTCGGCCAGCGAGGCCTCCTGGGTGGGCGAGAGGGTCAAGCGCCTGCTCGGCCCGACCAGCTCGAGCCTGGTCGAGGACGAGACCGGCGGGCTCTCGCCGGGCGAGATCGCGGTGCTGGTGCGGGTGAAGGCCCTCATTCCGCTCCTGGAGCGCACGCTTGACCGCCTGGGCGTGCCCGTGGCCGTGCCCGAGGCCGAGGCCTTCTGGCTCGAGCCGCGGGTGGCGGCCATCCTGCGCACGGCCAGCCGCTTCCTGGGCATGAGCCTGGACGAATCCGAGGTGCTGGAGGTGCCGGAGAAGGTCCTGGTCAAGGGGCCGCTGAGCCTCGCCGCCTACCTGGCCGACATCCCGCCGTTCGACCGCATGTTCTGGACCGGCAGGGCGTTCAAGGCCTTCAGCCGGGCCTTCGACGAGCACAGCGGCTGGGTGGGGCTGGTCAACTGGATCAATCTGCAGTCCGAGCTGGAGCAGGTCTCGCGCCGGGCCGAGAAGGTCCAGATCATGAGCCTGCACGCGGCCAAGGGCCTGGAGTTCACGGCCGTCTTCCTGCCCGCGCTGGAGGACGGCATCCTGCCCTTTGCCGGCGCGGGTTTTCTGACCGGCAAGCCCAACGGCGAGGTGCCGGACGTCGACGAGGAGCGGCGGCTCTTCTACGTCGGCCTGACCCGGGCCAGGCGGCTCCTCTACCTGAGCCTGGCCCAGCGCCGCGAGATCTACGGCCGGGAGCACCGCCTGGCGCCGTCGCGCTTCCTGGAGAGCCTGCCCCGCGAGAGCCTGGAGCGCTCGGCCCTGGTGGCCAGGACCCAGCGCCAGGAGGAGCAGCTGAAGCTTATCTAGCCGCAGGATAGATGTGCGTCAGGTCCAGCAGGCGCCCGTAGGCCCGGGTCAGCTTCTGGGCCGTTGGCGCGGCAAGGCCGCAGTCGCGCAGCCGGCAGAAGACGTGGAGCGGATTGAACATATGTTGCAGAAGAAGTCTGATGTTTCTCATGGTCACCCTCCGCCCGAGGCGGATTGCCTGTTGGCCGAAAACTTAGCAAGCTTCGTGCCGATTTTCTCGGCCGCGATCTGCCCGCCGGTCACCCAGGCCGGGGGCGGCCCGGTATCTTCCGCCCCTTGCCCATCCTATCGGCCATTCGGCAGATTTCCTTACGGTCCGCACATTCCTGCCGGAGGCTCGGCATGAGCCCAGGCTCGCGGCCGGCCCCCTTCTGTCCCATCGAGCACCGGCCCAAGGCGCCGCTCGCCCTGCCCTGGCGCCTGGCCGCGCCGTCCTGGGTCTGGCCGGGCAGCGTGGCCGAGAACACCCTGCGCCTGGTGCCCGGCTTCTCGGAAATCTCCGTGGTCCTGTTCGAGAGCGAGCCCACCCCGGCCTACGACCCCGCCGACTTCCCGGCCGAGCTGACCGGCCGCGGCGCGACCTTCCACCTGCACCTGCCCCTCGACCTGCCCTGGGCCCGCGGCACCGAGGCCGTGAACGGCGTGCTCGACCGGCTCTATACCGCGACCGGCGCGCTCAAACCCTGGGCCAGCGTGCTCCACGCCCCGCCCGACGACCGCGGCCTGGCCTCGGCCGCTGCCCTGTTCAAGGCCAGGGGATTGAAACCCCGCCAGGTGCTGGTGGAAAATACCGCGGACTTCGACCTGTGCGACTTCTGGTGCGACATCAAGTACTTCGACCTCGGCGCCTGCCTCGACCTCGGCCATCTGCTGGCCTACGGCCAGGAGCGCACCATGGGCCTGCCGGGTCTCTGGAAGCGGGTGCGCATGCTCCACCTCTGCGCCCCGGGCGAGAACGGCCGGCACGAGTCCCTGGCCCGGCTCGATCGCGCCGGCCGGGCGGTCCTCAAACGCATGCTGGCCTCGCTCGCCCCGGGCTCGGTCATCGTTCTCGAGCTCTTCTCGCCCGAGGAGCTCTTCGAGTCCCTGGAGGAGCTCCGGGCCCGGCTGAGCGAATGGAGGATGTGGCCGTGCTGCGCCTGATCCTCGGCGGCCAGGCCTCGGGCAAGTCCGACCACGCGCTGGCCCTGTTCGCCGGCCTGCCGGGGCCCAAAGCCTTCCTGGCCACGGGCCGGGCGCTCGACGCCGGCTTCGCGGCCCAGATCAAGGCCCACCGCCAAAGCCGCGACCCGCTGATTCCGGTGGTCGAAACCGGGCTGGACCTGCCGGCGCACATCGGGCATCTTCTGCACCAGGGAACGGCCGTGCTGGCCGACAGCCTCGACTTCTGGGTCTTCGCCTGTCTCGAGGCCGGCGAGAGCGGCCCCCGGGCGGAGGAACTCCTGGAGGTCCTGGCCGCGAATCCCGCGGGCGAGACCATCATCGTCTCCTGCGAAACGGGCTTGAGCCCCGTGGCCGGGGACGGACCAACCCGGCGCTTCGTGCGCGAGCTCGGCGCCCTGAACCGCCGCCTGGCGGCGATTGCCGGCGAGGTCTGGCTGGTCGCCGCCGGCCTGCCCCTGGCGCTCAAAAGGACGTGAGATGGCCTATTTCCGGCAGCTCGAGGAGAAACTCGCGACGCTTCTTTCGCTCTTCAAGAAGGAGGAGCGCTGGCTCATCCTCATGAACGCCGACCCCGACGCCCTGGGTTCGGCCATGGCGCTCAAACGCATCATGGCCCGGCGGGTGAAGGAGGCGGCCATCGCCCAGATCAACGAGATCTCCCGGCCGGACAACCTGGCCATGATCAAGTATCTGAAGATTCCGACCAAGCTCCTCAAACGCCGCTTGGCCAAGGGCTACGACCGCTTCGCCCTGGTCGACTCCCAGCCCCACCACAACGCGGCCTTCAAGCCCTATCGATTTTCCGTGGTCATCGACCACCACCCGGTCAAGCCCGAGTTCCCGGTGGACGCGCCCTTCGTCGAGCTGAAACCCGACTACGGCGCCTGCTCCACGATCCTTACCGAGTTCCTCTACAATTTGAAGATTCGCCCCAACCCCGCCCTGGCCACGGCGCTCCTCTACGGCATCAAGTCCGACACCGCGAGCTTCGAGCGCGGCTTCGTCGAAACCGACGTCAAGGCCTTCCGCTACCTGACCAAGTACTCCAACCAGCTGTTTCTGAAGAAGATCACCCGCAGCGAGTTCCACCTCTCCTGGCTTGCCTACTTCTCGGCGGCCATCCAATCCATGGTGACCTTCGACCAGGGCTGCTTCGTCTTCATGGGCAAGGTTCAAAACCCCGACATCCTGGTCATCCTGGCCGACTTCTTCCTGCGCGTTCACGAGATATCCTGGAACGTCATCGCCGGAGTCAGCGACAAGACCCTGGTGATCATCCTGCGCGGCGACGGCATCAAAGTGGACATGGGCCAGGCCGCCTCCAGGCTCTTCGGCGACATCGGCAGCGCCGGCGGGCACATCGGCGCGGCCCGGGCCGAGATCGAGATGAAGCGCCTGGAAGGCGGCGACCCCAAGGAATTCCTGGTCGACCGCCTGTGCGCCGACCACTCGCCCCTGTGCCCGGACAAGAAGCGCCGGGACGGCGCCCGGGAAAAACGCGGACCGGCCTGCACCAACACCTTCCTCGGCGCATAAGGCACCCACCATGCCCTTCAAGGACCGCATCAAGCCCGCCGCCGAGCCGCTCTATCTCATCGACGGCTCCTCCTACCTCTACCGGTCCTTCTACGCCTTCCCGGACCTGACCCGCTCCGACGGCTTCCCGACCAACGCCCTCTACATCCTCCTGCGCATCCTGTTGAAGGTCCTGCGCGAGGAGAAGCCGGTCTACCTGGCCTTCCTGCTCGACGGCCCCGGAAAAACCTTCCGCGACGAGGCATATCCGACCTACAAGGCCAACCGCCAGGCCACGCCGGAGAACCTCATCATGCAGATCGCGCCGCTGAAGGAGGCTCTCAAGCTCCTCGGCCTCCCGCTCATCGTCTCCGAGGGCACCGAGGCCGACGACTGCATCGCCAGCCTCGCCGCCCGCTTCAAGCGCGAGCGCCCGGTGGTCATCATGGGCTCGGACAAGGACTTAAACCAGTGCCTGGACGCAAACGTCTGGATCTGGGACCCGGGGGCCAAGGCCGAGAAGCTGACCGACCTGGCCGCCTTCAGCGCCGAAACAGGCCTCTCTCCCGAGGCCTGGCCCGACTTCCAGGCCCTGACCGGGGACTCGAGCGACAACATCCCCGGCGTGCCCGGGGTCGGCCCCAAGACCGCGTCCAGGATCATGGCCGAGCTCCCGACCCTGGAGGCCATCCGCGACCATCTGGACCGACTGCCCGAGAAGCTGCAGGCCAAGATCGCCCCGCACCTGGACGATCTCTTTCTCTACCGCACCCTCACCCGGCTGAAGACCGACACCTGCCCCGGCGTGCGCTTGGCCGACCTCTCGCGGGCGCCGGTGGACATGGCCGCGGTCCGGCGCTTCCTGGAGGAGTACGAGTTTCGCACCCTGGCCCGGGAGCTGCCCGCCTCCCTGCCCGCCGAGCCCGCGGCCAGGACCCGTAGCGTGGAGAAAAGCGGCAGCCTGTTCGATCTCCTCGAGGCGCCCGCAGCACCGGTTTACGTGGACCTGGTCGACCCCGCCGCCCTGCCCGACCCGGGCGGCCGGGAGGTGGGGCTCGTGCGCCGGGACGGCAGCCTGGCCCTGGGCCTGGGCGAGGGAGAATGGCGCTACGCCGGCCCGGCCGCGCCCCTGGCCGCCCGGCTGGCCACGGCCGCGCGCCTCAGCGCCGACTCGGTCAAGGATCTCTTCACCCTGGACCCGGCCTGGCGGGCCATCCCCATGGAGCGCTGGTGCGACCTGTCCGTGGCCGCCTATCTGCTGAGTCCCGAGGACCGGGATTATTCCTTCGACCGCCTGGCCGGACAGTACGCCGGCGACCCGGACGTCGCCCCGGTGCCGCCGGGCGCCGACGGCCGCCTGGCCGCGGCCCTGGGCGCGGGGCTTTCCCGCAAGCTGGACGTGGCCGGCATGGCCGGGCTCCTGGCCGAGCTGGAGCTGCCGCTCATCGGCGTGCTGGTGGACATGGAAAAAGCCGGCGTGCGCATCGACCGCACGGCCTTCGACCGTTTCCTGGACGAGGTCAGCGGCCGCATCGAGGGCGTGACCCGGCGCATCCATGCCCTGGCCGGCGGCGAATTCAACATCCGCTCCAGCCAGCAGCTCGCCGAGCTCCTGTTCACCCGCCTGGGTTTGAAACCCAAGGGCAAGACCCCTGGTGGCCTCTCCTCCACCTCGAGCGACGTCCTGGAGAAGCTCCTCGGCGAGCACGAGGTCATCGAGGCCATCCTGGAATTCCGGACGCTCGAGAAGCTGCGCTCGACCTACCTCGAGCCCCTGCCCCGGCTGGTGGACTCGCGCGACAGGCTGCACACCACCTTCAACCAGCTGGCCACGGCCACCGGCCGGCTCTCCTCCTCCAACCCGAACCTGCAGAACATCCCCATCCGCGGCCCCCTGGGCGCGCGCCTGCGGGCCTGCTTCACCGCGGACGAAGGCATGCTCCTGGCCGCCGCGGACTATTCCCAGATCGAGCTGCGGCTGCTTGCCCACATGTGCGGCTGCGGGCCGCTCATCGAGGCCTTCGCCCACGGCGAGGACATCCACGCCCGGACCGCGGCGCTGCTCTTCGACACCCCGACCGATCAGGTCACCCCGGACATGCGCCGCGGGGCCAAGACCATAAACTTCGGGCTGCTCTACGGCATGGGCCCCCAGCGCCTGGCGCGGGAGCTGAAAATCAGCCTGACCGAGGCCAAGGCCTTCATCGCCCGCTACTTCGCCGCCCTGCCGGGCGTGAAGGATTTCTACGAGAGCATCATCACCGAGGCCAAGCTGACCGGCTACGTCACCACCCTCTTCGGCCGCCGCCGGCTGCTGCCGGACCTGAACTCCCGCAACCAGAACCAGGAGGCCCAGGCCCGGCGCCAGGCGGTCAACACCCGGGTCCAGGGCAGCGCCGCGGATATCATCAAGAAGGCCATGATCCTGGCCCACGCCGACCTAGAGCTTCAGCGCCTGGGCGCCCGGCTGATCCTCCAGATCCACGACGAGCTGCTGGTCGAGGCCCCCGCGGACACGGCCCGAACCGCCGGAGAGCGCCTGGCGACGATCATGTCCTGCGTGGGAATAAGCCTCAAGCTGTCCGTGCCCCTGTCCGTGGACATGGGCGTCGGCCGGACCTGGGCCGAGGCCCACTGAAAACCGGGAACCGGGGCGGCAAGGCCCTTGCCTTGCGCCGAAAATGTCTTAAGAGGTATCGCAGATCGCGCTTCATCGCCCGGAGGAATGCTTATGCCAGTGGACGCCAAGAAGGTCGCGGCCGGCTGCACGTGCTGCGGCCCCGACGGTTACATGCCCAAGGTCACCTTCTCGACCTTCATCCTCTCCCTCTGCTCCTCGGCCCTCGTGCACCTGGGCGACGCCCCCGAGCCGGAAAGCGGACAGCTGCGCCGCAATATCTCCCTGGCCAAGCACACCATCGACATCCTCGACATGCTCAAATGCAAGACCAGCAAATGCCTGGACGCCGACGAGAGCCGGCTCCTGGACGAGGTCTTGTGCGAGCTGCGCATGCGCTACGTGCGTTGCCAGTAGCTCCCCTCGGCCCGAGTTCTCCCGCCCGGGACGCCTCCCCGTCCCGGGCGATCTCCCCCTGAGCGCATCGAACCCCTGCGAGGTCCTCCCATGAGCGCGCAGAAAACCGCCGGCCTGGTCGGCGTCACCGGCTATACCGGCATGGAGCTGGTCCGGCTCCTGGCCGGACACCCCGACCTGAAACTCGTCGCCGCCACCTCCCGGGCCGAGGCCGGCAAGCGCCTGGTCGAGCTCTACCCCTACCTCGCCGGCACCTCCCTCTCCGACATCGTCGTCAGCGAGCCCGACCCCGCGGCCCTCGCCCGCTCCTGCGACGTGGTCTTCCTGGCCGTGCCCCACGGCGCGGCCATGGACACCGCCGGCAAGCTCGTCGACGCCGGCGCCCGGGTCATCGACCTCTCGGCCGACTTCCGCCTGCGCGATGACGCCGTCTACAGTCAGTGGTACAACCTGCCCCACGCCCGCACCGACCTCCTGGCCGAGGCGGTCTACGGCCTGCCCGAGCTCTACGCCGACCAGATCAAAGCCGCGCGCCTGGTGGCCAACCCCGGATGCTACCCGACCTCGGCCATCCTCGGCCTCAGCCCGGCGCTGCAAGCCGGTCTCGTCCATACCGAGGACATCGTCGTGGACGCCAAGTCCGGAGCCACGGGCGCCGGGCGCAAGGCCGCCGTGCCCACCCTCTTCTGCGAGGTGCAGGACTCCTTCCGGGCCTACAGCGTGGCCGGCAAGCACCGCCACACCCCGGAAATCGAACAGGAATGCGCCCTGGCCGCCGGCGCTCCGCTCACCCTCTCCTTCAACCCGCATCTGCTGCCCATCAACCGCGGCATCCTCTCCACCATCTACACCCGGCTGAAAACTTCCGCCTCGGCCGCCGACATCCGCGCCGTCTACGAGACCTTCTATCGCGACCATCCCTTCGTCCGCCTCCTGCCCGAAGGTACGCTGCCCGAAACCCGC
Organism: Desulfovibrio sp. UBA6079; assembly: GCA_002428705.1. GTDB lineage: Bacteria > Desulfobacterota > Desulfovibrionia > Desulfovibrionales > Desulfovibrionaceae > UBA6079. The sequence continues at coordinate 68,886 of DIXN01000038.1, forward strand.
TGGGTGCGCGGCACCATGTACTGCGACCTCGGCCTGGCCCTGGACAGCCGCACCGGCAGGCTGATCATCCTCTCGGCCATCGACAACCTCTGCCGAGGCGCCTCGGGCCAAGCCCTGGCCAACGCCAACCTCATGCTCGGCCTGCCGCTCGGCACCGGCCTGCCCGTAGCACCGCTCGTACCGTAGGGGGCTGGCCTCCGGCGGCCAGGGGGCGTCGCCCCCTGGACCCCCACCAGGAGGGAATGCTTCCCTCCTGGACCTCCCCGGTTCCGACAGGAGTTTCGCCGCAAGTTCCCAAATTTCTGCCACAAGTTCTGCAAAAATAAGATGTTAGGCGGAAATTTTCTGTAAGACCCCCTCGGCGATTTCGTAGCCGAAGGCCTTGAGGATGAGGGCCTGGCCCGGTGTCGGCTCCTCGAGCAGCCTGAGGGACTTTCTCTTGGCGGCATGCCAGCACAGGCAGGAGTGGAGCCTGCGCATCCGCTCCATGGCCGTGGCCGCGGTGATGTCCAGGCCGGCGCGGCGAAGCCTGAGTTCGATGAGGCGCAGGGAGCACAGGGCCGCGATGCACGACAGGATGTGGCACCTGATCTTGTCGTCGGTGAAGTGTCTGATCGGGAGCATGGCCACCAGGTCGTCGTCCTTGGTCTGCCGGAAGGTCTGCTCCACGATCGACCTGTCCAGGCTCGCCTGGACGATCTCGTCCGTGCACCAGTCGCTCCGGTCGGTGATGATGATGTTCTTGCCGAAACGGTCGATGTGCCGGCCGATCCGGTAGTGGTTCTTGCGAAACCTCGTGCCCGGCCGGCCATCCTCGCGCTCGAAGCTCAGCTCGTAGAGGTCCTCCGGCAGGTGCAGCTCCTCGCAGACGGCCTTGTAGCGCTCGATGATCTTCTCCTGCTTGCGCCACCCGGCCGCGGCCGTTCTGACCTTGGCCCTGATCTCGTAGAGGGCGGCCTGCAGCTTCGACAGGCGCCTCTCGAAGGCGTAGCGCTGCTTGGTGGCGGTGAGCGGGTTGTAGGTCACCACGACGGTGCGCTCCTGGCCCCAGTATTCCCCCGTCGTCCGCCAGGCCACGAGCCGGTCGTCGTCCCGGCCAAGCGTCGCAAGCTTCCTGTTCTTTGGCGTGTCCACCGGGGCGAACCGTTCCCTCGGGACGTGGATGAGCTCCTCGGCAAGGTAGGCGGAGTAGGTCGTGACGAAGTGGGCTCGGGCCATGGCGTCGATGGCCGAAACGTTCTCCTCGGCGTTCATGCCCTTGTCGAAAACCACGGTCACCTCGCCCCGGCCGTGCCTGCGCATGGCCTCGAGGACCTCGTCCATGACCCGGGCAAAGAGCCTGGAGTCGTGGCGGTTGCCCTCGTACTCGCGGTAGAAGATCGGCAGGTTCGTGTCCCTGGCCACCAGGAGCGCTAGGCCGATCTGCCGGAGCCAGTCGCGGCCTTCCTTGTTCTTGCCCCGCATGGCCAGCTCCGACTCCGTGTCGCTGGCCATGTAGGTGTAATAGTTGGTCGTATCGAAGAGGAAGCAGTCCGAGGCCGGCGGCTCGATCGCGGCGACCCTGGCCAGGAGCTTTTCCGCGATTGCCCTGACGGTCGCTTCGTCCACCCTGTTCCATTTCTTCCAGAACCTGTCGGAGTCGAGGGCGTCGATGTCGACCGGGCGGATGTGCTGGATGGCGGTGGCCCTGTACCATTCGGGCATGGCCCGCTTGGAGCAGGCATCGATCATGCGGTTGAAGGCGGCGTAGAGGAAATATTCTCCGACGGAAGGGCCGGTCTCGCCCTTGGCCCTGAGCACGGCCGAGTCGATCAACTCGACCAGCCCGACCTCCTGCTCGACGAGATTTGCCAGCCAGAGCGCGCCGAACTCCTGGACCTGGATCTTGTCCAGGCCGGCCCGCTCGCCAGCGGCCATGGCCAGGATGCGCTCGACTGAGCCAAGGTAGACCTGGTTGACAACTTTCGGCTTGCCGTCGACCCGTGCCATCTCGCGGATGTAGTAGTAGGGTCTGTCTTTTTTCATTTTCTTGTGCAGGTGTGCCATGCGCCGACCATATCAATAGGGTCTTACAAAGTCAAGACAAATCCTCGCGTGCATTGAAAATTGTGGGGTTGGGGGCGGTGGGGTGAAGGGAGGTGGGGTCCTACGAAAATCTAAGACCTATCTATCCGTAATCACATGAGAAAGCTGGAAGAAGGGACAGGTGCGGCGAAACTCCTGACAAGCTCGGGGGGCTGGGGGGCCCTCGGCCCACCAGGCCGCCGGCAGGCATCTTCCTCTTCTCCCCCCGGCCACGAAAAAAGCCCGCCCCGTCTTGCGACGGAGCGGGCTTGATGCTCGCTTACTGGGTAGTGTCGGCTACCAGCGGCGGGGGCGATCGCCGCCAGCGCCGGCCGGGCGGGGCTGGCGGGGCTGGGCCTCGTTGACCTTCAGGTTGCGGCCGCCCATCATGCTGCCGTCGAGGGCGCGGATGGCCTCCTCGAAGCCGCTCTCCATCTCCACGAAGCCGAAGCCGCGGGAACGTCCGGTCTCACGGTCGGTCATGATCTTGACCGACACGACTTCGCCGTAGGGGGCGAAGGCGGCGCGCAGGTTCTCCTCGTCAACGGTCCAGGGAAGATTGCCGACGTAGATGCTCTTAGCCATGGTGTGTGCTCCTTGCCAGAGGGCAAGTATTAGAAATGGATGTTTCAAACTGGTCTGGCGGGGAACGGCCCTTGGAGGGCGGGAACACACCGGCAGGAACCCAATTTCGCCTCGGATGGGGGATGAACGGCCATCCCCTCGGCTAAGAGGCGAAATAATGGCAAAACGTTGTCAAGTCAATGGATATTCCACTGCGGCATAAAAATAATACCCGTCGTGCATGTCCGGTCTTGCCCGGCATTTTTGCTTCTCGAGTTGCGCCGGTGTCCCTTCCGGGTCAATTTTCTTGACACCGACCTCAACTCCGGTAATCTGGTACAAGATCAAAAATCTCGTCCGGGAGGCAGGTTATGCGCGTTTTCGTTTTGGCTGTTGCCGTATTGTGCGGCCTGTTGAACTCGTTTGCCTCCGCCGGGCAGGAACAGGGGAAGGTCATGGACAACGACAAGCTCAAGGTCGCCACCTTTGCCGGCGGCTGCTTCTGGTGCGTGGAGTCGGACTTCGAGAAGCTGCCGGGCGTGGTGTCCGTCATCTCGGGCTACGCCGGCGGCACGGAGATGATGCCGACCTACGAGCAGGTCTCCTCGGGCACCACCGGCTACCTCGAATCGGTCCAGGTCCATTACGACCCGGCCAAGGTCAGCTATGCCCAGCTCCTGGACTGGTTCTGGCGGCACGTGGACCCGACCGACCCGGACGGCTCCTTCGTGGACCGCGGCAAGCAGTACCGCTCGGCCATCTTCTACGCCACCGATGAGGAGCGCAGGCTGGCCGAGGAGTCGAAGGCCAGGCTCGCGGCCTCGGGCCGCTTCGACAAGCCCGTGGAGACCGAGATACGGCCGCTGACCACCTTCTACGAGGCCGAGGCCTACCACCAGGACTACCACGACACCCATGCGCTCAAATACAACTTCTACCGCTACCGCTCGGGCCGCGACCAGTTCCTGGACAAGGTCTGGGGCAAGGACAAGGACGCCCCGCCAGCGGTGCAGACAGGAGGTTTCGTGAAGCCGAGCCGGGAGGAGTTGAAGAAGAAGCTTTCGCCCATGCAGTACAAGGTCACCCAGGAGGAGGGCACCGAGCCGCCCTACAAGAACGAATACTGGGACAATCACGCCGAGGGCATCTACGTGGACATCGTCTCCGGCGAGCCGCTCTTCAGCTCCACGGACAAGTACGAGTCGGGCACGGGCTGGCCGAGCTTCACCAAGCCCCTCGAGCCGGGCAATATCGTGGAAAAGGAAGACCGCAGCCTGTTCGCCACCCGCACCGAGGTGCGCAGCCGGCTGGCCGACAGCCATCTCGGCCACGTCTTCGACGACGGCCCACCGCCCACCGGCCTGCGTTATTGCATGAACTCCGCGGCCCTGCGTTTTATTCCCAAAGAAGATTTGGAGAAGGAAGGTTATTCACAGTATAGAATACTTTTCGAAAAAAAATAACGCAATTGCGGCGTTGTGATGGAAAATGCGGAGGAAAGACATCTTTCTTCCGCGTTTTTCATCCCGGAACAGGCGACAGTAAAGGCTTTATGGAAAAACTAAAGTGCATCGCGCCGGCCTCCGATAGAAGTTGAAAATCGCAACCACAAAGGAGGACGCGATGGTCGACACCTACACGGGAATCAGCAGTGAATACGGCGTGCAGCTCACGATCGGGACTTTCGGCAAAACATCCGACGAGGACAAGGAGAAGAACTCGAGCTCGGTGTCCCGCCTGGGCGATTCGGTGACCATCTCCGACGAGGCCAAGTCCCTGTACGAGACCTCGAAGGCCGAGGAGAGCGGAGAAACCTCCACCGAGAGCGAAACCGGGTCCGGCACCACCGAGGAGGAGACGAGCTCCTCCACGACCTCGAGCGAATCATCGAGCGAGGAGACCGGCGGTGCGGCCACCACGGCCTACTCGACCACGGGCACGAGCTCGGAGACCTCGGAGACCATCGAGAGCCAGATCGAGGAGCTGAAGGAGCAGATCCAGCAGCTGCAGCAGGAGATCAAGGCCGTGACCAGCCAGGCCGCGACCGACGAGTCGAGCAAGCAGAAGCAGCAGGTGAAGCAGACGGAGCTGGCCACCCTCCAGTCCGAGCTGGCCCAATTGCAGCTCGAACAGTCCGAGGCTTCCGGGGGCTGAGTCGGACAGACGCCCCGGCCTTTCTCCACTGAGTTTGATAAGGCACTGAAGCGTCCCGGATCGGCCTGCCCGCTCGATCCGGGGCGCTCGAACAAGAGGGCTGTCGTCTATAAAATCGCGGTGAAGGGAAACGCGGCACCGGCGGTGATTGTGGTGTTCGCCTCCCAGGAGAGGGAATCCTGGCCAGTCCATGGGATGTGCCGCCCAGGGCGTCTCCCGCATCCGCAGCACCCCGGATTTCCCTGGGCTCCCGGCAAGAGCCAGGACGCAAAGCACACTTCGGCTGAAAGAAGGGACGGTGGCCCTCAGGCGTTTCTTTCGCGGTCTCTTCGTTCCGAGACCACTGCACGATCAATCGTGCAGTGGTCTCGAATTGTACTAGTTTGTCACTTTACGATGTCTTCGGCGGGCATGTTTTCATTCATATGAGATCACATTATGAATGCGTTTTTCGTCCAGGCTGAAGGGTGGTTTGCCCAGCCCCGGCATCCGTTTGCATCTCTTGAATGAGGTTTCTGAGAATCAGCGATTGGTTAGCCAGTTCCCCAACTGCTTGAGCGGATTGGCGCATTGCATCAGCGGTTTCAGATGAAATACGACTGACATCTTCGATACTGTGATTGATTTCTTCGCTTGCCGACGCTTGTTCCTCTGATGCTGTTGCAATGGAACGAACTAGGTCGGTTGTCGATTCGACCAAGGTGACAATCTCTTTCAGGGATTCCCCAGACTTGTTCGCAAGCTTGGTCGCTTCAACTATTTTTCCCCCTGACCGCTCGACATTTTCGATATTTTTCTTTGTTCCATCCTGGATACCGCGGATTGCTTCGCCGACTTCCTTCGTCGCGGTCATTGTCTTTTCGGCAAGCTTGCGGACTTCGTCAGCGACGACCGCGAAACCTCGTCCAGCATCACCAGCCCGGGCAGCCTCGATCGCAGCGTTCAACGCGAGGAGATTGGTTTGGTCGGCTATGTCTGAAATGACATTGAGTATTTGACCGATTCCTTCTGCCTGTTTCCCGAGGGAATCCATGTCTGCCTTCATTGCCTGTGACTGCTGACGGACCTCTTCTATGCCCTTTACGACCAGATTTACGACCTTGGCCCCGTCTTCGGCCTTGGCTTTAGCCTGATCCGCACTTTGCGCAGCGTTGGATGCACTTTTTGCTACCTCAAGGACCGTGGCATTCATTTCTTCCATGGCAGTCGCAGTTTCTGCCACCCGCCGGGATTGTTCTTCTGATCCTCGGCTGGATTGCTCGATTTGAGCAGAAAGCTCTTCGGACGCAGAAGTGACGATTTCCACAACGCTATCAAGCTTGTTGGCGGCTTGTAGCATGCCCTCAGCTTTTGCTTTTTCAGCTGCAACCTGTGCCTGTTCTGCTTTTATCATAGCACTTTTGGCCAATGACGTTTGTTCCTCGGCCTCAATTGATTTATTGTTTGCGGTTTCAATCATGTTCTTTAATTTTGAAACCATAATATTTAAGGCATCTGAGAGCGCACCAAGTTCATCATTACGTTTAACTGTGCAGACTTTGTCCAATTGTCCATTTGAAACAGACGTTGCAAAATCGACATTTGCAGATAGATCAACCAAAATTTTCCTTATTATCAGGAAGATAATAAGGCAAACAACGATGATCCCTGATACACCGAGAAAGATCGAAGCCGTCCTGATGCTTGCCAATGATTCCGATATATCGCGGCTATCTATGACGATAATAATTTTCCAGCCAGTTGAATCTTCTTTCGAGTAGATGCCTGTCATCTTAACGCCATCAATTTGGTATTCAAGTGTCCCTTCGTCATGACTGAGAAGATCTTTGCCCCAATCTTGTTCAGAAATATTGGATTTTAAAACAAGGCTTTGGTCGGGGTGGCTAAAAATCAGTCCTGTCTTGTCTATGACATACGCAAAGCTTTTTTTGCCAACTTTTAGCTTTTGCACCATATTTTCTGAGAATTTATTGATATCGACCCTGGCGTATAACACTCCGACGCATTTCCCCTCGGAATGAACTGGCGCTGCGAGAATAAACGCCGGCTTTCCTGAAACCTTACTTAATAACGGCTGTGATACATTAATTTCACCATTCAATGCTTTTTTAAAATACTCTCTTTCCGCGACATTTCCAGCCGCACCCTGTTCCGTATTCAGAACAATATCGCCTTTCAATGTTATAAGTCCGACAGCTTGAATTGATGTGTCAAATTTCTTAAATTCATCGAGAGCAAGTAAAGCCGTTTTCTTTGTTTCGCCAGATTCGTCTTTGGCTGTGAAAAAGGCGATAATTCCAACAACTTTACTTTGAATATACGCAGCTCCTTCCAGTCCGTCTATATATGTGCCTAGCCCGTTGCGCGCCGATTCAACTGTCCCCTTCGAAGTGTTGATCAGGGCGTTCCATAATTCTTGGGAAGCCTTTTGGTATGAAAAAAACCCGACTAAAGAAATGCTGAGAATAACAGTGACTAAAGTTGGTATGAGTATCTTTTGCTGCAAACCAAGTTTCATATTATCCTCCTATATGGGCGATACAACATCGATTGTTCCTTGTTTTGTAATACGCCAAGCTCAAAATTCTGTCCAGGAGGAAAGACGTGTGCAGCATGCAAGCAGCCAAAGGATACGGCTCGAGTGTGCACTGTGCCGCACAGGCCGACGCCTTCGGGGTGTGAGAAACGGGATGGAAGCAACAATGATTCTTTCCGCAGCATGGACCGTAGGAGCCGAGCCCACCGACCGCCGTCAAGCGCCGATACCCAGACGTTATGAGCAAGAGTTGCGGAAACGGTAGGAGTCGGACCCGCTTGTGACTTCTCGGCCACCTGGATGTGCTTTCCGGTACTTCCCCGCGTGCATCAGCACTGGCTCAGTCTCTCTCGAATCCCGGCAAGAGCCGGGACGTAAAGCGCGACTCCGCCGGAGAGAAGGGAGGGTGCCCCCAGGTGTTTCCTTTTCGGTCTCTTTGTGCTTCGCTCCTCGGTCCGCCAGGAAAACGAAAAGGCCCCGCCGTTTCCGGCAGGGCCTGGTGCTGTCGCGTTGCGCGTGTATCTACGCCTGGCGCAGCTCGCCGATGAGCCGGGTGAGGACCTGGGCCTGGCCGGCCAGCTCGTCCACTGCCTGAGCCGCCTGGTTCATGGCCTGGGCCGTCTCGGTCGAGATGGTGTTGATCTCCTCGATGGACTTGCTGATCTCCTCGCTGGCCGAGGACTGCTCCTCCGAGGCCGTGGCGATGGAGCGCACCTGGTCCGAGGCCTGGTCCACCAGGCTGACGATCTCGGTCAGCGCCGCACCGGAGGTGCTGGCCAGCCTGGTCGCGGCCTCGATGCTCTTCACCGTCAGCTCCACGGTGGCCACGTTGCGCTTGGTGCCCTGCTGGATGCCGCCGATGGCCGCGCCGACCTCCTTGGTCGCGCTCATGGTCTTTTCGGCCAATTTGCGCACTTCGTCCGCAACCACGGCGAAGCCCCGGCCGGCGTCGCCGGCCCGGGCGGCCTCGATGGCCGCGTTCAGGGCCAGCAGGTTGGTCTGGTCGGCGATGTCGGAGATGACGTTCATGATCTGTCCGATGCCTTCGGCCTGGCTGCCCAGGGTGGCCATGTCGCTTTTGAGCTCCAGGGCCTGGGTCTGGACGTTGCCGATCTCGCGGACCACCTGGCCGACGACCTCGGCGCCCTCCTGGGCCTTCTTGCGGGCGGCGTCCGAAGTTTCCGCGGCGCGCGAGGCGTTCTTGGCCACCTCGAGGACGGTGACGTTCATCTCCTCCATGGCCGTGGCCGTCTCGTTCACGCGCTGGGCCTGGATCTCGGAGCCCCGGCTGGACTCCTCGATCTGGGCCGCGAGCTCGGCCGAGGCCGAGGTCACGATCTCGACCACGCCCTCGATCTTGCCCGCGGCCTGGTTCATGCCGTCTTTCAGGGCCGCCTCGGCCTGCTTCTTCAGGCGGTTGGTGTCGGTCACGTCCTGGACGATCTCGATATGGCCCACGGTCCTGCCCGCGGTGTCCTTGAGGTAGGCGGTGTCGACCTGGAAGTCGCGATTGATGCCCGGTTGGGTGAAGTTGGACGTGGGCTGGCCGCGCTTCAGGCAGGCCACGCCGCAGCGCTCGGTGCCGCAGATGTCCGCGCCCCAGTCGCGGCACGACTTGCCGAGGACTTCGGCGCGTTTTTTCCCGGTGACGTTTTCCGCGGCCTTGTTGATGAAGGTCCAGCGCATGTCGTTGTCCGTGACCGAGATGGGAAAATGGATGGAGTCGAGCAGGGTCTCGTACCAGAAGCTCTTGTCGACGATGACCCCGACCATCCTGTTGATGTTTTTTTGCAGTTCGCCGAAGTCTGCCGTGAGCGTCTCCACCCGTTTCACGGCATCGAGGTCGCCGCCGGCCACCGCGTTGCTGAAGCCGATGAGCGAGGCGATGGGCCGGGCGATGCCGCGGGTGATCCCGAAGGCGAAGAGGATGGCACAGGCAAATCCGAGTGCGGTCAGGCCCCAGATCCAGGTCAGCGAGCGGGAATAGACCTCTGCGGCCCTCTTGCCGTCGGCTTCCGCGGCCTTGTCGATTATCTCGGTCAGCTGGTTGATGACCTCGCGCATGGCCTCGAACTTGACCCCGGACTCGCCCAGGGACAGCTGCAGCGCCGCGTTGCGGCTCTCCTCCGTACCCTCGCCGGACAGGGTCGTGACCTTGCCGGTGAGCGCGAGCCAGGCCTGCCGTTTCCCTTCGAAGTCGGCGAAAAGGGCTTTCTCCGCGGGGTTGTCCACCAGGGCCTTGTACCTGTTCCAGCGGTCGTCGGCCTGCTTCAGGTTGGTATCGTAGTCGGTGCGCTGTTTCTTGAAGGCCTCGGAGCCCTTGTCGGCCATGATCATGGAGCGCTCGGCCACCAGGAGCTGTTGCAGGTCGCGGTCGGCCTCCAGCAGGACGCTCAAGCCGGCCAGCCGGACTTTCAGCACATGGTCGAGGTCGGACTGGATGGTTTGCGCGCTGTAGTAGCCGGTCAGGCCCACGGCGAACAGCAGCAGGGCCAGGAACGAAAACGACAGCAGCAGCTTCCAGCGCACGCGCATGTTGCCGATAAAAGACATGGCCACCTCCGAAAGATCAGTGTTGATCGGTTGAAAGTCATCACTTCGGCTTCCCCAGAGCCGTCGGCCCTCACGCGATGGGGCCTGAGCCTGTCCGCAACGCCGGATTGCTTCCGCAACAACTCGTAATGCATCTAGAAAACCATATGCACTGTATCCCGCCGCATTTTACGTGGTATAAATAACAGTATACATGCAGCCGGATATTGAACCGACTTCCAGTCAAGTCTATTACCCTTTCGGTAGATGGCCGTAAAGCATTAGGCGGAGGTTGATAAAACAAGTGGGGTTTGCTTGCCAATTGAAATTGTCGATGGGAGACATAGGTGGATATCGAGTTGACTGCAATGAAAGCAATAAATATAGGCTGCATGAACAAGGGGCGTGGAATGTTTACCGCGCGGAACAGGCAGGTCGTGAATTGCAACTTCCAGCTGATTCTCTTGCATATATTGCGGCGCCGTGAAAGAGTCTTCCGCCTCTCCGCGCGGGGGCGGCGAGCGTTACGGGCGGACAGCTGAAGTGGGCGAACGGGTGCGGAGCTGTTCAGGCCGGTCGGTTCTCAGCTCTCGGGAAAACGGGATGGACGCAACGGTAGGGCGTTCCGATGCATGGCTGGTTGGAGGCGCCCCGACTGTCGCCGCACGCCGGTACCAAAATTATTGGAAAAAAGTGGCGGAAGCGTATAGGAGTCGAACCTACCTGTGACCTCTCGACCACACACCGGATTTGAAGTCCGGGCGCCACACCGGTGACGATACGCTTCCCTTGCTGGCGGAAGAGTCAGAGTCCTTAGCAAAAAGGCCGCAACGGGGCAAGTGCGGGGCCGGGCGGGCGGGGCGAGCCGTTTTTCGACGCTTACCGAGCCGGTCCTTATTGCCTCGAGGGCCGGAAGCGATTATGTTATTCCTTCGCCGCTTGTCGGCCCGCGTTTCGCGCATCGTCCCGGTCGGACAGGCCGGGTTGGGAGGAACTCCGTTTGAATAGCTTTACCAAGAATCTCGTCCTCTGGGTGACCATCTCCCTGGTCATGGTCGTCCTTTTCAACCTGTTCAATCAGCCGCAGATGGGCGATGCCCCCATTCCATACAGCGACTTCATCCAGAAGGTCGACCAGGGGCAGGTGGTGGCGGTCAAGATCCGCGGCACGCGCATCTCCGGCACGCTCATCGAGGACAAGCGTTTCGTCACCTACACCCCCGACGATCCCGGCCTGGTCGAGCGCCTGATCAAGAACAAGGTCCAGGTGGTGGCCGAGCCCGACGAGGAGTCGCCCTGGTACATGACGCTGCTCGTCTCCTGGTTCCCCATGATCCTGCTCATCGGCGTCTGGATATTCTTCATGCGCCAGATGCAGGGCGGGGCCGGCGGCCGCGGCGGAGCCCTGTCCTTCGGCCGCTCCCGGGCCAAGATGATCACCCAGGAGCAGACCAAGGTGACCTTCGCCGACGTGGCCGGCGTGGACGAGGCCAAGGAGGAGCTCTCGGAGATCGTCGAGTTCCTCTCCAACCCCAAGAAGTTCACCCGCCTGGGCGGACGCATCCCCAAGGGCGTGCTGCTCGTGGGCTCGCCCGGCACGGGCAAGACGCTCTTGGCCCGGGCCGTGGCCGGCGAGGCCGGCGTGCCCTTCTTCTCCATCTCCGGCTCGGACTTCGTGGAGATGTTCGTGGGCGTGGGCGCGGCCCGCGTGCGCGACCTGTTCATCCAGGGCAAGAAGAACGCCCCCTGCCTCATCTTTATCGACGAGATCGACGCCGTGGGCCGGCAGCGTGGGGCGGGCCTCGGCGGCGGCCACGACGAGCGCGAGCAGACCCTGAACCAGCTCCTGGTCGAGATGGACGGCTTCGAGTCCAACGAGGGCGTCATCCTCATCGCCGCCACCAACCGGCCCGACGTGCTCGACCCGGCGCTCCTGCGGCCCGGGCGCTTCGACCGCCAGGTGGTCGTGCCCACCCCGGATTTCCGCGGCCGGACCCGCATCCTCCAGGTCCACACCCGGCGCTCCCCGCTGGCCCCGGCGGTCGACCTTGAGGTCATCGCCCGCGGCACCCCGGGCTTTTCCGGCGCCGACCTCGAGAACCTGGTCAACGAGGCCGCCCTGCATGCCGCCAAGATGAACAAGGCCGCGGTGGACATGGCCGACTTCGAGGAGGCCAAGGACAAGGTGCTCATGGGCAAGGAACGGCGCAGCCTCATCCTCTCCGAGGACGAGAAGCGCACCACCGCCTACCACGAGGGCGGCCACGCCCTGGTGGCCAAGCTCCTGCCCGGCACCGACCCCATCCACAAGGTGTCCATCATCCCCCGCGGCATGGCGCTCGGCATCACCCAGCAGCTGCCCGTGGACGACCGCCACAACTACTCCAAGGAGTTCCTCGAGAACCAGCTGGCCATGATGCTCGGCGGCCGCGTGGCCGAGGAGCTCTATACCGGCAAGATCACCACCGGCGCCTCCAACGACATCGAGCGGGCGACCAAGATGGCCCGCAAGATGGTCTGCCAGTTCGGCATGAGCGAGAAGCTCGGACCCCTGTCCTTCGGCGAGAACCAGGATCACCTTTTCCTCGGCCGCGAGCTCGTGCATCACCAGGACTACTCCGAAGACACCGCCCGGCAGATCGATGCCGAAGTCCGGCGGTTCATGGACGAGGCCCACACCAAGGCCAAGAAGATCCTCGCCGAGCACGGCGACGCCCTGCACCGCATCGCCGCGGCGCTCCTGGAGCGCGAGACCATCGGCGCCACGGAGATCGACCTGCTCATCGCCGGCAAGGATCTCCCGCCCATGCCCCCGGCCTCCGCGCCCAGGAAACCCGACGCCTCGCCCGCGGGCGGCGCAGGGCCGGCTCCCGCGGCCGCTTCGGGCGCCCAGGGCCACAAGCCCGACGAGGACTTCGCCTTGAGCGACGACGAGCCGGACAAGCCGGTGCAGTAGTGGCCGCTCCCGTCTGGACGCTTCTCGGGGGCCGGGACTTGACCCCGGCCCCCGTTCTCGTCGCCGGCATCGTCAACGTCACCCCCGACTCCTTCTTCGACGGCGGGCTCCACGCCGCGCCGGCCGCGGCCGCAGCCCATGCCGCAAAGCTCCTGCGCGAGGGCGCGGACATCATCGACATCGGCGGCGAGTCCACCCGGCCGGGCAGCCGGGCGGTGGACGCAGCCGAGGAATGCGCGCGTATCGTTCCCGTGGTCCGCGAGACGAGCGTGCGCTTGCGCGCCGACGGCTCGCCGGCCGTGGTTGCGATCGACACCTACCGGGCCGAGACCGCCTACGCCGCCGTCGAGCACGGCGCGGCCATGGTCAACGACATCTCTGCGGCCCGCTTCGATCCGGAGATGGTCCACATGCTGGCCGACATGCGCCCGGGCTACGTGCTCATGCACGCCAAAGGCACGCCCGGGACCATGCAGCTTGACCCGCGCTACGGCGACGTGGTGGCCGAGATCATGGCCTTCTTCGAGGAGCGGTTGGGCGCGCTGGTCAAGGCCGGTCTGCCCGAGGAGCGCATCGCCCTGGACCCGGGCATAGGCTTCGGCAAGACGCTCGAGCACAACCTGGAGATCTTCCGCAACATCGAGCGCTTCGCGAGCTTCGGCCGGCCGCTGTACATGGGCCTGTCCAACAAGAGCTGGCTGGACAAGCTCCTCTGCCTGCCCGTGGGCGAGCGGGGCACCGCCACCCAGGTGGCCACGGCGCTGCTCGCTGCGCGCGGCGTCCACATCCACCGCGTCCACGACGTGGCCGCCACGGTCAAGACCCTGAAGCTGGTCGCGGCCATGGCCAAGCCCGGCGTCGGAGAGGAAGAGAAGAGGCCGTAAAGGAGGGGAGCGGGGGAGAGGAGAGGGCTTCGGGTCTGCGGCCCCTTCCTTGAGCCCGGACCGGCAGTCAGCGCTTGCATGGTTGAGCGCCCGGTCCAAAGCCTGCCAATCCACCTGCAATCCTTTCTGCCTCGAAGTCCATGCCCCGGCTGCGTGGGGCTCCCCGTCCTCATTCGCCGATCCCGAATCCAAGCCCGCTGCCCTGAGGCTCCCGCCAGCCCAGGAGATCGCCGGCCAATCCCCGGGCAAGCCGCATGCGGCCCGGACACGCCCGCAGACCGCGCCAGCCGTTTTCCACCTTGCGGCTCTTCTTCTCCAACCGAAAAGCCCCCCGGACCTTGCGATCCAGGGGGCTTTCACGTCGGTGATAGGTCGCGGGCCTATTCCCGAACAAAGGTCTTGTACATGACGGAGACGGCGACCATGTTCGCGGCGTGGGCCAGGGCGTCGTAGATGTCGGAATCAAGATAGTCCCGGGCGCGCAAGCCCTCGATGTCGTCCTGAGTGACCGAGGCCGGCGCTTCCAGGGCCTTGGCCACGAAGGCCAGCAGGGCGGCCTCGCGCGGCTCGAGCACGCTGTCCTGCTCGCTGGTCAGCTTGCCCAGGGAGTCGGGCGTGGCGCCCATCCTGGTCAGCAGGCCGCCGTTGAAAGGCTCGCAGAAGGGATGGCCGGACTTGGCGGCGGACACGTAGCGGATGGCCGCCAGAAGCGGGGCGCTCAAGTTGGGATGGGACATGAAGTAGCGCAGGCTCCTGGTGTGGATGGCGAGCATGCCGGGGCTGGCGCTCAGGAGCTCAAGCGGCGGAATCACGCCGATTTCGGGCGGGAAGATGGAGTAGGCCTCGGCCACCGGGCCGGTGGCTTCGCCGGGCTTGATGGTTTCGAGCAGGAACATGGGGTTTCTCCTGGTTGCGGGTTTGTTTTGAAGTAGACCGGTCAACTATTTCCAGGGCAAAATAAAAAACAAAGTCTCAGCCGAGCACGCGGGTGAAGATGAACTCCTCGAAGCGCAGCAGGGGCTCGACGCTTTTCTCGGCCTTCATCCGCAGGAGCGCGCCTTCCCAGGCGTCGAGGATGAAGGCCGCGGTCCGGGCCGGATCGAGGCCAGCCGGCAGCTCGCCGCGCTCGGCGGCTTCGCCCAGGACCCCGCGCAATCCGGCGTCCAGCCCGGCGAGCGCCTCCTTGAGCCCTTCGCGCATGGCCGGGGAGAGGTCGCTCATCTCCTGGGCCAGGTTGCCGATGGGGCAGCCGCGCTCGCAGCCGCCGGCCGCCATGCTTTCGCGCACGCGGGCGAAGAACCGCGCCAGGCGGGCAATCGGCGGGATGCTCCGGTCGCCCAGGAGGGCCGCCGCGTTCTGGCCGATGGTCCGGCGGTAGTGCTCGATCAGGGCCAGGCCGAACTCCTCCTTGGAGGCGAAGTAGAAGTAGAACGAGCCCTTGGGCACGCCTGCCGCCGCGAGGATCTCCTGCAGCCCGGTGCGGGAAAATCCCTGGCGGTGGACCAGCTCCGCGCCGGCTTCGATGATGGCCTGCCTCGTGTCGCGCTTCATGCTGGCATTAGTAGACCGGTCGTCTACAAAAATCAAGACCCCCCGAAGAGAAAAACCGCTGAATCAAGGACGTTCGAGACGGGCATCAAGCGAGCCGGGCAGGGGTGGAGGGATAAAACGTGGCTACAAAAGGGAACGGAAGAGCTGATAAGGGAGGAGGTTGGGGGCGGCAGAGCCTTGCGTTTCCTGCCGCAGACCCCGCACGAATGGTCTTTTCCGAGGTCCAGCCGAACAGCCCCTATTACAACACCTACGCCGACGTCATTTTCAACACCTCCGGCAACACCGTCTACGGGGTGCCCTGCAGCGACCGCTTCGGCCAGGGGCCGCTGGTCAACACCGTGAACTGGAGCGGCACGGCCGTGGGTTACTGGGTGGTAGGCATCGGCACTCCGCTCCCGGCGCAACCGAACATAGCCGCCATCCTGATGCTGCAGCTTTTCGGTGATTGACATCGCCCCCGGACGACGTGAGCTGACCGAAACGGCGGGGGCGCGCCGGGCCGGGCGCGCCCCCGCCTCTTCCCTTCGCGGCGGCTTTTCCCTCTTCCCCGTTGTCATACATCGCGGCCCACAGCCGCCGGTTGCCATCCCGCGTACCCTCTGCTAAAAATGCACACCCGTCGGCCGTTCCCCGCGGCGCGCGCCTGGCGGACACTGCCTCACGGCCTCCAAGGGGTTCCCCGGAAACACCCATGCTCGACTGGCTCAACCTCAATTGGCGGGATGTCCTGGACATCGGGCTGGTAGCCTACATCTACTACCGGCTCATTCTGCTCATCAAGGGCACGCGGGCCGTGCCGGTCATGTACGGCCTGGTCTTGGTGCTGGTGCTCTACTACGCCTCGGACGTGGTCGGGCTCTACACGCTGAACTGGTTCCTGGCCAATTTCCTCGGCTCCATCGTGCTGGTCATCATCATCCTCTTCCAGCGCGACATCCGCAAAGCCCTGGCCGAGGTCGGGGCCGGCGGACTGTGGCGCCGGGCCAAGGTCCGCGAGAAGGTCATCGAGGAGATCAGTGCCGCCGCCCTGGCCATGGCCAGGGTGCGCATCGGCGCGCTCATGGTCATCGAGCTCGGCGTGCCGCTGGGCGAGGTGGTCGAGAGCGGGGTGGAGATCGAGGCCGCGGTCAGCCGCGAGCTGCTCATGACCATCTTCTTTCCCGACACGCCGCTGCACGACGGCGCGGTCATCATCCGCGGCGAGCGCATCGCCGCCGCCGGCTGCATCCTGCCGCTCTCGCCGGCCACGGACCTGGCCCGGGCCTACGGCACGCGGCACCGCGCGGCCATCGGCGTGACCGAGGAGAACGACTGCCTGGCCGTGGTCGTCAGCGAGGAGCGGGGCACGGTATCGATCGCCTCCGGCGGAGAGATCATCGCCGGCTTCCCCGAGGGCGAGCTCGTGGACCGGCTGAAAGCCATGCTGAACAGGAAATCATGATCGCCACCCTGCGCGCCAACTGGCAATACGTCCTCCTGGCCCTGGTTCTGGCCGTCTTCTCCTGGAACCTGGTCTCCGGCCGGGAGCGGGTCGAGACCCGGGTGGAGATACCGGTCGAGACCGTCAACCGGCCCAAGGACCTGGTCGTCTCCAGGGGCCTAGTCTCGCGCCTGGAGGTCCGGGTGCGCGGCCCGCGCGGATTCATCCGCAGCCTCGATCCGAGCCGCCTGGCCTACGAGCTCGACCTGAGCGCGCTTACCCCGGGCGAGAACGTGGTCCTGTTCAAGGCGGACAAGCTGCCCCTGTCCGGCGCCCTGGAGGTGGTCGACATCTCCCCCTCGCGGGCGATCCTCGAGGTCGAGCCCGTGGCCGAGAAGACCCTGCCGGTGGAGGCGGTCTGGCGGGGCGAGCTCAAGCACGACTGGAAGCTGATCGAAACCGTGATCGAGCCGGCCGAGGTCAAGGTGCGCGGGCCCAAATCCCTGTTCGCCTCCATGACCAGGGTGCGCACCGCCCCGATCATTCTCGAGGCCGAGGTCCCGGAGACGTTCACCGTCACCCGCGGCCTCGACCTGCCGCCGGGTGCCGAGGCTGTGCCGGCCGAGGTCCGGGTGCGCCTGACCTTTGCCCCCAAGACCAGCGAGATCTGGATCAAGGTGCCGGTGGAGGTGCCGGACGAGCTGTCCCGCCGGGTCACGGTGGAGCCGGCCGAGGTCCGGCTGCTGATCGAGGCCCCGGATTCCCTCATCACCTCCGGCCAGCTGCGGGGCAGCGTCAAGGCCAGCCTGCTCCTGGACAGGAAGCTCGAGACCGGCAGCTTCGATGCCCTCTACCGCCTGGAGCTGCCCGAGCGTACCCGGCTCGTCCAGGCCAAGCCCTCCCGGGTGAACGTCAAGGTCATTCCGGGGAACGGCGGTTGAACCCGCGCGAAAAGATCGTACCGGCGCCGATACGCGCGCCGTCCGCAAGGAGTATGACCAGATCATGAGCAAACGGCTCTTCGGCACCGACGGCATGCGCGGTCAGGTGAACATCTATCCCATGACCCCGGAGGTCGCCCTGCGCCTGGGCCTGGCCGCGGGCAAGGTCCTGAAGCAAAACGGCGGCCACCGCTCCAAGGTGGTCATCGGCAAGGACACGCGCCTGTCTGGCTACATCTTCGAGACCGCGCTGACCTCGGGTTTTTGCGCCTCGGGCTTCGACGTCCTTTTGGTCGGCCCCATGCCTACCCCGGCCATCTCGTTTCTGACCAAGAACATGCGCGCCGACGTCGGCGTGGTCATCTCGGCCTCGCACAACCCCTACACCGACAACGGCATCAAGTTCTTCGACGCCTCGGGCTTCAAGCTGGCCGACGAGCTGGAGGACCGCATCTCGGAGCTGACCGTGGCCTCGGGCCAGGCCTGGGAGTACCCCGGCTCGGAGGCCGTGGGCCGGGCCTTCAAGATCGCCGACGCCCCGGGCCGCTACATCGTCAGCCTCAAGAACTCCTTTCCCCAGCACCTGACGCTCGAAGGCCTGAAGATCGTCCTGGACTGCGCCAACGGCGCCACATACAAGGTCGCGCCCCTGGTCTTCGAGGAGCTCGGAGCCGAGGTCGTGAAGCTCTCGGCCTCGCCCAACGGCACCAACATCAACCACAAGTGCGGCTCGCTCTATCCCCAGGTCATGGCCGCCGAGGTCCGGGCCCAGGGCGCGGACCTGGGCTTGGCCCTGGACGGCGACGGCGACCGGCTGATCGTGGTCGACGAGCGCGGCACCATCATCGACGGCGACCAGATCATGGCCATGTGCGCGGCCGATCTCATGTCCCGGGGCGAGCTGCCGGGCAGGCTGCTGGTGTCCACGGTCATGTCCAACATGGCCCTTGAGATCTTCATGAACGACGCCGGCGGGCGGCTCCTGCGCACCCCGGTGGGCGACCGCTACGTGGCCGAGGCCATGCGCCGCGAGGGGGCGGTGCTCGGCGGCGAGCAGTCCGGCCACATCATCTTCATCAATTTCGCCACCACGGGGGATGGTATTTTGGCCGGCCTTCAGTTACTACGGATCATGCAAGAGAAAGGTCGCCCGCTCTCTGAGCTCTCGCATCTGATCACCCCCTTCCCCCAGGTGCTCCTGAACGTGCACGTGGAACGCAAGGTGCCTTTCGAGACCGTGCCCGAGGTGGGCCGGGCGGTGAAGGGCGCCGAGGCCAGGCTGAAAGGACGGGGTCGGGTGCTGCTGCGCTACTCGGGTACCGAGTCGGTGGCCCGGGTCATGGTCGAGGGCGAGGACGGCGGCCTGGTTGATACGTTGGGTAATGAACTGGCCCAGGTCCTGAAGGACCGCCTGCGCTGACCAGAGCGCAGGTTGGGGCCGGGAGCGTAAACGTCAAGGAGTTCATTCGATGCAGGTCAGCAAGGTAGTCATTCCCGTGGCCGGTTGGGGAACGCGTTCCCTGCCGGCGACCAAGAACATCCCCAAGGAGATGCTCCCGGTCTACAAGAAGCCGATCATCCAGTACGTGGTCGAGGAGGCCATCAATTCCGGCCTGTCCGACGTGGTCTTCATCAACAACCAGAACAAGAAGATCATCGAGGACCACTTCGACCACAACCTGATCCTGGAGAGCGTGCTCGAGCGCACCGGCAAGCTCGAGCTCCTGCGCGAGATCCGCGAGGTGGCCGAGATGGTCAACATCATCTCCGTGCGCCAGAAGGTCCAGCTGGGCCTGGGACACGCCGTGCTCTGCGCGCGCGAGGTGGTCAAGAACGACAACTTCGCGGTCATGGTCGGCGACGACCTCATGTTCGGCGCCGAGCCGGGCATCCGCCAACTGATCGAGGTCGCCCGGACCGAGAACATGCCGGTCATCGGCGTCATGGAAGTGCCCCAGGTCAAGGTCTCCAACTACGGCATCATCGACGGCGAGGAGTACGCCCCGGGCCTTTATCGGGTGAAGAACCTGATCGAGAAACCGTCCGTGTCCAAGGCGCCCTCGCGCCTGGCGGTGGTCGGCCGCTACCTGCTCACCCCCGAGATCTTCGAGCATCTGGACAAGGTCCAGCCCGGCGTGGGCGGCGAGATCCAGCTGACCGACGCGCTCCAGGGCTTGGCCCGCAACAACCGCCTGCTCGCGGTCAAGATCCGCGGCCAGCGCTTCGACGCCGGCGACTGGGTGGACTACCTCACGGCCAACATCTACTTCGCCCTGCACGACGAGGATCTCCACGACGACCTGCGCCAGCGCATCCACGAGCTGCTGCCGTGCTGATTTTGTCCCGCGCCTTTTACCCGGCCCCGGAGGCGCGCTTCCGGGGCCGGGTTTTTCTTGGCCGGCGCGCCTAGCCCCGGAGGCTCCGCCGTGTCCCGTCTGTGGCTCGCCGCCCTGGCCAGCCCGCCCTTTGCCAGCCTGACCTACGCCGCGCCCGACGGTCTGCCCGAGGGCTTTCTCGTCCCCGGCCAGCGGGTGGTCGTGCCGCTCGGCTCCTCCATGCGCCTGGCCGTGCTCCTTGCTCCGGCCGAAACCCCTCCGCCGGGCATGGAGCTCAAATCCCTGGTCTGGCCGCTCGAAGCCCGCCCGCTGCTCGACGCCGGCTACCTTGAGCTGGTCAGGAACCTCTCCTCGCGGCACCTCATGTCGCCGGGGCGCATCCTGGCCTCGGTCCTGCCCGGACGGCTCAAGTCGGCCAAGGTGCGCTTCCGCCTGGCCGAGGCCGCCGGCACCCGCCTGCTCGCCGCCCGAGATCTCTCAAGCCTGCCCGTGGCCGAGCGCGCCCGGCTGGCCGGGCTGTTCGCCGCCGGAGACATGGAGATGGTCCCCCAGGGCCGCGAGGAGCCCTGGGTCAGCCTGGCAGTTGACCCGCCCTGGGCCGTGCGCCCCGGAGCCAAGCGCCAACTGGCCGTGCTCGAGGCTTTGTTCGAGCGCGGCCCTACGCCCCGGGCCGTGCTCCTGGCCGCCCTCGGGCCGTCGGCCGCCAGCCCCCTGCGCGAGCTGCTGCGCCGCGGCCTCGTCCGCCTGGGCGCGCCCCTCGAGGCGGCGGCCTCCCCGTGCGTGGAGGAGCCGCCGGGCGCCGGCTGCACCCTGACCCCGGAGCAGGAGGCGGCACTGGCCGAGCTGACCGGTGCGCTCTCGGCCTGGTCCGGCCAGGCCCGGCTGGTCTTCGGCGTGACCGGCTCGGGCAAGACGCTCCTCTACCTGCGCCTGGCCGCGAGCTGCCTGGCCGCCGGCCGCTCGGCCCTGTTGCTCGCGCCCGAGGTCGCCCTGGCCTCGGCGCTCGCGCGCGAGGCCGCCAGTGAGCTGCCCTGGGCCGAGCCCAGGCTCTACCACGGCTCCCGGCCGCCCTCCGAGCGCGAGGCCCTGTTCGCCGAGCTGGCCCGCTCGGACGCCCCCCGGCTGGTCATCGGCACCCGTTCGGCCCTCTTCCTGCCGCTTTCCCGCCTGGGCCTGGTCGTGCTCGACGAGGAGCACGACGAGTCCTTCAAACAGGAGGAGAGGCTACCCTACCAGGCCAAGGAGGTGGCCTGGTTCCGCGCCCGCCAGGCCGGGGCGCTGCTCGTCCTGGGCTCGGCCACGCCGGACCTGAAGACCTTCCACGCCACCCGCGAGGGCCACATGCCCATGGTCAGCCTGCGCCACCGGGTGGGCGCGCGCCGCCTGCCCGAGGTCGCCCTCGTGCCGCTCACCCGCGAGACCGACGTCTCCACCGGCCTCTCGCCCGTGAGCCTCAAGGCGCTGCAGGAGACCGTGGCCGCCGGCGACCAGGCGGTCATCCTCCTGAACCGCCGCGGCTACGCCCCGGTCATGTACTGCCTGGCCTGCGGCGAGGTCGTGCGCTGCCCGGCCTGCCGCGTGGCCTACACCTACCACAAGGCGCGCGAGCGCCTGCTCTGCCACTACTGCGGCGGCCATCTGGACTTTCCCCAGCCCTGCCCGAGCTGCAAGTCCACCGACTTCCTGCCCATGGGCGAGGGTACCGAGCAGCTGGCCGAGAAGCTGACCGCGGTCCTGCCGCCGGATACCGCCATCCTGCGCCTGGACCGCGACAGCGCCCGGCGCCAGGAGCGCCTCGAGGCCATCCTGGCCGACTTCGCCGCGGGCAAGGCCCAGGTCCTGGTCGGCACCCAGATGCTCTCCAAGGGCCACAACTTCCCCGGCGTGACCCTGGCCATCGTGGCCGACGCCGACCTGGGCCTCAACCTGCCGGACTACCGCGCCGCCGAGCGCACCTTCCAGCTCCTGGTCCAGGTCTCGGGCCGGGCCGGACGCGGCGACAAGCCCGGCCGGGTGCTCATCCAGACCCACAAGCCGAGCCACCCCTTCTGGCGCTACGTGCTGGCCGCGGACTACGAGGGCTTCTACGCCGAGGAGCTGGAGAGCCGCCGGCGGTTCTCCTACCCGCCGTTCGCCCGCCTCGCCCTGATCCGCCTGTCCCACGACCTGGACGCCCACGACGCCCCGGCGCTGCTGGCCGCCGGCGCCGAGGCCCTGCGCAGCGCGGGCAAGGACGCCGGAGTGCGCGTCCTCGGCCCGGCCCCTGCGCCGCTCGCCCAGCTGCGCGGCCGCAAGCGCTTCAACTGCCTGCTCAAAAGCCCGGACTGGCTGGCCATCCGCCAAGTCTACGGCCGCCTGCTCGAAAGCCTGCCCAGAAACGGCAGCCTGCGCGCGAGCCTCGACCTCGATCCGGTCAACATGCTCTGAAGGACGTGAGCCATGTCCGACACGCTCATCGACATCCTCGGCTACGCCGCGGCCGCCATGACCACCACCGCCTTCGTCCCCCAGGTGGTCAAGACCTGGCGCTCCCGCCACGCCCGCGACATCTCGCTCGGCATGTACGTGCTCTTCTGCCTGGGCATCAGCTGCTGGCTGGCCTACGGCCTGGTGGCCGGCGCCGGGCCGGTGATCGCGGCCAACGCCGCGACCCTGGTCCTGGCCCTGTGCGTGCTGGGCATGAAATTGATGTTCAAATAGCCTCCGGCGGGCAGGGGCTCTGCCCCTGCACCCCGCAAGGGGGCTGAGCCCCCTTGACCCCGCAGTCTGAAAATCGAGGCCGGCCGGTGCGAAGAACACCGGCCGGCCTCGATTTTCAGATTGGGTGACGAGGGTGCGTCATGCCCCTCGCAGGTCTCGTGGGCGATGAGAAGAAGAAAAGGCAGCCGGTGAGGGTGAGGCGGCTCGGATCGGCGCGGGCGTCCCGGGTGAAGGACCGGACAACCGACCGGAACCGCGATTTTCTTACCCTTCATGGCGGCTGTTTTGCGACAGAAGGCGGGGCATCGCCTCGTTTGGGATCTGGAAACCTCTGGCAGAAGGCTACGGCTCGGATCGAGAAGGGCGCCGGTGCGATGGCCGGGAGCCTGCAGTCGGGCCGAGCCGCACTTCCCTTTTGATGGCGGCTGTTCTTCTTCGATTCATTGTTGCCGTTCTTCCCTGGGCGGCGCGGGCGGCTGGGCCAGGCCGGCGACGGTCGCCCGGTCCGCGGGGGAAAGCCGGCCGAGGAGATCGACGATCATGGCCTGGGCCGAGGCGGACACGGCGTCCTCCAGGACCAGCAGGCGGGCCAGCGCGGTTTGCAGCCGTTCGCGGTCGAAGGGCTCGGCCGCGATGACCTCGGCCGTCTCTCTCCGGGCGGCCATGAGCGCGTCCACGTGAGCCCGTATTCCCGGTTCGTGCTCGGCCAGGGTGGCGTCGAGGACCGGTCTGGCCGACTCGGGCAGCACCTGGCGCAGCCGGTGGGGGTTGAGCGCCGCGCCCAGGGGGCCGGCCGGCGGGTGCCTGAGGCTGGGCAGGCCGGAGTCCGGCCCGGCCAGGAGCAGGGCCGCCAGGAGGCCGATGAACAGCATGTTCAGGGCCAGGGAGACGACGAGCACCGGCCGCAGGCTTTTTCGCGTGTTCTCGGGCATGGGTCACTCCTGGGCGTAGAGGTCGCTGAGCAGCGCGAACTGCACCAGGTCCACCCCGGGCTGCGGCGCGCGCGTGAAGGTGCCCGCCCCGAGCACGAGGCCGAGCGTGAGCGAGGCGGCGAGCACGAGGCCCACGGGCACGGGGTGGCCGAGCTCGGCCCAGAAGCCCCGCCAGCCGGCGGCAAACCGGGCGGCCAGGCCGCGCCGGGGCGCCCCGGCCGTTTGCGCCAGGATCATGCCGCGCAGGGCGGGCGAGGGCCGGTGCTCGGGCAGGCGGTCGAGCAGGCGGTCGAGCCCCGCGGCGCGGTCCCGCATGGCCCGGGCCTCGGCCGACGCGGCCAGCAGCTCCTCGGCCGCAACGCGCTCATCCTCCGGCCAGCGATCGAGGGCGGCGCCGTAGGCTTGGGTCAGGCGCTCGAAGCTCTCCAAACTCATGGCTTTTTTCTCCATCATGGCTCCCCCCTCAGCTCGTCCAGTTCGTCGCGGAGCAGCTCCCGCAGCTTGCGCCGCCCTCGCGACAGGAGCGATTCCAGCGCCTCCACGGAAATTTCCAGGACCTCGGCCGCTTCGATGTTGCCCAGGTCCTGGTAGTAGCTGAGCACCACGGCCTCGCGCTGGCGCTCGGGCAGGGCGGCTAGCGCCTCGGCCACGCGCCGGGCGACGTCCGCGCGCTGCAACTGCGCCTCCTGTCCCGGGCTCGCGCCGGGCAGCTCGTCCATGGTTTCCATATCCGTCTCCCGGCGCCTGCGCAGCCGGTCGTGGCACAGGTTCAGGGTCACGCGGTAGAGCCAGGTGGCATACTTGGCCTGCCCGCTCTTCCAGCCGGCGCTGTGCCGCCAGACCCGGAGGAAGACCTCCTGGGCCACGTCCTCGGCGTCGGCCGCGTTGCCGGTGAGCCGCCCGGCCAGGGCCGTGACGCGGTGCAGATGGCGGTCCATGAGCGCGGCCAGCGCATCGCCGTCGCCCGAGGCGATCAACCGCACGAGCGGAAGATCCGGATCGTCGGCTCTCTCGTGCCTCGTGGTCTGCATCTCGGACACTTCCGGCCTCGCTTCGATGTCTCGTTGGCGGAGCTGCGCGCCGGCGCCGTACCTGGCGCGGTTCGCAGCCCCGAGTCCATCTAGCGGCTTCCCCGGGACGCCGTCCACGGAAAATATAACGCAGTGCTCCACCCGTTCCGTCGCGTCCCGGCGGATATTTCCGGCCGTGAAGGAAAAAAACGGCGCCGGCATCGCCTCCGGGCGGGGAAAATGCAATGCATCCCTCGGACTGCGACGGATTGTCGTCCGGGCCGCGTTGAAGGAGGCATGAAGGGCGTGGCCGACACGCCGCAAAGGAGCGTGCATGACAACGACTACGACAACCTCCGGGGGCACTGCGCGCAGGCGCTCGCGCTGGTGGCTGTGGGCCGTCCTCCTGGTTCTGGCGGCCGGAAGCGCCGGCGGCTTCAGCTGGTATCAGAGGTCCGCGGATGCGGGTCCGGCCTTGAAAACGGCGCAGATCGCCACCGGCGACATCGAGAAGACCGTGACCGCCATCGGCTCGCTGCAGCCCAAGGACTACGTGGACGTGGGCGCCCAGGTCTCGGGGCAGCTCAAAAAGGTCCACGTGGAGGTCGGGGACACGGTCCAGAAGGGCCAGCTCCTGGCCGAGATCGACCCCACCTCCTATGAATCCACGGTCCGCGCCGACAGGGCCGAGCTGAGCAACCTGCGGGCGCAGCTGGCCGAGGCCCAGGCCGAGCTCAATCTGGCCAAGGTCCAGAACGAGCACAACGAGAAGCTCTATGCCGCGGACTACATCAGCAAGGACGACCTGGACACCACCCGGACCGCGGTCACGGTGGACGAGGCCAAGATCGCGGCGCTTAAAGCCCAGATCGAGAAGGCCGCCTCCACCCTGCACGGCGCCGAGGTCAACCTGAGCTATACCAAGATCTACGCCCCCATGTCGGGCACGGTGGCCTCCCAGACCGCGCTGGAAGGCGAGACCCTGAATGCCAACCAGACCACGCCGGTCATCGTGCGCGTCTCCGATCTGGCGACCATGACCGTGGAGGCCCAGGTTTCCGAGGCCGACGTGGTCAAGATCAGGCAAGGCATGGCCGGCTACTTCACCATCCTCGGCCTGCCCGAGCGCCGCTGGCACGGGCTGGTGCGCCGGATCGAGCCGACCCCGGAAACGGAGAACGACGTCGTGCTCTTCAACGTGCTGGTCGACGTGGACAATTCCGACGGCGTGCTCATGACCGACATGACCGCACAGGTCTTCTTCGTGCTCGGCGAGGCCAGAGGCGTGCCGCTCCTGCCCCTGGAGGCCGTCCGGTCCTCCGGCGCGGGCAGCGGCCAGCCGGCCTCGGGCGCCTCGGTCGAGGTCCTGGTGCTCGGCGCAAACGGTCCGGAGCAGCGTAGCGTCACCCTGGGCCTGGTGGACCGTCTGGTGGCCGAGGTCGTTACCGGCCTTGCGGCCGGCGAGACGCTCGTCCTGTCCGGGACGGGTTCCACCCTGGCCGCGAAAACGAGCACCAACGGCAAGAATTCCACCCCTCCCGCCCCTCCGGGCATGACGGGGCCGCAGCTATGACCGGCCGTCCGCTGCTGGCGCTCGTGGGCGTCAGCAAGATCTACGGCAGCGGCCAGGGCGGGCTCAAGGCCCTGGACGAGGTCTCGCTCGACGTGCACGAAGGCGAATTCGTGGCCATCGTCGGGCAGTCGGGCTCGGGCAAGTCCACCCTCATGCAGATCATCGGCTGCCTGGATCGCCCGACCTCCGGCAGCTACCACATCTCCGGACGCGAAGTCGCAGGCCTCGACGCCGACGCGCTGGCCGCCCTGCGCCGCGACACCTTCGGCTTCGTCTTCCAGCGCTACAACCTCCTGGCCACGGCCACGGCGGCGGAAAACGTCGAGATACCTGCCATCTACGCCGGCCGGCCGCACGCCGAGCGCCTGGCCCGGGCCCATGAGCTTCTCGCCCGCCTGGGCCTCGGCGACCGCGCCGGCCACCGGCCGAGCCAGCTCTCCGGCGGCCAGCAGCAACGCGTGAGCATCGCCCGGGCGCTCATGAACGACGCCCCGGTCATCCTGGCCGACGAGCCCACCGGCGCCCTGGACAGCCAGAGCGGCCTGGAGGTCATGGACCTGCTCGCCAAGCTCAACGCCGAAGGCCGCACCGTGTTGCTCATCACCCACAACCCGGAGCTCGCCCAGCGCGCCGGCCGCGTCGTGCGCATGCGCGACGGCCGTATCGTTGACGACGCGCCCACCGCGGCTTCGGCCCGGCCCCGGATCGCCGACTCCGTCCAACCCCGCCAGGCCCACGGGGCGAGCCTCGTGCCCGATCTGGCCGAGGCGGTCAAGATGGCCCTGCGCTCGCTGCGCGCCAACCTCTTCCGCACCGCGCTCACCCTTCTCGGCGTGGTCATCGGCGTGGCCGCGGTGGTCACCATGCTGGCCGTGGGCGACGGCAGCAAGGCCGACGTGCTGGCCCGCATCCAGGCCATGGGCACCAACCTGCTCATGGTCATCCCCGGCGCCCCGGGCATGCGCCCCACCGGCGACATCGCCACCATGGTCCCGGGCGACGCCACAGCCATCGCCGAGGTCGCCAACGTCGAGGCCGTGGCCCCCGAGCGCGGCATGGCCGTGACCGTGCGCGCCGGCAACATCGACTACCAGACCCAGGTCCAGGGCGTCTGGCCGGGTTTTCCCAAGGTCCGCGACTGGACCACCGAGCGCGGCTCCTTCATCGCCGAGTCCGACGTCCTCAGCTACGCCCCGGTGGCGGTCATCGGCCGGACCGTGGCCGAAAACCTCTTCCCCAACGTCGAAAATCCCCTGGGCCAGTACATCCTCATCAGCAACATCCCCTTCGAGATCATCGGCGTCATGGCCGCCAAGGGCGCCTCGGCCATGGGAGACGACCAGGACGACGTGCTCTTCGTGCCGCTCTCCACCGGCTTCATGCGCCTCTTCGGCAAGCAGCAGTACCTGAACGGCATCATGGTGCGCGTGGCCGACGTGAACCAGGTCGATGCCACCCAGGCGGCCATTCGCGAGCTGCTCCTCTCCCGCCACCGCAGCGAGGATTTCCAGATCCGCAGCACCTCCTCGCTGCTGGAAGCCGTGACCGCGACCCAGAACACCCTGACCATCCTGCTCGGCTCCGTGGCCGCCATCTCGCTCCTGGTCGGCGGCATCGGGGTCATGAACATCATGCTCGTCAGCGTCACCGAACGCACCCGCGAGATAGGCATCCGCATGGCCACCGGCGCGCGCATGCAGAACATCCTCCTGCAGTTCAACACCGAAGCCCTGGTCGTCTGCGGCATCGGCGGCATCATCGGCGTGGGCCTCGGGCTCGGGGCCGCGGCCGCCATCGGAACCTTCGGCGGCAAGGTCGCCTTCTCGCCCTGGCCGCCGCTTCTGGCCTTTTCCTGCGCCTTCGCCACCGGCCTGGTCTTCGGCTACCTGCCGGCGCGCAAAGCCGCGAGGCTTGACCCCGTGGTCGCCCTGGCATCGGAGTAGGTGGCGCCTCCGGCGGGCAGGGGCGCTGCCCCTGCACCCCGCGAGGGGGGATAATCCCCCCTCGACCCCCTAGTCTGAAAATCGAAGCCGGCCGGTGTGAAGAACACCGGCCGGCTTCGATTTTCAGCTTGGCGACGAAGGCGGATCATGGCCCTCGCGGGGGGCGGAGGTAACGGAGGGGAAGAGAAAGCTGCCGGTGAGGATGAAGACGACTCGTCGGTGCGGGCATTCGGTCGAAGGGCCGCATATCCGCCCCGCGC
This sequence comes from Desulfovibrio sp. UBA6079, assembly GCA_002428705.1. Taxonomy (GTDB): domain Bacteria; phylum Desulfobacterota; class Desulfovibrionia; order Desulfovibrionales; family Desulfovibrionaceae; genus UBA6079. The sequence goes on from DIXN01000038.1 coordinate 97,245, forward strand.
AGACAGGCTCTTCACCTTCATGGCGCTTTTCTGTCTTTTGATCGATTCCCCGACCTGCCGGGCGGTAAGGATGTCCTCGTGAATCCGCTCGTCTGAGGTTCGGAGGCCGGCGAGGTCTTCCCTCGCCGGCCTCCGAACCTCAGGATGGGGAGGTCCAGGAGGGAATCATTCCCTCCTGGTGGGGGTGCAGGGGGCAACGCCCCCTGCCCGCCGGAGGCCCGCCCGGCCGCGTATCTTCCGGTATATCCCCGGGAACTTTCGCCCGAGGCGGATGACGGCGCGGCGGGTGGCCGGGGAACTGGTGACGAGCAGGCCGAAGCCGGGGATGAGCAGCGGCAGCCCGAGCGGGATGGGCAGAATGAAGAGCGGGATGCCCACCGCGACCAGCGTCCAGCCCAGGATGCGGCGGGTCTTTTCCGTCAGGCAGTGGCGGCGGGCGGCGGCGTGGGGCATGTGGCGTAAAAATATGCCCGGGTCCGGCGCCGGGCGCGTGGCCGGGCGGTGACAAAGGCGTGGCGGGGGGCTAGAAGGGGGAGGGGAGGGCGGTCATGGCCCAGCTCGGCAGGTGGCTCGTGGTCCTGGGATTGACGGCGGTGGTGATCGGGCTGGGGCTCATGGCCTGGGAGCGCCTGGGCCTGCCGCGTGTCCAGCTGCTGCGGCTGCCGGGGGACATCGTGGTCGAGCGGGAGAAGTTCCGGCTCTACATCCCCATCGTGACCGGCATCGTCCTGTCGGTCATTCTGACAGTATTATTCAATATTTTTAGGAAGTAAGTCTAAAAACCGAGGTCCTCGCCGTAGAGTGCCTCGCGGTTCCACTTGATCTTGCCCTGGGTCTTTTTCTGCTTGCGCAGCAGGACGTAGAGGGCGCCGGCGCCGCCGTGGCGGGGCAGCGCGGTGCAGAAGGCGAGCACGATGCGCCGCAGCGGCTCGCGGGTCAGCCAGTGCTGTACTTCCTGCTTGAGGACGCCCAGGCCCAGCGGCGAGCCCTTGCCCCGGCCGGGCACCAGGAGCACGACGCGGCGGCCCTGGAGGTAGGATTCGCGCAGGAAGAAGAGCAGCGCGTCGTAAGCCTGGCTCGCGTTCAGGCCGTGCAGGTCGAGGTGGGCCTCCACGGACAGGGTGCCGGCCTTGAGCTGGCGGACGAGCTTTGCGTCCAGGCCGCGGACGTGGCCGAGCAGGTATTCGTCGGTGGACTCGAGCTCGAAGTCGAGTTCGCCCTGGACGAACTTGGCCAGGGTCGCGGTCACCTCGCGGTCGGCGGCGCCGGCCTCGGGCGGACTCGGCGGCGGTGGCGGCGGGGTGATCTGCCGGCCGCCCTGGTTGGCGAGCCGGTCCACGCCGAGCATGGCCTGGGAGAAGATATCCTCCTCGGTCTCGGCCTTGGCCGCGGGCTCCGGCGGCGGTGCCGGTACGGCGGGCTTCTTTTTCTTGATCTTCAGGTCCTTGAGGACCGAGAAGGGATTGCCTGGATCGCGTTTGGCCATGGCCCACAATTCGTCATCGGCGGCGGCGCTGTCAACCGGGGCCGGGTCAGCGGCGCAAACGGCCGTAGAGGCCGGCCAGCCAGGGTCGGGAGTAGATGGCCAGCCGGCTTTTCAGCCACAGCGGCGAGGACTCGCGCACGCTGAAGCGGTGGACGTGGTCCGCGGACCGGCCGGCCAGGTTGGCGCCGGTGCTGGTGGTGAAGAGCAGGCCGAAGCCGAGCTCCTTGGCGATGGCCACGGATTCCGGGGTGTGCGCGCCCCAGGGCCAGGCCAGGGCCGTGGGCGCCCGGCCGAACTCGCGGGTCATGGTCTCGCGGCAGGCGATAAGGTCGGCGCGGACCCGGCCGGCGTACTCGGCACCGGTCTCGAAGCGGCCCCAGCGCTCCTGGGGCAGGGACTCCAGCCGGGCCCGGTGGGCGGACGCGCGCGCCGGGTCCTTGAGAAAGGCCCGGGCCGCGGCCGGGTCCTGGGGTACGCTCGCGCGGACCAGGTCGAGGAGCTCGGGGGAGGGCAGAAATGCCCGGGTGGCCAGGCCCGGGGCCTGGCGGAAGAGGGGCAGGCCCCAGGGCCAGTCGCCTTCGGGCCCCTCGGGAAGGTCGAAGGTCCGCGAGCGCCGGGCGGGCTTGTGGAACTTGCGGTAACCGGGTCCGGCGAAGACCGGGGCGTGGGTCTGGGAATGGGCCTGGACGGCGACCACTCCGGAAGCTTCGAGCTGCCGGGCCTCGGACCAGCGCAGGAAGGGGTCGCGGCGCTCGGGCAGGCCGAGAAGCCCCGGGGCGTAGGTTTTGTCCAGGTCCGGCAACTGATCGGTGCCCAGGCGCGAGGGGCCGGCCTCCAGCCGGGAGCTTACCGCGAAGACGACCGCGTGGAAGCCGTGCTCGGCCAGCAGGGGGCACGCGTTGACGGCGTTGTCCAGGTAGCCGTCGTCGAAGGTCAGGAGTATGGATTTCGGAGCCAGGGGCCGGCCTTCGACCAGGAAGGCGTGGGCGTCGTCGAGGCTTATGCCCCGCCAGCCGGAGCGGCGCATGGCCGCGAGATGGGCATTGAAAGTCGCGGGAGACACGGCCAGGGGGTTTTCATGTCCCGAGACAGAGTGGTAGAGAAGAACAGGCAAACTGCGCGGCATGTTGTGTCAGATTCTTGACAAAAAACGTCGGCTCGTTAATACGCTATGATTGATCGCCCAGTTGCGGTTGCGGCCCGACCGACTCCGGAGAGCTACTCAAGATGAGCGTGAAATACAAGGACTACTACGACATTATCGGGGTCAAGCGCCAAGCCTCCCAGGAGGAAATCTCCAAGGCCTACAAGAAGCTTGCCCGCAAGTACCACCCGGACCTGAATCCGGACAACAAAGAGGCCGAGGAGAAGTTCAAGGAGATGAGCGAGGCTTACGAGGTCCTCAAAGACCCCGAGAAGCGCAAGCTCTACGATTCGCTCGGCCCGAACTGGCAATCCGGCCAGGATTTCCGGCCGCCTCCGGGCCAGGAGCAGTTCCACTTCACTTTCCGGCCCGGAGCCGGCAGCCGGGGGGCCGGCGGCTTCTCGGCCGGCGGCTTCAGCGACTTCTTCGAGTTTCTGTTCGGCGGCGCGGCCGGGGCCGGCGGCGGCCCCGGCGGCTTCAGCCAGGGCGGCCCGGGCGCCGGGCGGGGCGGAGGTGGCGGCGGTCAGGGCGGCTTCGAGGACATTTTCGGCTCGTTCGGCGGGGGCGCCCCCGGCGGGCACCGGGGCGCCTATGCCGGCCGCAGGCCGAGCCGCGGCGCCGACGCCGAGGCCAAGCTGGAGCTGACCCTGGAGGAGGCCTACCGCGGCGGCGTGAAGACGCTCACCCTGCAGGAGCAGGTCATGGGCGAGGGCGGCGGGCCGCAGCTGGCGACCAAGACGCTCAGCGTGAACATCCCGCCGCGCATCAAGGACGGCGCGCGCATCCGCCTGGCCGGCCAGGGCAACCCCGGCCCCGGCGGCGGCGAGCCCGGCGACCTGTACCTGAAGATCAGGATCCTGCCCCACGCGCGCTTCAAGCTCGAGGGCGAGAACATCATCCTCGACCTGCCGCTCGCGCCGTGGGAAGCGGCGCTCGGCGCGACCATCCGGGTCGAGACCCTGGACGGCCCGGTGGACTTGGCCGTGCCGCCTGGCAGCTCCTCGGGCCAGAAGTTGCGCCTGCGCGGCCGCGGCCTCGGAGGTCCGAAGAACCCCGGCGACCTGTACGTGCGGCTCATGATCAGGGCGCCCAAGGCCGCAAGCGACGCCGAGCGCGATCTCTGGAACGAGCTGGCCAAAGTCACCGGCTTCTCGCCGCGCTAGGCGGCCGGGCAGGCCGCTTACCAACGAATCCGAAGGACGTGACGCCATGTTCCTGAAAAAATCTTCCACCCTGCCGGCCCGCTCCGGGCTCATCGCCTGGGCCCAGCTCACGGAGCAGACCGAGGCCAGCCGCGAGCGCGTGACCGAGATCGTCGAGATGGGCTGGATCGTGCCCGTGCGAACGGCCGAGAACGAGCTCCTGTTCAAGCCCGACGACGTCTACCGTATCCGCAAGCTCGAGCGCATCTGCCGCGACTTCGAGCTGACGACCATCGGCGGCTCGATCATCGTCGATCTGCTGGAGCGCATCGAGACGCTCGAGCAGCAGGTTGCCGAACTGAAACGGCTGCTCTAGCGCCCTTGCCGGCGGGGCCAGGTGTGCCGGTATGCCCTATCGCCAAAGGAGTCTTGAAACATGGACCTGAACAAGTTCACCCAAAAATCCCAGGAGGCCGTGTCCGAGGCCCAGAACGTGGCCGTGCGCTTCGGCCACCAGGCCATCGACGCCGAGCACCTGGCCTACGCCCTGGTCACCCAGGAGAACGGGCTGGTCGGCAGCGTGCTCACCAAGGCCGGGATCGAGCCGTCGGCCTACGCCGGAGCCCTCGAGACGGAGCTCAGGAAGCTGCCCCGGATTTCCGGCCCCGGCGCCGCGCCCGGACAGGTCTTCGTCACCCCCAGGTTGAACGAGGTTCTGGTCCGGGCCGAGGCCCTGGCCAAGCAGATGAAGGACGAATACGTAAGCGTGGAGCATGTCTTCCTCGCGCTCATGGAGTCCCCGGCCTCCTCGGGCTTGGGGCGGGTCAACCGCGATTTCCGCCTGGACAAGGATCGGCTGCTCGCGGCCCTGACCCAGGTCCGCGGCTCGCAGCGGGTGACCTCGGCCAACCCCGAGGAGACCTACGAGGCGCTCAAGAAATACGGGCGCGACCTGGTCGAGGAGGCCCGTCGCGGCAAGCTCGACCCGGTCATCGGCCGCGACGCCGAGATCAGGCGCTGCGTGCGCATCCTCTCCCGGCGCACCAAGAACAATCCCGTGCTCATCGGCGAGGCCGGCGTGGGCAAGACGGCCATCGTCGAGGGCCTGGCCCAGCGCATCCTGAAGCAGGACGTGCCCGAGGGCCTCAAAGACAAGACCATCTTCTCGCTGGACATGGGCGCGCTCATCGCCGGGGCCAAGTACCGCGGCGAGTTCGAGGAGCGCCTGAAGGCCGTGCTGAAGGAGGTCCAGACCTCGGAAGGCCGGATCGTCCTCTTTATCGACGAGCTGCACACCATCGTCGGCGCGGGCAAGGCCGAAGGCGCCATGGACGCCGGCAACCTCTTGAAACCCATGCTGGCCAGAGGCGAGCTGCACTGCATCGGGGCCACGACCATCGACGAGTACCGCAAGCACATCGAGAAGGACCCGGCGCTGGAGCGCCGCTTCCAGCCGGTCATGGTCGACGAGCCGAGCGTGGAGGATACCATCTCCATCCTGCGCGGCCTGCGTGAGCGCTTCGAGGTCCACCACGGCGTGCGCATCGCCGACGCCGCGCTGGTCGAGGCCGCGGTCCTCTCGCACCGCTACATCACCGACCGCCAGCTGCCGGACAAGGCCATCGACCTGATCGACGAGGCCGCGGCCATGATCCGCACCGAGATCGACTCCATGCCCACGGAGCTCGACGAGCTGAACCGCAAGGTGTTGCAGCTGGAGATCGAGCGCGAGGCCCTCAAGCGCGAAACCGACTCAAGCTCGCGCGACCGGCTGGAGAAGCTCGAGCGCGAGCTGGCCGACCTGAAGGACCACCAGTCCGAGCTCCTGGCCCAGTGGGAGAAGGAGAAGGGCGCCATCGAGTCGGTGCGCAAGCTGAAGGAGGAGATCGAGCGGACCCGCCTGGCCATCGAGGAGGCCGAGCGCCAGCTCGACTACAACAAAGCCGCGGAGCTGCGCTACGGCCGGCTCCAGGGCCTGGAGAAGCAGCTTGGCGCAGGCGGCGCGGGAGGCTCGACCTCGCTTCTGAAGGAGGAGGTCGGACCGGACGACATCGCCGAGATCATCGCCAAGTGGACCAACATTCCGGTCACCAAGCTCATGGAGGGCGAGCGCGAGAAGCTGCTCCGGCTGCCCGACGAATTGCACGAGCGGGTCATCGGCCAGGACGAGGCCGTTGTCGCGGTGGCCGACGCCGTGCTGCGGGCGCGTGCGGGCCTGAAGGATCCGCGCCGGCCCATCGGCTCGTTCATCTTCCTCGGCCCCACGGGCGTGGGCAAGACCGAGCTGTGCAAGACCCTGGCCGAGGCCCTGTTCGACACCGAGGACAACATGGTCCGCCTGGACATGAGCGAGTACATGGAGAAGCACACCGTGGCCCGCCTCATCGGGGCGCCTCCGGGCTACGTGGGCTACGAGGAGGGCGGCCAGCTGACCGAGGCCGTGCGCCGCAAGCCCTATGCCGTCATCCTCTTCGACGAGATCGAGAAGGCCCACCCCGAGGTCTTCAACGCGCTCCTGCAGATACTCGACGACGGCCGGCTGACCGACGCCAAGGGCCGCACCGTGGATTTCAAGAACACGATCATCATCATGACCTCGAACATCGGCTCGCGCCACATGCTGGAGGGCATCACCCCCGAGGGCGAGTTCCGCGGGGGCGTGCGCGAGGCGGTCATGTCCGAGCTGCGCGGCAGCTTCCGGCCGGAGTTCTTGAACCGTGTGGACGAGATCGTGCTCTTCAAGCCGCTCCTGCCCGCGGAGCTGGCCCGTATCGTCGATCTCCAGCTCGCCGGCCTGCGCGAGCGCCTGTCCGACCGCAAGATCGACCTGACCATGAGCGAGGCGGCCAAGACCTTCATCGCCGAGACGGCCTACGACCCGGTCTACGGCGCCCGGCCGCTCAAGCGCTACCTGCAGCAGCACGTGGAGACGCCGCTGGCCAGGTCGCTCATCGGCGGACAGGTGGCCGACGGGCAGACCGTGACCGTGGGCCTGGAGAACCAGACCCTGGTCTTCAAGTAGTATCCCCGGGGGGCCAGGGTGCATGACGGCGCCGCTCACATGAGCGGCGCCTTTTTTCTTTGTTTTACGCTCGGACGGGTGATTGACGTAAGACGACAAAAGGGTATAATAATATCACGTAGTAGAAGATTACGTCAAGAAGAGTCGAGATTACATAAGAATGGAGGGTAACCGCATGTCCGCCGTTTGCCGCGGAACAAACCCGACTCGGGCAGTTATTTTGCTGGCCCTGGCCGCGCTTCTGCTGGGCCTGCCCGCCGTCTCCCAGGCCGCCCAGATAGAGAATTACGACCTGACCGGGCTGTGGAATTTCCAGGTTTCCGACAGCGGGGACAGTTCCTTCGACGGGCCGCATATGGTGGTCATCGAGCAGTTCGGCGCCTACTACAAGGCCCGGGAGCTGAACGGCTTCGCCTTCGCCATCAGCGAGGACCCGACCACCGACGCCCTGATCGTCATCAACCGCTACGATACGCCCACGGACGCCTTCATCCAGTTCGAGCTGCATGACATCAGCGATGGCAGCGGCACAGGCTACGCCTTCAAGAACATCACCGACGGCCCGAAATATAGGGGGATGTGCTCGGCCTCTCGCACCAATTTCTCCATCCAGAACTACGATTCGGATTACGCCTTGCTCATCCCCCACCTGACCGGTTCAGACACCTTCTGGACCAGCTACCTGACCGTGGCCAACAACACCAACGACAGTCAGGCCGCCGGCTACCGCCTCATCCTCTACGATGACAAGGGCCTCGAGGCCCTGAACCAGACCTACAGCCTTGCGGCGCGCATGACCGCGGTCCATACCCTCTCCACGCTCGCTCCCAGCGCCACCTGGGGTCGGATGGAAATGCTCCAGCGCGGTCTGGAAGCCAAGCTGACCTTCGAAAACCAGGGCGGCGGCCTGTCCCAGTTCGCTCTCTCGCTCTTCACCAAGCCCAACATGGCTTTCAATTTCTCCAACAACTTCCCAGGCTACGTGGTCTGGAAGGGCATTGCCCTGACCAACACCAAGGCCGAAGCCGTCCAGGTCACCCTGCGGGCCGTCAAGAACGGCATCACCGTGGCTCAGAAAACCATCATCCTCGAATCCCGCCAGCGTATTGTCGGTACCTCCGAAACCTGGTTCCCTGACCTTGACCCCACGGACTTCGACGCCATCCTGGCCACCAGCTATCAAGGCCAATTGACCGGACTCGCCATCTCCGGAGACTACTCCGGACGGAACTTCATCTCCGCCGCTTCGGCCTTTGCGCCGTATTATTAGCCGCCGGCGGGCAACGGGCGTTGCTCCCGCACCCGCAGGCGGGCGACTCCCCGGCTCCCCAAGTCTGAAAGGCGAAGCCGGCTCGTGCGAAACGCACGGTCCGGCTTCGATTTTCAGCCCTGGTGGCCGTTGGGAAGGCGAGCACCACCGCTGTCCGTTGCCGGCCGTCTGGTCGGATAACCGGGCTCATTTCTCCCCTCCTGGCCTGACGGCTAGGGAGTGGTGATGGACGGAGCCAGGCGGCGTCTTATGGAGCCGAGCCAATCTCGGGCACCGAGGGCCATTTTTTCTATGTCCTCGGGCGTGTGCCGATGGAGGACCACCAGGCGCGAGAGGGGGCTGCGCCTAGTCGGCAGGGGGCTGCGGCCGGTGATGGTGGAGAAGACGAGGTCCAGCCCGGCATTGCGAAGGGCCTGCAGCGCGCCGGATGAGAAGGCGGCCGGGTTTCCGTAGGGCAGGGCGAAGGTTGTCGGGGCGCGGCCCAACTCTTGGCGGAAGATCTCGGCGGCCTGGGCCAGATCGCGAGCGAGTTCGTCGGGTCCGAGGGAGGCCAGGGGCAGGTGCCGGTGGCCGTGCAGCCCGATATCGACCCCGTTTTCGGCCAGGTGGCGGACCTCTTCCCAGGTCAGAGAGCGCCAAAGGTCCGGGTGGGCCGCGGCATGGCCCTTCATGGCCGGGGTCGGCGGTGACATGAAACGGGGGCCGGCCTGGCCGATGAAGCTGGTCACGAGGAAAAGGGTCAACCGGGCGCCGCAGGCATCGATCGCCGGCAGCAGGGGCAGGACGTCGGCATAGCCGTCGTCGATGGTCAGCAGGACGGACCGTGGGGGCGGTTGGCGCCGGCCGGCGGCCAGCTCGGCGTAGTCGCCAAGGCTTAGGAAGGTGAAGCCGGCCTGGCGCAAGCGTATCAGATGGGTCTCGAAGGCTTCCGGCGAGATGCGCATAACGCGCGTCTCCGGTTCTTGAAAACCGGGCAGCAGGCGGTGGTAGCAGAGGACGGGAACCCGCTGCCCGGTGGCTTGGCCGGGAGACAGGCTGAAGAGGAGGTTGGAGAACAGGTCGGCGGCGGCGGCAAGGTGCGCGCGGGTCATTTCCGCTCCTCGGGAGCCTTGCGGTCTGGGCTCAGGCGCCGTTGCATCGCGCGCAGGAACCGCAGCACGTTGCGCCAGAGCATGATCGCCTTCTCAGCGGAGTGGAAGCACAGGCAGCTGAGCTGGGCCTCGCAGGTCTCGTAGTCGAGGAAGTCGAATTCCCGGCCGAGCTTGCCGCCAAGGCCAGACTTGAACTGGTAGCCGCCGGGATTGCGTTTCACGTTCACGCCGCAGGTGTCGTAGAAAACCGAGCCCTGGGCCTTCAGATCCTGGATGGCATGCCAATGGAGAAGGAAGGAGGCGTTGGTTGTGAGCGAGTCGTTGGCCGTGGCGCCGTGAATGTAGAGGGCGCCGCGTCCGAGGAAACAGACGGCGATGACGGAGACGATCCGGCCGTCCAGCTCGGCCCGGTAGATGCGCAGCTTGTGATGCTCGGGCAGGTCGAGCTGAATGGTGCGCATGTCGTCCAAGTTGGTGAATTCCTGGAATTTCTTCCGGCCTTGCATCTGCCGGAAGAGTTCCATGAAGGTGTCCCAGTGTGCGATGTCGGTGCTGTGCTGCACACGGATTCCATGGCGCTCGGACTTGCCAAGGTTGGCTTTGAAGTTCCGTTTGAAGCCCTTGCGGATGTCCTCGATGGCCGGACGCAGGTCGGCGACCACGGTGTGGTAGACGTTGGAGTGGTAGGGCGTGAATTCCAGGTCTGCGAAGAATCCGGCCAGGTCGATGGGCTGATCGAGGACCACCTGGTTGGGGGTGATGCGCAGGAGCAGCCTGCGCTTGATCGCATATTCCTCGCGCAGGGCCAGGACCATCTGGCGCAGGGCTCCGGGATCGGGCTCATGGTCGCGCCTCAGCCAGAGCGGTCCCCATTTGACGTAGGCCACGCCGCACTTGAGGAGCGGCAAGCATCGCAACCAGACCTGGGCCGCGGCCAGGGGGCGGCCGTCCGCATCCTCGACGACCGCGTGTTCGACGTGCTTCGCCCCCTGGCGGACCCTGCCGTAGGACCAGGTCTGGTAGAGGTTGGCGTCGTCGAAGGCGTCGATGACTTTCGTCCACGTCTCCCTGTCCAGCCGCCCGATGCGGACGCGCTCGGTCATGCCGGGCCCTCCTCGGTTCCGGCGGCTGTCAGAGCAGCCGGCTGTAGAGCCAGTCGGGAATATGGAACCTGCGCTTGTTCAGGATGGCGCCGAAAAGATGGGCGCCGGATTTCTGCAGGATGCGCTTGACCTTGTCCACCACCACCGAGCGCACCTTCTCGGCCTCGACCACCAGGATGACCCCGTCCACCAGGCTCGCGATGCGGATGGCGCGAGTGGTTTCGGACACGGCTGGGGTGTCGAAGATGATCACCCGATAGGCGCGCTTCAGGTCGGCGAGCAGGTTCTGGAAGTCGCTGGTGTTGAAGTAGCGCAGGAGGTTCGAGTCCGTGCTGCCGGCGCAGAGGATGTCCAGGTTGGGTGCCTCCTTGACCCGGTGGATGACGGTCTCGAGGGTCGTGTCGTTGCCGGCCAGGAGTTCGGTCAGCCCCGGGGCTTGGTCGAAGCGGAAGAACTTGTGGACTGTCGGGTGCTCCTGGTTTCCGTCCACCAGGAGGACCCGGCTGGAGGTCTGCTGGGCTAGGTTCAGGGCCAGGTTCGAGGCCACGGAGCTGACGCCCTCGCCACGATAGCAACTGGTGACGGCCACGACCCGTCCGATCTTGCCCTGGGGGTTCCGGGGCGGCGCCGCGGTGGTCGTCTCACCATCCTCATTTTCGGGCGCAGTGTCGCCGGGCAGGCTTTTCAGCCCTTCGCCGGCCTCGAGCATGGCCCGGGGCGAGAAGTCGGGATTGTTGGACAGGGCTTCGGTCAGGGCCAGCGGCCATTGGCGACCCTCCAGGATGGATTGCGGGGTGCGCGAGCCGGAGTGGGGGATGCAGGCCAGGACCGAGAGGTCGATCTTGTGCTCCAGGTCGTCTGGGTTCTTGAAGGTCTGATCGAAATATTCGAGCACGAAGGCGATGCCGACGCCGCCGATCAGCCCCAGGAGCATGCCGAGCACGATGTTGATCACGGTTTTCGGCTTGGCCGGACGGATGGGCAGGGTGGCCGGCTGGATGACCGAGATGTTGGTGATCTTCTCGATCTTCAGGGCCTGGTCTATGCGGCTCTGCTCCAGGTTCTCCACATACTTGCGGTAGGTGGCTTCCTGCAGTTCGAGCCTGCGCTGCAGGCGCATGATCTCGAACTCGTGCTCGTTCAGCTTCTTGATCTGCTCCTGGGTCTTGTCCAACTGCTCCTCGAGCACCGTGCCCTGGGACTTGCGGGAGACGATGACGCCTTCCTCGTTCAGGTAGTCGTAGAGGATCTTCTGGTGGGTCTCGTTGACGCCCTTGGTCACCTGCTTGACGTCGTCGGACTTCTTGAGCATCTCCTCGGCTTCCCTGATCTGGCGCCGTATCTCTTTCACCGCGACGTTCTGCTCGGTGTAGGTGGAGAGGAGCTCCTGCTCCTTCAGGCGGAGTTCGTAGAGCTTTCTTTGCATCTCGGCCAGGGCGGTGCCCGCGGAGCCGGTGGTCACGGAGTTGACGACGCTCTCGGGCAGCACGTCGAGTCTGGACTTCAGTTCCTTACGCTTGGCCAGGGAAGCGGCCAGGCTGGAGGCGTTGTCCTCGAGCTGGGATTGCAGGCTCCCGAAGCGGTGCATGAGGATGTTGCGCTGCTCGTCGACGTTGGCGATGCCGGTCTTGATCTTGTAGTCGCGCAGCTCGGTCTCGGTCTGGCGCATGTCGACGAGCAGCTTCTCGGCCTGCTGGTCGAAGAACTTGCCCGTGCCGGGCGACTGGTTCACGCGGATGTGCTTTTCCATGTAGAGCTGGAGAAAGGCGGCCAGCACGTCCTGGGCGAGCTGCGGGTCCGAGGCGCTGTAGGACAGGGTGATGACGTTGGAGCGCTGCAGCGGCTCGGCGGAGAGGTTCTTCATCACCTGCCGGGTGATGGTGTCCTTGAGCGCCGGGTTGTCGGGGTTCATGGGCTCGGGAGGGAAGATGTAGGCCACGAGCTTGCGCGCGTAGTCCTTGATTGCGTAGCGCCCGTCGGTGGCCATGGCCCGGAGATTGAAGCCCGGCCCGTATTCCGGCTTGGGAGGTGTGGCGAGAAAGCGCTCCAGGCCGATGACCCGGACCACGGTTTCGGCCAGCTCGCGGCTCTTGATGACGCTGATGGCCGAATTGAGCTGGCTCTCCAGGTTGATGTCGATGAGCCCCGCGTTCTGGCTCGAGATCGAGGGGTCGAGGGCCACGCCTTCGCGGCCGGCGCGCATGAGCAGGTCGGCTTGTGACTCGTAGATGCGGTCGCTGAGGAAGGTGGTCACGGCCACGGTCAGGGTCACTGCCCAGAAGAAGACCAGAATCTTGCGTTTCTGCCGGAAGGCAGTGCTCAGAAGGTCGCGAATGGAGCTGACGTAGGATTTTTCGTTGCGTTCGTCGTAGTTCATATCTACCCGGGCCCGCTGGGCTATTCGGTCAGGATGTAAAGGTTGATGGTCTTGTTGGGCACGTAGATGATGTCGCGGGGCTGCAGGTAGTAGACATCAAGAACCTCGCCCTGCATGATTTTGCTCAGATTGATCTTGACCGCCTGCTGCTTTCCGTCAGTGTAGCGGACGATTGTGACATGATCGAGATCGGCCTTGACCGTATCAAAGCCGCCGGCAGCCATGATGGCCTCGAGCACGGTCATCTGGCTGGTAAGCGGGACGTAGCTCGGATTATGCACTTCCCCGCCGACATAGACCCGGCGCTCCAGCGACTCCTTGACCGTTATAGTCAGTTCCGGATGGCGGAGCTGGCTCGCGTAGGCTTCGATGAGCTCGACGCGGAGCTGGTCCGGCGTCTTGCCGGTAACATTCACCGTGCCGATATGTGCCATCTCGATGGTGCCGTCGGGGCTGACGCGCTGCTCTCCGGAAAGCTCCGGCGCATAGGCGAAGGTGACTTGGATGAGGTCGCCGGGCCTGATCGACATGTCCACGGGTGGCGGCACGCTGGTGTTGGCCTCGGGCGGACGCTTGATGCAAGCGGCGGCCCCGAGCAGAAGGAGCATCAGGGCGATGAGGGGCCATTTCATGGACGTCATCATTATGATTTCCGTCGGCGAGCCGGCCGTCTCATGCCAAATCTCCGCCCTTCCCGAGCGGTGCTCGCGGGGCGAAAAAGCAGGCAATGCGGCCGGGTTTTCGTTGGTTCTACTCCCCGGAGCCCAGGAGGACCACGGGAACAGTCTTCAGCATGATGTAGAAATCCTGAAGAAGGCTCCAGTTGTCAATGTACTTCATGTCGAGCTGGATCCAGTCGGCAAAGGTCGTACTGTTGCGCCCGGACACTTGCCACAGGCAAGTCAGGCCGGGCCGCATGCTGAAGCGGCGCCGTAGCCAATCTTCGGTGATGCGGTTGTAATCACGAAGGGGCAGAGGGCGTGGTCCGACGATGGACATGTCCCCTTTGAGGACATTGTAGAGCTGCGGCAGCTCGTCGATGGAATACTTGCGCAGGAAGGCTCCGACCTTGGTAATGCGCGGATCCTTCTTGATCTTGAAGACAGGACCGTCCATCTCGTTCAGGGACTCGAGCTGGTCCTGCATGGTCTCTGCCGCCTGGACCATGGTCCGCAGCTTGTACATATGGAAGCGGCGCTTGTTGTAGCCCACGCGTTCCTGGGCATAGAAGACGGGGCCGGGCGAAGTCAGCTTGATGCCCACGGCGGCCAGGGCGATGATCGGCGAGGCGACGGCCAGAGCTCCGGCCGAGAGCACGATGTCCACCAGTCGCTTGACGAACATCTTCCAGTCCTCGAGCGGGGCGGTGTGCAGGACGATGGTCGAGATGGAGCCGAGCTGGAAGGACTTGATGTTGGATTTCTGGGGCTCGAAGAAGTTGGCCAGATAGTGGATCATGATGCCCTGGCCTTCGGCGAAGGTAATGATTTCGGAGATCTTGTCGTAGAAGGAGCGGATGGGCAGGTGGATGACGATGGCGTCGACGACATTGGTGGTGATGATGCGGGGGATGTCATCGACCGTGCCGAGCACCTTCTCCGGGGCGACGTCGATGATCTCGTTGTCGGCGAAGCCGATGACGTTGAAGCCGAGGAACTTCTTGATGTCGAGGAAGTTGGCGAATTCCGCGGCCCGACGGTTGGTGCCGACGATGAGCACGTTGCGGATGTTTTTCTTGCTGGTGTAAATGAAGCGAAAAATAAAGAGAATGGTGAACTTCAAGATCGGATCGAACAGGAAGGCAAGGACGAGATAGAGGAGGATGAAGGAGATGGAAAAGACTTCGATCGGGAAGACGATGTCGATGAGACTGAACAGAGCGGCGTCGGTGAGGAAGGCCACCCGGGAGTTGCTGAGTTGCGTCTTCTGCTGCGGAATGTAGAAGTACTCTTTGCGGGCATAAAAGGTATCATAGAACAGGCTGTGTATGACGTAGATGAGGAGCAGCGAGCTGCCGATGGCCAGGACGAAAAAGGAGAACTGGCGATCATGGGCGATCGTGCGCACATCGGCGAACGTGTTGGTATACAGCGCGGCCAAGGTGAATGCCAAATAGCCGGCAAAGAAGTCGGCCATCTTGATGGCCAGCAGGTAACGTGTGCGACGATTGGCGAACATGAGCTTATGATCACTATATCCCGGTGTAGTTCTTGTCCAGTCCCAAAAGGTTAGCACACTGCGGCGAGCATGTGCAACATTTTCAGCTGAACTTTTCTTTGCTTATACCCATCGGGGGTAAGGCGAGTGGCGCGGCCTAGCTGGCTGCCGTTATAGACTTTTTTGTCGTGTTTCAGGTATACCTCATGATCTTTTATGTAATACCTTGTAATACGTCGCTCATTCCGGCTGGTTGTTTTTCATCGCCTGGCCCGCGGACCTGACCGCCAGGACATAGGGCCGGTCCACCAGGAATTGCCGCTCGACCACGTTCAGCCCCTCGGGGCGCTCGGTCCAGGCCAGCCAATCCTTTTCCTTCATGGCCAGGACCACTGCCGGGTGTTCGGCCAGAAATCGGGACAGGGCGGCCCGGTCCTGGGTCTCGAACACGTCGCGCCCGGCATAATAGCTATAGATGCCAGCGTAGGTGTTGAAGGCCGCCGGCGCATAACCGCGGGACACGTAGTCCTTCATTAGCAAAGCCTGTGCCCGAGGGCTCATGGCGCCGTCCAGGGACGGCAGGGTAAGGCGGCCCAGGGGCTGGATCAGGACGATGGTCCCGAGGACCAGCGCGGCCAGGGCCGGCAGGGGGCTGTGGCGCAGGCGGAAAAGGCTGGCGCCGAGGGCCATGAGGGCGAGGCAGACGAGCCCGAGCCCCTGGACGCGCAGCCCCCAGGGATTGGCGATCTCGGCAAAGGGCGCGACCAGGGCCAGAAGCCCGTAAAGGCCGGCGACGAGGCCGAAGAAACGGCCGGCGAGGGCCGGGGAAAGGGATAAAAAGCCGCGGGCGGTGAGGATGGCCAGGGGAGCGAAGATGGGCAGGAGGTAGACCACGATCTTGGTCGAGACGACGGTCAGCAGGCCGAAGCCCGAGAGAAGCATGACCCAGATGAAGGCCGGGCCTCCGGCCTCGCGGCGCATGGTCCAGAGCGCGCGCCAGTGTCCGCGGCTCAGGGCGCGACCCATGGGCAGGCAGGCCAGGAGAAAGGTCCAGGGCAGCCAGACCAGGGGCAGGGTCCAGAAATAATGGTGCCAGGGCTGGTCGTGGTGCCAGGCGTCCACGGCCCGGCGGTAGACCTGCTTGTAGAGCACGGTGTCGAGGTAGGCCGAGCCCTCGGCCAGGAGCGAACCACTGGCCCAGGCGGCCAGGAGCGCCAGGGCCAGGGCGTAGCCGAGGAGGGCGTCCCTGCGCTTCAGCCGGGTAAGCTCGCCGCGCCAGGCGAAGAAGACAAACGCCGAGAGGAGCGGGAAGGCCAGGCCGAGGGGGCCCTTGATGAGCGTGGCCACCGCGGCCAGACCGAAGCCGGCCACGGTCAGGCGGCTCGGAGCCGGGGCGGACAGCCCGTGGTAGAGGCAGACCTGACTAAGGATAATGATCGCGGCGAACATAAGGTCCATGCGCACGTACTGGGTCAGGCCGATGACGTAGATGAGCGAGAGCAATACCAGGCCCGAGACGAGCGCGGCCAGCTTGCCGCAGCCGGCCACGGAGCGGGCGAGGAGGACCGCGGCCCAGACGAAGAGGAGGCCAGAAAGGGCCGAGCCGAGGAACAGGACGAAGGTCGTGGGGCCGCCGAAGGCCTTGCTGAGGCCCGCCAGGAACCAGAAGTAGACCGGCGGCTTGTCCGGGTACATCTCGCCGTTCAGATGCAGGACGAGCCAATGGCCTCGATCGAGGAGCTCGCGCAGCACGCCGGCGTAGCGCACCTCGTCGGAGAACCACAGCCCGCGGGCATCGATGGGCAGGATGATCTGGAGCGCCAGGATCAGGGCCAGGGTCAGATAGGGGTGATCGGCGCAGAAGCGGCCGATGCCGGCCAGGAACTCACGCAGCATGTGACCTCCGTGCCGCATTTGACCTCCGGGGAATGAAGAGCAGGCAGCCGAAGGCCACGAGGTTGCCGCACAAAAGCCCGAAGAAGACGTCCGTCGGATGGTGCTCGCCAAGATAGATGCGCGAGAAGCCGGTCAGTGCATTCATGCCGCCGAGGGCCAGCCCGGCCAGGGGGCGGCCGAGGACAGCGGCCAGGCCGGCGCTTGCGCCCGTGGACTCGGTGGTGTGGCCCGAGGGCAGGGAATGGTAGTTGGCTGCGGCGCTAAAGGGCTGGTAGGCCATGTCGCCGCCGAAGTCGCCGTGGATCCAGGGGCGCGGCCGGCCGAGCCCCATCTTGAGCAGACGGACCGCGAGAAAGGCAACGAGGACCTGGAGCAGGGCGAAGACGATGACCCGGCGCCAGGCCAGAGCGTCGCCATGGCGCAGGCCGTAGGCCAGGAGGAGCGCCCAGGCGGCGTAGAGCGCCGGGATGGCCCAGTCGGAGACAAGGAACATGGCCTCCTTGATGGCCGGGTGGACGTTGCGGTGCTGGCGGAAGAACCAGGCCAGGCTTTTCTCGTCGCCGAAGGACGCGGCCAGCACGGCCAGCACGGCCAGCAGCGGCAGATTGGCCAGGAGCCAGGCGGTGAGCGGGGATCTGTCGGACATGCGGCCTTATAAGCGCATCGCCAGGAGCTGGCAACCGGCGACCGCCTGGCGGGCAGGTCCACTTTTCCTGTTCGGCCTCCACTATCCGTGGACCGGAGGCGAGGTGCGGTGCGGGCGCAATGCGATGCATTCTTTGCGTAATACAATTTAATATAGAGTAATACACTGAAAATTACATTCCCCCCTTGCATCAGCGGGCCGGAGTTGTTATGCATTAGGCAAGGCGCCAGCCACCGGAAGATTGGCATGAGCTTTGCTCAGAGTCTTCCAGGGGCCCCAGGCCCGTTCATTGGCACGACTCGAACTCGAAAAAGGCAAACCAGCCGAAAGGCTGGGACGCAAAGCCACTGGCCTACGTCACGGGACTCCCGGGATACGGTAGCAGGGTTGCCGGGCAGAGTGCGCCCCACTTGCGCATCTCTCTCGGACAGACATCCACAGAGAGGGATGCGCGATGGCTACCCATCGATCCGCTTCGCAGCGCAAGGGCATTTCGGCCGCAGCCGTTTTCGGCTTGCTGGCTCTTTTCATGATCCTCGGCCCCGCCTCGGTCCAGGCCGCCAGCCTCGTCCTGGCCTGGGAATCTGCCGGCCAGGGCATATCCTACCGCATCTACTACGGCACCCAGAGCGGCACCTACACCGGGTCCGTGGATGCCGGCCAAGCCACCACCTGCGTCATCGGCAACTTGAGCGAAGGCGCCACCTACTACCTCGCCGCCGTGTCCTACACGGGCGAGGTGGAAAGCGACCTTTCCGGCGAGCTGAGCTACCGCGTGCCGGTTCTCGACTCCGATGGCGACGGCCTGTCCGACAGCGAGGAGGCCTACTACGGCACCGATGCCGACACCGCCGACAGCGACGGCGACGGCATCGGCGACGCCGAGGAAGTGGCCCAGTGGGGCACCGGCTGGAGCGAGGACAACGACGGCGACGGGCTGATCAACCTGCTCGACCCCACTCCCGACGGCGCGGGCAGCGGTCCGACCGACAGGCAGCGCAAGGCGGCGGCCATGCAGGCCATCCGCATCCTGCTCCTTGACAGCTGAGACATCGTGGCCGCCCCGCGGCCGGTTGACGCCCCTCGCGGCCGCAATCGGCCCGAGGGGCGTTCTCTGTTGTACGATATGAAAATGATGTAATTCAACAATGTAATACTGGTACTTTGGTATGGGTCTTGCTCAAGTCAAAGTATGAAAAATGTAGCAGTGACCCAAGAAACTCGAAAAGGCAAACCAGCCGAAAGGTTGGGACGCAAAGCCATGGGCCTACGTCATGCCCCGGTGGGCACGATATGGTTGCCAGGCTGCCGGGTAGAAGCGGCGCGTCCTTGCGCTGCTGGCCTTCGAGGAATCTGGAGGGCCTGCGCAAGGAGCGTTGCCATGACAAATTTTGCACACGTTTTCCGTAACTTCAACTGGCCTGCCCGGCGCGTGCTTGGGTTGGCCGTGTGGGGGGCCGTGATCGCCCTGTCCCTCGCCACCGCAGCGGCCGCCGGCCAGGTCCAACTGGCCTGGAATGCGTCCACGAGCTCCGGGGTGACCGGCTATGTGGTCCAGTGGGGCTTGAGCTCCGGGGCGTACACCGCCAGCAGCACGACCGCCTCGACCAGTTGCACCGTGACCGGGCTGGCCGAAGGGGCCACCTATTATTTCGCGGTCAAGGCCCAGAGCAGCACCGGCCAGCAGAGTGCCGCCTCCAACCAGGTCAGCTACAAGGTCCCGGCGGTGGTCAACGACACCGACGGCGACGGGTTGACCGATGCCGACGAGGCTATCTATGGTACTGATCCGGCCAAGGCCGACACCGACGGCGACGGCCTGAGCGACTACCAGGAGATCGCGACCTACAAGACCGATGCGCTCAAGGCCGACACCGACGGCGACGCTCTTTCGGACGGTCAGGAGGTCCTGACCTACAAGAGCGATGCGACCAAGGCCGATACCGACGGCGACGGCCTCTCCGACGGCCAGGAGGCCCTGACCTACAAGACCAGCCCGATCAAGGCTGACTCTGACGGCGACGGCACCTCCGACGGCCAGGAAGTGACCGCCGGCACCGACCCCAACGACTCCGCGTCCAAGCCCGGCTCGGGCGGCACGCCCGCGAGCCTGGCCTATGTGGCCAAGACCGTCACCGTGACCACCAGCTGGCAGACGGTCAGCTTCGGCCGGACCTTCACCGCCCCGGTGGTGGTTGCCGGTCCCTTGTCCCTGAACGATACCGCCCCGGCCGTGGTGCGCATCCGCAACGTCACCGCCACGGGCTTCGAGATCCGCATCCAGGAATGGAACTACCTGGACGGCACGCATGCTGGCGAGCAGGTGACCTGCCTGGCCATGGAAAAGGGCCGCTTCAGCCTCGCCGACGGCAGCCAGGTCGAGGCCGGCCTGATCCAGGCCTCGGGCGGCAGCTTCGCCACCAAGTCCTTCACCAAGGCTTTCGCCAAGGCCCCGGTGGTCCTGACCAGCGTGGTCTCCTACAAGGAAGCCGACACGGTGAGCGAGCGCCTGCGCTCCATCGGCACCTCGAGCTTCCAGATCATGCTCTCCGAGCAGCAGCGCAACCGCCAGAGTCACGCCGCCGAGGACGTGGCCTACATCGCCTGGCAGCCGGGCTCCGGCAGCTTGGACGACCAGTCCTTCGTCGCCGGCCTGACCGGCAACGCGGTCAGCGACAAGCTCGGGGCCGTGGCCGTCGGCGGCGGCTTCATCCAGACCCCGCTCATCCTCGCCTCCATGCAGACCACGGTCAGCTCCGATCCGTGCGCCCTGCGCCAGGGCACGGCCAGCCCCAACTCCGTGGACCTGATGGCCCAGGAGGAGCAGTCCCGGGATACGGAAACCAGCCATAGCGCCGAGGTCGTGGGCTTTGTCTGCCTCGCGGCCACGGACGACAAGGGCTCCGAGGAGCCGGTCGCGACCAAAGCGGTCTATGAGGACGCCGAGGACGGAGACACCGCGGGCTGGAGCATCTACGACAGCAGCCCCGCAGGCGCCAAGATCGCCAACGTCACGGATTCGAGCCACGGCCGGGTCATCGCCCTGACCAGCTCCGGGACCGACAACGGCTTCCGCCTGAACAAGGCTGACGGCAGCTTGTGGAACAACACCAGCCAGCTCGTGCTGTCCTTTGACATGAAGGCCCCGAACCTGGTCTTCTACGTGGAGCTGTCCACCACCGCCGGCGACCGCGAGCTGGTTTACTGGTGGTCGAAAACCGATAACCTCGGCAGCGGCGATACCGTGCATCACGGCCTGAGCAGCAGCCTGTTCGACAACACCTGGCATACCGTGACCCGCGACTTGGCCGCCGACCTGGCCGATGCCCAACCGGGCGTGACCATCACCGCAGTCAAGGAGTTCCTGGTCCGCGGTAACTGCAGTCTGGACAACATCACCCTGAGTAACTAGCCGACGATATGGAAAAAACCGGTCCGGGCCGGCGCTCCCGTCGGCCCGGGCTTGACACGACGACAAAAGTAGAGAGAATCAATACCATGAGAGAGGAATACACCATGAAGAGCATCCGACACCTGGTCCTGCTCGTAGCCGCCTTCGTCTGCGCGCTGGCCATCGGCGGAGCCGCCGCGGCCCAGGCCGCCAGCTACTACGTCAACGGCGGCGGCGGCAGCGACTCCAACGCCGGCACCGAGGCCAAGCCCTTCAATACCCTGACCAAGGCCGAGAGTGTGACCAAAGCGGGCGACGTGGTCTACATGAAGGGCACCTTCGGCAACACCCGCTTCGGCAACTCTTCCACTGGCAATGGCACCTCATGGAACGAGGGCGGCTACATCACCTACAAGATCTGGGGCAATTCCTGGGTGGACATGAACGGAGGCTACGCCGGCATCCAGTTCGTCGGCAAGAAGTACATCCTGGTGGATGGCTTCTACAACGGCGAGCGTCGCATCCGGGTGTACAACAAGGACGTCGGTTTCCTCCTGGAGCAGGGCACCACCAATATCAAAATCACCGGCTGTATTTTCAATCCGGCCGGGTACACCTCCTCCCGCGGCCACTTCGCAACCATCATCTGCAAGGGAGTGGAGATCTACGACAACGAACTCTACAGCGCCGAGAACTGCCCCGACTGGAACGAGATCCTCTACTTCGGCCAGCCGGGCATGATCGACATCGCCGACGACATCTCGGTGCACGACAACACCTTCTACGTCCGGCAGACCAATGCCAAGGAGATGCAGGCCATCGACTGCAAGGCCCTGCCCGGCTCGAAGAACATCCGGGTGTTCCGCAACACCTTCATCTCCACCGCGAACAAGGGTATCGGCTGCATCCAGGTCTCGGGCTCCATGTACTTCTACGACAACTATATGGACCTCTCCAAGGCCACAGGCGACGGCGCCTACGCCTTCTTCTTCGATGACCACGGCAACGGGGCGGCCGCCAAGTTTTACGCCTACCGCAACACCATAGTCGGCGCCTCCAACGGCATCGTCTTCCCCGCTGCCGACTGGACGACCTGCGAAGCCTACATCTATAACAACGTCATGATGAATACCGGAGGAGTCATTGGAAAGCTCTATGGCGGGTTCAAGACCCTGGGCCTTTATCATAACACATTCTACAACTCCTCAGCGAGCGGATTCAGTTACGACACGACGGCATCCATCAACGTCAAGAACAATATCTTCTACGGTTGGGGCACCTATGCCCTGACCGACACCAGCTCGGAGAAATCGAGCTGGAACGGCAATATCTATTACAAGTCCGGAGCCAGCGCCACGACCAACGCCTTCCAATGGAACGGCTCGACGACGAACTTCAATTCCCTGAAGTCGTCCTCCGGCCAGGAGGCCCAGGGCCAGTTCGGGACCAAGCCCAATGTCGACAGCAAGGGTCTGCTGCTCTCGGCCCTGCCAAGCTCCTTTGACGCGAGCTCGGAGATGAGCTTCCTGCCGGACTACAACCTGGACATCAATTCCAAGGTCCGGACCAAGCCCTGGGACGTTGGCGCTGTTCAGGCCGGTTCCGGGTCCGTGACGGTCATCCAGCCGCCCACGGGCCTGCGTGTCGTCGGCAATTAGGCGCACGCTTTGATCTGAGAAATTGGCCAAGGATGTCGGGATCGCCCGGCATCCTTGGCTTTCTTGATTGGAGCGGGCCTTGGGCCGAGGCTGGCAGACCGTAGCGGAGAATGATAGGGAGGCATGATGAACCAACACTATCCGCGCGTCGATATCCTCGGCTGCCCCTTCAACGCCGTCTCACTGTCCGAGACCGCGAGCGAGATCGCCTCAGCCGTTCAAAACGGCGGCAGCCTGCACATCGTCACAGCCAATGTCGATTTCATTATGTTCGCTCGCCGCGATGCCGACTTCAGGGAGGAGGTGTACAGGGCGAGTCTGGTCGTTGCCGACGGCGTCCCGGTTCTGTGGGCGGCCAAGCTCTTCGGTGAGCCGTTGCGCGGCCGAGTGAACGGGACGGAATTGGTCCTGGAATGCGTCAAAATTTCACAGTCTGGCAACGTGCCGGTGGCCATGATCGGCGGCGACTTCGAACTGACCCGGAGGGCCGCCGAAGCCCTGAACAGGGACTATCCCGGGGCGATCCTCGAGCCCATTCAGACGCCGTTTCCCCTCGATGGGGCAGCCAACGAGGAGCTGGTCGCCCGCATTCGCGACATCGGAGCCAAGATCG
>DIXN01000053.1 GCA_002428705.1 Desulfovibrio sp. UBA6079
TGCTGTTACGAATTAGAATTGGAATAACGCATTGAAACTATAAACAAAGTCCCGGCCCGGCAGCACCCCTCGGTTGTGTGCATGCTGTGCAGAATGTGCCTGATAGAGCGGGCCAGCACAGGGTGTTGGCGGAAGTTCCTACATATTTCCTACACAGACCAGATGCTCGGTTCATCTCCGCAGGCGCGGGGAACACGGAGCAGAACAGCCTAGTAGGCGCAAATTTCCGGATCATCCCAGGATCAGGCCACGCGACCTCAGGTAAGGCATCCGTGGTCGTGGTCCGCTGGTGTCTGAGGATCTGCTGGATGACGACGCTGGGATAGCCGGCCCGGTACAGGGTCGAGGCGGTCAGGTGCCGGATCGCATGGAACCCGAACCGCTTGACCCCTGCCCTGTCGCAGCGCCGGAGCATGAACTGCAACCGTTTCCCGGACGGCTGGCCCTTGTACTGCTCGCAGAACGGTGTGGATTCAAGGCAGACGAAGACGTCGGCTGCCTTGATCGACCGGTCCTCAAGCGTATGGGCAATGTCCTCCCGGGACGGGATTGAAATCGCACCACGCTCGTAAGGCGCGAGACGTTCGTCACGCCCCCCACCCAACTCCTTTTCGCCGACCAAATCCGAGAAGGATTTCTAACGCGTACAGGTTGATGGCAGGGCCGGCCGGTGTGCGGAAGAAAAGGCCGCGGATCAGCCGGGGTGCGCGTTCATGCCCCGCGCCGGGTCCACCGGGAAACAGTCCCGGATGCCGCGGGGCCGCGTCTCAGGACGGCTCTGTGAGCTTGCCGGCCCAGGACAGGCGTTCGGCCAAGTCGCTGAGGCCGAGCGATTCGAGGTGGGCGCGGGTCAGGTCGCCGCTGGCCCTGTCCCAGCCGGAGAGGGCGTAGAATTCGTCGAGCATGGCGTTGTAGCCCGCCTCGTCGGCCACCTGCCCGGCATACGGGCCGGAGGGCACGGGCTCGCGGCGGAAGCGCTCGGGCGGCAGGTCGTCGGCCCGGGTGAGCGGAGTGTGCAGCGCGTTGAAGGCCTTTTCCAGGGCCCGGCCCACGGGCGCGTAGTGGTTCATGAGCGCGTCTGTGTCAACCTCGAGGCCGAGACCCGTGCGGACCAGCTCGGCGTAGTTGTCGGGGTTGAGGAAGTGGGCGCCGGACCAGGTGCCGGTGTAGACGCAGATGCCTAAGTTGTCCTCGATCTCCTTGGTCCGGGCCTGCCAGACCACGGATCTGGCCTGCTTGGCCCAGTCGGCCACGGTGTGGCCGAGCCCGGCGGGGCCGGAATGCGCCTCCCCGCGGGTGGCGCCGCGCAGGTGGCGGCCGGCCACCGGCGAGGTGACCACGCCGAGCCCCCAGCCCTTGGGAATGCGGAAGGGCTCGATGGAGGGCTGGCCCTTGACGTGGGCCAGCAGGTAGGGGGCCTCGCCGCCGATCTTCTGCGCGGCCTCGAATGCCCCGTCGGCCACCAGGTCGCCGATGTGCTGGCGGTAGGCCAGCATGTCCACGAGCTCCATGAGCACCGCGCCGTCGGCGAAGCGCAAATGCAGGCCGCCGGTGTCCTTGGGGCCGATGAGCCCTTTTTCGAAGCATTCGATGACCCAGCTCAAGCTCGCGGCGGCATAATCGGTATCGAGGCCCAGCTCGTTGGCCCTGAGCCAGAAGGCCACCACCGCCTCGGGATCGCCCAGGTCGAAGCGCGAGGCGCTCATGACCGTGTTGATCCAGAAGCCCTCGCCGTGGCGGCCGGCGTACGGCCCGCGCGGGATGCGCAGGTAGGCCGCGCAGCCGCAGGGGCAGGTGGCGCAGGCCCGCACCGACTGGTGCATGGAGGGCACGCCCTTGGTCCGGTCCATGAGCTCCAGGCGACGCTCGAGCGGCCAGAAGTCCTCCTGGCCGTTGCGCACGACCATGATCGAGTCCCAGCCCTCGAAATCCATGTCGGTCATGCGCTCGGTCAGCGACTTGCGCATGGAGCGCACCTTGTCCATGTTGGCCCGGCACTGGGCCATGCAGCGGTCCACGGCCCGCATGTAGCCGGCCATGTCGGCCACGCGCACCGGGCCGTTGCCGCGCACGGCCACGGCCTTGAGCTTCTTTGCGCCCATGACGCAGCCCACGCCCGAGCCGCCGGCGGCCCTGGCGGCGTTCATGATCACCGCCGAGCCGCGCACCTGGTTTTCGCCGGCCGGCCCGATCTGGGCGATCTCCAGCTTTCCCGGGCCGAGTTCGGCGGCGAGCAGGGCCTCGGTCTCGTAGGTCGTGCGGCCCCAGAGGTGCGCGGCGTCGCGCAGTTCGACCACGCCGTTCTCGATCAGCAGATAGACCGGACTCTCGGACTTGCCCGAGAACACGACGTTGTCGAAGCCGGCGAACTTGAGCGCCGCGCCGAAGAAGCCGCCGGCGTTGGCCGAGCCCTTGCCGCCGGTGAAGACGCTCACCGAGGAGACGTCGGTGCGGCAGGCGCCGGGCGCCGGCGTGCCGACCAGGCTGCCGGGGCCGAAGCAGAGCAGGTTGGCCTCGTCGTCCCAGGCCGTGCCAGGGGCCACCTCGTCCAGCATGATCTGGGTGTTCGTGCCCCGGCCGCCCAGGGTGCGGCGCACGTAGGGTTCGGACTCCTCGATCCAGGTCCGGCCGCCGGACAGATCGACGCGCAGGATACGGCCGGTGATCCCGCCCAGGACGACATCGAGCGCGCTCATGGGACACTCCGCACGGACAGAGCCTCGTAGGTGCAGTATTTCACGCACCAGGGCTCGTCCTCGTTCCTGCAGCCGTCGCAGCCCGGACCGAGGGACCAGCTGATGTCGCCGGTGCGGTAGTCCCGAGCCACCTGGATACTGCTCATCTCCGGCCAGAAAACGCCGGTGTGGTGCGCGGAGCAGACGTAGACGCAGGTCCGGCAGGAGGAGCAGCGGGTCGGGTCGAAGCGGATGGGCATGGCGGGGGTCCTTTCGCGGCGTGGAGGCGGCCTAGTAGCTGATGCCCGGGTAGATCACGCTCGGCAGCCAGAGCGAGATGGCCGGGATGTAGGTGATCAGCGCCAGGCTGACGATGGCGATGATGAGCCAGGGCACGACTGCGTTGACCACGGTCAGGTAGCTCTTGTCGAAGGCGCCGCTGGTGATGAACAGGTTCAGGCCGAAGGGCGGAGTGATGTTGCCCATGTCCGAGTTGACCGCGGTGATGACGCCGTAGTGCAGCTCGCTCACGCCGGCGCTGGTCAGCAGCGGGATCATCAGCGGGGCGATGATCAGGATGTTGGAGAAGACGTCGATGAACATGCCGGCGATGAGCATGACCACGTTGGCGAAGACGAGCAGCATCCAGGGCGCGAGGTGCAGGTCGAGGATGGGCTGGATGATGGCCTGGGTGATGCCCTGGATGGTTAAGAGCCAGGAGAAGAGCGTGGCCGCGGCGACCATGATCAGGATGCGCGAGGTCATGCGCCCGGTGTCCAGGCTGATGGCCCAGAGTTCCTTGAAGCTCAGCTCGCGGGTGATGAACAGGGTCACGATCATGGAGTAGGCCACGGCCACCGCGGCGGACTCGGTGGGGGTGAAGATGCCGCTGTAGATGCCGCCGAGGATGATGAAGGGCACGCCCAGGCCCCAACTGGCCTGGCGCGCGGCGGCGAACCGCTCGGCCCAACTGGCCTTGGGGCGCAGGACGATCTTTTTGCGCTTGGCGTAGATGTAGCAGTAGACGGCGTAGTTCAGGGCGAAGACCGCGCCGGCGCCGAAGCCGGACATGAACAGGGCGCCGATGGACACGCGCGAGACCGAGCCGTAGATGATCATGGCATTGCTCGGCGGCACGATCATGCCCAGGAGCGCCGAGCAGGCGATGAGGCCCAGGGCGAACTTCTCGCCGTAGCCCTCCTTGACCAGCGCCGGGTACATGATACCGCCCACGGCGATGACCGTGGAGGCCGAGGAGCCGGTGATGGCCCCGAAGAACAGGGCGGTCAGCACGGTGCAGATGGCCAGACCCCCGGGCAGGTGCCCGACCAGGGTGTTGGCCAGCTTGATCAGCCGGTCGGTGATGCCGCCCTTGCCCATGATGTTCGCAGCCATGATGAAGAAGGGGATGGCCAGGAGCGCGAACCCCTCTACGCCCGCGACCATGCGCTGGGGCAGGATCTCCAGCGGAATCGAGGTGTAGATGTAGAAGATGCTGAAGCAGACGATGGTCAGCGACAGGAAGATGGGGATGCCGCCGGAGATGCACAGGAAGAGGAGGATGAAGACCATTGCTGTCATGACGATGTGTTCCGCTGGGCTTGCTTGAGGGAGAAGGCTCAATCCACGGACTGGGTGTAGCCGGAGTCTGCCGCCGTGCCGGACACGGCGCGCTTCAACAGCTGCTGGATGTAGCGCAGGACCATGAGTGCGGTGCCCGCAGGCACTGCCAGGTAGACCAGCCACATGGGCAGCTCCAGTGCCGGCGAGACCTGGTGGCTGGAAAGCACCCGTACGCACTGCTGGCCCGCGTACCAGGTGAGGATAAGGAGCATGGCCAGGCTGATCAGGTCCACGACGACGCCCCAGACGCGCTGCACCCGTTCGGGCAGGACCCGGACAAGGACGTCCACCCGGATCTGGCCCTCGACTTTGATCACCTGGCTGCCGCCGACGAAGATGAGCCAGACCATCAGGTAGCGCACCAGCTCCTCGGCCCAGTAGATGGCGTGGTGGAAGACGTAGCGCAGCACCACGTTGACGAACAGGAGCAGGCTGGTGAAGATGATCGTCGTGCCCAGAAAGACGCGCTCGGCGCGCGAGAAGTGGTTGTCCAGCCGTTCGAGTAGATGCATACCGGTCCTCGCTTGAAGCGCGGGCAGGGGAGGCCGCGGGCGCCTCTCCTGCCGCCGTGACGGTTAGTTCCGGGCCAGGTCGAGATACTTCTGGCCGTCGGCGATGTTCTTCACGAACCAGTCGTAGACCGGAGCGACGGCGGCCTTGAACTGGGCGAACTCCGCGGGGGTGATGTCGATGACCGTGGTGCCGGCGCCCTTGATGGTCGCCAGGTAGTCGGCGTTCTGCTTGTTGATCAGGTCGACCTCGAAGGCGTTGGATTCCTTGGCGGCCTCGGTCAGCAGCTTCTGGTACTTCTCGGGCAGGGATTCGTAGAAGCCCTTGTTGACCATGACCGCATAGCCCAGCCAGGCGTGGTTGGTCATGGCCACGTACTTCTGGACCTCGTAGAACTTCATGGTCACGATGCTCATGAGCGGGTTCTCCTCACCGTCGACCACGCCCTGCTGCAGGGCGTTGTAGAGCTCCTGGAAGTCGATGGGCACGGGGCTCGCGCCCAGGGCCAGGTACTGCTCGCGGATGACCGGCGAGGGCATGATGCGCATCTTCCGGCCCTTCAGGTCGGCCGGGGAATGGATCGGATAATTGCAGGTCATCTCCTTGAAGCCGCTCTCCCAGAAGGTCAGGCCGAGGATGTTCTTGTCGGCCAGAGGCGCGTACAGGGCCTTGCCCAGGGGGCCGTCGAGCGTCTCGTAGAGGGTCTTCTGGTCGGGAAAGAGGAAGGGCAGCTCCAGGACCTGCAGGCCGGGCTGGATGACCTGGACGTTGGAGGTCGGCACGGCCAGCATCTGGATGGCGCCGGTCTGCAGCATCTCGACCATCTGGGTGCCGGTGCCGAGCATCTGGGTCGGGTAGATGGTGACCTCGATCTCGCCGCCGCTTTCCTTCTCCAGCTTGTTCTTCAGCCACAGGGCGGCCTGGTGGTGGGGGCTGGTCTCCTTGTGGTCGTGGCCGAACTTGATCTGGTACTTGGCGGCGAGGGCCGCGGCCGGCAGCAGGCAGCAGCAGAGGATCACCGCGAGGGTGGTGGCCAGAAGGGTGCGCATGGGGATGAACCTCGTGTTGGCGTTTGGGTGCGGGACCATGGGGGTAAGGACCGTTATTTTTCGCCCAGGCTCAAAGCCTTGGCCGGACAGACTTCGGTGCACAGGCCGCAGCCGTCGCACGTGTCGCGGGCCAGCTTCAGCTTGGGGTCGAAGGAGATGACGCCGTAGAAGCAGGACCGGCCGCAGAGCTCGCAGCCGCCCTTGGTCAGGTTGATGCACTTCTCCGGGTCCACGGTGACGAAGAGCGGCGGCTCCTTGGCCAGGTCCTCGATGGTCTTGATGTAGGGCAGGGCCTTGCCGCGGATCTCCTCCAGGGAGGAGATCCCCGCGCGCTCCATGTAGGCTTCCAGGCCGTCGAGGATGGTCTTCAGGTAGTCGAAGCCGTTCCACATGATGGCGGTCACGGTCTGCACGGTGCTCGCGCCGAGCATCATGTACTCGACCACGTCCTCCCAGGTGTTCACCCCGCCCACGGCCGAGATGGGAATCTTCACCGCCCGGGCCACCTCGGAGACGTGGCGCTGGATGATGGGCTTGATGGCCGGGCCGGTGTAGCCGCCGTAGGCCGGGAGCTTGGGCCGGCCGGTGGCGATGTCCACGCCGGCAAAGGAGCGGATGGAGTTGGAGATGGTCAGGAAGTCCGCGCCGGCCTCTTCGGCGGCCCTCGCCACCGGGACCATGTTGTGCACCGTGGGCGTGAGCTTGATGCCCACGGGCAGGCGCGAGACGGCCTTGACCGCGCGCACCTGGTTGGCCACGATCTCCGGATCGCAGCCCATCTGGAAGCCGACCTTGTCGTCGCCGAAGGGCATGGGGCAGGAGACGTTGATCTCGAACAGGCCGACCTTGCCGGTCTCCTGGATGATGGAGGCGTTCCTGGCCGTGCCGTTCGGGTCCGGATGGGCCACGATGCTGGCGATGATCATGCTGTTGCCGGCGTAGGCCGTGTCCAGCTCGGTCTCGAGCCAGTGCTCCAGGGTCATGGTGGTGTAGAGCTCGATGTTGATCATTCCCATGGGCCTGTTGCCGGCCTTGATGACCTTCATCCGACCCCGGCGCGGGTGCTGGGCCCAGCGGCCGGGAGGGCCGAAGCTCTTGGGAATGACCCCGCCGAACCCGGCCTTCCAGGCCTGGTTCGAACGCTCCCCGTCCCAGCTCGGGGTGGCCGAGCCGAGGATCATCGGGTTGCGCAGCCGCACCCCGGCGAAATCAACGGATAGCTTGCTCATGCATTCTCCTTGTGTTCCCGGCGGCACGGCCGCCGGCCTTGGGTGTTCGTCGCTGCATCAACCGATCCCGCACCAGTCGGCGATGGTCAGGGCCAGGATCTCGGTCGCGGCCACGAGGTCTCCGGTCGGGGCCCACTCGTCTGCCGCGTGCATCTGCTCGGTCCGGCCCGGGCCGAAGATGACCGTGGGCGTGCTCCCGTACTTGATCAGGTAGCGGGTGTCGGCCGCGCCCTGCCGGCCGGTGATGCTCGGTTCGCGCCGGAGCACCCGGCGGAAATTCTCGCTCAAGGCCTGGACCACGGGGTGGTCCACCGGAATCTCGGCCGGGTCGCCGCAGTAGCCGCGGAAGCGCACCTCAGGCGGGTGGTCGCGCAGCCAGGGGTCGAGGGCGGCGTGGGCCGCGATGTGGCTGACCAGCTGCGCCTTGACCGCGGCCGTGTCCTCGTAGGGCAGGGTGGCGATGCTTCCGGTCAGCCGGCAGGTGTCGGGGAAGGCGCTGGGGAAGGTGCCGGCATGGAACTCGCCGACCATGCAGGGCATGGAGCTCAGCTTGTCCGGATAGAGCGGATGGCTGATCTCGGCGATGCGGATGGCCTCGAGCTCGGACACGGCGGCCACCAGCTTCTGGCCCAGGGCGATGGCGCTGACCCCCTCGAAGCGGCGCTGGATGCCCGCGGGCTTGCCCTTGATGAGAATCTCGAACCAGATGCGGCCGATGCAGGCCGGCTGGATGTGCATGCTGCTCGTCTCGCAGCAGATGCCGGCGTCGGCGGTGTAGCCGCGCTGCACGCAGGACAGGGTGCCGTTGCCGGTCTGCTCCTCGTCGGCCACGTACTGCATGATCACGTCGCCCTTGAGGCGCACGCCCAGGCTCACGAGGCAGTCCACGGCCATGGTCATGGCCGCGAGCCCGCTCTTCATGTCCGAGCTGCCCCGGCCGTAGAGCCGGCCGTCCAGCACCTCGCCGCCCAGGGGCTCCCGGCTCCAGCCGTCGAGCGGCTCGAGCGGGATGGTGTCCACGTGGCCGTTCAGCACCAGCGAGCGCCCGCCGCCGGAACCCTTGAGCACCGCGACCATGTTCGGCCGACCGGCGTAGGGTCCGTGGTCCGGCAGGTAGGCCGGATGGGCCGAGAGCTCGGCCTCGTCAAGATCCCAGGAGGCGACGGCCAGCCCCAGCCCTTTCAGCCGTTCGGCCAGATAAGCCTGGATGGCCGCCTCCTCGCCGGTGACGCTGCGGATCGAGACCAGCCTGGACAGCAGGCCGACGATTTCATCCTGCCGCGCCGCCACGGCTTTCGCGATCGATTCGCGCAGAGTGTCGTTCATGTTCGCCTCGCCTTCGGCCCGGATCCGCTCCCGCGGTGTCCGGGCGCCTTCATACCGGCCTGCTGTTTCGTCTCAGTTTGAGACGAGACGGCCGAATTATTGCATAATATTGTCAAAACTTGCCGGCCCCGAAGGACCTCCCGCCGCGCCGGCCTTTCCGGAAGCGTGTGAACAGGCTTCGGGCCGCATCTGCGGGCCGATGGACACGCGCTTTGCAAACTTGTGATTTCGCGCTCGCCCATCCGCTCTCCTCATGCCCTTCTGCAACAAGCATGCTCGCCCGGGCCATGCGCATGCCCGGTCGTCCCGGCATCCCGCGGCTGCCGCCGCCCCCGAAGGTGCGACCGGGCCGCTGGCCGGGCGGCGCTATCTTACAGGCCGTATTTCTTGATTTTGCGGTAGAGCGTGGCCACGCTGATGCCGAGCTTGCCCGCGGCCTGGACCTTGCCGGCCCGGCCGCCGCTCTCGCTCAGCGCCAGGGCCTTGCGGATCAACGCCCGCTCCATGGCCTCGAAGCTCATGTCGCCGCCGCCCGCCCCGCCCTGGCGGATGCGCCCCGGCAGGAGCCCGGCGTGCAGGTTGCCCGGCGAATCCATCATGTTCACCGCGAACTCGATGGTGTTCTGCAGCTCGCGCACGTTGCCGGGCCAGGGGTAGGCCTCGATGGCCTCCCGGAAGGAGTCCTCGACCGCCAGCAGCCGCTTCTGCAGCCGCTCCAGGTAGCGCGTGACAAAGACCTCCGAGAGGATGCGAATATCCTCGGGCCGCGCGCGCAAGGGCGGGATGTGGATGGGGATGACGTTCAGGCGGTAGAAGAGGTCCTCGCGGAAGGCGCTTTCGGCGACCATCTGCTCCAGGTTCTTGTTCGAGGCCGCGATGACCCGGACCTTGATCGGCGTGACCGCGGTGCTGCCCAGGCGCTGGATCTCGCGCTGCTCCAGCGCGCGCAGCAGCTTGACCTGCAGGTGCAGGGGCATGTCCCCGATCTCGTCGAGAAAGAGCAGGCCGCCGCTCGCCTGCTCGAACTTGCCGATGCGCCCCTTGGGGTTGGCGCCGGTGAAGGCGCCGCGCACGTAGCCGAAGAGCTCGCTCTCCAGCAGGGCCTCGGGGATCGCGCCGCAGTTCACGGCCACGAAGGGTCCGTCGGCGATGGCGCTCTCCTGGTGCAGGGCCCGGGCCACCAGCTCCTTGCCCGTGCCGGACTCGCCCTGGATGAGCACGGTGGAGGACGAACGGGCCAGACGCACGATCTGGGCCTTGAGCTCGCGCATGACCCCGGAGGCGCCGATCAGGGCTTCCAGCCCCACCCGGTCGCCGGCCGCGGCCAGCTTCAGAGCCTCGACCTGCATGGCCCGCGGGTCGCGGAACAAAAAGACCAGGGAAACCCCGCCGAGCTGCAAGGGATAGGCCTCGCCCACCACCTGGTGCGTGCGGCCGGCGAGCTCCAGGTCGAACTCCCGGTAGCTCAGCAGCTGCTCCGTGCCCTGGGTCAGGCGCGCCGTCAGCGGCGCCGGCGAGTCCCCGGGCAGACCCAGGATGGTCCGGGCCTTGGCGTTCAGGCGCACCACCTTGCCCCGGCCGTTCACCAGGAGCACGCCCTCCTCGACCTTGTCCACGATGTCCTCGAGCAGCTCCCCGACGGCCTTGCTGCGCTCGTACTCCAGCATTTCCACGGCCTTGGAGGCGATCAGCTCGCCCATCTGGCGCAGGAAGTCGAAGAAGATGTCCTTGCTGGCGATGATGTGCTCGCGCTGCTCAGTGGTGAAGCAGACGAAGCCGATGACCCCGATGACCGATGACCCCATGAGGATCGGGGTGCTCATCTCGAAGGTCTCCTCGCAGCGCTGCCAATGGCGGCATTTCCGGCAGACCTCGGCGAACCCCGGCAGGTCGATGACGCACGGCTCTCCGGAGGCGATGACCCGGCTGTAGGCCAGCCCGGTCTCGGCCATGCTCCGGCCGACGCCGCCGGCAAAACGGCCGGTGCCGGCCACGCGGTAGAGCGTGTCGTCGACGATCTCCACGTCCACCTGGAGCACGCGGGCGATGGCCTCGGCGTATTTGCTGACCGAGTCCTGCATCTTGCGCAATGTTGGCGTCATGATCCCCTGCCCCGCCGAGGTTTTCAGGCTTGCCGGACCCGCTCGCCCACTGGCCGCTGCGACTGCGGTCCAGCCGGTCAGGTCCTGGTATCATAATGAGATGCGACTTTGAATCTCGGGAGAAGCCTGATGCCGGCGCGCAGTCTCAAATCGAGACGACTATTTACATTCTTGCCATTTCTCGGGCGGATCATGCCCGGCGCCTCGATGGTTCCCGCCTGCGATTCCGGCCGCGGCCGCCCGCCTCTCCGGCCGGTTTGCCTTCCGGTCTCTGCTGCACGCCTGGCGGCGGAAACACCCGAGCCGGGGCTCCGGGCCTTGGCATGCTTCGTGCTGAGCCCGGGCGGCTCCCATTGCCGGTGATATTTCCGAAAACCCCGCACGCGGGGAACATCTTGAGGATAGTGAACATGATCGACCTGAGCATCAACGAGAAGGCGCTGTCGCGGACCGTGGCCCTGGCCCGGGAGCGCGGCGTCATCATCCCCACCTTCGAGCAGATGCGCCGGCCCGAGACCATCCCCGCGGCCATCCGGGCGCGACTGGCCTCTGTCGGGCTGTGGGACGTGGACCCGCTGAACCTCTTTCGCATCACCTGGCACAACGAGCCCAAGGCCTTCGGCGGCGGCTTCGGCGGGGTCAACTACCTGGAGCTGCCCCCGGAGTTGACCGGGGTTGCCGCGCGCATCGTGCTGCTCATCGGCAAGTGGTTTCCCACCGGCGCGCACAAGGTCGGCGCGGCCTTCGGCTGCCTGGCCCCGCGCCTGGTCACCGGCCAGTTCGAC
The DNA here is from genome assembly GCA_002428705.1 of Desulfovibrio sp. UBA6079. GTDB lineage: Bacteria > Desulfobacterota > Desulfovibrionia > Desulfovibrionales > Desulfovibrionaceae > UBA6079. Next base: position 11,300 of record DIXN01000053.1, read on the forward strand.
CCCACCAGCCAGAAGGCCGTCTGGCCCTCCACCGGCAACTACTGCCGCGGCGGGGCTTACGACTCGGCGCTGCTCGGCTGCACCTCCATCGCCATCCTGCCCGAGGGCATGAGCCGCGAGAGGTTTGCCTGGCTCGAAGGCGTGGCCGGCGAGATCATCAAGACCCCGGGGTCGGAGAGCAATGTCAAGGAGATCTTCGACAAGTGCTGGGAGCTGAAGCGCTCGGGCGACGACCTAGTCATCTTCAACCAGTTCGACGAGCTCGGCAACTACCTCTGGCACCACAACGTGACCGGCCCGGCCATGGCCGAGGTCGTCTCCGCCCTGACCGGCGACCCCCGGCGCTACCGGGGCGTGGTCCTGGCCACGGGCTCGGGCGGGACGCTGGCCTGCGGCGACTACATGAAGGCCCGCTACCCCTGGTCCAAGATCGCGGCCAGCGAGGCCCTGCAGTGCCCGACGCTCCTGCAGAACGGCTTCGGCGAGCACCGCATCGAGGGCATCGGCGACAAGCACGTGCCCTGGATCCACAACGTGAAAAACACCGACATGGTCGTGGCCGTGGACGACGAGGCGCCCGTGCGCCTCATCCGGCTGTTCAACGAGCCCGCGGGCAGAGACTACCTCGTCTCGCGCGGCGTGGCCCCGGACGTGGTCTCGCGCCTCGACCTGCTGGGCATCTCCGGCGTGGCCAACGCCCTGGCCGCGATCAAGTTCGCCAAATACTACGAGCTCGACGCCGACGACGTGGTGCTGAGCGTGGCCACGGACTCCATGGAGATGTACGGCAGCCGTTTAGAGGAGATGCGCGAGCTCTTCGGCCCGCTCGAGACCATCGAGGCCGCGGCCGTGTTCGAGCGCCATCTGCTGGGCGCGGGGCTGGACAACCTGCTGGAGCTCGGCCACTTCGACCGCAAGCGGGTGCACAACCTCAAATACTACACCTGGGCCGAGCAGCAGGGCAAAAACGTCGACGAGCTGCGCGCCCAGTGGTCGGACCGCGACTACTGGACGCAGATCCCCGCGGCCGGCGAGGCCATCGACGCCCTCATCGCCGACTTCAACCGCCGCACCGGGCTGCTGGCCGGGCTCGGCGCCTAGCCCCCGGTCCTTGCCGGAGAACCCTCCGGCAAGGGCCGAGCCGGAAGGACTCCGAGCGATTTCACATTCCGTCCGGCGCTACCTGAAGATCTCGGCGCCGTTCTCCACGTCGCGGGCAAGGCCGCTCGCCAGCAGTTCGTCCCGGGGCAGTTGCAGGAGCATGGGCCGAGCCTCCGCCCGCATAGGCCCCGGTCAGGCCGAGATCGTACAGCTCGTCGCTGCGCAGCATGTTCTCGTGCGACGACCAGCCAACGGGCGTCGCCTCGTCGCGATCGATCACCCGGTTGTAGTATCTCGATGCCGGATCATTGACGCAGACGGGCGAAGCCTCGGCGATGATGACCGGCATGGCGACCCACTCCGGCAGAGCCTGCGGGTTGCCGTCGAAAATCTGCGCCAGCCGGAACAGGCCGGCCGGGGATTTGCCGGCTCCCTCGCGCTTGACTGCCTCCGCCTCCGCCGGTTCGGCGAGTATTCCCTGTCGCAGGCCAAGCCCTTGGCCCCCAGGCAGACCGCCACCCGGTCGCCGACGCGGGACCACGCCTCGCGCTCGGAGCGGCGCTCGAACCGTTGCATATGGCTGTCCGCCCGGTCCCAGGCCTCGGACCAGACGACCACGAGCTGTCTGGCCGGCGTGAACAATGCTTCTGTGCGTGCATTGTCGGCCCGCAACGAATGGTCCTTGCCGCTGAAAGCATAGTACAAGACCGCCAGCGCCAGGAGAACCGCAACGACGGCCAAGCCGGTTCTTTTCATCATTCCTTCCCGCGTTTCATCACACACTGGATTCAAGGGCCGCCTCAGCCGTCACGGCGCGAAAGAGCCGGATCGGCTCTCGATCTGCCGGCATCAAAGGCCATTCCCGCCCCCCCCGGGGAAGATACGGAAAAGCCGCCTCGGAGGGAGAAGGGGGCCTCCCGACCTGCCTCCGGCCGCCGTGGGCATCTTCCCCGAACCGCTCCACTTCCCTTGCGACCCTAGCCCCGCGGGTGCGGGGAACACCCCACGGCGGCCTCGGCGTATTCGGCGTAGGCCGGATCATCCCCGCGGGTGCGGGGAACACGTGCACATACGTACCCGGCCTTCGAGGTGCATCGGATCATCCCCGCGGGTGCGGGGAACACGCATCAAGGCCTTCCTCGGATCGGAGTGGATCCGGATCATCCCCGCGGGTGCGGGGAACACTATATTGCTATGCGGTTCACCTCTGCCAGGAACGGATCATCCCCGAGGGTGCGGGGGAACACCCTTGGAGCAGAATCCCGACCAGGTGCGCTACTGGCTCAAGGAGAAATACCCGGCCATCAGCCGTCAAGCCGCTGCGGAGAAGGCGCGCATCTGGTGGGGCGACGAGACCGGGCTCAGGTCCGACCACCAGACCGGGACCACCTGGGGCGAGAAGGGCCAGACGCCGGTGGTGAAGAAGAGCGGCAAGCGCTTCGGCTGCAACATGATCTCGCGGAATATCTTGATTCTGTTGAATATGCGTTCGATATCATTGTCTTTTTGTAAATATGGCGAGCATATTCTCGCGACGTTTTTAGAAGAGACCTGGAAGTAACAATTGGCTCTTGTGTCTTTCAATTTGATGGCTTCAACGGCGGCTTGTGAGTCATACACCTGGTAATCAGAATATAGACTTGTTGATCTTCAATTAACAAGGCAAGGGCTGAGCATAATCCGATCCATTGCCTCCAGCAAGGATAATTTGCCAGATTCATTTTTTGCTCATCGAATGAACAGTCACTGCATTGGCGACAACTTCACATAAGTATAATGTAAATCTAGCGCCAAAAAAAGTGCGTCAGTTTTTGCGACAAACATTATGGAAGTGATGAAGAGTCTGTTATCTTTCGTCATTTGTCCCACTTCGTGAGCCTGCCAGAAGCGCGTTTTTAATTTACTTTAATTGCTCACTGACAATAGTGTATTATGTCCCATTGCGTTCCTCTTGAAGAGGAAATGACATAAGTTAGATAAAATGCCGCTGCATCCTACGAAAAAGTGAATCATTACAACAAAACAGGGGGACCCATGGCTATCGGGCTGCTCCGGCTCGGGCACGGACGATTTTATAAAATATGTTGACAGGGATTATATATTTTATAAAATCAAACCCGAACACGGGCAATGCTCCCGACAGAAGCGAATTCCGGGACGTCCCATTTTACACTTGGAGTGCACATGGAAATGTCGACTGCCAAGAAAAGTCGCCTGTTCATCCCCCCCTCGGGTGGATTGAAGGAATGGCGCAAGGGGACGGACACCGATTACACTCCCACCTCCGCAGGAACCCAGCGGACAGCTCCGGCTGCGCCTGCTCATGGACATGGCCATCTTCTTTCTCCTTTCGAAACAGCGCTCCGTTTGTCCGGGCATCTGGCCCGGAAGCCGGTATTGATTACCGCAACCAGGCGGCCGTGGCTCACGGAGCTGGTGTCCCGAGAGTCCGGCGGGTTTCGGGCTCCCCAGTCATGAAATCGCTTACAATGGCAACTCATTTGCGTATCGCAAGGTCCCCACGGCACGGAGTGTTCCTTCGATACAGATAATCTTCGCCTTTTCGCTGAAAACAACATCGTGACGCGAGGAATGCGACATGCAACGGATTCGACCGTTCGGCTACCACGAACCTTCGACCTTGCGGGAAGCGGCGGAGCTGCTTCTCGCGTACCGGGAAAACGCCAGAATCCTCGCCGGAGGAACCGATCTCCTGGTCCTCATGCGTCGGCTGAAGGTGGCAAATGCCGTGCTGATCAACATCAAACGCATTCCCGGTCTGGAAGGCGTGACCCGCCATGACGACGGCCGCGTGGAAATCGGCGCGCTGACCACGGTGAACATACTTGAGAGCCTGCCGCATCCGGGCTGCGCCGTGCTCAGGGCCGCAAGCCGCGTGCTCGGGACCCGCAGCGTGCGCAACCGGGCCACCATTGGCGGCAACGTCGGCCGCGCCTCGCCGGCCTCGGACCTGTCCTCCCCGCTTATCACTCTGAACGCCGAGGCCTGCGTGTACGGCCCCCTGGGCGAGCGCCTCGTGCCCATGTCGCGCCTCTTTCTCGGGCCCGGCCGACCCGACCTGGGCGTCGGCGAGCTGATCACCGGCTTTCGCATCCCGGCACAGCCAGAGGCGAGAGGCTGGTATCTGAAGGCCGGCCGGACCTGCGGCAGCGACTGCGCTCAGGCCGGCGTCGCCGTGCAGCTGCATCTTGACGGCTACCACATCCGCGAGGCCCGGGTCTCGCTCACGGCCGTGGGGCCCACGCCCCTGCCGGCGCCGCAGACAGAGGCCGTTCTGCGCGGCGCGCTCGCAGGCCCCGAGGTCTTCGCCCAGGCCGCCCTGGTGGCCGCGGACGAGGCTCGTCCCCTGACCGATTTCCGGGCCAGCGCGGACTACCGCCGGGTGCTCATCAAAACTCTGACCGTGGCCGCCTTGACCACGGCCTACACGGGGGAATGCACATGCTCGCATCAGGCCTGAACGGGATAACCCTGCGCGTGAACGGCCGCGACCATGAGCTGGCGGTCGCGGCCAACGTGACCCTGCTCGAGGCCTTGCGCGAGAACCTCGGGTTGACCGGGACCAAGGAAGGCTGCGGCCACGGCGACTGCGGCGCGTGCATCGTGCTCATGGACGGCCATGCCGTCAACGCCTGCCTGGTCCTGGCCGTGGACGCCAGCGGCCGCGACATCGTGACCATCGAGGGCCTGGCCGAGGGCGGACAACTCCATCCCCTGCAGCAGGCCTTCCTGGACAAGGGCGCGGTGCAGTGCGGCTTCTGCTCCTCGGGCATGATGCTGAGCGCCAAGGCTCTGCTGGACGCCAACCCGGACGCCGACGCCGAGCTCATCCGCCGGGAGCTGTCCGGCGTGCTCTGCCGCTGCGGCACCTACCCGCGGGTCATCGAGGCCGTGCTCTCGGTGGAGAACGGGATCAACCGGTCTGGAGGTGAGGGATGAGCGTCATCGGCAAGTCCATCACTCGCGTCGACGGCGTGGACCGCGTCACCGGGCGCCTGCAGTATGCCGTGGACACGGTCCTGCCGCGCATGCTGCACGCCGCCGTGGTGCGTAGCACTAAGGCCCACGCCCGCATCCAGCGCGTGGACGTCTCAGGGGCCCGCGCCATGCCCGGCGTGCACGCGGTCATCACCGGCCAGGACGTGCCCTGCCTCATCGGCGGCATGATCGCCGACCAGCCCTTCCTGGCCACGGACAAGGTCCGCTTCGTCGGCGAGCCGGTGGTCGCCGTGGCCGCCGAGACCGAGCTGCAGGCCCAGATGGCAGCGGACCGCGTGATCGTCGAGTACGAGGACCTGCCGGCCGTGTTCGATATGGAGGAGGCGCTTGCGCCCGGCGCGCCCCTGGTCCACGAGCAGCCCTCGTCCTACCGGCGCATCGCCAAGTGCCAGGCCCACGACGGCTCGAACCTCTGCCATCTGCACGAGTTCACCACCGGCGCCGAGGGCGTGGAGCGGGCCTTTGCCCAGGCCGAGCGCGTCTTCGAGGACACCTTTGCCGTGCCCGCGGTCTCGCACACGGCCATGGAGCCCTTTGCCGCGGTGGCGGTCTGCAACCCGGTCAGCGGCGAGTACACCATCTGGGCGGCCACCGACGCCCCCCACCGCCGCCTGTCCGAGATCGCCGCGGCGCTCGGCATCGGCAGCGAGAAGATCCGCATCATTGTCACCGCCATGGGCGGCGGTTTTGGCGGCCGGGGCGCGGCCATCGCCGAGATGCTGGCCGTGGCCCTGGCGAAGTTCACCGACGGCCGGCCGGTGAAGGTCGTGTTCTCGCGCGAGGAGGTGCTCGCTGCCTCCCAGACCCGCGTGGCCGCCAAGCTCACCGTACGCACCGCGGTCACCACGGACGGGCGCATCCTGGCCCGGGCTGCGGACATGCTCTGGGACAATGGGGCCTACACCTCCAAGTCCCCGGAAGTGGCCGCGCGCGGCGGCATGACAGTGGTCGGTCCGTACCGCGTCCCGAACATCTCGATCCGCTCGAGGCTCGTCTACACCAACAAGCAGCCGAGCGGGGCGTTTCGCGGCTTCGGCACGACCCAGACCTCGTATGCCTGCGAGGTCCACATGGAACGCATCGCCGTCGAGCTGGGCCTTGATCCCTTGGAGTTCCGCCTGAAGAACGGCTACGTCGAGGGCGACAGCCACTTCTGCGGCCAGCGTCTCACCGGCGTGGGGCTTGCGGAGAGCCTGAAGCGGGCGGCGGCGAGCGTGGGCTGGGGCCGGCAGAAGCCGGTGGTCGGCCCGGGCAAGCGCTACGGCCGTGGGATTGCCTGCATGATCAAAGGCACCAACACGCCCACGGTCTCCTCTTGCATCGTGCGCCTGGTGGCCGACGGCCGCCTGCACGTCCTGACCAGCTCCGTGGAGATCGGCGCGGGCCAGAAGACGGTCATGTCCCAGTTCGCCGCCGAGGCCTCGGGCGTGACCATCGAGAGCGTGCGCGTCTCCCAGCCGGACACGAGTGTCACGCCCTTCGACTTCGGCTGCACCTCCAGTCGCAGCACCTTCCACATGGGCAACGCCATCCGCCTAGCCTGCGAAGACATGCGCGCCCGGCTTTTTGTGACCGCGGCCAGCGTCTTCGGCCTGCCCGCAGAAGGCTTTGACCTTACGGACAGCGTGCTCAGCCACGCCTCGGGCCTGACCCTCGGCCTGCGCGAGGCCCTGAAGAAGATGGGCGCGCGGGGCTTCGAGTTCATGGGCCAGGGAACCTACACCCCGGCCGGCTCGCCGCTGCTCAAGCGCGACCCGGGCAACACGGCAGACGACTCAATCTTCTGGCTGTTCGTGACCCATGCCGCGGAGGTGGAGGTGGACATGGAAACCGGGCGCGTGCGCGTGCTGCACATCGCCGCGGCCCACGACCTGGGCCGGGCCATCAACCCGCTCAACTGCATCCAGCAGATCGAGGGCTCGGTGGTCATGGGCTCCTCGCTTGCGCTCCTCGAGGAACTCAAGCTCGACCGCGGCCGGGTCTGCAACGACTCGCTGCTCGACTACAAGATCTCGAGTTCCGAGGACATGCCCGAGCGTATCGACCCGATCATCATCGAGTCGGACAACCCGGAGGCGCCCTGGGGCGCCAAAGGCGTGGGCGAGCCCGCCGCCGCGGCCACCGCGCCGGCCATCGCCAACGCCGTCCACGCTGCCTGCGGCGTCTGGCTGCGCGACATGCCCTTCACCCCGGAGCGGGTGCTTGCCGCCATCATGGCGCAGGCAACACCGGAAAAGACGGTTGATGGACACCGCTCATCGTAACGCCGCGAGCACAACCCGAGGAAGCGCGACATGAAGAAATTCTTTACCGTCTTCGATCTCTGGCTGTCCGGCCTCCTGCTCGCCTTCATGGCCACACTGCTCTTCTACGAGGTGGTCATGCGCTACGTCTTCAACAGCTCGAGCGCGGTCATCACCGAGCTCTGCTCCCTGGCTTTCATCTGGTTCATCTACCTGTCCATGAGCCACGTCACCGGCAAACGCGAGCACATCACCATCGAGATCGCCGACATCTTCCTGCCCAAGAGCTGGATGAAGTACATCATGCTCCTGTCCGACGTCATCATGCTCCTGTTCATGATCTTCATGACCGTCAGCGGTGTGCGCCTGGTCAAGTCCGTGATGCGGTTCCATTTTGCCACGCCGGTGCTCGAGATCTCCATGATCATTCCCTATTCCATCATCCCGTTTGCCTTCGCGGTCATGGCCGTCAAGATGTGCCTGCTGCTTGCCGAGGACGTCCGCAAGCTGTCCGCGGGCGAGGAGGGGAAACGTCATGCTTGAGACTTCGGTTGCCGTCGTGGGCTGGATCCTGTTCGGGGGTCTGGCCCTGCTGCTTGTCCTTCGCGTGCCCCTTGGCTTCGCCCTGGCGGTCTCCACCGCCGTCGCCTACGTCTACACCGGCGACTCCTTCGTGAGCCTGGCCCAGTCGTTCTACGACTCGGTGGACTCCTTCCCGCTGGTCGCGGTGCCCATGTTCTTCCTGGCCGGCTCAGTCATGGAGACGGGCGGTATATCCAGGCGGCTGGTGGCCGTGGCCGAGGCGACCATCGGCAGCATACGCGGAGGCCTGGGCATGGTCGCCATTCTCGCCTCCATGTTCTTCTCGGCCATTTCCGGCTCGGGTCCGGCCACCACCGCGGCCGTGGGCGGCATCATGGTGCCGGCCATGCTGTGCCGGAACTATCCGGCGGCTCTGTCCGGAGCCATCGTGGCCACGGGCGGCACGCTCGGCGTGCTCATCCCGCCGAGCATCCTGCTCATCCTCTACGGCGTCCTGGCCGACGTCTCCATCAGCAAGCTGTTCCTCGGGGCCATGCTGCCGGGCCTGTTCATCGGCTTCTTTCTCATGTTCGTGGTCTATCTCCTCTGCCGGGTTCTGGGCGTCCAGGGCACGGAAGAGCGCTTCGACCTGAAGCGTCTGCTGCGCACCATCTGGTCCGCCAAACTTTCGCTCCTGGTGCCCGTCATCATCCTGGGTGGCATCTACGCCGGCATCTTCACGGCCACGGAGAGCGCCGTGGTCGCGGTATTCTACGGCGTCTTCGTGTCCATGTTCATCTACAGAGAGCTGAGCTTCGCGCAGCTTAAAAAGGTCGTGCTGTCCTCGGCCAAAGTCACGGGCAAGCTCGGCATCCTTTGGGGTGTCTCCGTGGCCTACGGCGAGGTCATGACCATGTACAAGCTCCCGACCATCCTGAGCGAGCACATGCTCGGCTTCACCTCGAGCCCGGTCCTCATCCTGTTCATCATCAGCCTGTTCCTGATCTTCACCGGTTGCTTCATGAACTCCATCTCGCAGGTGATCCTCTTCACCCCCATCTACCTGCCGGTCATCAAGGCCGCCGGCATCGATCCCATACATTTCGCCATGGTTTTCGTGATCAACGCCGAGATTGGTTTCCTCACCCCGCCCCTCGGCACCAACCTGTTCGTGGCCATGGAGCAGTCCGGCGTTACTCTCGGAGCGATTTCCAAGGCGGTCATACCCTTCATCATAAGCCTCTTCGTCGCCACCGCCATCATCATTCTGGTCCCGCAGCTGACGCTCTGGCTGCCTGGCCTGCTCATGTAGACTAACGGATCCGGAATTGTTCCGGCTCCGTCGTGGAAACTCATCGTGACCCGGAGGAGAGAAATGAGACATTTTTCGATCCTGCTCGCCCTGGCGGCCATGCTGATCTTCGGCGGCCAAGCGGCTCTCGCAGCCCCCCAGTACACGTTCAAGCTTGCGCACAACCTGCCCGAGCCGGACTCGAGTTATCACCGGGCCGCACTCCACTTCAAGGAGGTCCTGGAGAAGTACTCAGACGGCAAGGCGACCATCGACATCTTCCCGTCCGGGCAGCTCGGCACGGAGACCAACATCGCCAAGAAGCTGCAGCAGGGCACCTTCGAGTTCGAGATCCTGTCCGTGGCCAAGCTCGGCTCGTTCTTCCCGGCCATCGACATCTACGCCCTGCCGTTTTTGTTCCCTGACTTCGACTCCGTGGCCAAGGTGGTCAAGTCCGATGAGCACAAGGCGCTCATGGCCGACATGGAGAAGTCCTCGGGTCTGAAGACCCTGTCCTTCATCGGCTCTGGCTTCCGCAACATCACCAACTCCAAGCACCCCGTGAATACGCCCGACGACGTGAAGAGCCTGAAGATGCGCGTGCCCCAGAACCGCGTGGAGATCGCCATGTTCGAGGCCCTGGGCGCGAGCGCGGTGCCGGTCTCCGACGGCGAGCTGTTCACCGCGCTCCAGCAGGGCGTGGTCGACGGCCAGGACGGCAGCGCCCTGTGGGCCTACTCCAAGAAGATATATGAAGTGCAGAAGTACATGTCCATCACCGCGCACCAGCTGTCCTGCTCGGCTCTGATCGCCAGCTCCGAGGTCTTTGGCAAGCTGCCCGCAGAGATCCAGCAGGCCATCGTCAAGGCCGGCGCCGACACCGAGACCTTCTGGCAGGCCGATGCCAAGAACGAGAACGAGGTGGTCATCGACCAGTTTCGCAAGGGCGGCATGACCGTAAACGAACCGGACAAGAAGCCGTTCATGGAGGCCATGCAGGTCGTCTACAAGCAGTTTGCCGACGAAGTCGGCGGCATGGACAGGATCAGGAACATCCAGCAGCTGGTCCAATAGCCATCTTGCGCTGGGGGAGGCTGTGGCCTCCCCCGTCCTTATTCAAAAACCCAGGGCCTTGCTCCCGAACTCATGACCCATCAGGCAGGAGAGTCATGCCACACATCACGATAGAATGCTCTCCAGGAATACTGGACAGGGTGGATTCCGGCACGCTGGTACGCCACGTTCACGATTCCCTCGAGGCGCTTCAGGTTTACAGCGTTTCCGGGCTGCGCTGCCGCCTTTATTCCGGGCTCTGCTGGTGCATCGGGGACATGAAGGACGACAGGCAAGCCGTGCATGTGACCATTCGGGCCCGCAAACGCCCTCCGGAGGTGCGCAGGCAGATCATGGAAAGCCTTCACGCGGCACTGAAGCTCTTTCTCATGGAGCGGCTCGCCGGGGCTCCCTGCCTCGTGTCCGTCGACATGCTCGATCTGGACGACTGCTACCTTACTGCCTCCATATAGGCCGCAGGCCCCCGGAATATGAAAAATCCCCCGATCCGGAAGCACCGGGCAGGGGGATTTCTAGCGTGCCCTGGACGCGGCGTAGGTCTCTGCCGCCCGGCGTCCGTCTTTTCAGCTGCCCTCGGGCTGTCCTCTCCCGCTGACATGATCGATCAGGTTCAGGCAGACGACGCGCTCCATGATCAGGCGCTTGCTTTTCACCGCGCTGCCCAGGTGGGGCGTTACCACCAGCCGGGGTGAGCCCACCAGGTCCTGGGGCAGGCTGGGGTGCGGCTCGCCCTCGAAGACATCCAGGCCCGCGCCGGCCAGTCGGCCCGCGCGCAGGGCCTCGAACAGCGCCTCCTGGTCTACCAGCTCGCCCCGGGCCGTGTTCACGAGGATGGCCTCGGGCTTCATCAGGGCCAAACGCTCGCGGCCGAGGAAATGGCGCGTTTTCGGCGAGCTGTTGATGTGCAGGCTGACGATGTCGGACGTGGCCAGGAGCTCATCCAGAGGCTGGTAGGCGATGTCGTACTGCTGCTCCACGTCCTCCTTGCGGCTGCGCGACCAGTAGCTGACCCGCATGTCGAAGCCGAGGGCTCGCCGGACCATGTGCCGGGCGACCGCGCCCATGCCGATGAGCCCGAGAGATGCGCCGGTGACCGCGAGTCCTGCATAACGGTGGGACTGCGGGCCGGGGAATTCCCCGCGCCGCATGCCCTGGTCGCCGGGGATGATGCGGCGCGCCAGGGCAAGGAGCAGGGCAAAGGTCAAGTCGGCGGTGTCGGGCGTGTTGTCCGCGCTCGGCAGGCCGTCGCGGCTGTTCTGGCGGACCAGGACCGCGATGTGGCGCCGCTCGGCCGCGGCCAGGTCAATGTGCGAAGGCCGGCTGGCCATGGTCGCGATGCAGGAGAGCGCCGGCGCGGCCTCGATTACAGAGGCGTCCACGGGATCGCCGAGCCGGCAGAACAGGTAGGCGCACCCGGCAAGCCCGCGCCGGATGGCAGCGGGTTCGAGGACATGGTCGTCCTCGCGGTTTATCGTAAGCTCGAAATGCTCTGCAAGCAGCGCCTCGTGCTCGGGAAAAACCGGCTGGGTGATGAACAGACGGGGCTTCATGCCGGCTCCTCCGCGACGCTGCCGCGCGATTTCAGGCGTCTTTTATGCTGGATGGAGTACCAGAGCATGACGGCGAGCAGGGCGAGCAGGGCGTCGGCCATGGGCCGGCCGAGCAGGTAGCTCACGGGATTGCCATGGCTGACGATGAACCAGTCGCGAAAACCCGCCTCGCAGATGGGGCCTAGGATGAGGCCGAGCAGGGTAGCGGCCGGGACGAAGTCGAATTTCTCCATGACGTAGCCGAGGATGCCGAAGAACATCATGACCCAGACGTCGTAGATGTTGCCCGAGGAGGCGTACTGGCCGGCAAAGGAGAAGGTGATGATGAGCGGCGCGAGCAGCCCCCTGGGAAAGAAGGTCACGTAGGCCATGGAGCGGGCGACCCAGACGGAGAAGAAGCCCATGACGATGTTGGCCACCAGAAAGCCCCACATGACGGGGTAGACGACGCCTGCCGATTCGGTGAACAGACGCATGCCCGGGTTCAGCCCGTGGATCATGAGCGCGCCCATGATGACCGCGGCCGAGATGCCACCGGGAATGCCCAGGATGAACATAGGGATCATGGATGTGCCGGTAACGGCGTTGTTGGAGGCCTCGCAGGCCGCCAGGCCCTTGATCTCGCCCTGGCCGAAGCAGTCGCCGGGCTTGGCCCGGCGGATGGCGTCGCTGTACGCGATCCACTGGGCGACGCTGCCGCCGGCCGCGGGGATGATGCCGATGATGATGCCGATGATCCAGGAACGGATGAGCACCCAGCGCAGGTAGACGATCTCGGACCACTTGGGCCAGAGCTCCCATTTGACCTTGTGCGTCTCGCCGGTCTTGAGGATGGTCGCCGAGGCGTCGCCCTCGGCGATGGACAGGGCCTGGGCCAGGGCGAACAGGCCGATGATGGCCGGCATGATGCCGAGCCCGCCCTCGAGGGCCATCATGTCGAAGGTGAAGCGGGGGAAGGCGGACTTCATGTCGATGCCCACGGTGGACATGACGATGCCGATGAAGCCGGAGATGAGTCCCTTGCTCAGGGACTTGAAGGAGACGCTGGCAATGGACACCAGGCCCAAGAGGCCCACCAGGAAGTACTCCGCGGGCTGGAAGAGGAGCGCGACCTTGGCCGCGGGCGGGGCCACCAGAATGAGGACCAGGGCGCTCAGCACGCCGCCGACCACCGAGGCGAAGGTCGAGACCCGGACGGCCTGGACCGCCTTGCCCCGGATGGTCATCTCCCAGCCCTCTATGGCCGTGGCCGCTGAGGCCGAGGTCCCGGGCGCGCGCAAGAGGATGGCTGAGAACGATCCGCCGTACATGCCCGCGGCATAGACCGACGTGAGCAGAATGAGGGCCGTGGCCGGCGGCATCTGGAAGGACAGGGGGATGAGCAGGGCGATGGCCATGGGCGGATTGAGGCCCGGGATGGCGCCGATGACCAAGCCGACGCAGATGCCGAGCAGCATGGCCGCCATGTTGTAGAGCGTGAAGACGTCGAGCAGGTATCCGAGATTTGCTAGAACTTCATGCATGACACTCCCCTCGGGATGCGAAATGGATTTTCCCAGTCCAGGCGATCAAAACAGTATGCCGCGCGGGAATTCGGATTTGAGCGCCAGCTCGAAAAAGAGATAGAATGAGGCCATCATGATGACCGAGGTCATGATGAGAAGCCTGTGGCGCCGGAGACCGATCAGGTAGCCTGCAGCGACGATGAATATGGTCGTGGTGACGTAGAACCCGATGCGGGTCATGGCATAGACCTGGACAACGGTCAGCAGGAACAGGAGAAACGGCTTGTTCCTGCTGATTTTTTTGAAATCGATCGCCGCGAGAAGGGAGGTCTTGCGGCCATCCTCCGACGGAGGACCGTCGCGGCGCACGAAGGTGTACACCAGGTTGAAGCCGGCGAGCAGGATGATGCACGTCAGGGAGAAGATGGGGAAGATGCCGCCTCTGTTGGGAAAATCTTTGGCGAGATAGCACAGGTACAGGCTGAATGCGATGAGCAGGACGAGAATGGCTCGGTCCACTGTCTTCTTCAGTTCCATGACACTCCTCGGCCGTTAATTGATGCCAGGTTGCGCCCGGTTGCGGGGCGGACGCCGGGAGGACCATATGGTCCGCCGGGCGTCCGCCCCGCGTGGCGGGGATGAGGGGAGGGAGGGCTACTGGGCGTCCTTCCAGTATGCGACGCTTTCGGCCAGGGCCTTGAATTCCTCGAGCTGCTTGCGCAGATCCTCGCCGGTCACGTACTGGACGACATCGCCCATCTTGTTGCAGGTGATGATGTACTCTGGATCGGCGTAGGCCTTCTGGACGGCGTCAAGCAGGATCTTGCGCTTGTATTCGGGCATGTTCTTGGCCACGGCTAGGTAGCGCGCGGCGCTGACCACGATGGGCTTACCCGCGTACTCGGCCAGGGTCGGCACCGTGGGCATGTCCCGGACGCGCTGTTTGGCCAGGACGCAGATGGGCTTCATCTGGGCCTCCATGGCGTAGGCGATGTAGTAGGCCACGTTGCCGCCCAGGACGTCGGCGCTGCCGCCGAGCAGCGCGGCGATGCGCTCGCCGTCGCCGTTACTGTAGGTGAAGGTGACCTTGAGGGGACCGCCGTACTTCTCCTCCAGGGCGCGCAGGCCGGCGACGGCGCCGAGATGGTCGTCACCGCCGACGCCGGAGACGGCGAAGGTGACCTTGCCCGGGTTCTCCTTCACGTATTCGACGAAGCCCTCAACGTCCCGGTAGCGGGTCTCGTTCTCGCGGATGACCCAGATGCAGGGATCGACCGTGTGCAGGGCCAGCCAGCCGAAGCTGTCCAGGGTCTCCGTCCGCTTCAGCCGCGGGTCCAGGAACGAGAGGATGTGCGGCAGGTTGACGTAGGCCAGATCGTGATCGTTCTCCGGGTCGGTCCATTTCGCGGCCTGGGCCCAGCCGACCCAGCCGCCGCCGCCGTCCACGTTGATTATGCCGACGGGCTGGCCCAGGTATTTGGCCAGCACGGGCGCAAAGGCCCGCGCGCTGCGGTCCGTGCCGCCGCCCGGGCTCCAGGGAACCATGAGCTTGAAGGCTTTGCGGGGGTATGGGTCCTCCGCTCGCGCCGTGATGGCGGAGCAGAGGATGGCAGCAAGGAACATGAGCAGAACAACCAGCTGACACCGACGACCAGAATGCGTTCCGGACATACCTGTCCTCCTTTTATGGCCGTCCGGCGACGATCGCCGGACATAGATGCATGAGATGGCGGGATGCACATGCGACCGGGAAGGGCTCGGACTGCTCAGGGCGTTGAATAGCAACAATCCGAGCATGGGAACGTAACCGTAAGGTGGTTGATTCAGCATTGGATCAGCAGGCCATGTTTTCCGCGTAAATTTCAGATCTGCAAAAAGTGCAGAACGCGGACAGGCTGGTTCAACAAACCTGGTGCACGATGAAGGGTGTCGGGCTCCTTGGCTGTGCGGCGGTGATGAGGTTTTGATGACCTCTGTTCTGCGCCGGTTTCGAGGCGATGAAAGGGCATGCGTTTACCCGAGCGAGGGATTCTCGCGTACCCTTCGGTCTGGCTTTGCCTCATTTCAGAACCAGCAGTATGGACAGCATGATCAACATGCCTTGGATTATCTTGTTGAATGAGCTTGTGGACATCCGGCCGGTGATGCGCAGCCCGATGAGCGAGCCGACGAACATGATCGGAAAGAGTTCGACCGCGGTGATGTACACGCCCATGTTCGACAGCCCGGCCACATGATGCGAGACCATGACCGCGGCGCTGTTGACCACGAGATAGGCGGACAGAGAGCCCTTGAAGCCCTTCTGATCCCACTGGCGCAACTGGGCATAGACGATGACCGGCGGCGCGTTGGCGTTGAAGGCCCCGCCGGAGAAGCCGGACAGCATGCCGAAGGGGATGGCCCACGTGTCGCTTTTAAGGTGAACGCGCATCTTGCCGAGCATGGAATACACGGCGAACAGGAAGATGATCGCGGCCAGGCCCAGCCTGAGAACGTGGTCGTCGTAGTGGTGCAGGAACCAGGCGCCCAGGGGGATGGCCAGGAACGAGCCCGGAAGAAGGCATCCGACTTCCTTGAAGCGGATGCCCTTCCGGTTCGAGAGGGTGAGGGTGATGGCGTTGATGAAGCCCGTGCAGGTGATGAGCGGAATGGCCACCTTGGCGCCCGTGACCATGGACAGGAGCGGCGCCGAAAACAGGACGAAGCCGAAGCCCGTCATGCCCTGGAGCAGCGCGGACAGGAAGAAGATGACCGCCGCGCTGGCCAGCTGGCCAGCGGGCAGGTGCAGTAGGATTTCACCCAGTCCGTGCATTCCGTTGCCTCGCCGCTCCCCGTCCTGCTAGTAGAGCTTCTTCCAGCCCCAGTCCTGGTCGTTGATGACGCCGCGGCGGGGGAAGCCCGGCCGCCGGTCCACCCAGACGCGGCCCTCCTTCATGACCAGGGCGATCTTCTCGCGCTCGCTCAGGATGGAGATGTCCTTGAGCGGGTCGCCGGCCACGGCGATCATGTCGGCGAACTTGCCCGGGACCAGGGTGCCGGTGATCTTGTCCACCCAGATGGCCTTGGCCGCGTTGCGCGTGGAGGTCAGGATCGCGGCCATCGGGTCCATGCCGAATTTCACGTAGATCTCCAGCTCCTTGGCGCTTGAGCCCATGTAGGGCTCGAGCTGGGTGTCGGTGCCCATGGCGATGGTCACGCCCGCGGCCAGGAAGCGCTTGAAGGTCGCCTCGGTGTAGGGCTGGATGCGCTTCATCTTGCTCAGGGTGAATTCCGAGGTGCCCATGGTGCGCCGGATGTCGATGGACCAGTCGGTGCGGTGCAAAAGGGTCGGGATGATCGGCGTTCCGGTCTTGACCAGCTGCTCGATGGCGTCGTCGTCGGTGAACACGCAGTGCTCGATGGTGTCCACCCCGGCCTGCATGGCCATGCGTTGGGTGAAGGGCGTGAAGCAGTGGCAGGAGCAGTGCTTGTTCTGGCAGTGGGCCTCGTCGACCACGGCGTCCAGCTCCTCCTGGGTCATGTTGCGGATCTCGGGCTCCTCGGCATCGGTGCCGCCGCCGCCCGAGGCGCAGGTCTTGATGAAGTCCACGCCCAGGCGCAGCTGCTTGCGGGCCAGCTTTCTGAGCTCCCAGGGGCCGTCGGCCGTGGCGTCGGGCTCGCGGCGCATGCTGCGCGGCGAGATGAGGTCCAGGTGCGAGCCGGTCATGGTGGCGTAGCCGCCGGCGATCATGCGCGGGCCGGCGAAGATACCGGTGGCGAACGCGTCGCGGACCGCGCAGACGCAGGCCGAGTTGTGACCGGCGAACATGTTCGGCCAGGGGTGGGCGCGCAGGGTGGTGAAGCCCATCTCGAACATGATCTGGGCGTGCAGGAGTTCGTAGAGCTCCTGGCGCTCGGGCGGCAGCTCGGCGTGGGCGATGCGGTAGTTGTTGAAGGTGAGGGCGTTGTGCGCCGAGAGGTGCAGGTGGATGTCCATGAGCCCGGGCATGAGCGTGTAGCCCTGGCCCAGGTCCACGGTCTCGGCGCCATCCAGGTTGCCGACGTCGGCGGCCGGGCAGACCGCCTTGATCTTCCTGCCCTCGACGACCACCGCGCCGTTAGCAATCGGGGCGGCCCCGGTCGCGTTGATCACCTGCCCCGCCTTGTACACGGTCAGCTTCTGTCCAGTCGACTCCATATCCGTCTCCTTCATCTTCTTGTCTTCGGTTGGGGGCGAGGCGGCGGGGTGCGGCCTCAGTCCTTCTTGTAGCCCGGCTCGTAGAAGCCGCCGGTGTTCCGGCCGTCCCCGGGGATGCCGTGGATGCCGAAGGTCGTGTCCTTGGCCGTCAGGTAGACCAGGTCCTCGCCGGTCAGGGCGATCACGTTGTGCATGGAGTCGGCGGGCATGTGGACCACCTCGCCGGGCCCGATGATCTTCTCCTCGCCGTTGACCACGGCCCGGGCCTTGCCCGTGAGGACGAAGATGAACTGCTCGTTGGGGTGGCTGTGCGGGCGCGAGCCCGTGCCCTTGGCCTTGTTGTAGAGAAGCACCTGGATGCGTTCCCCGAGCACCCAGCCGCCGTGGGCGGTGGAGTAGTCGGGGCCGATCTTGATGTCCTCGAGCTCGTAGAGATTGGAGATGTATGGGTTGTTCCCGCTGCGCGCCCGGAGGTCTTTGCTTGCGGCCGGGGGCTCGGGGTCCACGTGCGGGCCGGCCGTGGTCCTGTCCAAGGCCTCCCCGCTCATGCCCCAGGACATGTCCTTGAGGGTGACGTAGCGGGCGCCGCCGGGGGAGACGGCCACGAAGGCGTGGGGGACGCCCGCCGGGACGTGCAGCAGCATGCCCTGGCCGACCTCCTGCTCTGGTTCCTCTCCGATCCGGACCCGCAGGCGGCCCTCGACGACGAAGCTGAACTGCTCGTTCGGGTGCGTGTGCAGCCGCGAGCCCGTGCCCCGGGGCTTTCTGATCTCTGCGATCTGCATGCGCTCCCCGGGGATGTGCGGGCCTTCGGCCGAGGAGTAGTCGGGGGCGAGACGGCGGATCTCGAGGTTTGCCATGGTGTAGAAGTAGCCCATCGAACGTCTCCTTCTCGTTGGTGGAACGTCCCGGCGGTGCCGGTGCTACACGACCTTGAGGGCGCCCAGGGTCGCGGTCAGGGTCTTGACCACGGCCGCCTGCTCCGAGCCCACGGCCACGAAGTTGTAGCCGAACTCCTTCAGCATGGGCACGTGGGTCATGTCGGGCACGAGGATGCCCACGGACTTGCCGTGGGCCATGCCCACCTTGCCCACGTGCTCGAGGATGGCCACGAAGGACGGGTCCTTGAACTGGTCGCGCTTGCCCAGGCTGAAGCTCAAATCCACCGGGCCGACGAAAAGCACGTCCACGCCGTCCACGGCCGCCATGGCCTCGAGGTTATCGAGTCCCTTCTGGTTCTCGATCTGGACGATGGTCGTCAGCTCCTCGGCGGAGTGGGCGGCGTAGTCCTTGAAATGCATGGTGTAACCCGCGGCCCGGCAGGCCCCAGAGACGCCGCGTGAGCCGAGCGGCGGGTAGCGCATGAGGTCTATGGCCTGCCGGGCCTGCTCGGCTGTTTCGACGGTGGGGACCATGATGCCGGCGGCACCGAGATCAAGTGCCCGCTTGAAGAGCACCCGGTCGTTCCAGGCGATGCGCACGATGGGGGCACTCTTGGTGCCCTTGAAGGCCATGAGCTGGTCGAGCAGCGTCATGCTGTCGCCGGGGGCGTGCTCCTGGTCGAGGAGCACCCAGTCGAAGCCGATCTCGGCGCTGATCTCGGTGGCCACGGGGCTGCCGAGCGTGTTCCAGGTCCCGGCCAGGAATTCCCGCTTGAGGATGCGTTGGCGTATAGACAACATTTTCTTCTCCGGTGGTACGGGGTTTGCGGTGTTCGGTTGCGCGCGGGCAATGGGGTCTTACAGGTCGAGCTCCTTGCGATTGACCACCACCCGCGGCTCCAGTCGGCCTTCCAGGCAGTCGATGACGTTCCGGGCGGCCTGCAGCGACATGCGCGCAGCGCACTCGTCGGTCAGCGCGGCGTTGTGGGGGCTTACGATGACGTTCTCCAGGGTGAAGAGCGGATTGTCGGCATCCGGCGGCTCATTCTCGAAGACGTCCAGGCCGGCGCCGGCCAGGCGGCGCTCCTTGAGAGCCGCGTAGAGGGCGGCTTCGTCCACCAGCCCGCCTCGGGCGCAGTTGAGGAGGAAGGCCGTGGGCTTCATGGTGGCCAGCTCGGCGGCGCCGATGCAGCCGGCGGTCTCGGGCGTGAGCGGCACGTGCAGGCTGACCACGTCGGCCTGGGGCAGGGCCGCGCGGTAGTCGGAGACGTAGGTCTGGCCGGCGTCGAGCTGCTCGGGCTTGACGTAGGGATCGAAGACCCGAACGTGCATGCCGAGCAGGCCCAGGACCTTGGCCACCTGCCGGCCGATGCGGCCGTAGCCCAGGACCAATGCGGTCCGGCCGCCGATGTCCACGGCCGTGCGCCGGTCGCGGTATTTGTAGTTGCCGCGGCGCTGCTCGCGGTCGCAGGCAAAGGTGTCCTTGGCCAGGGCGAGGAGCAGCATGAGCGTGTGCTCGGCCACGGAGGTGACGTTGGAGTCCACTGCCAGCGCCATGGGGATGCCGCGCGAGGAGAGGTAGGCCACGTCCACGTTGTCGTAGCCCACGCCGTGGCGCGAGACGATGCGGAGATTGGGCGCCTCGGCCAGGATGTCCCTGGTCAGGACCGCCGTGCGCACGATGATCGCGTCCACGCCGCTCACGGCCTCGGTCAGGGCCGGTGGCGTGGTGGCGTTCGTCATCTCCAGCTTGACGAGATCGGAACGGCTGCGCAGAAGCTCAAGGCCCTTCTCGTGAGAGCCCTCGAATGCCAGAACACGAAACATGCGACCTCCGGAAAGGCCGGGCTAGTACATGACCCGCCCGCCGCTGACGTTGATATCCTGGCCGGTCATGGCGCCGGCGGCCTCGGAGCAGAGGAAGGCGACGACGCCGGCGATCTGCTTCGGCTCGATGAAGCGGCGCAGCGGGGTCTCCTCGAGCTTCTCGCGGGTAACGTCCTCGATGGTCCGGCCGGTGGCCAGCATGGCGTTGCGCAGGGCCTGGTCCTGGCGCTCGCCGGCCACGGCACCGGGGCAGACCGAGTTGACCCGCACGCCGAACGGGCCGTAATCCGCGGCCAGCGCTCGGGTGAAGCCGATGATGGCCATCTTGGAGGCGGCGTAGACCGCGCGCAAGGGGAGCGTCTTTTTGCCGACCACCGAGGCGATGTTGACCACGGCG
This sequence comes from Desulfovibrio sp. UBA6079, assembly GCA_002428705.1. Taxonomy (GTDB): domain Bacteria; phylum Desulfobacterota; class Desulfovibrionia; order Desulfovibrionales; family Desulfovibrionaceae; genus UBA6079. The sequence goes on from DIXN01000053.1 coordinate 31,888, forward strand.
CCCTGGCCCTGCTCCTTCATGATCGGCAGGACGTGCTTGCAGCACAGAAAGGCCCCGGTCAGGTTGATGGCCAGGGTGGCCTGCCACTCCTCCAGGGTCACGTCCTCTATGAGCTTGACCGGGCCGGCCACGCCGGCGTTGTTCACGAGCACGTCGATGCGCCCGGTGAGGGCGAGTCCCCGTTTGACGAACTCGGCCACCTGGGCCTCGTCGCGCACGTCCACGGCCAGGGCGGTTGCCCGGCCGCCGTCGGCCTCGATCTCGGCCACGGTCTGGCGGGCGCCGTCCACGGACACGCCGCCGATGACCACGTGATCGCCCAGGGCCGCGAAATGCCTGGCCATGGCCTTGCCGATTCCCCGGCTGCCTCCCGTGATCAGAACCACTCGATTTTCCATGCGCATCCTCACCTGGTGTTGAGTCGGAAAACCCGTTCCGGTGACAACACTCACCGCAATTTTATTAATTATATTTTATAAAATCAGAAATAAGGTAAAAAAAAAGAGCGCCCGACCAGGGAAAATTAGCTGAACCATCTTCCGGCTCCCCGCCCGATTCTTGCCCGGACCTGGACGAGGGTCTGCCTGCGGCACGGCGCAAACCTGCTCAACTCGGCTTCCTGATGATATCGTAAAGCCAGGAGATGTGTTGCTGGGTGCACTTCTTGGCCAGTTCCCCATCCTGTTTCTGCAAGGCGTCGAGAATGGCCTGATGCTCGTCCGCGAATTGCGCCGCACGGGTCAGGTCAGGCGGAAACTTGCTGCGCACGATGAGCATCTGGTCGTAGAGCAGGGCGATGGTCCGCTGCAGGAAGAGCCAGCCCGAGGCCTGGTAGAGCGCCAGATGGAAAGTCCGGTTGAAACGGAAATACTCTTGGGCGTTGGCCGCGGTGCGGGTCTTCTCATTGAGGCGATGGAGCTCTTCCAGTTCTTCAGGCGTGATGCGTTGTGCTGCCTGGAAGGCGGCCTTGCCCTCCAGCTCGTAGCGCAGCTCGAAAATCTGCTCCAGTTCCTGCGGCGAGATGGCCGGGGCCACGACGGCGCCCCGGTTGGGAATGAACTGCACCAATCCCTTCCCGGCCAGCTCCTTGAGGGCCTCCCGGATGGGCACCCGGCCAAGGCTGAGCTCCTTTTCCAGGATGGTTGGAATCAACCGGGAATTCGACGGATAGAAGCCGCTCACGATTCGGTCCCGCAGGACTTCTTCCGCAAGTTCGGTCATCGTGTGGTAGGCGCTGTTCGATGAACTCTCATTCATGCTGGCATTTTATAAAATATAAAAAAAGGTGTCAACGCCGAAGTCGAGACCGCTGCACTATCCGCAGATTCGAGCCCATCTGCTGATTGTGCAGCGGTCTCGATATGCGCTCGTATACTGCTCCCTTTCCTGAGCGATTAGGCTCCTTTCCTTTTCCTTACGTTCCTTTATTTCCTTCGTTTCCTTATTTCCTTTCCTGGCTTTTCCGTCATTCTATCCAAAAATTTCTTCCCTGGCGCTCTTGACATAGGGCCAGCGGGGCGGCATGCGCGGCAAAGCCAAGGTCAGCTTCTGTAGCACAGGAACCCAAACCCGATCCCGGATCGGCTGGAGCATGCACATGGCAATTCACCATTTCCGCTTCGGAGGATTCGGGCATGTGCATGGGTTCTTGTGGCACGCAGGCCAGGCTGCTGACGATTGCTGAAGTCGCTGAAATTCTTAATGTTCACCGCTCCACAGTCTCGCGGCTGCTGAAGTCTGGCGATCTGCCCTGCATTCGGATAGGATGTTGCAAGCGTGTGCGGCCGCATGACCTAGCCGCTTACGTTGACAACCACATAGGGGTTGCTGCCGGAAGCCGGGACGCCAGCGGAGGCGTTCATGGCTAGTGTTTGGATCGTTCCCCGCGACGGGGCCAGAGGTCGCAAGTACCTCGTCTACTACACCGACCCCGTCACGGGAAAGAACAAGTATCACAAGGCCTTCCCGCGCAAGAAGGATGCCCAGGACGAAGAGCACCGGCTCCGGGCCTACATCGACACGGGCCGGAACGACGGCCTGCGCCCGGCCAGGGAACGGACTCGCCCGATGTCCGTCCGGGAAGTGGCCGGACTGCTGGTTCCCGACTGGGAAGCCAGGATGGTCAAAGGCAAGATGAGCAAGGCGACCCTGGACGGCTACAAGGTCTTCCTGGAGAGCGTCCTGCAGGTCTACGGCGACAGGCTCGTCATGGACATTCGCAAGGACGAGGTTGACGCCTACCATGCCGGCATGACGGAAAAGAAGTCGCCGGCCTCGGCCAACCGCAGGCTGTTCGTTTTGAAGCAGATCTGCAAGAAGGCCGTGGCGCTGAAGGCCCTTTCCGAAGACCCGCTCAAGGACATCGGCTTCGCGGACGAAGAAAAGCACCAGCGGAATCGCCACCTCGATCCCGAGGAAGCCGACCGGCTGGTCCGGGCGGCCAAGGCCCCTGGGTTCAGGAATTACGTGCTGCCCATGGTCCTTTTGTCGCTGGACTTCGGGGCGTCGCGCCAGGAACTGCTGGACATGGTCTGGGGCAGCCTCGATCTGGTCGCCGGAACGATCACCTTCAAGCGGACCAAGAACAGGGTGAACAGGACCATGACCCTGCCGCTCGCTGCCGGGAGGCTCTGCTGGCCTGGCGGAAGCGCCAGGAGATGAACCGGCGCCGGATGGGCATCGGCCGGCCGTCGTCGGACTTGGTCTTCTGCCACGCGGACGGCGGCAGGCTGGCCGGGTTCCGCTCGTCGTGGCGCAGGCTGACCAAGGCCGCGGGCATCAGCGACTACCACTTCCACGACAACCGCCACACCTTCTGCTCCGGCATCGTCAACGTGGGCGGGACGCTGAAGGACGTCATGGCCATGATCGGGCACAAGGACCTGCGCTCAGCCAACCGCTACAGCCACGTGGACAGGGAGCGCGTAGCCGACATGCAGCAGCGGGTCAGCGAGCGCTATGCCCGGGTGGTGGGCGATGACGGGTAAAGTCGAGCGACCTACATATATCCTACATAATGCCCGAAACGACGAAAAAACGGCCGGTCAGCTTTTCGCCAACCGTCCGTCAACACTGGGCATTTCTGGTGGAGCTGAAGGGAATTGAACCCTTGACCTCTTGAATGCCATTTTTGCGGTCAGAGGCAGCAACCAACCACCATAACAACCTGTAATAAAAAGACAATCATGCGTTCCGGCACGCCTTATTCCACCCCTTTTCCGGATGTGCTGGGCGTGCAGGAAGTGCGGAAATAGGCAGGTTTGAGCAGGGCGTCGGTGGGTTTTGGTAGAAATAAGGTAGAACGTGTTCATTCGGGCTTCATGGGAGTGCCGCCTCCTGCGTGGGGGCGGCCGAATCGTACCGCGACCTGATCCTGGACGAGGAGGTTTCAATCCACGCCCCCGGGCGGGGGGCGACGCGAGGGATTGAGCGCGCCGGAGGAGTCCACCCCGTTTCAATCCACGCCCCCGGGCGGGGGGCGACGCGCCACGTGGATGCAGATTTGGCGCAGAACATCATGTTTCAATCCACGCCCCCGGGCGGGGGGCGACCCCGGCCCCGGCCTGGGCCTGTGTCGCAGTGTGCAGTTTCAATCCACGCCCCCGGGCGGGGGGCGACGGACCAGGGCCGCCAGCTTCTTGGACGAGAGCTGTTTCAATCCACGCCCCCGGGTGCGCGATTTCGCTGATTTCGGCACCTCAAGACGGACAAATCGGCACCCCTTTCGGAGCGGAGCGACGCTGGTGATCTGTTCCTGATGCAGGTGCCGATTTACGTCAAGCTGGATGTGCTCTTCCGCATGGAGTCTCCTTTGAGTTCGAGGCGGTGTGCATCGTGGACGACGCGGTCCAGGATGGCGTCGGCCAGGGTCGGATCCTTGAAGCGCTCGTGCCAGGCCGGGACCGGGGCTTGGCTGGTCAGCAGCGTGGACTTGTTCCGGAAACGCTCGTCCAGGAGGTCGAGGATCTGCCGGCCATGCTCGGGGCTGACCGGGTCCCGCAGCCAGTCGTCGACGACCAGCAGGTCACGCTTGGCGATCTTGCCGGCCAGCTTGGGGTAGGAGCCGTCGGCCTGGCTCATGGAGAGTTCGCGCAGGAAGTCGGAGAAACGGTAGTAGATCACCCGGTGCCCTTCCCGGCAGGCCTTGTGGGCCAGGGCGCAGGCCAGGTAGGTCTTGCCGACGCCGGTCGGACCGGTGATGATCAGGTTGTGGCGGTGGGCGATCCAGGAGCAGCCGGCAAGGTCCAGGAAGGCTCCCTTCTCCAGCCCCCTTCTGGCCGTAAAGTCCACGTCCTCCAGCTCGGCCCGGGCCTTGAGCCGCGTCTCCTGGAGCCGCCGCGTCAGGCGGCGGTTCTCCCGCAGCAGGTACTCCCGGTCCACGAGCAGTCCCAGGCGCTCCTCGAAGGACAGGTCCCGGAAGGACGGGGACTCCAGCTGCTCCCTGAGCCCGTCGAGCAGGCCGCTGAGCTTCATCCGGGCGAGCTTGTCCATGGTCTGGTGGATCAGCATGTCGTTCTCCTCACTGGTAGAAGGTTGCGCCGCGCACGTTCGGGTGGGAGCCGAAGGCTTCCGCTTCCTCGGCGATGTCGAGCAGGTCCTGCTTGTGCTCCAGGATCGAGAGCACGTGCCGTCTGGTTTTCATCCCGAACTGCAGGCCGCGTGCGCAGGCGCGTTCCAGGCGGACGGGGCCGTAGGTCTTCTCCAGCCGCAAGAGGCCCAGGCAGCTCCGGTAGCCCTGCTCTGGGTGCTGCCGGCTTTCGATGATCGCCATGACCATGGCCAGGGTGGCTGGCCCTATCCTCTTGGCCCATTCCCTGATCCGCCCGGCGGACCAGGCCTGCGCCTCCTGGTGATGGCGCGGCATGTGCTCGGGGCTCGTCGTGTGCTTGTGCTCGGCGCGGCTGCGCGGGTGCGAGGCCACGCGCACATTCTGGTGGAAGACCTCGACCGTGCGGTCGGTGTAGCGGACCTCCACCGCCTTGTGCGCGAGCGTGTAGGGCACGGAGTAGTAGTGCTTCTCGATCTCGATGTGGTAGTCCAGATTGACCCTGGCCTTCTTCCAGAAGGAGACCTCGTAGTCGGTCGGCGGCAGGGGACGCAGGGCCGGCCGGTCCCACAGCTCGTAAAGCTCCCGCCGGGACTTGCCGTATTCCTTCATGATCCTGCCGTTCACTTCCTCCAGCTTCTCGGCGATGGCGACGTTGAGCTCGCCGAGGGAGAAGAAGCGCCTGTCCCTCAAGGGCGCGAGCACCCAACGCTCGACGACTTGCACGGCCACCTCGGCCTTGGCCTTGTCCCTGGGTTTTGCCGGCCTGGCAGGCAGAACCGCGGTGCTGTAGTGCTCGGCCAGTTCCTGGTAGGCCGGGTTCAGGTCCGGCTCGTACCGGCATGCCTTTGAGACGCCGGCCTTCAGGTTGTCGGGCACCAGGATGGCGCTCACCCCGCCGAAATGGTGGAAGGCTTTCACGTGGCAGGACAGCCAGGAGACGAGGTCCTGGCCGGGGACGGCATGGGCGAAGGTGAAGCTCGAGGCCCCGAGGGTGGCGACAAAGACCTGGGCCTTGCTGGCGACGCCGGTGAGGGGATCGAAGACGTCCATGGTCTGGCCGGCGAAGTCAATGAAGGTCTTCTCGCCGCCCTTGTGCTCGAAGCGCATGACGACCTTGGCCTTCTTGGCCCAGCGCCGGTAGTGCACGGCGAACTGGGTGTAGCCGTAGCCTTCGGGATGGGAGTGCCGGTACTCCTGCCATAGGAGCTTCAAGGTCACGCCCTTTCTGGCTAGGTCCTGGTGAACCGTCTCCCAGTCCGGCAGAGCCCTCGTCTCGTTCTGCTCAGCCGGCTTGGCAAAGAGAAGCCGTTCCAGGTCGGCGTCAGATCGGTCGGGCGGCAGAGGCCAGATGATTCCGGCATCGGCCGCTCGCTTGATATATTCCTGGACGGTGGAGCGGGCGATCCGGCAGGCCCCGGAGATGGCGGTCTGGGTCAATCCCTTGTCGTGGAAGAGCCGCAGAACTTCTTTGATCTTGCGCATGGACAACCTCAGCTTGGGCATCGTCTCTCTCCTTCGTAGTGCTCGAAGGGATGATGCCGGTTTTGGTCATCCAGCGCCGCGGCAACTCATCCTGCCGATATCGCAGGAAAAACGGATCAAATCGGCACCTCAAATCGGTCCCGGCACAAAAGGTGCCGGAATACTCCGTTTTCGCCTGCCGATTTACTCCGTTTCGGGGTGCCGGTTTACTCCGTTTTCAGGTGCCGATTT
>DIXN01000037.1 GCA_002428705.1 Desulfovibrio sp. UBA6079
TGCTGTTACGAATTAGAATTGGAATTACCTGGCGCGGGTTTGCGGCCGGGCGGACAGCGCGGGGCATGTCTCCCTTCCCCTCACGCGGCGGAAAATCGAAAAAGTCCGTGAGGGGCAAGGGGCGCGGCTGTGGCCAGGGCGCGGATCATGACCATAGCGCAGGCCCGGATCGGACACCCTTCCCCTTCATAGCCGGCCAGAGCCGGAAGACGGCCCATAACCCGCCTCACGGCTTGATCCCCCACTTCACTTCGATGGCGGCTTTTCCCCTATTCAGCCCCGGTATAGCCGCGGACCGGCGGGGTGGTCTTCGACGCGCAGGCCCAAGGCGGCCAGATCCTGGCGCAGGCTGTCGGCGGCGGTGAAGTCCTTGGCCCTGCGGGCGGATTCGCGACGGGCGACCAGGTCGGCGGCGGGCGCGGGCCAGTCGGCCGGGGCCAGGGGTAGGGCGGCGGGTTCGATCAGGCCGAGGATGCTGTCGAGACCGTCGAAGACGGTCGCGGCGGCGGCGGCTTCGGCCGGGGTGAGGCTGCCCTTGGTCAGCTGGGCGTTGACCTGCTTGGCGAAGCCGAAGAGCGCGGGCCAGAGGTGGTTGAGGCCGAGGTCGTCATCCAGGGCGGCGTTTGCCCCTGAAGCGAGGGCGGCCACGGCCTGGGCCATTTCCGGACCTACCGTCCCGGACGTGCCGGCGGCCAGGCGCAGGGTGGCGTAGAGGTCCTGGAGCTTCTTCTGGTTGGCGGCCCACATGGCCAGGCTGTCCGGACCGGCGGCCAGGGGACGGCGGTAGTGGGTGGAGAGCAGCCACAGGCGCACCACCCGGCCGTTGCCGGCCTCGGTCAGGAGCGTGGACAGGCCGGGGGGCGGGCTGCCGGGCTCGCGGGCAAAGACCGGCTGGGCCACGAGCCAGGCCTTGGGCCGGACCCCGGCGCTGGCCCAGATGGCGGCGAAGTTCTCCAGGTGCGGGAAGCGCTGGGCCTCACCGGCCAGGACCACGGAGACCCGGCCCAGGGACTGCAAAGCCGCGGCGGCCAGCTGCAGGAACCAGGAGGGCCGGACTTTGCCCCATTCGGTCTCCAGGACCTCGCCGAGTTTCAGGTCCTGGAGGCTTGCGCGCTTGAGCAGCGTGAAGTCGGCCGGGTGCTCCTTGACGTAGTCGGCCAGGTCCACGGTGTGGCCCAAGGCCAGTCCGTCGAGGTCGGCGTGGGCGGTCTGGCCGTAGGACTTGTCACGGGTCACGTCGAAATAGACCGAGCGCAGCCTCTCGTAGGCCAGACCCCGGGCGAGGAGCTTGCGGGTCAGGTCGAGCGCCCGGGGCAGGCTGTCCTGGGCCGGGGCGAAAGAGACTCCGGGCGAGACGCCGAGGGCCGCGGCCAGGTGCGCCAGGCGCTGGCGGCAGGCAGTGGCGAAGGCCGCGGGCGATGCCTTGGCCGCGCGGGCCGCGGACAGCGCCCGGTCGTCAAAGTCGGGCAGGCCGACGCAGGCCGTGGCCGCGACGCCGTGGGCCGCGAGCCGGCGCTGCAGAAGATCGAGGAGCACGATGCGGCGCCAGGCCTCGGGGCTGTCCAGGTCGTCCAGGCTCGGGCCGGGGGTGAAAAGCCCGAGCGGCGTGGGCTCGGCGGGCAGGATCACGGGCGCGTCGGTGGCCACGCTGACCACTGAGACGCCGTGCTCGGCCGGCGGGGCGAAGAGGGTCGTGGACAGGTAACGCTCGCCGCTGTCCGGGCAGATGAAGACGATGGTGCCGGCCTCGAGCTCGCCGGCCAGGAGAAGCGCCCCGGCCAGGGCCGCGCCCGAGCTCATGCCCACCAGCAATCCCTCCTCGCGGGCCAGGCGGCGGGCGCAGGCGAAGGCCTCCGCGTCGTCCACGCGGATGACCCGGTCCACGGCGTGCTTGTCGTAGATGCCGGGAGGGTAGGACTCCTGCATGTTCTTCAGGCCCTGGATCTTGTGCCCGGCGCAGGGCTCCACGGCCACCACGGCCACGTGGGGCGCGGCCTCCTTCATATATCTGGCGATGCCCATGGCCGTGCCCGAGGTGCCCAGGGTGCAGACCACGTGGGTCACCCGGCCTTCGGTCTGCTCCCAGATCTCGCGGCCGGTGGTGCGGAAATGGGCGGCGATGGAGGCCGGGTTGTTGTACTGGTCCATGAGCAGGTAGGTTTCGGGCTGCTCCCGGGCCAGGCGGTAGGCCTCCTCGATGGCTCCGTCCGTGGCTAGGTGGCCGGGGGTCAGCAGGAGCTCGGCGCCGTAGGCGCGCATGATGCGCTTGCGCTCCTCGGAGGCCGAGTCGGGCATGACCAGGGTGAGCTTGTAGCCCTTGACCGCGCAGACCATGGCCAGGCCGATGCCGGTGTTGCCGCTGGTGGCCTCGATCACGGTCTTGTGCGAAGTCAGCTCGCCGGCGGCCTCGGCGGCCTCGATCATGGCCAGGGCCACACGGTCCTTGATGGAGCCGCCGATGTTCTTCGACTCGATCTTGGCCAGGAGTTTGACGCTCCCCGGGGCCTTGATGCGGCCAAGGCTCACGATGGGCGTGTTTCCCACGAGTTCAAGGACATTGGAATGGATCATGCAGAATCCTCGCTGGCAATGGCCGGCCCCGCGCGGGGCCTGCCACTAGTTAGGGCATAACCGGCCGGTCCGCAAGACAAGGCGAGGAAGACGATGGAGCTGTACCAGTACCTGGAAGGCAACTTGGCGGCTTTGAAAGAAGTCGGCAGCCCGGCGCACGCCTGGCTCGGCGCCCGGACATTCGACCTGCCCGCGCTGCGCCAGGCCCTAACCGTGAACCGCTTCGGGCTCCTCGACTGGCGCCTGCCCGGCACGAGCCTCTTCGCCTCGGCCCACCCGGAATCCTTCTACCAGGGCTGGACACCGGAGAACCTGCCCGAGGCCTCGGCCTCGCTGCTCATCGGCGCGAACCTGGGCTACGGGGTGAACCACCTGCTGACCAAGACCCCGGAGCGGCACAAGATCTACCTGCTCGAGCCCCGGGCCGAGATGCTCGTCGCCTGCCTCGGCCAGTCCGACTACCGGCCCTACATCAAGAGCCGCCGGCTCATCGTCGTGCCGCCCGACGAGGCCCTGCTGGCCAAGGTCATCCAGCGCCTGGATCTGGAGTTCCTGTTCGGGCGCATCTTCCTGCGCGAGGATCTGCCCAGCCGCCAGCTCGGGCCGGAGTACGCCCGCTGGTATCTGAAGGCCAAGGCCCGGCTGGAGAACTTCTCCGTCGAATTGTCGACGCTCCGGCAGAAGCAGGACGTCATGGTCGGCAACGAGCTGGCCAATTTCGAGCGAGCGGCCCGGGACGGCAGCCTGTCGCCCTTGCGCGGCGCGGCCCATGGCCTGACCGCGGTCATCCTCGGCGCCGGTCCGTCGCTTGCGCGCTTCGCCCCGACCCTGGCCGCGAACCCGGGCAGCGCCCTCTACGCCACGGCGCTGCAGACCCTGCCGGCCCTGCAGTCCCACGGCCTTGTCCCTCACTTCTGCATGGCCATCGACTACTCGCCGGGCATGCACCACGTCTTCGCCAAGCTCGACCGCGAGTTCGCGGCCCGGGTGCCGCTCGTCTACTCCACCAAGCTCGACCCGCAGGTGCTCGCCCGCTACCCCGGGCCGACGCTGCCGCTGTGGACCATGGGCGGGCTGTCCACCTTCCTCAAGCGCGAGGACGAGCTGGTCATCGACGCCGGCGGCAACGTCGGCGTGACCCTCTTCCGCTTCCTCTCCTGGTGCGGCGTGTCCACGGTGCTCCTGGCCGGCCAGGACTTCGGCTGCGCCGAGACCGGGCCGACCCACGCCGGCGGCCACCACGCCGACCGCCTGACCGCCGCGTCCAGCCCGGCCTTCAGCGTGCGCCTGAGGAACGCGGACGGCGACCCCATCCGCTCCTCGCCGCAGATGATGGCCGCCAAGCGCGACCTGGAGGACGACCTGAAGAAGGCCGGGGTGGCCGCCTACAACCTCTACGGCGGCGGTGCGGTCATCAACGGCGCGCGTCACGTCGATCTCGACGCCGTGGCCGAGCTCGGGCTCCTGGCCTGCGCATCCGGGCTTCTCGATCGCTTCGCCGCCGGCCTGACCCTGGCCGGGCAGCCTCGGCCCAAACCGGTCTTCGAGCCCCGGGCGCCGCAATGGGCGGCCTCGCTTCGGCAGGCCGAGAAACGCCTGGACAAGCTCTTCAAGCATCCCGGCAAGAACCTGCAGGAAATCCGCACCCATCTTCACCGCATCGAGTTCTTCCTCAAGCAGGACCCGCTCTACTTCCCCTACCTGTTCAACGAGATCGCCGACATGGCCGGCCTGGCCCGGGCCAGAAGCCACTATCAGCCCACAGACCAGGTCCAGGCCAGAAACATTCTGCGCCGGGCGCTGGCCAAGGTCCGGGAGATGGACCGGGTGCTCGCGCCGGCCTCACGCCGGGCAGCCTGATAAATAGATTGTCCCAACAATCTTTTTCCGCCCTATTGACATTCTCGCCGATTCGTCATCTAGAATGCATTACAGGGTCAGTGGATTCCCGCGCCGCTTTTCATGACGGCGTGAGACATCCGCGCCCGCGCTGATCCGGCCGGCACGGCAGGAATTTTCGGGGCATGCCGCCGACGATCCGGCGCCGGTGTCATGCCGTCCATCGCCCGCTCGCGCGGACGGCCCATACCTTCAGGGGAGGGGACCATGAAGAAGGACGTCACCTTCTGCTTCAGGACCAACAAGGCCATCCTGGATCTCCTGCGCCGCACGGCCATGCGCCAGGGGCGGCCGATGGCGGCCATCGTCGAGGAGATGATCAACGAGTATTTCAAGCTCGGGGAAAGCCAGGGCGCCGAAGGCCAGACGCCCGAGCGCCGCGAGACCCAGCGGGTGGACACCAGCCTGCCGTGCGAGATGCTGTCCTGCGCCGGCACCGAAGACAATCCCCTGACCGGGGTGGTCATGAACATGTCCCATGGGGGGCTGCTGGTGCGCTACGACCTGAACGGCGACGAGCACATGCCGACCTTCAACGTCTCGGACAAGCTCTGCGTCTCGGTCCGCCATCCCAAGACGCGCAAGAAGATCCGCCTGGAGTGCATCCCCAAGTACGTCAAGGTGCTCAAGAACGCCGTGCTGCTCGGCGCCGCCTTCGAGGAAGGCAAGGCCGCCACGAGCCTGAAGAGCATCCTGGCCTAGACGAGCCCGAACGTGATCGCCCGCCGGCCGCTCCTCGCCAGCTCCGGCCGGAAACGCGAGGGAACGGCAGTGCGCGTTCTCCACGCCTTCATCACGGTGCCGGCTCGGGTATCGCCATATGCATGGCGGCCGACATGGGCGGCAGCAGGCCGCGGTCCGCCGGTCATTCAGCATCCTCGCCGGAGGAGCGGCTTTTTCGTCCTTGAATGTCCGGCCCCTGGAAGTTATCATTTGAAATCATGATCGTCCGGTCCACTCCATCCCTTGATGCCCGCCCGGGCCAGGGAACACTCCTTCTGATCGCCCTGGGCGCAGCCGTCGGCATACTGGCCAACATCTCGCTGCCGCTTGCAGGCGTCCTGGCCGTCAGCGTGCCGATGCTCTTCCTCCTGTCGCAACGGCCGGAGCTGGCCGTGCTGCTGATGGTGGTCACGAACGCCACGCTTTTTGCGGCCAAGGACCAGCCCTATATCCGCATCGGCGTAGGCAGTCTGCAGATCACCGACATCCTGCTCCTCTTTCTCTATTTCTCCATGATCTGGAATGTCCTGACCCGGCCTGGCTATCGCCTGCGCCGTTCTCCCCTTTACCTCCCCCTGATCCTCTTCTTTCTAGCCTGCATCTATGCCGCCTACCATGGCATGCGCCAGGGCGTTGATTACAACTTGGTCATGCGCACCCTACGCGACGTGGTCACCTACATGGTCTTCATTCCGATCTTCAATCTGGTGCGCACGCGCCAGCAATGGCGCACCCTGGTCATCGGCCTGGCCGTGCTGGCGGCCGTGGTCGGATTCCTCATGCTCGTGCAGTTCGGCCTGGGCCACAAGGTCACCCTCATGTCCGGCCGGGTGGAGGCGGTAGAAACCCTGGACATGAACTTCTCCGGCACGCGCATCCGCCCCCCAGGCGAGTCGCTCGTCCTGGCCATGCTCATCGTCGGCCTGAGCTGGTATACATTGACCAAGCTGGTCAAACCGACCGCCTGGAACTTCGTCTTGGTGGTGCTGACATCCGCCGGGGTCCTGCTGACCTACAATCGCAGCTTCTGGGTGACGGTACTCATGTCCATGGGCCTGCTCTTTGTCCTTGGTGGCAGGCTGGCCCGACGGCGGATCATACGGATTACGAGCTTGGGACTCTTATTCCTAGCCGTGGGAATCTCCATCGCCGTATTGGCCACTTCGGACAAAACCTTCACCAAGATCGCGGAATCCTTCGCTGCCCGCTTCAGCTCCCTCTTCGTCGGCGAAAAGCTCATGGAAAGCAGCAGCTTGAACTACCGCGCCCTGGAGAACATCTACGCCATCCCGGCAATACTCAACCACCCCATCACGGGGCTGGGGCTTGCCGTCGATTACCGGCCCAATGTCCCGCATCTCATCGACGACCTCCGCAACTATTGCCACAACGGCTATTTCTTCATGCTCATGAGCGTCGGCCTGGTCGGCTGCGTGCCCTTTTTCTACTTTTTCATCACCGGGGTATGGCGCGCCGCAAAAGCCATCCGCCGCCTGCATGATTCCTGGGAAAAGGGTTTCATCGTCGGCTTTGCCCTTTTCGGGCTGAACATGCTGCTGATCACAGTCATCGACCCGATGTATTTGCAGATATACACCATCACTGTCTTCAGCTCCCTTCTGGGCGCAAGCGAGATCATTGTCTGTGGTCATCTGCCAGCCGCAGAAACGCCGGACAAGGACCACAGGACTCCTCAAGGCCGCGCATGACCGCCAACAGCCCCTCCAAGCTCTTGAATGGTGTCCTCTCATTGAGCAGCGGCAGCGTGGTTTCGCTGCTCCTGGGTCTCGGCACCTTCACCATTGCCGCGCGTTTCATCCCCCAGGATGAATTCGGGATTTACTTCATCCTCATCACCGTGGTCCAGCTACTGGAAAATGTAAGCGACCTGGGACTCAGGCTTTCGGCCCCAAAGTTCCTGAGTGCGGCGTCCAGCCAGGAAGAACGCGGCCGAATCGTCCGGACCATGATCAGCACCAAACTGGTAGCGACCGGGCTCATGGTGCTGGCCATCATCTTCATGAAGCCTCTCATTTTGTTCTTCTTCGACCGCACTCTTCTGGAGCCCATCTACATCCATTTGCCATTCCTCTATCTGGCCATGAGTATGGATCAGTTCTACGGCGCGATCATGCAGGGCTACCATCTCTACACTCGCATGGCCCGACTCATGGTCATCTTCTCGGTGCTCCAATTCCTGCTCATCGTCATCTTTCTCTGGCCGGCACACATGGGCGTTCACGGCTACATCCTGGCCATCACCATCAGCTACTCCCTCTCGACCTTGACCCGCATCGTGATCACTCCCGGGCCGCTGCTGCCGAGCCTGGACCTCAAGCAGTTCAAGGACATCATGGCCTTCAGCTATCCCCTGGCCGGCAACAACATCCTGGCCTTTGCCTACCGCCGACTGGACATCCTCATCGTCGGCGCAATCATGAGCCCGGAAATGGTCGCCCTGGTCGGCGTGGCGCGGCGCCTCCCCGAAACCCTGGAGCGGCTCTACACCTCATTCTTCTCGGTCTACTTCCCACACGTCTCCGAGCTCCTCGGCCAGGGCAAGACAGAGGCCGCCGGGGAGTTCATCAACAAGACGCTCAGGCTGATGACCGTGGTGACCTGCCTGGGCACGGTCTTCACCCTCTGCTTCAGTGAGGAGATCATCACCCTGCTCTTCGGCGGCGCCTATACCAGGGTCGCCCCACTCCTTGACCTGTTCATGGTCGCCTTCACCGTCTCCCAGACCAGCAGCGTCATGGGCTACGCCATCCTGGCTCGCGGGCGATCGATCTACACCCCGGTCCTCAGCATCATTGAATCGACGATCAACATCGCCGGCAATTTCGCCCTGATCCCGACCATGAGCTTCATGGGCACGGGCGTGGCCAGGATGATTTCCGTAAGCCTTTCCAACATCGCCCATCTCTACTACTCCCACAGGGCCGGACTGGCCGCGAGGAGCCGCGAATACACCAGCATCTTCGGTCTGCTGTGCGCGGCCTTGGCGGCGAAGTACCTCCTGCCCTTCGACTATCTCACCGTACGCCTGGGACTCTTCGGTCTGACGCTGGCGGCCCTCCTCATCCTCTCCCCGCAGACCCGTGGCGACCTCAGGGTTTTCGCCCATTCGGCGCTGGCTTACCGCGCCGCCAAAGGGTGAGATGCCCGAGGAGAAACGCGTGACCATTTTCGGCATGTCCCCCCGGGCATTCAAATCGCCGCAACGCGACGATGGCCTGCATATCCACGGCCGGCGGATCCGCCCCCAGGCCAAGGCGGCCCTGATCCGCATGGCCGATGGCACAGCCGATCCGAAGCACGGATGGAAAATCCTGACGTGAGGCCGCCATCCTCTCCTATGACCGGCAGCCCGTCTCGCATCCTCCCCGCAACCGCTCACCGTCCAACCGACGCGCAGAGACAGCCATGAAGATCCTGCTGGTCAGCCCCCTGCCCCCCTATCCGCCCCGCAGCGGAGATGCCTTGCGCCTGTGGAACCTGATCAGATGCCTCGGCCCGCGACACGAGATAACGCTGTGCTGCTTTTACGGCGAGCAGATAAGCGAGGAGTCGCGGCGAATCATCCTCGGCCACTGCGCCGAGCTTCATGCCCTCCGCCAGAACCGAGGCTCTCGTCTGACGAAAGCCCTGCGCCTGATCCTGCAGCTCGCCCGGGGCATACCATTTAAGATCAAGACCGGCTGGTCGCCGCATTCGCGCCAAGTCATCGGCGCGCTCTCCCGCACCGGCGGCTTCGACTTGGCCATCTTTTTCGCCATCGAGACCTCGGCCAACATGCCCTTCCTGGCCCCGGAGTTTCGCGGGCGGACGGTGCTCGACATCCACAACGTCAGCTTCTTTCAGCACCTGCGCATCTATCGCCAGAGCACGAGCCTGGCTTTCAAGATCAGACAATTCCTGAACTGGTATCCATTCATCAGCTACGAGCCCCGCGCGGCTGCCAGCGCAGACCTCACGGTGGTGGTCTCGGAACTCGACCGGCAGCTCCTGCGGGCCTTCGAGCCGCTGGAGAACATCCGGGTCATGCCCAACGGCATTGAGGTCGACGCCATCCCCTTGGCCTACCCTCCGGCCGAGTCCAAGGATATCCTCTATCTCGGATCATTGTCCTATTTCCCCAACAGCCAGGCGGCCATCGAACTGGCGCGGGAGATCATGCCCCTGGTCCGCAGCCGGCTGCCCGATGCCCGCCTGGCCATCGTCGGGCGCTCGCCACCGCCCGCGGTGCTGGAGCTGGCCGGAGAACCCGGCGTTTCGGTTCACGGCGACGTGCCCGACGTGGCTCCCTACTTCAACGCCGCCCGCGTCATGGCCGTGCCCCTGCGGGCCGGCGGCGGCACCCGCCTGAAAATCCTGGAGGCCATGGCCTACGGCATCCCGGTGGTCACGACCTCTGTCGGCTGCGAAGGCATCGACGCCAAGGACGGCAGGGAGCTGCTCATCGCCGACGACGAACAGGCCTTCGCCGCAGCCATCCACCGACTGCTGACCTGCCCGCAGGACTGGCTGGCCATCCGCGATAACGCCCGGCGGCTGGTGGCAGAGCGCTATAACTGGTCGCGCATCATTTCCCGCTACGAGGATATGCTGACCCAGCTGGCAAACTCACCGAGGGAGGAACGACCATGAGCGGGCTCCTGCCGCCTGACCTCGCCTTCGTCTGCCTTGGCGCCGCCGGTCTCGAGTATCCCGGCTTCCAGCAGACCGCTCTGCGATATTTCGCCAAGGATCACGACGTGCTGTGGGTCAACCCCACAGGGGTGCGGCGGATCTCTGCCTCGGTCAGCCGGCGCGACCTCGCCAGGTACGCGAAAAAAATCAGCCGTCTGTTCGCCGGCACCCGCCGGGTTTCCGAGCGCATCTGGGTCCACGATCCGTTTCTCGTCCCCCTGGTCTACAACAAGGCCGTGGTTCGGCTGAACAGGTTCCTTCTGCACCGCCAATTTGACGGACTGATCAAACGCCTGGGCTTCAAGGACTATGTCCTGTGGATCGGCTCGCCCCTGGTCAGCCCCTTCCTGGACTCGTTCACGCCCCGCCTGACTGTCTACAATCCAGTGGACCGCTTCTATGCCTTCAATTTCGTCGATCCCGCGAAGATACTGGAAAACGAGCGCAGGATAGCCGCCCAGTCCGACCTCATCTTCGCCACGGCCGACGCCATCCGTGAAGACATCAAGCCCTACAACCCGAGGTCCTACACCGTGAACCACGGGGTCATCTTCGAGCGCTTCAACGCCGCTGCGAGAGCACTGCCGAGGCCCGCGGACATAGCCAATCTGTCCGGCCCCATCTTCGGCTTCTTCGGCAAAATATCCGACTGGGTGGATCTTGCGTTCATCAAGGGGGTGGCCCAGGCATACCCGCAAGCCCAGGTCGTGCTCATCGGCACCGTCGATACCGACCTCTCGGCCATCTCCGGACTGGCCAACGTCCACATCCTGGGTTTGCGGTCCCACGGGCAGCTGCCGGCCTACCTCGCGGCCTTCGATGTCTGCCTCATCCCCTATGTGGTTAACGAGCGCCTGGTGGCCGTGGACCCGACCAAGCTGCGGGAATACCTGAGCGCCGGCAAGGCCGTGGTCTCCTCCTGCCTGCCCGAGGTCCAGAAGCACGGCGACCTGGTCTACGTGGGCCGCGACGTGGACGAATGCGTGGCCCTGGTCGGACAGGCCCTGGCCGAGGACGATGCCGGCTTGCGCCAGCGGCGCATCGACATGGCCCGCGGCGAGGACTGGACATGCAAGATGGAGTTCATGGCCTCGCACATGGCCGGGATACTGGCCTCCAAGCCCGCCTCCGGCTCTTGAGGTCCGCCGTGACCAAAACGCCCTCCGTCACCCTGATCATCACCGATTCCCACCACACGAGCTACCTGACCAGCCTGGTCGCCTGCCTGCGCCCTCTCGGCTGCCACATTTCGGTCCTGCTGATGACCGATCTCGACGACCCCGTGGACCGCTTCCGGCCCCCGGGCGTCGAGCACTTCTTCACCACCCTCCAGGAACGCCCGGATTTCTCGGCCATCCGGCCGCATCTCAAACGCGCGGACCTGATTGTCTTCGACGAACCGTTCACCTTCCGGATCATGGCGACCTTCCTGATCCTGAGCCTGCGGCTCTCCGCGCCCATGGTGCTGAGCATCCACAACCTGCACACCTGGTTCTTCCCGCGCCTCGTCGCGCGCCCCAAGGCCCTGGCCAAGACGCTGCTGCGCAAGGCGCTGACCATGCGCTTCCGGCATTTTCTGGTCATCGGTTCCAATATCCTCGACTACGCCCACAAACGCCTGCCCGGACGGGATTTCCTCTACGTACCCTTCGGCATTCCGGAAGCGGACTGCCCGCCGCCGGCGGATGCGGCGAGCGCGGGGGAGCGGCTCAAGGTGGTCATACCCGGCTCGGTCAACCGCCGGCGCGACTATGACTGGCTGGTGGACAGCTTGGAACGCGGCCAGCGGCTGAAGGACTGCGTGGAGATCACCCTCCTCGGTCGGCCCCTGGACGAGTATGGGCACAAGATCCTCGAACGCTGCCAGCGGCTGCGCGAACTCGGCTGGGCTCTGGAGACCTTTCCGGATTTCGTGCCGAGAAAGGAGTACCACCGGCGGCTGTGCGAGGCCGATGTCCTCCTGTCGGTCTTCGACATCCGCTACCGCACCGCCGACGGCCAGGAGGAGATCTACGGGCAGAGCAAGGAGACCGGAGTCTCCTATCTGGCCCTCAGCTACGCCAAGCCGCTTATCGCCCCGGCAGAGTTCGTGCCCCTGCACGAGATCGAGGGGCAGGTACTTCCGTACGACCAGCCAGAGGCCATCCTCGACCTGCTGGCAGACATCGCCTCCGGCCGATTCGATCTGTCCCCCTACCGGTCCCGGGCCTGGGCTAACCGTGAAAGTTTCGACTTGGGGCCGTCCAGCGCCGCCCTGGCCAACCAGCTTCCAAGGTCAGCCCCTCCAACCAAGGGCTGACAAGGCCAAAGAGCAGCACACCCTTGCTTGAAGGGAATTCGCAGCTGTCGCGTGACCTGATATCCCGCCAACAGCACGTGGCTCGTAACGAACGGGATGCCCGGAGCCCCTCACTTCATCTTCAACCGGCGTTTGCCGTATTCCACTAGCACGTGCCAGACGATCGGCATGTCATCGACTAGGTAGCGTTTGCCCAGACGACGCGGCTCGAGCAGCATGCGGTGAAACCATTCCAGGCCGGAGTTGCGCATCCAGACCGGCGCGCGCGGCTTGCTTCCGCTCAGCTGGTCGAAGGCCGAACCGATGCCTATGCCGACATTGGCCCCGCAGGCATCAAGATACGCCTGGATCCAGCGTTCCTGTTTCGGCATGCCCAGAGCCACGAGAACGATCTGAGACCGCTGCACGGCAAATCGT
>DIXN01000056.1 GCA_002428705.1 Desulfovibrio sp. UBA6079
TGAGCGCCGGATAGGCTGGATTACCAACCGCATCCTTGTTCCTGCGAAGCTTGCGGCGCAAGAATTTCTCAAGCGGATGCCAGTCGATGATCTTCTGGATGTCATCCAGAAATGTGGGGCGCTTCTTTCTCTTCAGGTCAGCAACATAGTCGATGAGGTTCGGACGGGGAGAAGTGCGCTCTTTCATCGTTGCCTCCTGCTCTTTCAATGGAGGCAATATAACAAAGATTTCAGAGCATTAGAAGAAAAATATGCACGATTTGCCGTGCAGCGGTCTCTAACCGTAATGTCGATAATATTGCCGCAAGTTTAGCTACAGCTAATGATGCGGGAGAAGCGAATCGGCCAATTGTTATAATACATATCGTCCCCGAATCTTTCCTGTCGGGGTTTGAAGTTGTAGATTTTTCTTCATTTGACATTACTGTTCATAAGTTTGATAAAATTATAATTTCATCTCGTAATAGTCATCAACTTGATTATGACGGATTGAAATTAACAGGCTTCCCTTTAATTGGGTCGACTAAGTTTAATGGTTCTGGTATCAATATATCGGCCGAGGGTTTGGTTGAGATTTATGATAGTGGAGTATTCAACGATATTTATATCCCACTAGCAGCGTTTAAGAGCGCTTTGCTAAACACGGTCTCGCGGATTGCAACTTTTCTAACGGGTAGGATGTCTGATGTTAATTTATACCTTGCAATGACAATTCTGAATGCGGAAGGTCGTTATATTGCCATTAATAGGGAAAGAGGCGTTAGAATTGATGCCTCTAGGCATCCTTTCCCAGTTGTTTTGATTGGTTCGCTCAGTAACTTGAATGGTATGCAAGTTGCTATAGATAAATTGTTTAGTTGGGTCCAAGTGAGCCGGGTAGATTAAATTATCCCGGCCAGCGGCCCGCCCTTGGCGCCCAACTCGTCCACCCGCTTTTCCACCTCCGGGTCGTCCTCCAGCGGCGGGGCGTGGTGGGCCTTCAGTCTCGCGTCGAGGATCATCGGGCCGCGGCAGCCCCAGTGCTTGCAGTGCATGGCGGCGCCGGCGCCGTAAGTGTCCGTGGCCGGGTCGGCGCGGGTGAAGGTGACCCAGAGGAAGTTCTCCCAGCTCGCGGCGGTAAAGGCCGCATCGTCGGCCACCACCAGCAGCGGAAAACCCGCCAGGTCCGCGCGCCCGTCCAGGCAGTCCCCCAGCTCCGCCAGCCCCTCGTCGGCCTCGTCCCGCTTTTTTCCGTGCCGCGGCCCCTGGACTATGATGATGCCCGGAGCGAACACCCTGGCCGCGCCGAAGCCCTCGGGCAGGCCCAGCTTCGCCGGCAGCTCCTTGGCCAGCTCCCGCTTCTTCTCCCCCGCCGCGGCCCAGACCACCTTCGAGCCCTGGTTCAGGCTGATGCCCGAGTAGTCCAGCGTGTCCATGGTCGTGCGCGTGACGAAGTGCAGGTCCCGGCCCAGGTCCAGGCGCTCCAGCACGTGCCGGAAGAATCCGGGCACGTCATGCGCCCGCAGCTCCGGATCGTCCTCCCTGGCCGCCACGAGCACGAACTTCGACAGCGACGTCTGGGTCTGGCCCAGGAGCGAGAAAGCCGCGGTCAGTATCTCCTGGGGCATGCGTTCCCTGGCATAGGGCACATACCTTTCCCTGCCCACGGCGAGCAGCAGCGGATGGACCCCGGCCGCGTCCACGGCGTGGACCTCGACCACCCCGGAGAAGACCGTGGGCACCAGCGCGGCGGTCAGCTCGTGGATGAAGGACCCGAAGACCGTGTCCTCCTGCGGCGGCCGGCCCACGGTGGTGAAGGGCCAGACCGCGTCTTTGCGGTGCAGCACCTGGCGCACGCGCATGACCGGGAAGGGATGGGCGAGCGAATAATAGCCCAGATGGTCGCCGAACGGCCCCTCGGGCTTCTCCTCCCCGGGCCTGATCTCGCCCACCAGGCAGAAATCGGCCTCGGCCGGCACGGGCAGCACCCCCGCCCGCTTGACCATGTCGATGCGCCGCCCGCCGATCGCCCCGGCGAAAAAGAGCTCCGGCACCCCCTCGGGCAGCGGCATGACCGCGGCCAGGGTCAGGGCCGGCGGACCGCCCACGAAGACGTTCACCGGCAAGGGCTCGCCCCGGGCCAAAGCCTGGGCATGATGCGGCCCGATGCCCCGGTGAATCTGATAATGCAGTCCGACCTCTTCATCCGCCACCAGCTCCCCGCCCGAGAGCTGCACCCGGTACATGCCCAGGTTCGAGCCCGCGAACCCCGGCCTGTCCGGCGACTCGCTGTAGACCTGCGGCAGGGTGACGTACGCCCCGCCGTCCCCGGGCCAGGAGACCAGCCGCGGCAGCTGCGAGACCGTGGTCCGCCCGGCCAGCACCGGCCCGTTCTTCACCGTGCGCGGCAAGGCCTGCCACAAGGCCAGCGGCGTCCCCGCATACTTCCAGGGCCGCTTCAGCACTTCCGCCGGATCGGCCTTCAGCGCGAGCAGCGCCTCCACCCGCTTCAGCGCATGCCGGAACAGGAACCGCACCCGCGCACGCGTCCCGAACACATTGCCGACCATGGGAAAAGCCGTGCCCTTGACCCGCGTGAACAGGACCGCCGGCCCGCCGGCCCGGAACACCCGGCGCTGGATCGCCCCCACCTCAAGCCTCGGGTCAACCTCGGCCTCGATACGCACCAGCTCCCCGCGCTTCTCCAGATCCCGCAAGGCCTCGCCCATGTTCCTGTAGCCCATACGTCCTCCGTCCCTCAGGCTGCGCCAGGCCTCCGGCGGCCAAGGGGCTTTGCCCCCTGGACCCCCACCAGGAGGGAATGCTTCCCTCCTGGACCTCCCCGGCTTTGCCGCGATGCAGCCCGGACTTCGCGTCCGGGCTGCATCGCGGCAAAGCTAGGGGGTCAAGGGGGGATTATCCCCCCTTGCGGGGTGCAGGGGCAGCGCCCCTGCCCGCCGGAGGCCTGCCCGGCACTGTGGCCGAGGCTCGCCCCCGGGTCAAGGGCGGGCGGAGCGGACGGCGGCGAGGAGGGCGGCGCTGGCGGCGGCGGGGTCCTTGGCGGAGCAGATGGCGGAGACCACGGCGACACCCTCTGCTCCGGCGCGGACGACGTCGGCGGCGTTGGCCAGGTCGATGCCGCCGATGCCGACCACGGGCTGGCGGGCTTCGGGCAGGATGGCGCTGAGGCCGGCGAGGCCCCAGGGGGCGCCGGCGTCTGATTTGGTGGCGGTGGCGAAGACGGGGCCCAAGCCCAGGTAGTCGAGGTCGAGGGTTGCGGCCTCGCGGACGTTGTCGGGGGTGTCCATGGACAGGCCGAGCAGCATGTCCGGGCCGATGAGGCGGCGCACGTCGGCGGCGGGCATGTCGCTCTGGCCGATGTGCACGCCGTCGGCGCCCGCGGCCAGGGCCACGTCCACGCGGTCGTTTATGAGCAGGGGGACGTTGAAGGGGGCGAGGGCGGCCTTGAGGGCTTTCGCCAGGGCCACGAAGTCGCGGGTGCCGGCGTGCTTTTCGCGCAGCTGGACCATGGTCGCGCCGCCGGCCACGGCCGACAGGACGATGTCGATCAGGTCGCGGCCGAGGCAGAGCGGGCGGTCGGTGACCAGGTAGAGGGAGTAGTCGGGGCGGGGCCTCAAGGGTTCACCTCGTGCAGGGAGAGGTGGGCGGCGAGGGTTTCGGGGGTGAGGGCGTAGAGGGCGTCGTAGAAGTGCAGCTGAAGGGTGCCGGGTCCGGCGGATTTGGCCGCGGCCAGCCCGCCGGCGATCTTCATGGTCGCGGCGGCGTGGGCGGCGGCGGCCAGGCAGTCGCGGTTCACTGCGGCGTAGGCTCCGGCCAGGGCCGTGGCGGTGCAGCCCAGGCCCGTGACCTTGGTCATCATGACGTGGCCGCCGTGGACGTGGACCACGCGCTCGCCGTCGGTGATCACATCCGTCTCGCCGCTTACGCAGACCACGGTGTGGCGGCTGCGGGCCAGGGCTTTGGCCGCGTCCACGGCCTCGAAGCTTCCGTGGGCCGAGTCCGCGCCTTTGGCCGTGGCCGCCTCGCCGGCGAGCGCCTTAATTTCCGAGGCGTTACCGCGGATAATGGCCATGGGGAAGTCGTCGAGGAGGTTTTTCAGGATGCGGTCGCGGTGGCGGGTGACGCCGGCGGCCACGGGGTCGAGGACCAGGGGGATGGAAAGACGGCTGGCCGTGGCCGCGGCCCGGAGCATGGCCTCGATGTATTCGCGGGCCGGGGTGCCGATGTTCAGGACGATGGCCCCGGCGTAAGCGGGCAGCTCCTCCATCTCCTCCTGGGCGTGGCTCATGGCCGGGCTTGCGCCCAGGGCGAGCAGCGCGTTGGCCGTGGTGTTGGTGACCACGTTGTTGGTGATGGACAGGACGAGCGGGTTCTTTTTGCGGATGGCCGCGAGGTCCGCGGCCAGGCTGAGGGCGTCGAGCATGGTGTGCATCCTTACGTTAGGCCGCGCTGGGGCTCTTGCGCGCGCCGGGCAGGGCCAGGCGCAGGCCGCAGTGCAGGAGGGCGGTGAAGACCACGGCGGTCAGGGTCGGGCCGACGGGCAGGGAGGCGTTCATGACCAGCCGGTAGAAGACGAAGCCCGCGGCCCAGGAGGCCATGGCCGGCAGGTCCAGGGTGAGCGCCCGGCGGTCGGTCTTGAGGAGGTAGGCGTCGGCCAGGAAAAGGCCGGCCAGGGGCGCGAACAGCGAGCCGATGAGCAGCAGGAAGTCGATGTAGCGCTCCACGGGCAGGACGCTCGCCAGCAGCGTGCCGAGCACGGTGAAACCCACGGCGGCCAGCCTGAGGGAGGTCCGGGGCGCGACGTTGGCCGTGGACACGGCCGCGGAGAAGACGTCGAGGAAGGTGGTGGTGATGGTCGAGAGGGCGATGACCACCAGGGCCAGCGAGCCGAAGCCGGCGGCGAGCATGATCGCGGTCGGCTCGGGCGAGCCCGAGGTCAGCGCCCCGGCCAGGCCCAGGCCGTACATCAGGCAGGAGCCGGAGAAGTAGCCGAGCAGCGGGGCCAGCCAGGCGGTGCGGGCGTTCTTGGCCCGGCAGGCGTAGTCGCCGATGAGCGGGAACCAGGACAAGGGCATGACGCAGGCCAGCTCGAAGCCGCGGCCGAAGGCGCCCGGGGGCGGGGGAGCGACCACCGGCATGGGCTGGCCGAAGAGGCGGACGCCCAGGATGGTGCAGAGCACGAGGAGCAGGCCCGCGGCGGCCACGTTCACGGTGCGCATGCCGGTCACGCCGGCCGCGGCCCAGAGCGCGATGCCGCCGCCCAGGATGAGCGCGGCCGCGTTCTGGGAGAGGGCAAAACCGAGGCTTGCGCCCAGGCCGGAAAGCGCGTGCCCGCCCTCGAAGACCATGACCGCGGTCCAGCCCACGAGCTGCAGGACGTTCAGGCCCGAGACCAGCCAGGAGCCCCGGGCGCCGAGCGAGGCGCGCATGGAGCGCACGGCCGGCTCGCGCTGGCGGAAGGCGGCGAGCCCGGCCAGGACCAGGATGATCGTGCCGGCCAGGTGGCCGAGAAGGTTGGCGGTCATGCCCCGGGCGAAGCCGAGCTCGGCCAGGAAGCCGCCGGCGAGCATCTCGGCCACGGACACGGCCGCGCCGAACCACAAGAGGAAGTGGGCGGTGAAGCCCAAGGTCGGTTGGGAAGTCATAGCGTCCCTCTGCTGGTTTCACAGCGGGACTGCCGGGGCGGTGTTGCGGTCGTAAGTGGGCTGGGCGGCCGGTGCCGGGGAGGCACCCGAAATAGCCCGGGGACGACGGCATCCGATTTCCCTACGGCAGTACGAACTGCGTCAGGTTCAATGGGTATGATCTCAGTTCCGCCGTCGCCTGGCGGAACACCCCAATCGGAACGGCAATAAAGATACGCACATCGCTGCGGCTTGGCAAGCCCTCTCCGTCCGGGGAAAATCGTTCGCCTCGCTTCCGCACGGCGAAAGCCCAATCTCGCGCATTGCTGTTTGCCGGCAAACAGTGTAGAGCCTCCGGGCTAAGATGCCCTTTGAGAAAAAAGGGACAGGCTTTTCGGGAGGAGAGTAGGCGAACATGTCTGACGAAATCAAAAACGCGGAAGCCGGTGAAGACAGTTTTGCGGCCATGATGCAGGCCATGGACGAGGCGGGTGGTGAAACCCTGCGGGTCGGCGACCTGGTCCGGGGCAAGGTCATCAGCGTGGGCGAATCGGCCGTCTACGTGGACACCGGAACCAAGATCGATGCGGTGGTGGATAAGGCCGAGCTCGTTGACGACAAGGACGAGCTCACGGTCAAGGAAGGCGACGAGGTCCAGCTCTACGTGGTCGAGATGAGCGGCAGCCAGATCAGGCTCTCGCGCGCCTTGGCCGGCGTCGGCGGCCTGGCCGTCCTGCAGGAGGCCTTCGAGGGCAAGGTGCCGGTCGAGGGCCGGGTGATCGAGGCCTGCAAGGGCGGCTACCGGGTGGAGCTCCTGCACCGCAAGGTCTTCTGCCCGGCCAGCCAGATCGACCTGCGCTACGCCGAGGACCCCACGGTCCACGTGGGCCAGACCTATCAATTTCTGATCATCAAGCTCGAGGAGGGCGGCAAGAACGTCGTCGTCTCCCGCCGCGAGCTGCTGGGCCGCGAGCAGAAGGAGTCCTCCGAGGCCTTCCTGGCCAACGCCAAGCCCGGCGAGATCTTCGAGGGCGTGGTCGTGCGCCTGGCGCCGTTCGGCTGCTTCGTCCGCCTCGATTCGGGCGTCGAAGGCATGGTCCACGTCTCGGAGATGTCCTGGTCGCGCGTGGACAAGCCCGAGGACGCGGTCAAGATCGGCGAGCGGGTCCAGGTCAAACTCCTGTCCATGACCCCCGGCGACAAGGGCGGCGTGCGCGTCAGCCTGTCCATGAAGCAGGCCCAGGTCGACCCCTGGCTGTCCGCCGCGCCCCAGTTCAAGCCCGGCGACAAGGTCGAGGCCAAGATCGTCCGGCTGGCTCCGTTCGGCGCCTTCGCCGAGATCGCCCCGGGCGTGGAAGGCCTCATCCACCTCTCCGAGATGTCCTTCCTCAAGCGCATCAACAAGCCCGAGGAAGTGGTCAGCGCCGGCCAGATGGTGACCGTGGCCGTGAAGGACGTGGACCTGGAGCACAAGCGCATCTCCTTGTCCCTGCGCGAGGCCGAGGGCGACCCCTGGGCCGAGGCCCCGGCCAAGTTCGCCCCGGGCACCGCGATCGAGGGCACCATCGAGAAAAAGGAAAAATTCGGCTGGTTCATCAACCTCGCCCCGGGCATCACCGGCCTCTTGCCCAAGTCCCGCCTGTCGCGCGCCGAGAACGTGAAGGAGCTGGACAACAAGAAGCCCGGCGACACCGTCGGCGTGATCGTGGAAGAAATCGACCCGGCCGCGCGCAAGATGACCCTCGGCCTGCCCGGCGGCACCGCCCGCGAGGACGGCGAATGGAAATCCTTCGCCCCCAAGACCGAAAAACCCATGGGTCTTCTGGGCGAAAAGCTCAAGGCCGCCCTGAACTCCAAGAAGTAGGGTTGGCCGGAGAGGCCTCCGGCGGCCAGGGGCTTTGCCCCTGGACCCCAGCAGGGGCGCTGCCCCTGCACCCTGCAAGGGGGATGATCCCCCTTGACCCCGCAGTCTGAAAATCAAAGCCGGCCGGTGCGAAGAACACCGGCCGGCTTCGATTTTCAGCTTGGCGGCGAAGGGCGGGTCATGTCCCTTGCCGGGTCCGGGAACCACGAGAAGAAAGACAGCCGGTGAGGGTGAAGACAGTGGCACGGTGGTCGGCTCGAAGTGCGCGGCATCGGGCCTGATCCGAATACCCGGCCGTCTTTTCCTTCATTGGCTGTATTTGATTTTCTGCACACCGGGGTCACGTCCATTGCGAGGGGACATGATCCGTCCTTCGTCACCCGAGCTGAAAGCCGGAGCCCTCGGTGTTCTTCACACCGAGGGCTCCGGCTTTCAAACCGCGGGGTCCGGGGGGTCACCCCCCGGCGGGGTGCAGGGGCGGCGCCCCTGCCCGCCGGAGGCCCCATCGTGCCTATCCTGCCAGATTTCCGGCGGAAATTCGTTCGCTGCCCTTGCCCCGCCAGCGTTGATCGAGTAATTAGCCTGGGCAACGGCTCACCTCCGCCCGGTATGACCAGGCTATGACCGAAAGCTTTTTTTCACCGCCGGCCGCGCCTTGTGACGGCTCCCTAAGTGGCGAGCAGCTCCTGCGCGCGGTCATCGAGGCATCCGACGACCTCGTCGCCTACAAGGATGCCAAGCTCGTCTATCTCGGCTGCAACCAGGCCTTTGCCCGCTTCAGCGGCCGGGCCGTGGACGACATCGTCGGCCGCGGCGAGGTTGACGTTTTGGGCCCGGAGACGGCGAAGATGCTCAGCCGTCTGGAGCGGCAGGTGCTGGCCAGCGGGATGCGCAAGACGGTCTGCGTGGTCATGCGCGACGCCGGCGGCCGGGAAGTCTGCCTGGACACCCAGCTGACCCCGATCCTGGACCAGGATGGCCGTTGCCGGGGGCTTGCGCGCATCATGCGCGACGAGACGGCGCAGCACGAGACCACCGAGGCCCTACAGAAGTCCGAGGCCCGCTACCGGGCCATCTTCGAATGCGCCGGCCCGGGCCTGGCGGTCATCGGCCTTTCGGGCAGCATCCACACCGCCAATCCGGCCCTGGCGGCCATGGCCGGCCGGAGTGCCGACAGCCTGCGCGACGTGCCTTTCCAGCATCTTTTCGCCGAGGACGTGGGCGAGGAGGTGGCCAGGCTCATGGCCGACCTCGCCGCCGGCAGCCGCGAGCGCTTCCGGCTCCAGGGGCGGCTGGCGGGGAGCCGGGTGCGCGATCTCTGGGTGCAGTGCACGGCCACCTTGATGCGCTCCCGGGGCGGCGTGCCGCTCTATGCCTTCGCCCTGGTCGACGACGTGACCGAGCGCAAGCTGGCCCTGGAGGCCCTGCGCCGGGCCCACGACAACCTGGAGCGCCGGGTGGCCGAGCGGACCAAGGAGCTTGAGGTCTCGAACACGCTCCTCCTGCGCGAGGTGACCGAGCGGCGCACGGCCGAGGAGCTCCTGCGCGAGTCCGAGGAGCGGCTGCGGCGCATCAGCGATTCGGCCGCCGACGGCATCATCATGATCGACAACGACGGCCTGGTGACCTTCTGGAATCCGGCGGCCTCGCGGCTCTTCGGCTACGCCGAGTCCGAGGCCGTGGGCCGGGAGCTCGATCAGCTGGTGGTGCCGGAGCGCTTCCGCCAGGCCCACCAGCGCAATTTCGCCATATTCAGGAAGAGCGGCCACGGCCGGCTCGTCGGCAAGACCATCGAGCTCATCGCCCGGCGCCAGGACGGTTTCGAGTTCCCGGTGGAGCTGTCTTTGTCGTCCACGCGCATCCGCGGCCGCTGGCACGCCATCGGCACCCTGCGCGACGCCACCCAGCGGGTGGAGATGGAGCGGGCCTTGCGCGCGGCCAAGGAGTCGGCCGAGGCCGCCAGCCAGATGAAGTCGGACTTTTTGTCCACGGCCTCCCACGAGCTGCGCACGCCGCTGACCTCGGTCCTGGGGTTCGCCCGCATGGTCGAGAAGCGCCTGGCCCGCTTCATCCTGCCCCACGTGCCCCTGGACGACGCCCGGGCAACGCAGTCCATGTTCCAGATCATGCAGAACCTGCGCATCATCGCCGAGGAGGGCGATCGCCTGACGGCGCTGATCAACGACATCCTCGACCTGGCCAAGCTCGATTCCGGGCGTTTCGTCTGGTGCACGGAGCCGGTGGACCTGGCCGAGGTGGTCGACCGCAGCCTGGCCGCGGTCAGCGTGCTCGCGGCCCAGAAGGGGCTTGCCGTCCGGCGCGAGATTCCCGACGACCTGCCGGCGGTGAACGGCGACCGCGGCCGGCTCATCCAGGTGCTGATCAACCTCCTGTCCAACGCGGTCAAGTTCACCCCGGCCGGGGTGATCACCTGCCGGGCCTCGCGTGACGGCGAGGCGGTGGCGGTCAGCGTGGCCGACACGGGCGTGGGCATCAGCGAGCAGGACCAGGCCCTGGTCTTCGACAAGTTCCGCCAGCTCGGCGACACGCTGACCGACAAGCCCACGGGCACGGGCCTGGGCCTGGCCATCTGCAAGGAGATCGTCGAGGCCCACGGCGGGACCATCGGGGTCAGCAGCACCCCGGGCCGTGGCTCGACCTTCACCTTCCACCTGCCCCTGACCCATCCCCGTCCGGGCTAGGCCGTCCGCTCGGCCTTCAGGCGCGCGGCGATGTCCGCGGCGACCTTCTCGCCCGAGAGCAGCATGCCGCCGAAGATCGGCCCCATGCGGTACGAGCCGAAGGCGGCGTTGGCGGCCATGCCGGCGACATAGAGCCCGGGGAAGACCTCGCGGGTGTTCAGCATGGTGTCGGCCTCGGCCCGCTCGGCCCACAGGGACTGCTCGCCCTCTATCCTGCCGGAGCGGGTGAAGAGCTTGACCTCGTTCTTGCGCGTAAGCGTCTTCAGCACCTCCACCGCGTGGCCGGTCGCCTCGACCACGTAGCGCGCGGCCACGGTCACCGGGTCCACGTGCAGGCCGGCGATCTCCACCGGCGAGGAGTTGACCACCAGGCCGGCGATCCGCTTCACGCCGTCCTCCTCGCGCAGGACCACGTCCTCGACGCTTAAGCAGTTGAAGACCTTGGCTCCGGCCAGGCAGGCCCGGGCGGCCAGCACGGTGACCGCGGTCACGGCGTCGGCCACCAGGTAGCCCGGGGCGTGCTCGCGCAAAGGCACGCCGACCTCGTCCAAAAGATGCCGGCTCTCCTCCTGGACCACGAGCATGTTCCAGGTCATGCCGCCGCCCCACATGCCGCCGCCCAGCGACAGCTTGCGCTCGAAGATGGCCACGTTGAAGCCGCCCTCGGCCAGCTTGCGGGCAGCGGTCAGGCCCGAGGGGCCGCCGCCGACGATGGCCACGTCGAGGTTCAATGCGCTCTTGAACTTGGCGCAGTAGGCGTCGAGGATGGCTTCGGTGACCACGGTTTCGTTCAGGGACATGACGGTTCTCCTTCAGATGGGTTTTTCCATCCGAAAGGGGAGACGGGCCGGGAACGTGCAGGCTGACGACGTGCGGGCGGGATATGGCTCGGGCATGTTCCGATTCCCTACGGCAGTCTGAACTGCATCAGGTTCCATGGGTCTGATCTCAGCCCCGCAAACCATTCGCGGGACACCCCAATCGGATGCCCGGTCGATTATCCCCAAAACTGGCCGAAGGCAAGCCGGTCGCGAGCCGGCTAGTCGAGAAGCCGCTTCTGGCCGGAGAGCTTCTGTATCCAGCCGATCTCCTGGGTGACCTCGACGACGCCCAGGTATTCGCCGGCCTCGCCGTAGACCGGAAAGTAGCGGATGAGGATCTTGTCGCCCTTGAAATCGATCCAGAAGTCGGCGTTCTCCAGCGTCCTGTCCTTGAAGCCGTCCACGATGCGCTGGACCGTGTCCACCGACTTCTCCGGGTGGCATTTCTGGACCTTGCGGCCGATGACCGAGCGGGTGCGGGTGAAGACCTTGGCCTTGTCCAGGCGGTTGAAGTAGGCCACGCTGTCCGCGGCATCCACGAAAGTCAGCTCGAAGGGCAGGGCCTCCAGGATGGCGTGGAGCTGGGCGTACGACAGCCGCTCGACCAGGCGCTGGGCGACGGCCGAGCCCTTCTCCAGCTCGGCGACCATGTCGGCGTAGTGTCTCTCGGCCTCGGCGCCGTAGGCCGCCTCGTTCACGCCCGCGAACTCGCGCAGGAGGAAATCATTGTCCTCGGGGGTCAGCACCTTGCGACCCATGGCGTAGAGGACGTCGTTCTCCTTCCAGATGTGTTCGGCCCTGATCTTCAGGTAGGCCTCGCCCTCGTCCACGAAGCGCATGCGCGTGGCCGGCGCGGCCTGGGCCAGGGTGCCGACGACTGTCAGCATGCGGGCGAGCAGATCGCGCTCCTCGGCGTGCTCGCGGACCATGACCCCGAGCGGCCCGCCGGCCGAGGGGATGCCGCGCTTCTCCATGAGCGGGAAGAGGAAGAGTTCCTCCTTCTGATTGTGCACGCGGTCGCCGAAGGACAGCAGGAAATCGAGGCTGCGGGAGAGCTGCTTCACGTCGAAGGCCGCGGCCTGGACCTTCTCCAGGCAGGTCCGCAAGACGGCCATGGCCCGCTCGATCAGCTCGTGCTCGGCCACCAGGTAGTCGTCCCAACGCATCGATCCGCTCATGGCGCTCCTCCTGGGAGTGGGAGTAGGGGTTTGCGCCGGAGGCTAGCACTTCGGGCGGGACGCGGACAAGGAAAAATCGGAGGAAGAGGCCATGAAGGGCGCGACGGTGCAGGGGGCGGGGTCGGAAGTGCTGGTTACGCGGGCAGGGGCGGCCGTAACGGCCGCCTGGTGCTCGGACAGGCGCGCGAAAGACAGCCTCGCCAGTCGCCGCAGACGGCGTGGCGGCTGTGAGCCCTCGCCTGCTGGGGCCTGAAGGGGGAGATGGAAGTGGCCGGCCTAGTCAGTATTATATGGACACTGGTAAAAGTCTCATTGAAACAACAATTTGAGAAGCCTTTAAGCATGAGAAGCATTAAATGAATCATCAACCTTTTTTTTCTGTTTTATTCTTGGGGGCTCAACGCCTACTTCCTTGGAGACAAGCAGATTGAGCCAGGTGTTGACATTGACTCCTGCATTTTTTGAAGCCAGTGTTATTGCGGCATGCATCTCAGGGGATGTGCGAAGGATTATTTTGCCGGCAAACGGCTTTCCTGGCTCTTTTCCCAATGTTTTGCAATCCTCGATATATTCGTCAATTGCTTCATGAAAATCCTTTATCAACTCAACAACATCTTTCCCTTGATAGGAAATTAAGTCAGCTATTCCCTGAACCTTGCCGTAAAGAGTTTTGTTTTCAACATCAACCTCCACCGACCCAATGTAGTTTTTATACTCGATATGCCGCATTGCTTTGCTCCATTACATTTAAATCAACAATATTTATGATGCAGCGGCTAAACAATAACCAATATCAAATTGGTACAGCTCGTTTTATTTAGGAATTATTCCCCGGAATTCAAGAAATTCGCGGATGCCCTCGATCATCCATTTTGGTGTGTCCTTTTCATGCGGTTCGTGCACGCGGATCACGCCATCCCCAAGGAAAAACTTGATTCGAGACCCGCGCCCCTGAACCACTTCAGCGCCCAAGGCCTGGAGCAGCGATTTCACTCGCGCCCACTGGATACGGCTTGAAGTTGGGTTGGCAAAGATCTCTTCAAGAGTCGCCCGTTGCGCGCTGTTCAGTTTATGCATAAATTATAATGGGCCTCGCGTATCAGGGTACATCCACCTCTGTCCCATAAGCTGTTCCTGAATAGATAGCATATTTGCTAGCATAGTCAAGAGGGGGGACGCGCGTAACCCGCGACTATGAGGTGCCATTGTCACGGTTGGATATAAGTCCATGCCATTTTTGTCATGGCTCTTCCTCTCGCGTTCATTCTTCAGCTCTGCACCTTCTGCACCATCCTGCCGATCTCCCGCCCCCATTCGCGGCACTTCTCCCTCCCTGCCTCGTCCGGGCGCCAGGGCAGGCGCAGGGGGTCGGCGGCGGGGGCGAAGCCGGCCTCGGTGAGGCGGTCGGCGATCTGGCGGGGGGCCTCGCCGGACCAGCCGTAGGAGCCGAAGGCCGCGCCGAGTTTTTTCTTGAAGCCGAGGCCGTGCACGCGGTCGAGGAAGGCGCCGGTGGCGGAGAGCACGGTCTTGTTGACCGTGGGCGAGCCGAGGACGAGGGCCTTGGAGCGGAAGACCTCGGTGATCAGCGCGGTGTGGTCGGCCTTGGCCAGGTTAGCCACGGTCACGGTCGTCTCCGGCAGGCTCTGGCGCAGGCCCTCGGCCACGGCCTCGGCCATCTCGCGGGTGGCCTCCCACATGGTGTCGTAGCACACGGCCACGCGGTTCTCCTGGTAGTCGTCGGCCCACTCCAGGTACTTGTTGATTATCCACAACGGGTCCTTGCGCCAGACCACGCCGTGGCTCGGCAGGAGCATCTTGAGCGGCAGGCC
Source organism: Desulfovibrio sp. UBA6079 (assembly GCA_002428705.1). Lineage (GTDB taxonomy): Bacteria > Desulfobacterota > Desulfovibrionia > Desulfovibrionales > Desulfovibrionaceae > UBA6079. The sequence continues at coordinate 14,019 of DIXN01000056.1, forward strand.
CAGGGCCATGATCTGGCCGAGTTTCTTGCGCACCGTGGCGGAGAAGGGGGTGAGGATGTTGGCGTAGTAGGTCTGGGCCTCGCGGGCAAGCTCGCAGGGGTCGGCCTCGTCGTTGAAGATGGAGCTGGTGGCGTAGTGCTGGCCGAAGGCGTCGTTGGAGAAGAGGACCTCGTCGCCGGTCAGGTAGCAGACCATGGTGTCCGGCCAGTGGAGCATGCGGGCCTCGATGAAGACCAGCTCGCGCGCGCCCAGCGACAGCCGGTCGCCGGTCTTGACCACCTGGAAGTTCATGTCCCGGTGGTAGTGGCCGGTCAGCGACTGCACGCAGTTGGCGGTGCAGACCACGGGGATGTCGGGGCGGGCGTCGAGGATGAGCGGCAGGCCGCCGGAGTGGTCGGGCTCGGCGTGGTTGACGATGACGTAGTCGAGCGCCGCGAGGTCCGTGGTCTTGGCCAGGTTCTCGAGCCAGTGCCGGGCGTAGGGCGCCCAGACCGTCTCCACCAGGGCCGTCTTCTCGTCGCGCACGAGGTAGGAGTTGTAGCTCGAGCCCAGGCGCGTGGTGTACTCCTCGCCGTGGAAGGTTTTCAGCTCCCAGTCGGTGACGCCGACGTAGCTGACGGCCTCGGTGATGCGGATGTTCATGGCTGACCTCCCTGTTGTTGGCCGAAGAGCACGGCGCGGTTGCGGCCGGCGCGCTTGGCGCTGTAGAGCGCGGCGTCGGCCTCGCGTATCAGGTCCGCGGCGCCGGCGCCTGGGGAGAGCGCGGCCACGCCGAGGCTGACGGTGATGGTGAAGGGTTTGCCTGGGCCGCCGGCCTCGGGGCCGGGGGTGAAGACGCAGGCGGCCATGAGCGAGCGCAGGCGCTCGGCCAGGGCCAGGGCTTTTTCCGCGCCGACCTCCTCCAGGACCAGGGCCAGCTCCTCGCCGCCGTAGCGCGCGGCCAGGCCCGAGCGGCCGGCCATCTCTCGGGCCAGGATGTCGCCCAGGGCCTGCAAGACCGCGTCGCCCACGGGGTGGCCGTAGGTGTCGTTGACGCGCTTGAAGTGGTCGATGTCCAGGAGGATGAAGGATAGCTCCTGGCCTGAGGCCAAGGCCCGGGGCGCGGCCTCGGCGAGGTGCGCGTCCAGCGCCCGGCGGTTGTGCAGGCTGGCGATAAGCGGGTCGAAGGACACGTGGCGCGAGAGCTCGCGGGCCCGGGCCTGCCAGGCCTGGGCCTCGTCGGCCAGCTCGTGCAGGAGGCCGGAGAGCAGCTCCTTCACCCGCCTGACCACGGCCGCGCGCTCGCCGCAGGCCCCAAGCGCGTCCTCGGTCTCTTCGCCGAAGCGGGACAGGCGCTCCTCGTGGTTGGCAAACGAGCGGCGCAGGTCGAGGACCGTGCCCTCGACCTCGCGCACGAGCAGATCGGCGAAGCGGCGCTCGCGCTCGAGGTTTGTGACCACCTCGTGCATCTCCGACAGGCAGTTGTCGCGCACCGGCTTCTCCAGCGCGGCCACCAGGCGCTTGAAGCGCCTGGGCGAGAAGCGCTCGCTTGAGAGCTCGCCGAGGACCATGGCGCGCACGGCGTCGCGCTGCTCCGGGGTGTAGAGCCGGGAGTGGTCGATCAGCCGGGCGACGTAGAGGACAAGCGCCTGCCAGTCGGCGTCGTCGGCCAGGCCCAGGCGGGCGAGCAGTCGCATGGCGTCTTCGACCAGGCGGGGGCGGGGAGCGGGCCGGGGGGCGTCCATGGGCGCGAGCCTAGCAGGAAACGCGGCGTGAGACCAGGGTATCGGCAGGTTGATCCAGACCGGAGAGGGGGCCGGTGCGGGCGGTGTGTATCGAATCCATACAGCCCGGCGGCGCGGGCTGGATAGATTCTGGCCGGAAAAAGCGGCGATGAGCGCGGCGCGGCTGGTGTCTTGTCAAATATATTCAATGAATTCAGGAAATTGAAAAGTCGGAACGGCTTGGCATGGCCGTTGCTTTACCCCAGGCAGGTAGCGAAAACCCCCTACGGAGGTAAACGAAATGAAACGCATCCTTCTTCTCTCGGCCCTGGTTCTCGTCCTGGGCTTGAGCGCCAGCCAGGCCTTTGCCCGCCACGGCTACTTCGGCGGCGGAAACGGCGGCTTCGGCGACTGCCCGGCCTGGTCCGCGGACACCCCCGAGGAGCAGAAGTTCCTCGACGAGACCGCCTCCCTGCGCAAGCAGATGGTCCAGGACCGCGCCGAGCTCGAGGCCCTGATGAACGCCGACAACCCGGATCCCAAGCGGGCCCGCGAGTTGGCCGCCACCATCTATGACACCCGCGCCGCCATCCAGGCCAAGGCCAAGGCCCTGGGCATCAAGGCCGGTCCCTGCGGTGGCCCCGGCGGCGGTCCCGGCGGCGGCCCCGGCGGCGGCCCCGGCGGCGGTCGCGGCCCCGGCGGCTGCGGCCGGTACTAGGCCTCAACCGAACGCGCACACACCACTCACCCCTCACAACCTATAACGCGAAGCGCCCCGCCGGGATGGACCCGGCGGGGCGCTTCGTCTTTTTGCTCGGTCCGGCTGCTACTGGCTCTTGCCGTCGTCCGCGTGGCCCGCGCCGTGGCCGTGCCCGGCGCCGCCGGCGGCATGCTTCTCCTTGAAGTCATGCCATTCGTCATGGTCCAGGGCGCCGTCCTTGTCGGCGTCGGCCTCGGTGAAAAAGCCGGGATCGCCCTGGGGGAAATGGCCGGCATACTCCGACATGTCCATTTTGCCGTCGCCGTTCGTGTCGAGGTCGCCGAAATGGGCCTGGTAGTCGGTCTGGGCCTGGGCCGTGGCGGCCAGCCCCAGGACGATGAGGCCGGCGAGGAACAGGTGTTTCATGGAGGTCTCCTTGGTAGAGGTCATGGATGCATGCCCTGTTCAAAGAGCGTGCCCCGCGGACCATCCGGTGGCCGCCCGGAGGTAACATCCTGCCGGGACAATACTATTTGCACAGTACCATCCCTGGGTATGGTAGTAATCACTGAGAAGCCAGTCAAGGTGCATTTTTTTTGGACACAATCCTTCACGACCTGTATGATTGAAATACAGCCCTCCTGCCCGGTGGGGCGGAAAGCGTGCTATTCCAGACCGATTTGGTGTGGCATGGAGATTGCCTAAGAGATCGGCAGACGGTTGACGCACCGTCTCCCAATGGACCTCCGGTGGCGTCCGGCAGGAGGTATGTGAGCCCCACCTCCCGGCCGGTCGCCCCGCCCGCGGCGGCGGGAGGAAAAGTTAGCCGGACGGGGTCGCCGTCCCGTCCGTTCCAGGCGTTGACCGAATGCGACCGTCCGGTGCTTGCGCGCCGCGACGGTTCACCCCGCGAAGGCTGCGGCGGCATTGGGCCGGCCGGGCCGGGCGGATACAACGGAGGAAGACGACCATGTCGCTTCGCAAGGTGATCCTTTCCCTGTCCCTGATGATCCTGGTGCTGGCCTTCGCCGGCCAGGCCCTGGCCCAGTGCCCCATGATGTCCGGCGACGGCAACGGCAAGAGCGGCATGCAGGGCATGCAGCATGGCAGCATGGGCGGCCAGGGCGGCATGGGCCTGCTCATGTGGACCGCGGACACCCCCGAGGAGCAGAAGTTCCTGGACGAAACCAAGGACCTGCGCAAGAAGCTGGCCCAGGACCTGGCCGAGCTGCACGCCCAGATGGCCGCAGCGACGCCCGACGCCAAGCGCGTGCGCGAGCTGACCGGGTCCATCTTCGACGGCAAGACCGAGCTCATGGTCAAGGCCAAGGCCGCGGGCATCGCCTTCAAGCGCTTCGGCATGCACCACTGGATCGAGAGCGGCGACGACCAGTCCGGCCATGGCGCCCATGGCGCAACGCAAGGTGCCGCGGACGACAAGGGCGCGGACAAGCCCGCGCCGGCCCAGCACCAGCAGCACGGCGCCCAGTAGCCGTGTCCGCGCCGCCGGACCGGAGCGAGCCTCCGGCCCGGCGGCGCAGGCCTAGACTTCCAGGCGGGCGATGTCGGACAGGTAGGCTTCGATGCCGCTCTTCTGGCCCGGGTCGAGGAGGCTGAATTTCAGCCCGAGCTCGAGCCGGCCCTCGCGCACCGCGACCCGGCGCACCGAGGAGCGCATGGGCTTGGCCGGCGAGGCGCCGAGCGGCTCGCACAGGAGCGCGAGCTCGTCCTCGATGCGCGGCAGGAACGCGCCTTGGCGCTGCGTATCCAGCGGATCGGAGATGAAGCAGCAGCCGCCCTGGCTCACGTCCATGACGACGCCGTCCATGCCTTTGTTCTCCGGCCCCTGGAGCACCGCCCGGAAGTGGCAGGAGATGCGCTTGTGCTTGCGCAGGGAGACGCTCTCCAGGGTCTCGGGGAAGGACAGAAAGAGCAGCGGGAAGGGGGCGTGCTGGTACTGGATGACCTTGGAGGAGAAGCCGATGACCATGCCGGACTGGATGTAGCGCACGACCACCTCGTTGCCGGGGAAGAGGTGGCCGTACATGTGCTCCTTGCCCACCTCGGCCACCACCGGCAGCTGGATGATGACCAGCCGGGCGCGCACGAAGCCGACGAAGGTCGAGGTCAGCTTGGAGCCCAGCCCGGCCACGTCGAGCGAGACCTTGCTGCCGATCTCGATGTCCAGGATTTCCGGTCCGCTGCAGCGCATATTCGTCCTTTAGGCGCCTTCGCCGTCCCGGGTGGCCGGCTTGGCCCGGTCCTGGCGGGACAGCCAGTCGAGGAATTTGCGGGCCTCCTGGAACTCGGGGTTCAGGTCCAGGGCGGCCTGCAGGTGCTCGCGGCAGGCCCGAGTGTTGCCGGTGTCGTACTGGAGCCGGGCCAGGTTGAACTGGAGGTGCTCGTCGTCGGGCGCGATGGCCGCCGCCCGGCTGTAGAAGCCCAGCGCCTCCTCGAAGAGTTTCAGCTTGCGCAGGGTGATGCCGAACTGGTTGAAATTGTGGCGCTGCTCCTCGAGGAAGATCACGTCCGTGCCCATCAGCCGGCCGACGATCTCCCGTATGCAGTCGAAGGAGCCCTTGGCCCGGGCCACCTTGGCCAGGCCGACGTTGGCCTCCACGCACGTCTCGTCGATCTGCAGGGCCTTCAGGAACTCCTGCTCAGCGGCTTCCAGGTCGCCGCGGGCGAACTCGCTCTCGCCCCGCTCGATCTTGCGCGCGAGCGACTGCAGGGCCGGCACGGTCTTCTTCTCGTAGTAGTCGAGCTCCGGGGTGTAGGACTCGATGAACTCGCGCTTGCCGATGATCTTCAGATAGCCGGCCGGGACGTGGTTCGCGTTCAGGGGCCTGACCTCGTAGGCATCGTCGGGCAGCCGGCGCACGTACCAGTGGGTCCGGCCGCTGCTCTCCCGGCTGGAGCCGCCCATGCCGAGCTGGCTCTCGCTGGCCCGGGAATAGATGCCGAGGACTTGGGGTTGCATGAGTCTCCTATTGCAGCAGGTGCTCGATGTTCATCGAGAGTTCCTTGGGATCGAGGCAGTCGACGATGTCCAGGCCCGGGGCCGCGTCGTCCTCGGCCGCGGCCAGGTCGATGATCATCTGCTCCAGGGGCGAGAGGTCGGCGGAGAGGACGAGCTTGACCTTGGGCTTGAGCGGCCGTTCGCGGTTGCCCTCGCAGACCACGCCCACCCGGCCGTCGGACAGCCTGACCAGGCTGGTCACCGGGTAGATGCCCAGGCACTTGATGAAGCGCTCCACGTCGGCGGTGAAGAAGTCCGCGTCCCTGGCCGCGTACAGGGTGCGCATCGCCTGGTAGGGCGGAAAGCCGCGGCGGTAGCAGCGCTCGCTGGTCAGGGCGTCGTAGACGTCGATCAGGCCGACGATGCGCGAGTAGAGGGACAGCTCGAAGCCGCGCTTGCCCGCCGGGTAGCCCGAGCCGTTCTTGCGCTCGTGGTGGTCGCGCACGCACTCGGCCACCTCGGGCCGGATGCCCGGAGCCCGGCTCACGATTTCGTAGCCCGCCTGGCAGTGGCCGCGCATGAGCTCGAACTCCTCGGGGGTGAGCTTGCCGGGCTTGTTCAGGATGCGCTCGGGCACGCGGGCCTTGCCGATGTCGTGGTACAGGCCGGCCATGCCCAATATCTCGAGCTGGCTGCGGGTGAGGCCCAGGAAGTGGCCGAAGACCACGGCCAGCGCGGCCAGGTTGACCGAGTGGCGGTAGGTGTAGGCGTCGTGGCCGCGCAGCTTGGTCAGGATGGACAGGGCGAAGGGGTTCCTGAGCACGCTCGGGATCATGCGCGAGACGAGCGCCTTGGCCTGGTCGGTGTCGGCCAGCCGGCCGGCCTTGGCCGAGGCGAAGAGATCCCGGCTGAAGCTCAAGCTCTCGGCGTAGATGACCGCGGCCACCTCGATCTCATGGTCCAGGGGAGCCGCGGCCTCGCCCGCCTGGACCGCCTGCGGTTCATCGGCCAGGCTGCCCCCCGACAGACCCGCCGCCGGGCCTGAAGCCTGGCTTCCCGAGAGGGTCGAGGGCCTGGGTCCGGCGCCGCGGCTCGGGTCGATGACCACCCGGCGCACTCCGGCCTGGGCCAGGCGCGAAACGTCCGCCGGGGTGCAGACCAGGCCCCTGGAGGTGGCCAGCAGCGGATGATCCTCCCAGGACAGATCGATGGCCAGAACGAACATGCCCACGGCCAGCTGCTCGATGGGGATGGTCAGGGGCGGGACGAAAGCCGGGCGTTTGTTCATGGGGCGCGTGTGTATCGTGTCGTCGGGAACGTTGCGGCGGGCGTACCGTGCCTGCCGGGGCAAGGGATACGGGGCGCATCCGGGTTGCGGGAAGCGGGTTGACAGGTGACATAGCCCAGCCGAATCGGCATTCTGATACCCCGGCTGCCCGAACAGCTCAAGTGGGGGAAGGCAGTAAATTTCGGGTTGGAGCGACAAACGTTCGTCCGGCGCCTTTTCAACGGCAGCGGGAGAGGGTAGAAATAAACATCGGAAATGGACCACGAGCGCGAGGGGGGCCGTTGATCGTTCTTTCCTGTCCGCAGATGCAGCCCCTGGCCGCGGCCATGGCCGCGGCCGGCGGCCGGTTCAGCCCGGGCGAGGTGGCCTGGGGGAGCTTTCCCGACGGCTATCCGCGCCTGAAGATCATCGACTCCGGGGCGTTGCGCGGCCGGGATGTGGTCTTCCTGGCCAGCTTCGACACACCAGGCGAGATCTTCCGCCAGCTCTCGGTGCTCTATGAGATTCCGCGCTACGCCGTGCGTACCTTCAAGGTCGTCCTGCCCTACTACCCCACCGGCACCATGGAGCGGGTGGAGGAGGAAGGCCAGATCGCCACCGCGGCGAGCCTCGCGCGCATGCTCTCGCTCATCCCCATGACCATGTCCGGGCCGGCCCAGATCCTGGTCTACGACATCCACGCCCTGCAGGAGCGCTTCTATTTCTCAGACCAGGTCATCCCCCGGCTGGAGACGGCCGTGCCGCTTTTGCGCGCCCGCCTGGCCGCGCTGCCCGAAGCGGCCGTGGCCTTTCCCGACGAGGGCGCGGTCAAGCGCTTCGGGCGCATGCTCTCCGACCACCCCCAGATCGTCTGCCGCAAGGTCCGCAAAGACGGCGGCCGGGAGGTGAAGGTGGAGGAGGGCGACCCGGCGGGGCGCCACGTGGTCATCCTCGACGACCTGGTCCAGAGCGGCGGCACGCTACTCTCCTGCGCCGCGGCCCTGCGCCGGGCCGGGGCCGAGGCCATAAGCGTCTTCGTCAGCCACGGCGTCTTCCCCGGGGAGTCATGGCGGGCCTTCGAATCCGCCGGCATCCACCGCTTCTGGCTGACCGACTCCTGCCCGGCCACGGCCGCGGCCGTCTCCGGGCGCGAGCCCTTCGAGGTTTTGTCGCTGGCCCCGCTCATCCTCGAGGCCGTCTCGAGGTAGCGGGGAAGCGTAAAGGAGGAAAGCCATGCGCATGCTGCTCATGGGTATCGTCGCCGGACTGCTGGTCAGCCTGGCCTGGGCCGCGCCGGCCCCGGCCGCCGAGGACCAGGCCGCGGCCCAGGTGGCCGGGCTCAAGGCCGAGATCTTGGCCCTGCAGAACAAGGGCCGGCTGGGCATCGGAAACCTCCAGGCCTGTGAGCGGATCACGGGCTACGGCGCCTACATCCCCCTGCCCGCGGCCCAGGTGGCCAAGGACGGGACGCTCAACATCTACTACGAGCCGGGCAACTGGTTCACCAGGGTGACCGGCGGCCGCTACGTATTCCAGATGATCCAGGATATCGTCCTGCTCGACGCCAAGGGCAGCGAGGTCTTCCGCAAGAACGAGGCCCTGACCATACGGCACGACACGGCCAGGCCCGTCATCGATCTCTACGTGTACAACAATCTGGACGTGACCGGCCTCACGCCGGGCAGGTACACCTACCGCATCGTCCTCCACGACAGCTACAAGGAGGGCACGGCCGCGGCCGACCTGGCCTTCGAGATCAGGCCGTAGGCAGGCGCCGGGAGCGGCCGCGGAGGAAGCGGGCAGAGGTGGCGCGCAGGGTGTCAGGCACCGGACGAGGATCAGCCGTAGCGCAGCTCGCGCTTCTTGGCCGTCTCGAAGTTGAAGGTCCGCAGAGCGCCGAAGGGGCGCAGGTTGAAGCGCCGGCGGGCCAGGCGCAGCACCGCGACCAGGGCGGCCAGGATCGCTACGGCGGCGGCGAAGGTGATCATCCGGGTCCTCCTTGGCAGGCCTTTTCGGGCCTGGCAGACGATACCATGTTTCGCCGGCATTTCCAGTCTTTTTTCTTTTCGGCGGCAGTACGTGTGCTCGGTCCTCTGTCTCGGCCGGAAAGCGGTTTGCAAGACCGGCTGGCCGTGCTACACAGGATGTGAAAACCTGTTCCCGGCGCCCACGAGTCCGGCACCAACGCCAAAGGAGCTAGAAAGCCATGGACGTGAAGACCATTCTCTGGCCGACCGACCTGTCCAAAGCCTCGCTCAAGGCTGCCCCCCATGTGGTCAGCCTGGCTGAAATGTACCAGGCCAAGGTCGTCGTGCTCTATGTCGGCGTCGATCTCTGCGCCTATTTCCCGGCCTACGGCAACTACCCGAGCGCGGACACGCTGAACGAGTTCCAGAACTGGGAGCTCAAACAGGCCCGGGAGAAGCTCGCGGCCATCTGCACCGGCGAGCTCAAGGGCTGCCCCATGCTGGCCACGCGCATCGTCACCGGCGAGGCCGCGACCGAGATCCTGAAGGCCGTGGCCGGCGAGAAGGCCGATCTCCTGGTCATGACCCGGCGCGGCCACGGCGCCACGGCCGAGGCCACCCCGGGATTCGGCAGAGTGGCCGCCCAGGTCCTGGCCGAGTCCCCGGTGCCGGTACATTTCGTCGGGTAGTCACCGCGCCGCCGCAGCGCCCGACGCAAGGGGAACGACCGTTCCCGGAAGGAGGTGCGCCATGAGCCCGAAGGAATCCCGCAGGAAAGGCGCCGCCGCCGTCCCGCCGCCGCCGGACGAGGTGAACCTCGACCTCTTCGACGAGGAGGGCGTGCGCGGCATGGTCCTGTGCGCCGACCAGGGCACGCGCCCGGCAACCGAGGCCGAATCCCTGGCCGGGCAGCTGCCCGGCCGCCGGCGCCGGCGGCCCGGGCCGGGGACCCGGGCCGGGTAGGGCGCGGCCATGACCACGTCGGCCGGCACCGGGCCGGAAGGCTGCGCGGACGAGCTCCGGCTCCAGGATACGCCCGTTGAAACCAGGCTGAGGCTCGCCCGGGCCGCGGACGGGGTGCGCCGGCATCTCTACCTCGTGCCCGCGGTCTATTTCTGCCTGGCCACGGCCTGGATCCTGTTCTCCGACCATGCGGTCTCGCTCCTCGGCGACCATGCGCTGGAAGAACGCCTGCAGTCGGTCAAGGGCATCTTCTACGTGCTGGTGACCACGGCCCTCCTGGCCCTTCTCGTGCGCGGCCAGTTCCGGCGCCTGGTGGCCCTGGCCGAGGGGCTGGGCCGGGTGAGCGCCGAGCGCGAGGAGCTCCTGCGCGAGGTGCACCACCGGGTCAAGAACAACCTCCAGGTCATGGAGAGCCTGCTCGGCCTGCAGGCCGGAGCTCTCGACGACCCGGCTTGCGCCGAGGTCCTGGGCCGCGCGGCCATGCGCTTCAAGAGCATGGCCCTGGTCCACGAGAGCCTGTACCAGTCAACGGACATGACGGCCGTGGATTTCGCGGCCTACCTGAACCGCCTGGCCGAGGTCGTGCGCGGCCGCTGCCGCGCGGCCGGGAGCGTCGAGCTGACCGTGCGCGCCGGGGAGGTGCGCCTGCCCATCACCCGGGCCGTGCCCTGCGGCATGATCGCCGGCGAGCTGATCGACAACGCCCTGCGGCACGCCTTCGCCCCCGGCGGGGGCGGCCGGGTCGAGATCGATTTGAGCCGCGACGACGGCCATCTCGTCCTCAGCGTGGCCGACGACGGCCGGGGGATCTCCACCCGGGACAAGGCCGGCGGCTTCGGGCTGTCCCTCGTCGACCTCCTGGCGCGCCAGATCGGCGGCTCGGTCACCCACGCCTCGGACAACACCGGCACGAAAGTCCGCGTCCGCTTTCCGGAGTGAGCCATGATCGGACAGGGAGAGACGCGGAACATCCTGGTGGTCGAGGACGAGTTCATCATCGCCTGCGACATCATCCAGGGGCTTACGCGCCGCGGATTTTCGGCCCACGGCCCGGTGGCCACGGGCGAGGAGGCGGTCAGCCTGTCCGGCCGCCTGAAGCCCGACGTGGTGCTCATGGACATCCGCCTGGCCGGCGCCATGGACGGGGTGGACGCGGCCGCGGTCATCGAGCGCCTCTATGCCATTCCGGTGGTCTACCTGACCGCCTCCTCCGAGCGCGCGACCATCGAGCGGGCCATGGCCACGCATCCGCTCGGCCTCATGCTCAAGCCCTTCGATGCCGACCGCCTGGCCGAGATGCTGGCCGCGGCCCCGAGGCGCAAGGAGAGCTGACGGACGGGCGGCCGCGTCCGCTCGCCGGACGCGGCCGCCGGGCCGCAGCGCGGCCTATTTTCTCGGCTGGCCGGGGTTGGGGTACATCTTGGCTTCGGTCTTGGTCGGATTCTTCTCCGCCTGGCCGGGGTTGGGGTACATCTTGGCTTCGGTCTTGGTCGGGTTCTTGTCCAGGTGCTCGTAGTGCTTGCGGGCGACCTCGGCCAGGCCGCGCATGATGCGCGGCAGGTCCGAGCCTTCCCAGGCGGCCGCGAACTCGGGCTTGGCCTTGAGCCCGTCGCTCACGCTGAAGCAGTCGTCGCTGGCCAGGTCCAGGGCCACGTCCTCGTAGCGGATCTCGACCGCGTTCTCGAGGACCTTGTGCAGCAGCTCCGTAACGGCGTAGACGAACTCCTTCTTCACATCCTCGGTGGATTCGCAGTGGTTCAGCCGTTCCCGGAACATGGGGCGGACTTCGTTTTCGATCTTGGTGAAGGAGATTTGCTTCGTCATTGTCGCTCCTTTTCCGTGTTCAGGGTCTCTTTCCCGGGAGGCCGACGGACGGCTGTCCCGGCCGGCAGGGACCGGCAGTCTGACCCTAACCCATTTCGCTACGGATGTGGAGAGCGGCCCGGAAAAAAAAGGGCGCGGCGCCCCGGATGCGGCCCGGAAACTAGCGCTTCAGGCCCTCGAAGCGCCAGGCCTCGCCGCCGAAGGGCACGAGCTGCCCGGTCCAGGCGTCGTTCCTGTACCAGGTGATCTGGGTGCTGCCGTTCAGCCGGGCCGCGGTGCCGGCGGGGATGACGACCTCGACGCCGCAGTGCAGGTTCGGCTGGTTGGCGAAGTTGGGTATCTGCGCCCGGAAGCACCAGGCGCCGCCGGGGAAGTCGGCGTGGGTCTGGGCGAAGTAGCCGTCGATCTGGCCGCCGGGCGTGCGCAGCCGGGCCTGGCCGCCGCGCTGGTCGATGACCCAGGTCTCCTGCTTGGTGAAGCCCTCGCGGATCTGGGGCGTGGGCGTGGTGGTGGCGATGATGGTCGAGGTCACCAGCCAGGTGCCGCCGATGTCCGCGGACTGGGCCAGTGCCGGGAGGGAGAAGGCCAGGGTCAGGAGCAGGCAGAGGGCGGAAAGGACGAGCCGACGCATGACGACCTCCATGACTGGCGTGACCGGCGTGACAGGGCGTGACCGGCCCGCGGCATGGGGCCGTCTACAGGCTGCCGGATGGTTGCGTTCTTCTTGTAAGCCGGGTGCGGCGGGCTTGGCAATGGAGCCGGCGGTCAAACATGGATGCTCCGTGCATGACCGGCCGGGCGGCTCAGCCCGGCGGCTGCTCCGCGACGGGCAGCGTAAGGTGGAAGGTGCTGCCCCGGCCCGGCTCGGATTCGGCCCACAGGCGCCCGCCGAGCCGCCCGGCGATGAGCCGGCTGATGGCCAGGCCGAGCCCGGCGCCGGAGGCCGGCCCCGGGCCGGGTTTGGCCACCTGGTGGTAGCGCTCGAAGATGCGCGTCAGCTCCGCCTCCGGGATGCCGCGGCCGGTGTCCGAGACGCTTGCCCGCACGCTGCGGCCCGCGTCCGCGATCTGGCAGCTGACCGTGATCCGGCCCTGTTCGGTGAATTTCAAGGCGTTGTCCAGGAGGTTCAGGAGGACCTGCAGCACCCGGTCGGGATCGGCCGCGACGAGCGCCACGGACTCGGGCAGGTCGAGCACCAGCGCAAGCTCCGGCCGGCCGGCGAGCCGGGCGCCGAGGATCCGGGCCGCGCGCCGGATGAGATCGAGGAGGTCCACGGGCCGCGGCGAGAAGGTCAGCTGCCCGGACTCGAGGCGGTTCAAGTCCAGGACGTCGGCCACCAGCCGGGTCAGGCGCTCGCCTTCGCTGGTGATGATGCCCAGGTTGTCGAGGATGCGCCGGGCCTTGTCCGTCGGCGCGACGCCCTCGGCCTGGCCGGCGAAGTGGCGGCCGAAGTCGCGTTCGATGAGCTTGGCGAAGCCCAGAAGCGAGGTCAGCGGCGTGCGCAGCTCGTGGGACACGGCCGAGAGGAAGGCCGACTTGCGCTCGTCCTCCTCGCGCAGGAGCGCGTTGGCCGCGGCCAGCTCCGCGGCCTGGGCCGAGAGCTCGGCCGTGCGCCGGGCGACCAGGCCCTCCAGACGTTCGTTCAGGGCCGCGCGCTCGGCCTCGGCCTCCTTGCGCCCGGTGATGTCCTCGATGATGCCCAGCACCAGGGGGACGCCGTTCTCGGCCGGGACGGCGGTGACGGTCAGCGCCGCCCAGACTGTGCCGCCGTCCTTGCGCCGGTAGCGCTTTTCGAGCTGGTAGCCGCTGCGCCGTCCGGCCTTGAGCTCCGCCAGCAGAGCCAGGTTCGGTTTCAGGTCGTCCGCATGGGTGTAGGCCGAGAGGTGCATGGCCCGCAGCTCGTCCAGGCTGTAGCCCAGGAGGTCGAGGAAGGCCTGGTTGGCCTCGATGACGACGCCGTCGGTGCCGGCCAGGACGATGCCCATGCCGGCGTGCTCGAAGACCGCCCGGAAACGGGCCTCGCTCTTGTGCCGGGCGTCCTCGGCGGCCCGGCGGATGGTCAAGTTCCGGATGATGCTCAGGCCGAGGTCGCGGCCCTCGTGGCGGAAGCGGTGGGCGTTGATCTGGACCGGCACGAAGCGGCCGTCCCTGGTCCGCAGGTCGGCCGTGAACCGTATCCGACCCTCGTCCAGGAAGCGCTTCCAGACCGCCTCCACCGGCACGCCGTCGGCCGGCCGGACCAGCTCCAGGGTGTTCATGGCGAAGAACTCGTCGCGCGGGAAGCCGAGCAGGCCCAAGGCCGCGGCGTTGGCCTCGATCAGGCGCGGGCCCCGGCCATCGCCGCGAATCTCGTAGACGACGATGGCGTCGGCCAGGTTGTCGAACAGGGCCCGGTAGCGGGTCTCGCTCGCGCGCAGGGCCGATTCGGTTCGTTTCAGGGCGGTCACGTCGGTCAGCACGCCGACGACCCCGGCCGGTTCCCCGCCGGCGCCGGCCAGGAGGGTCTTGTGTACCAGCACCTCGCGCTCTTCGGAGGCCGGCACGACGGTGCGCTCGACATGCTCCATGTCGCCGGCGGCGAGCAGCCGGCGGTCCATGGCGGTCATCATCCCGGCCCGCTCCGGATCGAGGACGTCCGCGGCCGTCCGGCCGCGCAGCGCCCCCGGCGCAAGGCCCAGCAGGCGCTCGAAGGCCGGGTTGCAGCTCAGGTAGCTGCCGGACAGATCCTTGGTGTAGATGGGCGTGGGCAGGGCGTTGAACAGCGAGCGCAGCGCCGCCAGCTCGGCTTCGAGCTCGCGGCAACGCTCCAAGGGCTGCCCGGCCGCCTGCTCGGCGGCCGGAACCTGGTCGGCCTCTCGGGCCATGAAAACCCCCTCCGCGGCATCCGGGCCAAGCGCCTGGCAGTGCCGCGGCGGGTACTTTGATCGAAATAGCGCCGCAGGGCAAGTGGTCAGGCCAATCCGGACAGGGACCGGCGGCCCGCCTCGGGGGCCTTCTCCCGGCTACTCCCGTTCGCCCTCGGCCCTGGGCTTGCGCCGCCGCGGCCGGCGCTTGCGGGCGGCCTCGACGTCTCCACCTTCGCGCGCGGCGCCGGGCGAGCCGCCCCCGGTCCTGGCCCGGGGCGCGGGTGCGGCCGTAGGCTCGGGGGCCTGCGGCCCGGCCTGGATCTCGCCCTGGTAGGCCTCGTCCAGGAGCATGGCCAGGAGTACCAGCGACTCCTCGTCCTCGGCCAGTTTCCTGGCGAGCGGCAGGAAGCGGGCCACGCGCTCGCCGCGCATGGCCGTGATCTCGCGGCGCCGGGCCTCGAGAAGCGCCATCAGCCGGGTCTCGAGCACCGCGGCGACCTCCTCGTCCTCGGGCATGGTCCGCCTCTGGAGGTTGATGCTGAAGCGCTGGGCGATGCGTTTCAGCTCCATCTCCTCCTTCACGTCGGCCATGGTGATGACCGTGCCCGAGGCTCCGGCCCGGCCGGTGCGGCCGGCGCGGTGGATGTAGGACTCGGGGTCCTCGGGCGGCTCGAAGAGGAAGACGTGGGACAGCTCGCGCACGTCGATGCCCCGGGCGGCCACGTCGGTGGCCACCAGGAAACGGAGCTTGCCTTCGCGGATGCGGGTCAGGACCTCGTCGCGCTTGGCCTGGGTCAGGTCCGAGGACAGGGCCTCGGCCGAGAAGCCATAGAGTTTCAGCACCTCGGCCACGTAATGGACGTTCTTCTTGGTGTTGCAGAAGATGAAGGCCGAGGTCGGGTTCTCCATCTCGATCAGGCGGATGAGGCGGCGCTCCTTGCCCATGCCCGGCACGGGATAGTAGGCGTGCTCGATGGCCGCGATGTGCACTTCCTTGCCGGACAGGCTGAAGAAGTCCGGCTGGTGCAGGAACTGGTCGGCCAGGCGCAGGACGCTCGGCGGGAAGGTGGCCGAGAACATGAAGGCGCCGAAGAGATTCTGCGGCAGGTAGCGCTGGATCTTCTTCATGTCCGGGTAGAAGCCGATGGACAGCATGCGGTCGGCCTCGTCGAAGATGAGCACCTTGAGCCGGTCCAGCGACAGGTTGCGGTTCATGAGATGGTCGAGGATGCGGCCCGGGGTGCCGACCACCAGCTGGGCGCCGGCGCGGAAGGCTTCGATCTGGCTGCCGTAGCCCACGCCGCCGATGACCGTGACCACCTTGATGCCGCTCTCGCCGGCCAGCATCTGGGCCTCGCTGGCCACCTGCAGGGCGAGCTCCCGGGTCGGCACCAGGACCATGGCCTGGCAATGGGGCCTGGTCCGGTCGAGGAGCGTGAGCAGCGGCAGGATGAAGGCCCCGGTCTTGCCGCTGCCGGTGCGGGCCTGGACCATGACGTCGCGGCCGGCCAGCACGTAGGGCATGGCCTTCTTCTGGACCGGCATGAGGTCGGTCCAGCCGGCGCGGGCGCAGGCGTCCTTCAAGGGCGCGGGGAGCTCGTCGAAAGATGCTTCGGGCAGGGTCTGGGGCGGGGTCTCGGCAGCGGCCGCCGGTTCGGTCTCGGGCTCTTGCAGGGGATCGTTGTCCATCATGTACCTTTTCGTGAAGATGTAGTGGGCGAACGCCAAATCACGCGCGCCGCGAATATGGGCCACGGCGCGTGAAGTTTCTCGCCCTTCTATAGTCTTTTGTGGGTTTTTCGCAACTGCCGGGCGGGTGCGACCCGGCCCGGCGGCACGGCCCGGCGCGCGGAGAAGGCCGCCGGGGGAGGCGCGGCTAGCTTTCCTTGAGGAAGGCCAGATCCTCGCGGGCCATGCTCGGGGTGAAGCGCAGGACCTGGTAGTCGGCCACGCCGTTGACGTAGAAGGGGTCCTGGCGCAGGGCCTGCCAGAGCTCGTCCTGGCCGGCGCAGGCCATGAGCAGGACCCCGCCCACGCGGGGCACGCGGCGCCCGGACATGAGCAGCGCCCCGTTTTCGTACTGGGCCTTCAGGTACTCGACGTGGGCCGGCAGGTGGCGGTCGACCTCGGCGAGGTCGGCGGTGTAGGTGACGAGGACGACGAACATGGTGTCCGATCAGTGCCCGGGGCAGACGTGCAGGTCGTGGGCCTGGCAGAGCAGAGCGCTGTCCGTAAGCGTGCCGGCCAGCCAGGCCTCGGCCGCGGCGCGCACCGCTCCGGCGGCCCCGCGGACCACGGTCAGGCCGTTCTGGACAAGCTTCTCGGCCGCGCCCTGGCCCATGTTCCCGCCGATGAGCACCGAGACGCCCATGGCCACCAGCGTGTCCACCAGGTTCGACTTGCAGCCGCAGGCCGGGGGCGGGGTGAAGGACTCCTCGGCAATGATGTGCTTGTCCTCTCCCACGCTGAACACGGTGAAGGACTCGCAGTGCCCGAAATGCTCGTCGACCATACCCTGCCTGGTCGGCACGGCGATTTTGATCATGATCTTGTCTCCCTTGCCTTGCGGCAGGCTTGTCTGTTCAGGGCACTATAAGGTCGCAACCGCCCGCCGGCAACACGGCGCGGCGGAATCGACCCCCGCGTAGCAGACTCGCGCCCGGTTTGGAACCGCGAATGCGCCCCCCGCGCCTAGTGGCTGACCCAGAGGGCGGCCTTGGTCATGGAGTGCAGGAGCGAAAAGGTCACCGAGCCCATGAACAGGCGCCGGACGGGCGACTTGTCGGCGCCGGTGCGGCCCATGGCCACGGCGGCGTAGGCCTTCATCTCGGCCTCGTCCTTGATCAGCCCGGCCAGGTTGCCGGCCTCGCGCACGATCTCGACCGCGATGCGTTCAGGCGGCAGGCCGCTCTCCAGGAGCACGGCCCGGGCCTGCTCCGCGACGGCCTCGGCCTGGTCCAGGCCCTCGCCCGGCCGGCGGACGTGGAAGATGGTCACCTTGTGCTCGGGCTCCTCGGCGAGCATGAAGCCGGCGTGGTCCGCGGCGCGCAGCGAGGCCTCCGAGCCGTCCACGGCCAGGAGCACGTGGCGCCGGTCGCGCTCGGGGTGGTGGCAGGTCCAGATGGGCACGTTCAGGCGGGTGGTGAGCAAGGTCTTGCTCATGGACTCGTTGACCAGCTCCTCCAGGCGGGTGATGCCGCGCCGGCCGAGGACCACGGCGTCGTAGTTGCCGTCCACGCCCTCGCGGATGATGTCCTGGGCCGTGCCCTGGCGGCAGGTGAGGAGCTTCACGCGGATGTTCTCCGGCGGGAAGTCGTGCTCGAGGATGTAGTCCCGGGCCTTGGCCAGGGCACCCTCACCCTTTTCGCGCGCAGCCTCCACGCGGCGCTCGAAGGCCGCGATGTCCTGGTGGATGTCGAGCTGGGAGAGGCCCTGGGCCGGGTCGGGGGCGATGTACAGGAGCGTGCAGGCGGCCATTCGGCGGTTGCGGAAGAAGGAGCAGAAGAAGCGCACGCCGAACATGGCGCTGACGTCCTCGCTCACGGTCACGAGCAGGTGGCGTTGCATGGCTGAAGCCTCCGGGTTCAAGGGCACGGGCACTCTAGGGCCGGGAGCATCATCGCACGGAGCGTGCCAGCTGGGAAGAGGTCATGGATTCATGAAAGCCGAATGATTCCGGCCGGCTGCCAGAGGCGCACCAGGCCGGCACGCCACCGGCGGTGTCGGCGGGCTTGACGCCGCGTCAAGATCGTCGCCCGCCGGGCGCAGGCCCGATATCGGCCCGCCGGCGCTTTCAATCGGCGCCCGCCTCGGGTATGAACCGGGCCATGCGCAGCTGCCGCCACCGCCTTGCCGAGGTCCGCCCCGAGGTCCGCAGATCATGAGCGATTCCCAGCCCGAGACCATCCGCGACGCCTCCGGCCGGGGGCTCTTCGCCATCTCCCCGCACCTCATCCTGCCCGAGACCCAGGGGCGCTTCTCGGTCTACCTGCGCCAGGACGGCAAGCTCGTGCTCTACGCCGCCAGGGGCGAGACCTTCACCATCGCCCACCGCGAGCGCCTCTCGGCCATGGGCGTGCGCCAGATCTGGATCGAGAGCGAGGACCGGGCGGATTTCGACGCCTACCTGCGCAAGAACATCGGCCGCATCCTGTCCGACGAGACCATCCCCGAGGCCGAGCGGGCCGAGGCCTGGTTCGAGGTGTCCACGGATCTGGCCCAGGAGATTTTCGTCTCGCACCTGCCGCGCTCGGTGTCCATCAAGCGCTTCGCCAAGATCGAGAGCCTGCTTCGCGAGTCGGCCGGCTTCTTCCGCACGCCCGAAGCCCTGCGCGAGCTCTCGCGCCTCCTGTCCAAGGGCTTCAAGCTTTTCCACCACGGCCTGGGGGTCATGATCCTGACCGCGAGCGTGCTCGACGCCAGCCCGGAGGTCGGCCCCGAGGTCGCTGCCGCGGCCTCGCTCGGCGCGCTGCTGCACGACATCGGCCTGACCAGGCTGCCCCAGGCGCTGACCGAGAAGAACCCGCAGCAGCGCACCCCGGAGGAGGAGGCCCTGTTCCGGGGCCACCCGACGCTGGGCGTGGCCGCCTGCTCGGCCCTGCCGCTGGCGCCCGAGACCCTGCACGCCATCCTCTTCCACCACGAGCGCGAGGACGGCTCGGGCTACCCCACCGGGCTCGCCGGCCGGGACATCCCGCTGCACGTCAAGGTCGTGGCCCTGTGCAACGTCTACGACGGGCTCATCCGCCCCGCGCCCTGGCGCCCGGCCTTTTCGCCCTACGAGGCCCTCTCGGCCATCAAGTCCGACCGCCGGGGCTTCGACCTGGAGCTCCTGCGCCGGCTCATCCTGGTTCTGGCCAACGCCAAGATCACCTGACACGTTTTTTCACCTTTCTGTGACCTCGTTGACCGCGAAGCTTTCGTTTCTGTAGTCGTACCTTCGGCCCTGAGCGGAATCTCCGCTCCGCGCGGCACCAACCGCCCGGCACGGGACTTGCGAGAGCGGCCGGAGAGACGCCCATGACCCCGGAAAGCATCCTCTTTCCCCTGACCATGACCTTGCGGGTCTCGCTTCTGGCCACGGCCGCGGCCCTGGTCCTGGGCGTGGCCATGGCCGCGCTGGTCGAGCGCTGGACGCTGCCCGGCCGCGACGCGCTCGACTCCGTGCTGACCCTGCCGCTGGTCCTGCCGCCCACGGTCATGGGCTACTACCTGCTGGTGGTCTTCGGCCGCCGGGGCGTGGTCGGCGTCTGGCTGAAGGAGGTCTTCGGCGTCAGCCTCATCTTCACCTGGCAGGGCGCGGTGCTGGCGGCCACGGTGGTGGCCTTCCCCCTGGTCTACCGCTCGGCTCGGGCGGCGCTGGAGGGCGTGGGCAGGAACCTCCCCGACGCCGCCCGCACGCTCGGCGCCTCGGAAGCCGCGGTCTTTCTCCGCGTCTGCCTGCCGCTGGCCGCGCGCGGCATCATGGCCGGGACCATGCTGGCGCTGGCCCGGGCCATGGGCGAGTTCGGGGCCACGCTCATGGTCGCCGGCAACCTGCCGGGCAAGACCCAGACCCTGTCTCTCGCCGTGTACAGCGCGGTCCAGGCCGGCGACGACAAGACGGCGCTGATCCTGGTCGGGGCCATCTCGCTGGTCTGCGTCGTGGTCCTGACCGTGGCCGCCAAGCTGGTCAAACCCAAATACTGAACGACCGAAACCGGAGGACTCCCATGAAACGACTGCTGACCCGCCTCGCTCTTTTCCTGGCTCTTTGCCTTCTGCTGGCCGCCCCGGCCTGGGCCGCGGAGCTCAACGTCGCGGCCGCGGCCAGCCTGACCAACGCGCTCACCGCCGCCAAGGGCCCCTTCGAGGCCAAGAACCCCGGCACCAGCCTGGTCATGAACTTCGCCGCCTCGGGCGCGCTCTTCTCCCAGATGGAACAGGGCGCGCCGGCCGACGTCTTCCTCTCGGCTGACCAGAAGTGGATGGACAAGGCCGCCGCGGCCAAGCTCATCGATCCGGCCACGCGCAAGGATTTCGCTCAGAACGCCCTGGTCCTGGCCGTGCCCGCGGACAACCCGGCCAAGGTCAAGACCCTCGACGACCTGAAGGGCGCGACCGTCACGCGCATCGCCGTGGGCACGCCCAAGACCGTGCCGGCCGGGGCCTATACCGAGAAGGCCCTGACTCCGTCCGGCCTGTGGGCCGCGCTGACCCCCAAGCTCATCTTCGGCGAGTCCGTGCGCCAGGTGCTCGACTACCTCATGCGCGCAGAGGTGGACGCGGGCTTCGTCTACGCCACCGACGCCAAGCAGGGCGGCGAGAAGGTCAAGATCATAGCCGAGGTGCCCCTGCCCGAACCGGTCAGCTACCCCGCGGCCGTGCTTGCCGCCAGCACCCAGAAGAAGCTGGCCCAGGCCTACGTCGACTTCCTGCTCAGCGACGAGGGCCAGGCCGTGCTGGCCACCTTCGGCTTCAAGAAGCCCTAAAGGGCGCGCGTGCAGTTCGAGATCGAGATCGAGAAGCGCCTGGACGGCGGCGGCCGGAGCTTCGCGCTCCAGGCGCGCTTTGCCGCCGAGGCCCGGGCGCTGGTCCTGTTCGGGCCGTCGGGGTCGGGCAAAAGCCTGACCCTGACGGCCCTGGCCGGGCTTCTCACCCCGGACGCCGGGCGCATCTGCGTCGGCGGCCGGGTGCTCTTCGACGCCTCCGCGCGCGTCAACCTGCCGGCCCGGCAGCGCGGCGTGGGCTACCTGTTCCAGGATTACGCCCTCTTTCCGCACCTCAGCGTGCGCAAGAACGTGGCCTTCGGCCTCTCGGGCATCCTGCGCCGGCCGGGCCGGGAGGAGACCGCCCGGGTGGACGAGCTGCTGGCCCGCTTCGGCCTGGAGAACCTGGCCGGCAGCCTGCCGCGCGACCTGTCCGGCGGCCAGAAGCAGCGCGTGGCCCTGGCCCGGGCGCTGGCTCCCCGGCCCTCGCTCCTGCTCCTGGACGAGCCATTCTCGGCTCTGGACATCCCGCTGCGCACCCGGCTGCGCGCGGAGCTGAAAAGTCTGCTCGCCGGGCTTGCCATCCCCCTCGTGCTGGTGACCCACGACCCGGAGGAGGCCGAGCTCTTCGGCCAGGCCTTCGTGGTCTACGACCACGGGAAGGTGACGCGCTGTTTCGGCTTCGATGAGGCCGCGAAGGAAGGCAAAAGGCCGGCGGAGTTACTGGCCGAGGCCTTTGCGGACTAGGGGGAGTCTACCAGGCGCAGGCCCTGTTCCGGCCGGCGAGCTTGGCCTGGTAGAGCGCCTTGTCCGCCCGGCGCAGCAGCTCGTCCAGGTCGGCGGCGTCCGGCGTGAGCTCGGCCACGCCGATGCTGGCGGTGACCCGGGCATCGCCCTCGGCCAGGGGGATGGCCCCGGCGCCCACGGCCTTGCAGACGCGCTCCGCGGCGGTCAGGGCCTGGGCCAGCCCCGAATGATGCAAAAAAGCCACGAACTCCTCGCCGCCGAGCCGTCCGAAAAGGTCCACCTCCCGCAGCGCTCCCTTGCAGCGCTCGGCCACCGCGCGCAGGACCAGGTCGCCCACGCCGTGGCCGTAGCGGTCGTTGACGGCCTTGAAGTGGTCGATGTCCAGCAGGAGGACGGAGAAGGGCTCGTCGTAGCGCAGGGCTTGGCGAAGCGCGCGTTCGCCCAGCTCCAGCACCCGCCGGCGGTTGTAGATTCCCGTCAGCGGATCGATCTCGGCCATTTCCTTCAGCTGCAGGAACGTCCGGTATTCCCGGCGCTGGGCCGAGCCGAAGCGGGTCAGGAAATAGACCCCGAAGGCGTTGACCAGGCCGAGGAAGAGGGCCGCGTTCACGATCCTCTCGGGCGGGGTCGGGAGCAGCAGCAGGGTGAGGAGGTAGGCCAGGCTGCCGCCGATGCCGGCAACGAGCGTCGGCAGCGCGCGGGGCGGCAGGAAGAGGTAGTAGGTCAGGACGATGATGACGCAGGCCGGCACGCCCTGGGTCTCGATGCGCCCGAATTTCAGCACCTGCTCCAGCGATTCCACCAGCAGGATGAAGAACATGTAGGCGCACAGCGCCCAGCCCAGGCGCCGGGCGCCTCCGGCCGCGGGCAGGGTGAAGAACGCGGCCAGCATGCCCATGAAAAAGGCCGTGAGCCGCCCCGAGACCATCAGCGACAGCGCGGAGCCCGTGCCCAGAACGAGATAGTCCACATAGACCGCCGCGAGGTAGGCCAGCGCGGTGATGGTGCAGACATAGCGCATCCGCCTCCTGGTCTGCGGCCATTTGGCGTCCTGGTAGGCCTCCTCGGCGCCCTGGTCGGCAAATTCGCCGAGCAGTGTGAACCCGTTCGACGGCGTGTCCTGCAAAGCGGTCCTATGTGTTCGTATAAACAGATGAAACAACGGCTTCGAGAGCCCGGCAGTAGCCTAAATTGCGGGCGAAGTAAAAGCAATGACAGGTGGTAGGGCCTTGGCGGTGCTTCCGGCGGGGTCAACCTCCCGCTCGGCGGGAAGAGACCGTGAAGGAGGGGGGAGGCCTTTGCTCCGCGGTCGACTTTCCCCCCGGCTCTTGCCCCCCGCATCACGGCGGTCTAGAGTGAGAATTTCGATCACCCCTCGCCCGGCCTGCCACCGGAACATGCGGGAGAAGCCATGCGCCGCCTGGATCACCTGCTCATTGCCGTCCTGGTCGTGCTGGCCTGCGCCGCGCCGGCGCGGGCCTCGAGCCTGACCTACCTGCCGCATCTGAGCAACCACGATCCGGCCTGGGCCAATACCCTGGCCATCGACAGCTTCGACGACGCCGGCGCCCAGGTCTATCTGGCCCTCTACAAGGACGGCGCCCAGGTCTTCGGCGGCTCCTATGCCCTGCGCGCCCGCGAAACCCTGGACCTCGATCTCGACGTCGCCGGCCCGGCCGCGGCAGACTGCGGCTACGTGCTCGTGCACTCGGACAACAGCGTGGTCCACGAGGGCTTCCGCTCGCTCCTCCCGGGCGGTGGGGGAGTCGCGGACTTCATCCTGCCCGGAACGCTGTCCCGGCGCCTGGCCTTCGTCTTCCCGGCCGCGGCCGCGTTCGTCACCTGGAAGGGGCTGGCCCTGACCAACGCCGGCGACCAGACGGCCGCAGTGACCCTGACCGCCTGGGGTCCGGGCGGGGATACGGCCGCGCCCCTGGGCACGGCGAGCCTGGTCCTCGGCCCCTGGGAGCACGCCTCGGGGGTGCATTCCGTCTGGTTCCCGGCCGTGGGCCTGGCCGACCTGGTCAAGATCGAGGCCCGGGCCGACTCCGGCGCCCTCGCCGGTATCGTCATCTCCGGCGACGCCGCCGCGGGCAAACTGTTCTTCACTCCGGCCGTGATCCTGCCCGAGGTCCAACCTTAGCCGCCGCCCTTGACCTCCCGCCCCTTCCTGTCCCACAGTGGGCATGATCCCGAAATCCCCCCTCGCCGGAGGTCATCATGCCCAGCCGTCTTCCACTCTTCCCCCTCGCGGCTCTTCTCGTCCTCTCTCTCGCCGCCTGCGGGCCCAAGGTCTATGTCCAGGCCGTGCCGGTCTCGACCAATCCGCTGGGCGCCGCGGTCTATGCCGACGGCCGCGAGGTCTGCAGGACGCCCTGCGCGGTCAAGCTCGCCCGCAACGCCGACCACATCCTGACCATCCTGAAGGACGGCTACAAGCAGGAGGACGTGGTTCTCGTCCGGCGCTACGAGCCGCGCGCGCTCATGCTCAAGGCCGCGCGGGCGCTGGGCGGCCTCGGCCCGGCCACGGACCCGCGCCAGGTGGTGGACGCGGGCGCGAGTGAGCTGGCCGGCATGGAGGAGTCGGGCGAGGCCTACCGCTTCGATCCCGGCTACGTCCGCCTGGATCTGACGCCGCTGCCGTAACGCGGCCCAGGACGGACCGGTGGCTCATATTCGCCTCTATCGGGACTTCCGCCCTTGCCCTTGCTCCCTCCCGGCTGCTAGAACCGATCCGACATCCGGCCCGCTGCCGGCCCCCTCTCTGCCCCCCACGGAGGAGCCCATGGCCACCTGCACCCGGACCACCCCGCTCAGCGACACCGACGTCCGCGGCGGCGCCTCGGTCGCCTGCCTGAAGCAGGCCATCCAGGACCACCTCATGTTCAGCCTGGGCAAGATGCCCCCGGGCAAGGACATCCCCCTGCCGGCCTTCGCCTCTCCCCGCGACTGCTACACCGCCCTGGCCCTGGCCGTGCGCGACCGGCTCGTCGAGCGCTGGAGCCGGAGCATGGCCACCTATCTCGAGAACCCGGGCGAGGTGCGGGCCGTGGCCTACCTTTCGGCGGAGTTCCTCATCGGCCCGCAGCTGGGCTTGAACCTCATGAGCCTCGACCTGACCGAGGCTGCGCGCCAGGCCGTGACCGAGCTCGGCCTGGATTTCGACCGCCTGGCCGCCATTGAGCCCGAGCCGGGCCTGGGCAACGGCGGCCTCGGCCGGCTGGCGGCCTGCTTCATGGAGTCGCTGGCAAGCCTTACGGTCCCGGCCATCGGCTACGGCATCCACTACGAGTTCGGCCTCTTTCGCCAGGTGATAAAGGATGGCTGGCAGGTCGAGCACACCGACAAGTGGCTCATGGCCGGCAATCCCTGGGAGCTCGTCCGGCCCGAGGCCGCGGTTGAGGTCGGCCTCGGCGGCCATACCGAGAGCTTCGCCGACCAGGCCGGCAATTTCCGGGTGCGCTGGGTGCCCGGCCGGGTGGTGCGCGGCGTGGCCTGCGACATCCCCATCGCCGGTTATCGCGTGCCCATCTGCAACACGCTCCGGCTGTGGAAGGCCGAGGCCGTGGACTCCTTCGACTTCGAGGACTTCACCCGCGGCGACTACCTGGGCGCGGTGCACGAAAAGGTCTTCTCCGAGACCATCTCCAAGGTCCTCTACCCGAGCGACGAGCCGCCCCAGGGCAGGCAGCTGCGCCTGGCCCAGCAGTATTTCTTCGTGGCCTGCTCGCTTGCGGACATGCTGCGCGTCCACCTGGCGGCCAAGGGCGGTCCCGAGACCTTCGATACGACCTTCTCCGTGCAGCTGAACGACACCCACCCGGCCCTGGCCGTGGCCGAGCTCATGCGACTCCTGGTCGACGTCCACGACCTGCCCTGGGAGACCGCCTGGGGCGTGGTCGAGCGCACTTTCGGCTACACCAACCACACGCTCCTGCCCGAGGCCCTGGAGGAATGGCCCGTGGACCTCTTCGGCCAGCTCCTGCCGCGCCACCTCCAGATCGTCTTCGAGATCAACCGCCGCTTCCTCGATCTGGTGCGCCTGCGCTTCCCCGGCGACGAGGGCAAGGTCCGGCGCCTGTCGCTGGTGAACGAGGACGGGGGCCGCTCGATACGCATGGCCCACCTCGCCGCCGTGGGCAGCAAGTCGGTCAACGGCGTGGCCGCGCTGCACACCGAGCTCTTGAAATCCTCGGTCATGCGCGACTTCTTCCACATGTACCCGGAACGCTTCTCCAACAAGACCAACGGCGTGAACCACCGCCGTTTCCTGGCCCTGGCCAACCCCGCGCTCGCCGCCTGCATCACCGAGGCCATCGGCGACGGCTGGCTCGCCCGCCCGGACGAGCTCGCCCGGCTGGAGGACTTCGCCCGGGACAAAAGCTTCCTGGCCTACTGGCGCCGCGCCCGCCAGACCAACAAGGAGCGCCTGGCCGAGCTCATCCGCGAGCACACCGGCCTGGCCACCGACCCGGCCTCGCTTTTCGACATCCAGGTCAAGCGCATCCACGAATACAAGCGCCAGCACCTGAACGTGCTGCACATCCTGACCCTCTACAACCGCCTGAAGGCCGACCCGAACCTGGCTGTCCCGCCCCGGACCTTCATCTTCGGCGGCAAGGCCGCGCCGAGCTACCACCTGGCCAAGCGCATCATCCGGCTCATCACCGGCACGGCCGAGCTCATAAACGCCGACCCGGCCATGCGCGGCAAGCTGGCCGTGGCCTTCCTGCCCGATTTCAACGTCAAGCTCGCCCAGCATATCTACCCCGCGGCCGACCTCTCCGAGCAGATCTCGCTGGCCGGCAAGGAGGCCTCGGGCACCGGCAACATGAAGTTCGCCCTGAACGGCGCCCTGACCATGGGCACCCTCGACGGCGCCAACGTGGAGATCCGCGAGCGCGTGGGCGCCGAGAACTTCTTCCTCTTCGGCCTCACCGCCGAGGAGGTCGCCGGCAAGCTCTCGCGCGGCTACGACCCCGGGGCCATGGTCCGCGACGACGAGGAGCTGGCCCGGGCTCTGGCCCTCATCGGCTCGGGCGCCGTGTCCCGGGGCGACGCCGGACTCTTCCGGCCGATCCTGGACAGCCTCTACGCCCGCGACCCCTACCTGGTCCTGGCCGACTACCGCGGCTACGTCGGCTGCCAGGAAGAGGCCGGCCGGGTCTTCGCCGACCACGCCGAATGGTCCCGGCGCTCCGTGCTCCAGACCGCCCGCACCGCCTACTTCTCCAGCGACCGGACCATCGCCGAATACTGCCGCGACATCTGGCAGGCCGGCCCGGTGGCCGTGGGCGGGAAGTAGGGGAGAGGCGTAGGGGAAGAAGACGTGGGGACGGGAGAAACCTTTGAAAAAAGGTTTCTCCCGTCCCCACACCCCCACCCACTTCCAAAAACTCCTGGCCCGCTGCGCGGAAAAAAGCGGGCCGAAGGGCCGGGGGGTCGATCAGTCGGTGGAAAAGCAGTAGGACGGCCGGCGAGAGGGCGCGTCGGCGCGGAAGTCCGGGGCTGATACAGACCATTTGCGTGCCCGGCCCGGGGCGCCGCACGGCCGCCACAAGCGCGCCAAGTCCGGGGGCGGCAGCCGTGCTCGGCTGCCGCCCCCGCCTTCCCCCTTGCGGTGTCTTTTCTTCTACTTTTCCGGGTAGCCCGGGTCCTTGGGCAGGCCGCGCTTGACCGCGGCGGCCCTGGCCAGCTGGTCGCAGCGTTCGTTCTCGGCGTGGCCGGAGTGGCCGCGCAGCCAGTGGAAGCGCACCTTGTGCCGGGCGACGAGCGGGATGAGCCGCTCCCACAGGTCGCGGTTCTTGACCGGCTTCTTCTCGGCGTTCAGCCAGCCCTTCTTCTGCCAGCCCGCGAGCCATTTCTTCTCGATGGCGTTGCGCACGTACTGGGAGTCGGTCCAGACATCCACGGAGCAGGGCCGGGTGAGGCTGGACAGGGCCTCGACCACGGCCAGGATCTCCATGCGGTTGTTGGTGGTCAGCGCAAATCCGCCGGAAAGCTCCTTCTCGCGGTCGCCAAGGCGTAAGATGGCGCACCAGCCGCCCGGGCCGGGATTGCCCAGGCAGGAGCCGTCGGTGTGGATGGTCACGATTCCGGGGTCGGTGTCGGCTGTTTGGGTCATGGTTTCTCGTTGTGTCCGGGCAGTTTTCCCAGGCGGTCCCAGATCAGGGCCAGGGCGTGGACGAGCCCCTGCGCCGTGTCGCCGGCCGCCAGGTAGGGTGTGAAGTGCTCATCCGCCAGATAGCGGGTGAAGTCGGCCCCGAGCGCTCCGGCCAGGAGCGGCGGCCAGACGATGACCACCTCCTTGCGCGCAGGCGACAGGCCGATGAACAGCGTGCGCTGGTCGAGGTCGGGCGGGGCGATGGCCTCGGCGCTGGTCAGCAGGCGGAATTTGAGGCCGTAGCGCCGCTCCAGGTTGGCGGCGAACTCTTTTACGAAGGCCAGATCCTTGCCGGACAGGAGCTTCATCTGGTCGGCGATGGCCTGGCGGGCAGAGAGCTCGCGCACGGTGCGCTCGGACTGCTGCCAGAAGGCCCAGGCGACCACGGTCATGACCACGAAGAAGGCCAGGATGCGAATGAACCGGGCCGAGCCCGAGAAGCGCTCGCCCGAGGGGAAGGGGAGGCGCAGCCGCATCCCTGCCGTTCCTATTTGCCCCGGCGGTAGAACATGGTCAGTCCGGCCAGGCAGCCGCAGAGCATGCCGAGGAAAAGCCCGCGGGTGATGGTGATCGGCGCGATCCAGGAGGCGATGACGCCCAGGCCCGCGCCGGCGATGATGCCGCGGGCGGCGTAGTCGATGATGGTCTTGGGTTTGTCGGCCATGGACGTCCTTCAAGCCGGCCGCAGCCGGGCGTCTCGGGTTGGCAAGCGCTGGAAATGTACGGATTTTCTGTGTCGAGGGCAAGGGCGCGCCTCCGATGGCGCGGCCGGAGCCGGTTTTAGCCTGGCCGGCTCCGGAAATTCAATTGACATCGGCTGTCAAGCAAGGCAAAGCGAGGATACATGGACGGACTGACGGGCCCCCGTGCGTCCGGCATCAGCCGACGCTCCACGTTTATGCTACAAGGAGGAAGGTTTCCATGGTGACCAAGGCGCAGTTTGTCGAACAGCTCAAGGCGGCGCTCCCGGACGTTTTCCCGACCAAGGCGGCTGCCGAGAAGGCCTATGACGCCTTCTGCGAGGTCCTGGCCAAGAACGTGGCCGCAGGCGGAGTCCGGCTGCCCGATGTCGGCGGCTTCACCGTGGTCAAGCGCGCCAAGCGCTCCGGCCGCAACCCGCGGACCGGCCAGGCGATCACCATCCCGGCCCGCAAGGTGGTCAAGTTCTCGCCTTCCAAGGCCCTCGGCGAGTCGGTCAACAAGAAGAAATAGTTTTCCCGGGCGGGAAAGAAAACGGCCGGGTGCGTCCAGCGCACCCGGCCGTTTCGTTTTTGCGTTGCGCCCGGCCTAGCGGGGGGCGAGCGAAGGGTTGCGGTCGCCCATGGAGGCGTACAGCCCGGCCAGCGCGGTCATGTAGTCGGACAGGGCCTGGGCCAGCTGGGCCTGGGCGTCGCTGACCCGCGACTGGGCGTCGAGCACCTCGGTGCTGGTGCCGACCTGGTTCTGGTAGCGGGCCTCGGCCATGCGGAAGCTCTCCAGGGCCACTTCCACGGACTTGCGGGCCACGCCGATGCGGTCGCCCGCCTCGCGGATGGCCAGCAGGAAGGACTTGACCTCGAAGCCCACGTTCAGGCGGGTGCGTTCGAGCTGGGCCTCGACCTGGGCCACGGTCTCCTTGGACTGGCGCACGGCGTGGTAGGTCTTGCCCCATTCGAACAGGGTCCAGTTGACCGAAGCGCCCACGGACCAGTCGGAATAGCCCGAGCCCTGGGAGTTGCTGCCCGAGGCGGCCGGGCTGTCGCCGGTCTGGCTGTACTGCCAGTTGGCGTTGACCTGCGGGTAGAAATCGCTGGCCGTGATCTTCACGTCCTTCTGGGCGATCTCCACGCTCTTGCGGCCGATCTCCAGGTTCGGGCGGTGCTTGTCGGCCTGGGCCACGCATTCCTCCAGGCTCATGGAGAAGGGCACGTAGGCCAGTTCGCCGACGTACTCCGTGGGGTTCTCCAGCGGCAGGTCGAGGAGCGAGTTCAGCTGCGCGCTCTGCGTGGCCACGGAGTTCCTGGCGATGAGCAGGTCCTGCTGGGCCGTGGCCAGGTCGACCTCGGCCTGGAGGACGTCGAGCTTGGGCTTCAGCCCAACGTCGTAGAAGGCCTGGGTGACCTTGAGCTGGGACAGGAGCCGGGTCACCGAATCCTCGGCGTTCTTCACGTCCATGCGGGCTTTGAGCAGCGCGAGGAAGGCCTCCTGGATGGCCAGGACGAGCTCGAGCTCGGCCTGGGCCAGCTGGGCCTGGGACTGCTCCTCGGTCAGCTCGGCCTTCTGGTAGGTCGAGAGCAGGTTGAAGCCGGTGAAGATGGGCTGGGTGACGCTGAAGCTCAAGGTCCAGACGTCCTTGGGCCCCTCGGAGGTGATGTAGTTGGGCACGCCGGTGACGGGATCGACGCCGGTCATCCTCGTGGAGCGCGAGCCCTGGTTCAGCCGGTTGTAGGAGTAGCTCGTGCTGGCCGAGGGGCCGAAGGCTCCCAGGGCCGACTTGCGGCCGTAGTCCGCGCCGCGGAGCTGGGCCCGGGCGGCCAGGATCTGCGGGTTCAACTTCAGGCCGCGCTCGACGGCCGCGGCCATGTCGTAGGTCATGGTGTAGTTCTGTTCCCGGGGCAGCGTGCCCTCGCCCAGGCAGGGCGGCTCGGTGCTGGCCGGGGCGGCGGTTTCGGCGGAGGTGGGCGCCGGGGTCATGGTGGTCTGCCCGGTGTATTGAGCCAGGGCCGGGGCCGGCGAGAGGAGCAGGGCGACAAGAAAGACGGCAAGCAAATTTTTCATCATATCCCAGAAATCCTTCACAGACAAATTGTTTCGGACCACAATGAATAGTCACGTGCCTGAGGCCAGGTCCGGGGCTGGCGCGGCTGCGGGTGCTGGCTACCTAACCGAAATTCCGGGAAATGAAAATGGTTATGCGAAGACCCCGGCAGCGGCGGCAAAAGCCGCCGCTGCCGGGCGGGACGCCCCGGCGCGGCCGGTCATGCGTCCAGCAGATAGACGTCGAGCTGGCGAGTCCCGAACTTGTTGGCCGTGTCCAGGTCGGGCATGAAGACGTCGATGCGGTCTGTCTTGCTCTCGGCCATGAGGTCGTCGATGGTGAAGATGCCCAGGCTCTTGATGTAGACCTTTTTGCCGAAAACCCAGCCGGAGTCGAACAGGTTCCGGCTCACGGCGATGATGCCCGGCCGGACCTTGCGGTTGGAGGCGGTGATTTCGGGCGTGTCGTCGGTTTCTGCGCCGCTGGCGGTGTAGGCCGTGACCACCACGGTACGCTTGGGGCGGAGGGTCTGGATCTGGTGGGCGTTGACCATGACCAGCTTCTGCATGACCGAGAGCGCATCGCGGCTCTTGGCCAGGTCGACGTTGAGCTGCTGGATGGTCGCCTCGCAACGCTCGATGTTCATCTTCAGCTGACCGATCTCGGACCCGATCAGGGTCGAGGCGGCGAAGAGGCCCAGCGTGGCGATGATGGCTATGATGGTGCTTTTCATCGTCTCGTTCTCCCTTCGGCAAGGATCGATGCCCGCGCGGAATGAGCGCAACGGGCATATTGGGATTGTTTCATCTATACCAAGATTTTCGGCTTTGCAAACAATTTTTCGCCGATAACCGTCCTCTGCCGTCCTCCCCTGCCGAATCCCGCCGAATGCCGGACTTTTCCGCCACCATGGCCGCTCCGGCCCGGCACCTTGACATTTGCCCCGATTCCGGCAAGAAGAATTCCGCCAGAAAAAACCTTTCCCAAGGAGCCGTGCAATGGTGGCTATCCCGAACCTGTGGGCAATCGCCGTCGAGCTGGTCAACAACGCAGCCTATTCCACCGCCGCCGGCATGGTCGGCGTCTCCCTCATCTTCATCTACTTCGCCTGGATCGTGGGCATGGCGCTCTATCGCATCGCCCAGTCCGGCTCCCACGCCCACCACTAGGCCGCCGGCCCGCCCGGCCCTTGCAGCGACTTTCGGCGCACGCCACCCGGCGTGCGCTTTTCTTTCGCCCCGCGCCCTGCCGGCGCCTCGTCCGCTGATCCGCATTTTCCTCCCGGCCGGCGGCCCACATCTGGCGGCGCCGTCCGGTGTGCCGCCCTTGCAAGCCCGGTTCCAAAGCGTATAACACGGCCAGCGGCCGCACTTCTTCCCGAGCTCCCACCTTCCCCGGCGAGCGGCCGGTGCAAAAATCAGCACGAGGTGCACAAAAACTGTTGACGACCGGCAATAGTTTGCGTATTTCTCCTATACAAGATTAATTCTTAAAAAGGACAGCGCATGCATACCTCCGCCGACCGCCAGCCGGATGCCTTCGAGCTCAAACGCACCCTGCTCGAGGACATCTACCGCCGCAAAGGCCAGCGCCTGACCCACCAGCGCCTGGAGATCCTGCGCGAGATCAGCACCGCCACCGACCACCCCAGCGCCGAGACCGTCTTCGACCGCGTCCGGGCCCGGGTCCCGCCCCTGTCCCTGGACACCGTCTACCGCAGCCTGGCCGCCTTCGAGCGCCTGGGCCTGGTGGAACGTGTGCCCGCCGACACCGGCCAGGCCCGTTACGACCCGGATACGAGCTTCCACCACCACCTGGTCTGCGAACGCTGCGGCCAGGTCGCCGACCTGCCCTCGGCCGGCCTCGACCTCGCCGAGGTCCTCGAGCGGGCCGCGGTCTGGGGCACGGTCCGCGACGTCCGCCTCATCCTGCGCGGCACCTGCGCCAGCTGCCGGGCCGCCGCCAAACCGGATATGGAAAACAACACCTAACCCTGCAACTGCACGAAGGAGAAACCGCCATGAGCAAGACCATCGAGGATCTGAAGGCCGCCTTTGCCGGCGAATCCCAAGCCAACCGCAAGTACCTGGCCTATGCCGCCCAGGCCGACAAGGACGGCTTCCCCCAGGTCGCCAAGCTCTTCCGCGCCGCGGCCGAGGCCGAAACCATCCACGCCCACGCCCACCTGCGCCTCATGGGCGGCCTGCGCAGCACCAAGGAGAACCTCGAGGACGCCATCGCCGGCGAAACCCACGAGTTCACCAAGATGTACCCGGCCATGATCGAGGACGCCCAGGCCGAAGGCCACGCCCAGGCCCTGCGCTACTTCACTTTCGCCAACGCCGTCGAAGAGGTCCACGCCAACCTCTACAAGAAGGCCCTGGCCGCCATGGACAAGCTCCCGGCCACCAGCTACCACGTCTGCTCCGTCTGCGGCTACACCTGCGAAGACCACGCGCCCGACAAGTGCCCCGTCTGCCAGGCCGGCGCCAAGGCCTTCTTCGAGGTGAAATAGGCCTCCGGCGGGCTGGGGCGCCGCCCCAGACCCCGGCAGGGGCGCTGCCCCTGCACCCCGCAAGGGGGATGATCCCCCTTGACCCCGCAGTCTGAAAATCGAAGCCGGCCGGTGCGAAGAACACCGGCCGGCTTCGATTTTCAGTTCGGTGATGCAGGGCGGGCCATGTCCTTCGCGGGACCGTGAACCGGGAGCCGTTGAAGAAAATCCGAAAGGAAGCCGGTGAGGGTGAAGAGGGCTCGCAGCGCCCCGGGCCGGCCCATTTCTTCACCCTCGTGGCGGTTTCGATTTCTTTCCAACGGCCTGGCACCGGCGGCAAGGATGTCCTCGTGTACCTGCGCGAATCCCGGTTTCGGGGCGGGCTCGGGGTCTTTTCCCGAGCCCGCCCCGAAACCGGGAACCGAGGGGGTCCAAGGGGGAAATCATTTCCCCCTGGTGGGGGTGCAGGGGGCAACGCCCCCCTGCCCGCCGGAGGCCTGCGCGCAGCGCCCCTGGCCGCCGGGCGCCTCGCCGGCGCGGTCCTTTTCAGTGTTGAACCCGTTGTAAAAGAGGGGGAAAGGCTGTAGAACGCGGGGCAAGCCTTTTTCCGGGAGTTTCATGAACAAGCGCTACGTGCCTGTTGCGGGCCTGACGGTCGTATTGTCCGTGCTGGCCCTGTTCGGCTATCTGCGGCCTGCGGCCAGGGCCGAGATACCGGTGCGCATCCTGATGCCCAATGCCGGCGGAGCGGTGGTCTTCGACCATCTGGGCCACGAGCGCGCGGACACCAAATGCGTGCAGTGCCATCATGCGAGCAAGGTCTCGACCACCGAGGTGTCCTGCGTGGTCTGCCATCCCGGGGAGTTCGACGAGACCTTCAAGCGCGAGCACGTGCACTGGTTCGAGGGCCGGGCGGCCTGCGCCACCTGCCATCATCTGGAGTGGGGCCGGCCGGTCTACAGCCACGATGCCCATATCGACATCACCGGCGGCGACTGCGGGACCTGCCATCACGACCCGACGGTGGAGGGCGAGCCGCAGGCCTGCCGCAACTGTCACGCAGAGACGCCCGAGGCGGGCCTGCCGAGCCTGAAGGAGGCGGCCCACGTCCGCTGCCGGACCTGCCACGAGCAGTACTACGACCAGGAGCTGGCCGGCTGCCAGAGGTGTCATTCGCGCCGCACCCAGGAGCGCCTGAACCTGGCCCAGCCCATTGCCTGCGTGCAGTGTCACGACAAGCCCAACGCGGCCCTGGTGCCGGCGCGCAAGGACGCCATGCACAAGCAGTGCATGGGCTGCCACAAGCGCCTGGGCAAGGGCCCGTTCAGGGACGAAAAAGACGTCAAGGACTGCGGCCGCTGCCATTTGCCGCCGCAGGTCAGGTGGGGGAAGGGGTGAAGGCGCGAGGGCGATTTCCGCTTCAGGCCGAGCTGTCGGGGCCTATCCGGCCGGGGCCGCTGCCCTCGGTGGTGCGCATCCCGCTGTGCGGGCTGGCGGCGCTGGTCGCCGTGGGCGAGCTGGTGCGCGCCGGCCAGCCGGTGGCCCGGGGCGAGGGCCTGACCCGGGGCGACGCGCATACGCCGGTGGCCGGCGAGGTCGAAAGCATATCCGGCGACACCCTGGTCATCCGGACCGACCCGGCGGGTGGCGAGGTAGCGCCCGCGCCGTTGCCCCCCGGGCTTTCCGGCGAGGGGCTGGCCGCATCCCTGCGGGCCATGGGCCTCGACCTGGACGGGCTCGAGCACGCTGCGCTGCTCATCGTCAACGCAGTCAACCCCGAGCCCGGGGTGCGCGCGCCGCAACGCATCCTGCACGACTTTCAGCCCGCGCTGGCCGAGGGCGTCAAGGTCTTGAAGCGCCTGGTCGGGGCCGGGCGCGTGGTCCTGGCCGTGGCCCGGGGCACGGAGCTGGGCCTGCCCGGGACCGAGCGGGTGGAGATCGAACCGGTCTATCCCTTGGGCCTTGCCGCCCTGGTGGTCCGGGCCGTGACCGGACGGGAGAGTTTTGCCGGTGTCTCGATTGTCGATGTGGCCCGGGTGCTCGCAGCGGGCGAGGCCGCGGCCGGCCGGCCGGTGACCGGGACGATCGTGAGCCTGGGGGCGGACGAGTTCCGCCTGGCCCTGGGCACGACCCTGGCCGAGCTGTTCGCCCTGGCCGGGGTGACGCCGCACGGCGGCGACCGGGTGCTCATCGGCGGCCCCCTGCGCGGCGCGGCCCAGCATACGCTGGAGGCGCCGGTTTCCAAATGGGACCAGGCCCTGACCGTGGTCCCGGCCGGGAGCCATCCGGGCTTCGGGGACGAGGCCTGCATCAACTGCGGGGCCTGCACCCGCATCTGCCCGGTGCGCATCATGGTCAGCCTGATGAACCGGGCCTGTGAGTTCGGCCACTACGATCTGGCCCTGCGCTACGACCTGGACGTGTGTCTCGAGTGCGGGCTGTGCGCTTTCGTCTGCCCGGCCCGCCGGCCCATCCTCCAGTACATCCGCCTGGCCCGCGCCGAGCTCCGAAGCCGGGCCGAGCCCCTGGGGAGCGTGCCATGAGCGGGCCGCTGTTCACCGTTTCCGCGCCGCCCCACTGGCATTCGGGGCGGCTGAGCAGGCAGATTTTTTGGGAGTCGATCCTGGCCCTCTCGCCGGTCCTGGTCATGGCCGTCATCGGCTACGGCCTGCCCGCGGTCCGGGTGCTGGCCCTGGCCGGGGCCGCGGCCGTGGTCGTGGAGGCTGTCTGCGAGCGCCTCCAGGGCCGGGAGCTGGACGTGGACAACGGGCACGCGCTGCTCACCGGCCTGGTCTTCGCCTGCCTGCTGCCGGCCGCGGCGCCCTGGTGGCTGGTGCTCGTCGGCGTCGGCGTGGCCATCGGGGTCGGCAAGCACGTCTTCGGCGGCCTGGGCACAAGCCCGGTGGTGCCGGCGCTGCTCGGCTACGCGGTCTGCCAGATATCCTGGCCGGGACTCCTGCGCTACGACTTCGTCCAGCTCGACAGCCTCTTCTCCTGGCCGCTGGCGGACCTCAAGTACTACGGCCGGGCCGCGGCCGAGGCCCACGGCTACGCGGACCTGCTGCTGGGCCGCCAGCTCGGCGGGCTCGGCGCCTGCCAGGCCGGGGCGGCGCTCGCCGGCGGGCTCTTCCTCGTCGCCCGGGGCATCGTGCCCTGGCGCATACCGGTATTTTTCCTGGCCGGGCTGGCCGCCTCCGCCTTTGCCTACCAGCTGGCCTACCCGGACCTGGCCGCAGACCCGCTCTTCCACCTCCTGGCCGGCTCCACCCTGTTCGCCGCCTTCTTCCTCGCCCCGGAGATGGCCTGCGCCCCGGCCGGCCGGGCGGCCATGGCCGGCTACGGCCTCCTGGCCGGGGTCCTGGTCATGATCATCCGGGCGTATGGCGTCTGGCCCGAGGGCACGACCTTCGCCATCCTGCTCGCGAACCTCACCACGCCGCTCTGGGACCGCATCCGGCCCAGGGCCTTCGGCAAGGGGAGGGCGTGATGCGCGAGATCGCACGCATGATCGTGGTCCTCTCGCTCATCTCGGCGGTTTCCGGGCTGCTCCTGGCCGCGGTCAAGACCGCGACCAGGGAGCGCATCGAGGAGCAGGAGCTCTTCTACGTCAAGGGGCCGGCGCTCGAGGCCGTGCTGCCGGCCCACGACAACGACCCGATCAAGGACCGCAAGCGGGTCAGCCTGCCCGGCGGGGTCGAGCTGCTGGTCTTCCCGGCGCGCACGGGCGGAGCGCTCACGGCTGTCGCCTTCGAGGCCTCGGCCCAGGGCTACGGCGGACCCTACGGGCTGATGGTCGGCTTCGCCGCCAATGCCGAGCAGCTGACCGGAGTGGCCGTGACCACCCACAAGGAGACTCCGGGCGTGGGCACGCGGACCATGCAGCAGGCCTTCACCCGCCAATTCCGCGACCATCCCTTCTCGGGCCTGGCGCTCAAATCCGCCGGCGGAACCATCGACGCCGTGTCCGGGGCGACCGTTTCCTCCACCGCGGCCGCGGCCGCGGCCGGCCAGGCCCTGGCCCTGTTCACCTCCGGCCGGCCGGCCATCCTCGGCGCTTTTCAGTAGGGAGGGGCAATGAGCG
The DNA here is from genome assembly GCA_002428705.1 of Desulfovibrio sp. UBA6079. GTDB lineage: Bacteria > Desulfobacterota > Desulfovibrionia > Desulfovibrionales > Desulfovibrionaceae > UBA6079. Next base: position 50,937 of record DIXN01000056.1, read on the forward strand.
GATTCGGCAAGGAATTCACCAAGGGGCTGTGGCGGGAGATTCCGCCCTTCAGGCTGGTGCTGGGCCTGTGCCCGACGCTGGCCGTGACCAAGGCCGCGGACAACGGCCTGGGCATGGGCCTGGCCGTGATCTTCGTCCTGGTTCTGTCCAACATGGCCATCAGCGCCATCCGCAACCTCATCCCGAACAAGGTGCGCATCGCCTGCTTCATCGTCGTGGCCGCCTCGCTGGTGGTCATGGTCGAGCTCATCATGCAGGCCTACGCCTATCCGCTCTACCAGAAGCTCGGCATCTTCGTGCCCTTGATCGTGGTCAACTGCATCATCCTCGGCCGGGCCGAGGCCTTTGCCGCGCGCAACGGGGTCATCGACTCCATGGCCGACGGCTTGGGGATCGGCCTCGGCTACACTGTCTCGCTGACCTTTCTCGGCGGCCTGCGCGAGACCTTTGGCGCCGGCACGCTTTTCGGCCAGGCGGTCATGCCCGCGGGCTACCAGCCGCTCGGCTTCATGGTCGAGGCGCCGGGCGCCTTCATCTGCCTGGGGCTGCTGCTCGGCCTCATGAACCTGGTCAGCCGGCTGCAGGGCAGGAAGAGCCCGGCCTCGGTCTCCGAGCTGCCGGCCCAGTGCCGGGCCTGCGGCAGCTGCTACCGTTCCTAGGAGGAAGGACCCGTGTACGACTACTTCCTCATGATCATCGCCGCGGTCTTCGTGAACAACATCCTGCTCGCCCAGTACCTGGGCAACTGCCCGTTCCTCGGCTGCTCCAGGGAGATGGGCGTGGCCGCGGGCATGGGCGGTGCGGTCATCTTCGTGGTCATCCTGGCCACGGCCTTCACCTGGCTCATCCAGCACCTGGTGCTCGTTCCGTTCGGCCTGGGCTACCTCCAGACCATCGCCTTCATCCTGGTCATCGCCGCTCTGGTCCAGTTCGTGGAGATGTTTTTGAAGAAGATGCTGCCGCCGCTGTACAAGGCGCTGGGCATCTTTCTGCCGCTCATCACCACCAACTGCGCGGTCCTGGGCATCGCCATCCTGGTCCAGCGCGACGCATTGTCCTTCGTCGACTCCCTGGTCTTCTCCGCGGCCTCCAGCGCCGGATTCATGCTCGCGCTCCTGCTCATGAGCGCCATCCGGGAGCGGTTCGCGCTCTCACGCATCCCCAAGGCCATGGAAGGCACGGCCTCGGGCCTGGTCATGGCCGGGATAATGTCCACGGCCTTCTTCGCCTTCAAGGGCATGGTCCAGTGAGGCGCCGCCGAGGCGATTGACGCCGTGCAAACCGGTCGTAGAACAGGGGCAGGGGAGGGCGGCTTGACCGCGCCCCGAGGTGAAACGCCATGATCGTCTCCAGCTTCGTCTTTCTGCTGCTGCTCGGCCTGGCCGCCGCCGTGCTCCTGGCCGTGGCCGCGAAATTCCTGCACGTCGAGGAGGACCCGCGCGTGGCCGCCCTGGAGGCCGTGCTGCCCGGGGCCAACTGCGGCGGCTGCGGCTACCCGGGCTGCGCCGCCGCCGCGGCCGCGGCCGTGGCCGGCCAAACCGCGGGCGCGAGCTTCTGCGTGGCCGGCGGACCCGAGGTGCACCAGAAGGTGGCCGGCATCCTGGGCCTTCAGGTCCTGCTCTCCGAGCCCGAGATGGCTTTCCACGACTGCTTCGGCGGAACCCGGGCCGAGGCCAAGTACCGCTACGAGGGCGTGGCCGACTGCCGCGCCCAGGCGCTGCTCTACGGCGGGGACAAGGCCTGCGGCCGGGGCTGCCTGGGCCTGGGCTCGTGCGTGCGCGCCTGCCCCTTCGGCGCGCTGGCCATGGGACCGCAAGGCGTGCCGGTCATCGACCCGGACCTCTGCCGGGCCTGCGGCAAATGCGCCGAGGTCTGCCCCCGGGGCATCATCACCATCGCCTCGCTGCCGGCCAAGATATTGCACATGAACACCATGGACGACTGCCTGGCCCCCTGCCGGCAGATCTGCCCGGCGCAGCTGAACATCCCCCAGTACATCGAGGACGTGAAGAACGGGGACTATGCCCGGGCCCTGGCCGTCATCCGGCTGCGCATGCCCCTGCCGCTCTCAATCGGCCGGGTCTGCCCGGCGCCCTGCGAGGGCTACTGCCGCCGCGCCCTGGTCGACGAGCCCATCGGCATCAACTACCTGAAGCGCTTCGTGGCCGACTGGGAGCTGCGCTCCGGCCGCCGCGAGCCTATTCCCTGCGCCCGCGACACCGGCCGCAGGGTGGCGGTCATCGGCGGCGGGCCGGCCGGCCTGTCCTGCGCCTATTTCCTCAGGCGCCTGGGCCACAGCCCGGTCATCTTCGACTCCATGCCGGCCCTTGGCGGACAGCTGCGCTACGGCATCCCCGAGTACCGCCTGCCCAAGGCCGTGCTCGACTGGGAGATCGAGGGCATCCAGGGCTTGGGCATCGAGGCCCGGCCGAACATGCGCTTCGGCCAGGACTTCACCCTGGATTCCCTGCGCGCCGAGGGCTTCCAGGCTTTTTTCCTGGGCCTGGGCGCCTGGGTCAACGCCCGGCTCGGCGTGGAGGGCGAGGACGCGCCCGGGGTCATGGGCGGCACGGAATACCTCACCACCGTGGCCCTGGGCGGCGCCCTGCCGCCCGGGCGTAAGGTGGTCGTGGTCGGCGGCGGCAACACGGCCATCGACGCCGCCCGCACCGCCCGTCGCCTGGGCGCGCAAGTGACCATCCTCTACCGCCGGGGCAAGGCCGAGATGCCGGCCAACAAGGTGGAGATCCACGCCGCCGAGGAGGAGGGCGTGCAGCTCAAGCTCCTGGCCGCGCCCACGCGGGTGCTCCTGGGCGAGGGCGGCCGGGTTTCCGGCCTGGAGTACGTGGACATGGAGCTCGGTGAGCCCGACGCCTCGGGCCGTCGCCGGCCAGAGCCCAAGCTCGGCTCGGAGCAGACGCTGCCCTGCGACCTGGTCATCCCGGCCATCGGCCAGAAGCCCGACACCTGCTACATCGAGGAGCAGAGCCCCGCCTGCGGGATCACCCGCTGGAAGACCGTGAGCGTGAACCCCGAGACCATGCAGACCGCCGTGCCCGAGGTCTTCGCCGCCGGCGACCTGGTCAGCGGTCCGGCCCTGGTGGTCACGGCCATCGGCGGCGGCCGGCGCGCGGCCCGGGGCATCCACTATTTCCTCCTCCAGGGCGAGATTCCGGTGCCCGAAAACCTCCAGAAGGCGCCCCTGCCCGAGACGCTCTTCACCGAGCTCTCCGGGGTGCGCGAGCGGCCCCGCGTGCGCCAGCCCGAACTCTGCGCCGAGGACAGGGTCTGCAACTTCAAGGAGGTGGAAGAGTCCATCACCCCCGAGCAGGCCCAGGCCGAGGCCGAGCGCTGCCTGCGCTGCGGGCTGACCTGCTACACCCGGGACGTGCCGGGCCTGGCGGTGGAGACCAAGACCTTCGAGCATGAGCTGCCCATGGCCCCGGCAAGGCCCAAGGCCAAGGAGGCCCGCCGATGACCGACCTTTCCCGCCGCCGCTTCCTGTCCCTGCTGGTCGCCGGAGGCCTTTGCGCGGCCGGCCGTTTCGTGTGCCCGCCGTCGGCCCTGGCCGGCGCGCCCGGACGCCGGGCGGTGACCCGCATCCTGCCGGCCATGTCCACCTTCGTCCAGGTGACCGCGGTCCACGAGTCGGCGGACGCCGCCGAGGCGGCCATCGCCGCGGCCTTTGCCGCCGTGACGAAGCTCGAGGCCGTGCTGACCCGCTTCGACCCGGCCTCGCCGCTCTCCGCGCTGAACGCCTCGGGCCGGCTGATCGACGTCCCTCCGGCGCTGGCCACCGTGCTTTCCGCCGGCCTGGCCTTTCACGGCGCAACCGGCGGGGCCTTCGACCCCACCGTCCTGCCCCTCCTCGACTGCCTGGCCCAGGCCGCGGCCCTCGGCCGCGCGCTCGATCCCGCCGACCCCCGGCTGGCCCAGGCCCGCGCCCTGGTCGGAGTGGACGCCGTGCGCCTGGGGCCGGGCCGGGCGGAGCTGGCCCGCGACGGCGCCCGCCTCACTCTGGACGGCCTGGCCAAGGGCTACATCGTGGACGCCGCCTCGCAGGCCATGACCGCAGCCGGCGTGCCCGATCACCTGGTCAACGCCGGCGGCGACCTCCTCGCCCGGGGCCGCCGGGCCGACGGCCGGCCGTGGTCGGTCGCGGTGGAAAACCCGCGCACCGACGGCGGCTACCCGGCCGTGACCGTCCTTTCCGGCGCGGCCCTGGCCACCTCCGGCCGCTACGAGCAGCCGGGCCACATCCTCGATCCCCGCCATCCCCTCGCCGCGACCGCCACACCAGCCGCGCAGAGCGTCACCGTGCGCGCGCCGACCTGCCTGGAGGCCGACGCCCTGGCCACCGCGCTCGCGGTCCTGCCCCCGGCCGAGGGGCTCGCCCTGGTGGACAGCCTGCCCGGCCGGGCCTGCCTCTACCTCGGCGCAGGCGGCGCCAAGTTGGCCTCCAGGGCCTGGGCCTGAGCCGGCGGAGAAGAAAAAGCGCCATCGAGGGGGAAGAAGGGGAGGGCGGTGTAGGACCGTGCCCGGCGCGGAGAGCGGATCGGACGCCCGCTGAAAATTCAAATCCGAACAGCCGCCGCAAAGGTGAAGAGGTCTGCGGGACCGGTCCCCGGCTCGGGCAAGGACCGGACAGCGGCCAGGACTCGTGCTGCCTTTCCCTTTGATGGCCTCTTGCCTCTTTTCACCTCCGGCCGGATCGAGTCCCACGCGTGTTGAAAACCCTGACAGCCGCCGCGAAAGGTGAAGAGCCTTCGGCCGCGCGCCCGCAGGTTCAATTCATGGACCGGACCGCCGGCCCGGCCCGGCCCGGAGCCGCTCGTTTTTTCACTTTGTGGCCGCCTTTCGCCTTCCTTGCGCCGCGCGCGCATGATATCTCTTGCCAAACCCGAACGCCGGAGTTATTTACCTCTCCTTTTCGAGAAGATATTCCGGAGGAACGACCGTGAAAGAAAAGATCCACCCCAAGGTCTTCACCGCCACCATCCGCTGCAACTGCGGATTCGAGGCCCAGCTGCAGACCACCAAGGGCGAGCACATCAACGTCGAAATCTGCTCCCAGTGCCATCCGTTCTACACCGGCAAGCAGCGCTTCGTGGACACCGCCGGCCGCATCGACCGCTTCCGCAAGAAGTACGCCCACCTCTCCGACACCCAGGGCAAGTAGGCCGGTTCTGTCCGGTACTTTTGCGAGGCTCGGCCCGATGCGTGGCGCATTGCATCTTCTCTGCCAGGCGGCCAAGCTCTCGGTGGGCGGCCAGGCGGTCATGGAAGGTGTCATGATGCGCAGCGGCAACCGTCTGGCCATCGCCGTGCGCAAGGCCTCGGGCGAGATCAAGGTCGAGACCCGGCCCTGGTTCAGCTTCGCCGGGGCCTGGGGCAAGCGGCCGTTTTTGCGCGGCTTCCCCATCCTGGTCGAGACGCTGGTCAACGGCATCTCGGCGCTGAACTATTCGGCGCAGGAGGCCCTGGACGGCGAGACCGAGGGCCAGGCCGAGCTCGGCCCCTGGGCCATGGCCGGCACCGTGGCCGCGGCCCTGGGCCTGGCGCTGGGCCTGTTCGTGGTCCTGCCGCACCTGGTTTCGCTGGCCATGAAGGCACTCGGCTTGTCCGGCGGGGTGGAGTCCTTGAGCTTCCACCTCTGGGACGGCCTGTTCAAGCTGCTGGTCTTCCTCGGCTACATCCTGGCCATCTCGCTGGTGCCCGACATCCGGCGGGTCTTCCAGTACCACGGCGCCGAGCACAAGGCCATCTGGGCCTTCGAGTCCGGCGACGGCCTCACGCCCGACGCCGCCCGGGGCTACTCCCGGCTGCACCCGCGCTGCGGCACGACCTTTCTGCTCTTCGTCCTCGGTCTGTCCATCGTGCTCTACGCCGTGCTCATCCCGCTCCTCTTGCACTTCTGGTCCCCGGCCGGCGCCGTGCTCCGCCACGCCTACATCCTGGGGGTCAAGCTGGTGCTCATGATCCCGGTGAGCTGCCTGGCCTACGAGCTCATCAAGTTCGCCGGGCGCTTCCACGAGAACCCGGCCTGCAAGGCCATGAGCGCCCCGGGCATGCTCATGCAGCTCCTGACCACCCACGAGCCCGACGACGCCCAGCTCGAGGTCGCCATCAAGGCCCTCGAGGGCGCCGTGGGCCCCGACATCGACATCCATGTTCGCCAAGCTCGAAAGTCTTGAGCGCAAGTACGAGACGCTGGAGAGCCAGCTCTCGGCCCCCGAGGTCTTCGACGACCAGGAGCGCTACCGCAAGCTGACCAAGGCCCACAGCGACCTCTCCGACGTGGTCCGGGTCTTCCGGGAGTACAAGAAGCTCTCCACCGACCTCGACAACAACAAGGAGATGCTCGCCGACGCCGACCCCGAGATCCGGGAGATGGCCGAGGCCGAGATAGAGGCCATCAAGGGCAAGCTGCCTGCCCTGCAGGAGCAGCTCCAGATTCTCCTGCTGCCCAAGGACCCGCTGGACGAGAAGAACGTCATCCTCGAGATCCGCGCCGGCACCGGCGGCGAGGAGGCGGCCCTGTTCGCCGCCGACCTCTTCCGCATGTACATGCGCTACGCCGAGCACAAGGGCTGGAAGGCCGAGGTCTTGAGCTCGTCCGACACCGGCACCGGCGGCTTGAAGGAGGTCATCGCCAGCGTCTCCGGCGACCGCGTCTACTCCCAGCTCAAGTACGAGTCCGGCACCCACCGCGTGCAGCGCGTGCCGGCCACCGAGTCCCAGGGCCGCATCCACACCTCGGCGGTGACCGTGGCCATCATGCCCGAGGCCGAGGAAGTGGACGTGCACATCGAGCCGGGCGAGCTGCGCTTCGACGTCTACCGCTCCTCCGGCCCCGGCGGCCAGAGCGTCAACACTACCGACTCGGCCGTGCGCGTGACCCACATCCCCACCGGCATGGTGGTCATCTGCCAGGACGAGAAGTCGCAGCACAAGAACAAGGCCAAGGCCTTGAAGGTCCTGCGCGCGCGGCTCCTGCAGCTGAAAGAAGAGGAGCAGAAGCGCGAGCTCGACGCCACGCGCCGCTCCCAGGTCGGCACCGGCGACCGCTCGGGCCGCATCCGGACCTACAACTTCCCCCAGGGCCGGGTCTCGGACCACCGCATCAACCTGACCCTCTACCGGCTCGACGGCTTCCTCGAGGGCGACATCCAGGAGATGATCGACGCCCTGGTCACCCACCACCAGACCGAGGCCCTGAAGCTCCAGGCCGAAGGGATATAAGTGCCCCCGGCCGCTGCGCTGCGCGAGCTTCTGGCCGCGGCGGCGGCGCGTCTCGCGGCGGCCGGGGTGGACGCCCCGCGCCTGTCTGCCCGGCTGCTGGCGGCCCACGTTCTGCGTCTCGATCCCATCGACATCCTGACCCGTCCCGACCTTTCGCTTTCGCCCGAAACCCAGGCGCGCTTCGAGGCCCTCGTCGCCCGCCGGGCGGCCGGCGAGCCCGTGGCCTACCTGGTGGGTGAAAAGGAATTCTACGGCCTGAGCCTGGCCGTGGGGCCGGGCGTGCTCGTGCCCCGGCCCGAGACCGAGCACCTGGTCGAGGCCGCACTGGCCTTCTTCGCCGGCCGGGAGGGGCTGCGCTTTGCCGACCTGGGCAGCGGCTCGGGCGCCCTGGCCGTGGCCCTGGCAACGCACCTGCCGCGCTCCCTGGGCCTGGCCGTGGAGCGCTCGGCCGCGGCCTTGCGCTACGTCCGGCAGAACCTCGCGGCCCACGGCCTCGCCGCGCGCGTGCTGGCCCTGCGCGCCGACTTCGGCCGGCCCTTCTGCCGGCCGGCACGCCTCGATCTGGTGGTCGCCAACCCGCCCTACGTCAGCGCCGCGGAGTATGCGGCCGTAAGCCGTGAGGTCGCGGCCTTCGAGCCGGGAGAGGCGCTGACTCCCGGCGAGACGGGGCTCGAGGCGCTGGATGCGCTCCTGCCGCAGGCCGTCTCGGCGCTGCAGCCGGGCGGGCTTTTCCTGTGCGAGATCGGCGCGGCCCAGGGGCCGTCCGCCATTGAGCTGGTCGCGGCGCGGCCGGAGCTGGCCGAGGCGGCCGTTCTGCCGGATCTCGCCGGCCTGGACCGGGTGGTCCGGGCCGTGCGGCGTTCGTGTTGAAAAAACGAGACGATTTGCAGAAATCCCACAAACCTCCCGCGCTGGTCTTGTTCATTGTGCCTGTAATTCCGCCATGTTGCCATGGGCATGCTTCTTGCTGAGGGGACGGGTGGAGGATTTCATGCGACAGAAGACCATCAACCGCTCCATCGACTGCTCCGGTATCGGCCTGCACAGCGGCCGCAAGGTACGGTTGACCCTGCGTCCGGCCGAAGAGGATAGCGGCGTCCGCTTCGTGGTGGTGAACGACTCCGGCCGTCACCTGATCACCCCCAGCCCCGAGGCCGTGGTCTCCACCCAGCTGGCCACCACGCTGCACAACGGCGCGGCCGCGGTGTCCACCGTGGAGCACCTCCTGGCCAGTGTCCGGGCGCTCGGCATCGACAACATCGAGATCGAACTCGACGGCAGCGAAGTGCCGATCATGGACGGCTCCGCCGCCTCCTTCGTCTACCTCCTGCGCCTGGCCGGCCTGCGCAGCCAGACCCGGCCGGCCGCCTACCTGGCCGTGACCGAGACCGTCGAGCTCGAAAAGGACGGCAAGTACGTCCGGGCCGAGCCCTACGACGGCTTTCGCGTGGACTACACCATCGATTTTCCCCATCCGCTCATCGGCCGCCAGGCCATGTCCTTCGAGCTGACCCCCGAGGCCTTCGCCCGGCGCCTGGCCAAGGCCCGGACCTTCGGCTTCGTGCGCGAGGTCGAGTACTTGCGCTCCAAGGGCCTGGCCCTGGGCGGATCGCTGGACAACGCCGTGGTCCTGGACGAGGACGGCGTGATCAACGCCGACGGCCTGCGCTTCAAGGACGAGTTCGTGCGCCACAAGATCCTCGACTTCATCGGCGACACCGCCGTGCTCGAGGCGCCGCTGAGGGGCCGCTTCGAGGTCTTCGCCAGCGGCCACGGCCTGAACAACGCCTTCGTGCGCAAGCTCTGGTCCGAGTCCGGGCGCTGCCTTGAGCGCGTGGTACCCGGCGCCGGCCAGGCCCCCTCCCGCCGGCCGCACCTGTCCGAGCCCCTGGCCCAGCCGGCCGCGGCCGTGGCCTAGCCCGGAAATCACGACCTGCCTTCAGGCGCCCGGCTTTGGCCGGGCGCTTTTTTTTGGAGAAGAAGCCGCGAGTGGGGGAAGACGGCCGCGAGGGGAGAGGAGGGCGGAACCCGCGCAGGTTGCGCCCGTCCGTTCGGCGGCGACTCGTGCGGGAAGGCGAGGAGCGGTGACGGTCGGGCGTGGGAGAAGGCCGGATCGTGCGGCCCGGCATCAGGAGACACGGCACGCCGGCGGCGCGATCACGGGCGATCTCTCGGAAAAGACCTGCGCGTTCGGCCTCCTGATGCCTGTTCGGAACCCTGCCAAGCCCGGCTTTCCTTCGTGGCGCATTCGGCCGTTCCGATTCGATTTCGCTCCGGGAGCTTGACAGGACGCGGCGCATCGGGCATGTCTCCTCGGCTACGTTGCGTCGCGAAAGTCTCCCTGGTCGGGAAAAATTCTCCTTGACATGCATGGCGGACGTAGCTAGGTACATGCCTCTTGTCTGTAAGGACAGGCGCTGGCGTAGCTCAATTGGCAGAGCAGCTGATTTGTAATCAGCCGGTTGCGGGTTCGAGTCCCATCGCCAGCTCCAGCGACGCAGACACGCCGTGGTGGGGTTCCCGAGTGGCCAAAGGGAACAGACTGTAAATCTGTCGGCGTACGCCTTCGGAGGTTCAAATCCTCCCCCCACCACCACTCTTTGTCATCGGCTGTAGGAGGCAGGGGTAGACCCTGGCGTTTAACTACACGGGAAGCCGGCGGGAATAGCTCAATTGGCCAGAGCATCAGCCTTCCAAGCTGAGGGTTGCGGGTTCGAGTCCCGTTTCCCGCTCCACCCGCGACTTCCCGGAGAAGCGCCGCCCTGCCATACGTGTGAAAGGCCCATGTAGCTCAGTTGGTAGAGCACATCCTTGGTAAGGATGAGGTCATCGGTTCAATTCCGATCATGGGCTCCATATTTTCCTGGTTAACCAGAAGAACGCCTGAAGGAAGAAGGGGAACGCCATGGGTAAGGCCAAATTCCAGCGCAACAAGCCTCACGTCAACATCGGCACCATCGGTCACATCGACCACGGCAAGACGACGCTGACCGCGGCTATCACCAAGACGTTGGGCATGTTGGGCAAGGCGGAGTACGTTCCGTTTGACCAGATCGACAAGGCGCCCGAAGAGAAAGAGCGCGGCATCACCATCGCCACGGCGCACGTCGAGTACCAGACGGACAAGCGTCACTACGCGCACGTGGACTGCCCGGGCCACGCCGACTACATCAAGAACATGATCACCGGCGCGGCCCAGATGGACGGCGCGATCCTGGTGGTCGCGGCCACCGACGGCCCCATGCCGCAGACCCGCGAGCACATCCTGCTCGCCCGTCAGGTCGGCGTGCCCTACGTGGTCGTGTTCATGAACAAGTGCGACATGGTCGACGACCCCGAGCTCCTGGAGCTGGTCGAGCTGGAAGTCCGCGAGCTGCTCACCGCCTACGGCTTCCCGGGCGACGACATTCCGGTGATCAAGGGCTCGGCGCTGAAAGCGCTGGAGTCCGACGATCCCAAGAGCGAGGCCTGCAAGTCGATCCTCGAGCTGATGGACGCCTGCGACTCCTACATCCCCGATCCGCAGCGCGACATCGACAAGCCGTTCCTGATGCCCATCGAGGACGTGTTCTCGATCTCGGGCCGCGGCACGGTGGTCACCGGTCGCTGCGAGCGCGGCATCCTGAAGGTCGGCGACGAGGTCGAGATCGTGGGCATCAAGGCCACGGTCAAGACGACCTGCACGGGCGTGGAGATGTTCCGCAAGATCCTGGACCAGGGCCAGGCCGGCGACAACATCGGGGCGCTCTTGCGCGGCGTGAAGCGCGACGACGTGGAGCGCGGCCAGGTTCTGGCCAAGCCGGGCTCGATCACCCCGCACCGCATCTTCAAGGGCGAGGTCTACGTGCTCTCCAAGGAGGAGGGCGGCCGCCACACGCCGTTCTTCTCCGGCTACCGCCCGCAGTTCTATTTCCGGACCACGGATATCACCGGCGTGGTGACCCTGGCCGAGGGCGTGGAAATGATCATGCCCGGCGACAATGCGACCTTCAACGTCGAGCTCATCGCGCCCATCGCCATGGAGACCGGCCTGCGCTTCGCCATCCGCGAAGGCGGCCGGACCGTCGGCGCCGGCGTGGTCACCGAGATCGTGGAGTAAGCCATGCGCATCAACATCCAGCTCCAGTGCACCGAGTGCAAACGCCGCAACTACGCGACGGTCAAGAACAAGAAGAACACCACCGGGCGCATCGAGCTGAAGAAGTACTGTCCCTGGGACCGCAAGCACACGGTCCACAAGGAAAGCAAGTAGCAGGTCCGGGGCGGCCGGGAACGGTCGCCCGTGACATGCAGGCCAGTAGCTCTAACGGTAGAGCACCGGACTCCAAATCCGGGGGCTGGGGGTTCGAATCCCTCCTGGCCTGCCATATTTTCGCCGAGGCACGGGCATGGCAAACAAGAAGATGAATGACGCGGAGACGCCCAAGGGCGCGGCCAAGGGCCAGGCCAAGGGCGACAAGCCCGCGGTCGAGAAGGTCGGCCTTTCGGAGCGGCTGGCTCAGCTCAAGGATTTCTTCGAGCAGAGCAAGGTCGAGTTGAAGAAGGTCACCTGGCCGACGCGCAAGGAGGTCACCACCACGGGCATCGCGGTGCTGGTGCTGGTGGTGGTCATGTCCATCTTCCTCGGCGTGGTGGACGTCATCCTGTCCAAACTGATTGAAGTCATCCTGACTTGACGCGTATGACCGAAGAACTGCAGGGCACAGAGGGCGAGGCCGCCGAGCCCAAGGCCCGCTGGTACATCGTCCACACCTATTCGGGCTTCGAGCAACGGGTGGAGAAGACCATCCTCGAGTTCATGCGCACCGGGCAGGACCACGGCCAGATCAAGACGGTGGTGGTACCCACGGAAAAGGTCATCGAGCTCGTCAAGGGCGAGAAGAAGACCTCCACGCGCAAGTTCTATCCGGGCTACGTCATGGTCCAGATGATCATGACCGACCATTCCTGGCATCTGGTGCAGGACATTCCGCGGGTCACGGGCTTCATCGGCGGCAAGATGCGTCCCACCCCCATGCGCGACTCCGAGGCGCAGAAGATCCTGAGCATGATGGAGAAGCGCCAGGAACAGCCGCGGCCCAAGTACCACTTCGAGCGCGGCGACGAGATCCGGGTCATCGACGGCCCCTTCTCGGGCTTCTCGGGCATCGTCGAGGAAGTCAACTACGACAAGGGCAAGCTCCGGGCCGCCGTGTCCATCTTCGGACGCCAGACCCCGGTGGAGCTCGACTTCGTCCAGGTGACCAAGAGCTAGAAGAGATTTCGAACGCCGGCCGGTGAGAGCACCGCCGGACATCTGTAAGGATAGGCAACCATGGCCAAGAAAATTACCGGCAAAGTCAAGCTGCAAATCCCCGCCGGGGCGGCCAACCCGTCCCCCCCGGTCGGCCCGGCCCTGGGCCAGCACGGCGTGAACATCATGGAGTTCTGCAAGGCGTTCAACGCCAAGACGCAGGACCAGAAGGGCATGATCATCCCGGTGATCATCACCGTGTATGCCGACCGCTCCTTCACCTTCATCACCAAGACGCCGCCGGCCAGCGTGCTCCTGATCAAGGCCGCCAAGATCGACAAGGGCTCGGGCGAGCCCAACCGCACCAAGGTCGGCAAGGTGACCATGGCCCAGGTGGAGGAGATCGCCAAGCTGAAGATGCCCGATCTGAACGCCAAGGACCTGCCCGGCGCCGTGCAGTGCATTGTCGGCACCGCCCGCTCCATGGGCCTCGAAGTCGTCTAGGAAGGAAAGTAGCCATGCCCAAGCACGGAAAGAAATACGACACCGCTGTCGCCGGCCTCGACCGCGAGCTCAAGTACGAGCTCGAGGAAGCCGTCAAGCTGTCCTTGACCAAGGCCTTTGCCAAGTTCGACGAGACCGTTGACGTGGTCTTCAACCTGGGCGTCGACCCCAAGTACTCGGACCAGATGGTCCGCGGCGCCTGCTCCCTGCCCAACGGCCTGGGCAAGACGGTGCGCGTGGCCGCCTTCTGCAAGGGCGAGAAGCAGGGCGAGGCCAAGGCCGCGGGCGCCGACATTGTCGGCGCCGAGGACCTGGTGGAGAAGATCCAGGGCGGCTGGCTCGATTTCGACAAGGCCGTGGCCACCCCGGACATGATGGCCCAGGTCGGCAAGATCGGCCGCGTGCTCGGCCCGCGCGGGCTCATGCCCAACGCCAAGACCGGCACCGTGACCTTCGACATCGCCAAGGCCATCACCGAGCTGAAAGCCGGCAAGGTCGAGTTCAAGGTGGACAAGGCCGGCGTGCTGCACGCCCCCTTGGGCAAGGTCTCCTTCGGTCCGGAGAAGATCCTGGAGAACCTGCGGGCGCTCGCCGACACGGTCATGCGTTTGAAGCCCGCGGCGGCCAAGGGCACCTACCTGAAGGCCATGGCCGTGTCCACGACCATGGGCCCGGGCATCAAGATCGACACCTTAAGCGTCAGGAAGTTCCTGGAGAAGTAGCCGGCAACCGGCCTTGGCGGCCGGCGCTTTTCCGAACCGTCCCTTCCGTCCCTGCGGCCTTGCGGCCTAGGGGAGTGAGGAAGGGCGAACAACGATTGCTCGCACGGATGGGATCGAGGGTCAAAGACAGCGGGCGGCCGGTTTCGGCCTTAATCACCCGCCGAGACTCGCGCTTTGACTCCTCCCCCGCCACGAGCGGACCCGCGTGAGGAGAATGGCTATGAACAGAGCACAGAAGGCGGACAACATCGCCCAGCTCAAGGCCAAGGCCGATCGGGCGAAGATCACCGTCGTGACCGATTTTACCGGCATGACGGTGGAGGAAATCACCGAGCTTCGGGTGAAGCTGCGCGAGGCCAAGCTTGACTACCAGGTGGTCAAGAACACCCTGGCCCGCATCGCGTTCACCGGCGGCCCGCACGAGGTCCTGGGCAAGGACCTGAAGCAGGCCAACGGCGTGGCCTTCGGCTACGACGACCCGGTCGCCGCAGCCAAGACCATCTCGGATTTCCTCCGGGCCAATCCCAAGACCAAGCTGGCCGTGAAGTTCGGCAGCCTGGACGGCAGGTTCTTGACCAAGGACGCCCTCGAGGTCCTGGCCAAGCTGCCCGGCAGGCCGGAGCTTCTGGCCAGGCTGCTTGGGACCATGAACGCCGTCCCGACCGGCTTCGTCAGCGTGCTGGCCAACGTGCTCCGCGGCCTTCTGAATGTCCTGACCGCGGTCAAGGACCAGAAGCAGGAAGCCGCCTAACCGCAAAGCGCAAGAATTCCCCAAGGAGGAAGATTCCATGTCCATCACCAAAGAGCAGGTAATCGAGTTCATTTCCAACATGACCGTGCTGGAGCTGGCCGAGCTCATCAAGGAGCTCGAGGACAAGTTCGGCGTTTCCGCCGCCGCTCCGGTCGCGGCCATGGCCATGATGCCCGGCGCCGCCGCCCCCGCGGCCGAGGCCGAGGAGGAGAAGACCGAGTTCGACGTGGTCCTGAAGGGCTCCGGCGCCAACAAGATCAACGTCATCAAGGTCGTGCGTGCCCTGACGGGCCTGGGCCTCAAGGAGGCCAAGGCCAAGGTTGACGAAGTGCCCTCCGTGATTAAGGAGGGTGTTTCCAAGGACGAGGCCGCGGAGGCCAAAAAGCAGCTTGAAGAAGCAGGCGCTGACGTCGAAGTCAAGTAACGGTTCGGCCGTTCCTTACTCTGCTTGGACAGGGCGCAAAACCCCCTGGAGGGGGTTTTGCGCTCTTTTTCCGATTCGATTTTCGACTCGGCAGGCTCCCCGGACGCGGGGAGCGGACGAGGCTAGCCGCACTTGCAACTGAAGAGGCCAGGGGCGCGTTCCCCGGCCGGACCGATCCTATGACACTGGCAATCCGCTGGCTACGACCCGCCCTGACCGACGCCCATCCCCGAGGACCGCGGCACGTCCAAATTTTCGCCCCGGCGCACGCCGTCTGCTGCGCGCGCTAGGGCCTGCCTTCCGGTCGACCCAACAACCCGAGCTTAGGCGAGGAAACCATGGGACAGCTCATCAAGAAATTCGGGAAGATTCAGGACACCCTGACCATTCCGCATCTGCTCAACCTGCAGATCGATTCCTATCTGCAGTTTCTGCAGGCCGACGTGCCGCCGGCCAGCAGGGCGGATCTCGGACTCGAGGGCGTCTTCCGTTCGGTCTTCCCCATCGAGGATTTCAATAAGACGGCGAGCCTCGAGTACGTCAGCTACGAGATCGGCGACCCCAAGTACGACATGCCCGAGTGCATGTCCAAGGGCCTGACCTACGAGGCCCCCATCCGCATCAAGGTCCGCCTCGTGGTCTATGACGTCGACGAGGAGTCCGGCAGCCGCACGATCCGCGACATCAAGGAGCAGGACATCTACTTCGGGACCATCCCGCTGATGAGCGAGAAGGGCACCTTCATCATCAACGGCACGGAGCGGGTCATCGTCAACCAGCTCCAGCGCTCGCCGGGCATCATCTTCGAGCACGACTCGGGCAAGTCCCATTCCAGCCGCAAGGTCCTCTACTCCTGCCGCATCATTCCCATGCGCGGCTCCTGGCTCGACTTCGACTTCGACCACAAGGACATCCTCTACGTGCGCATCGACCGCCGCCGGAAGATGCCCGCGACCATCCTGTTCAAGGGCATGGGCCTCTCGGCCCAGGACATCCTCGACTACTTCTACGACAAGGAATACTTCCAGCTCGACGCGCACGGCGTCTACCGCGAGTTCGACAAGCGCTACTACCGCAAGGAGAACGCCTTCCAGGAGATCAAGGCCGCGGACGGCATGGTCATTGTCCAGAAGGACCAGCCGATCACCAAGCGCGCCTGGCGGATCATGGGCGAGAAGGACGTGACCCGCTTCGAGGTCGACCCGGTCAACCTGATCGGCCTGTTCCTGGGCCAGGACGTGGTCGATTCCGAGAGCGGCGAGGTCGTCTTCCAGGCCGGCGCCGAGATCACCGAGGACATGATCGAGACCCTGCGCAAGGAGAAGATCGAGCGCTTCCCGGTGCTCTACACCCGCGGCATGGACGTCTCCTCCTCCCTGCGCGACACGCTCATGCTCGACCGCACCATCGACGAGGAGACGGCCCAGATCGAGATCTACCGGCGCCTGCGGCCGAGCTCGCCGCCGACCCCGGAGATCGCCAAGAACTTCTTCGAGAACCTCTTCCGCAACTCCGACTACTACGACCTGTCCTCGGTCGGCCGCTACAAGCTGAATTCGCGCCTGGGCGTGTCCATGCCGCTCGACCAGCGCACCCTGTCCAACGAGGACATCCTGATGGCCATCAGGCTCCTGGCCAGGCTGAAGGACTCCCACGGCCCGGCCGACGACATCGACCACCTGGGCAACCGCCGCGTGCGGCCCGTGGGCGAGCTGGTCGAGAACCAGTACCGCATCGGCCTGGTGCGCATGGAGCGGGCGATCAAGGAGCGCATGAGCCTGCAGGAAGTCTCCACGCTCATGCCCCACGACCTGATCAACCCGAAGCCCGTGGCCGCGGTGCTGAAGGAGTTCTTCGGCACCTCGCAGCTCTCGCAGTTCATGGACCAGACCAACCCGCTCTCCGAGGTGACCCACAAGCGCCGCCTGTCGGCCCTCGGACCCGGCGGTCTGACCCGCGAGCGCGCCGGCTTCGAGGTCCGCGACGTGCACACCTCGCACTACGGCCGCATCTGCCCCATCGAGACCCCGGAAGGACCGAACATCGGCCTCATCGTCTCCCTCACCACCTATTCGCGGGTCAACGACTTCGGCTTCATCGAGACCCCCTACCGGGTGGTCAAGGACAAGCAGGTGAGCGAGGAGATCGTCTACTTCGACGCCTCGCGCGAGGCCGGCGAGGTCATCGCCCAGGCCAACGCGCCGCTCGACGAGAAGGGCATGTTCGTGAACGTCCTGGTCACCTGCCGGGTGGGCGGCGACGTGCAGATGGTGCCGGCCGAGGAGGTGACCCTGATGGACATCTCCCCCTCGCAGATCGTGTCCATCTCCGCGGCGCTCATCCCCTTCCTGGAGCACGACGACGCCAACCGCGCCCTCATGGGCTCGAACATGCAGCGCCAGGCCGTGCCGCTCCTGCGCTCCGAGAAGCCCATCGTGGGCACGGGGATGGAGGGCGTGGTGGCCAAGGACTCGGGCTCGTGCATCCTGGCCGAGACCGAGGGCGTGGTGACCTACGCCGACGCCGAGCGCATCGTCGTGGCCTACGACGGCGGCCTCTATCCGGAGCAGGGCGGGGTCAAGGCCTACGAGCTGCAGAAGTTCCACAAGTCCAACCAGAACTCCTGCTTCGGCCAGAAGCCGCGGGCGCGCATCGGGCAGAAGGTGGTCAAGGACGACGTCCTGGCCGACGGCCCGGGCATCCAGGACGGCGAGCTGGCCCTGGGCAAGAACCTGGTGGTGGCCTTCATGCCCTGGTGCGGCTACAACTACGAGGACTCGATCCTCATCTCCGAGCGCGTGGTCAAAGAGGACGTCTTCACCTCCATGCACATCGAGGAGTTCGAGCTCATCGCCCGCGACACCAAGCTCGGACCCGAGGAGATCACCCGCGACATCCCCAACGTCGGCGAGGACATGCTCCACGACCTGGACGAGTCGGGCATCATCCGCATCGGGGCCAAGGTCGGCCCGGACGACATCCTGGTCGGCAAGATCACGCCCAAGGGCGAGACCCAGCTGACCCCGGAAGAGAAGCTCCTGCGCGCCATCTTCGGCGACAAGGCCCGCGACGTGAAGAACACCTCGCTGAAGGTCCCGCCGGGCATCGAGGGCACGGTCATCGACGTCAAGGTCTTCAACCGCCGCACCGGCGAGCGCGACGAGCGCACCAAGGAGATCGAGAACTTCGAGCTTGGCCGCCTGGAGGCCAAGGAAGGGCAGCACATCGACGGCCTGACCGCGGCGCTGCGCGAGCGCATCTGGGCCGCGGTGGAGCACAAGCGCCTGGCCCAGACGGTCATGGGCAAGAAGAAGGGCGAGGTCCTGGCCGAGGCCGACCACCCGCTCTCACTCGAGGTTTTCGAGCAGATTCCGCTGAAAAAGCTCGCCGGCCTGTTCGTGGCCAAGGAGGCCAACGAGGCCGTGCGCGACATCCTGGAGAGCTACGACCACCAGGTGCGCTTCATCAAGAACGTCTATGAGCGCAAACGGTCCAAGGTCACCGAGGGCGACGACCTGCCTCCGGGCGTGATCAAGATGGTCAAGGTCCACATCGCGGTGAAGAGGAAGCTCTCGGTGGGCGACAAGATGGCCGGCCGCCACGGCAACAAGGGCGTCGTGTCCAACATCCTGCCCATCCAGGACATGCCCTTCTTCACCGACGGCACGCCGGTGGACATCGTGCTGAACCCTCTGGGCGTGCCTTCGCGCATGAACATCGGCCAGATCATGGAGACCCACCTCGGCTGGGCGGCCTACGAGCTCGGCCACCAGCTCTCGCGCATGCTCGAGGGCGGCGTGGTCTTCGATGAGCTCAAACGCCAGGTCAACGAGGTCTTCGGTTCGCCCGAGATCAGGGCCATGGTCGAGTCCATGAGCGAGGAGGAGCTGCGCGCCGCGATCTTCGACATCCGCGACGGCATCAGCTGCAAGACCCCGGTCTTCGACGGCGCCACCGAGGAGGAGATCTGGTCCTGGCTCGGCCGGGCCGGCCTGCCCGACGACGGCAAGACCGTGCTCTTCGACGGCCGCACCGGCGAGGCGTTCCTGAGCCGGGTGACCACGGGCGTCATGTACATGCTGAAACTCCACCACCTGGTCGACGAGAAGATCCACGCCCGGTCCACCGGCCCTTACTCCCTGGTCACCCAGCAGCCGCTGGGCGGCAAGGCGCAGTTCGGCGGCCAGCGGCTCGGCGAGATGGAGGTCTGGGCGCTCGAGGCCTACGGCGCCTCGCACCTGCTGCAGGAGTTCCTGACCGTCAAGTCCGACGACGTCGGCGGCCGGGTCAAGATGTACGAGAAGATCGTCAAGGGCGACAACTTCCTGGAGGCCGGCCTGCCCGAGTCCTTCAACGTCCTGGTCAAGGAGCTCATGAGCCTGGGCCTCGACGTGACCCTCATCCCCGAGGAAGCCAAGGTCGTGAAGCCCAAGGGCCGGCGCTTCTCGGAATACGGAGACTGATTGATCATTTGCGACATTCCGGGGCGGTTTTGCCGCCCCGTTGCCCATATATCTGAACGCGTAACGCAAGCGAGGGCCACGACATGACGTTGGACGATCTGTTCTCCTTCCGGACCACGACCGCGGGAACCACCGCCGTTCGCGGCGTGAAGGCCATCAAGATCTCCATTGCCTCTCCGGAGAAGATCCGGGAATGGTCGTTTGGCGAGGTCAAGAAGCCTGAGACCATCAACTACCGTACCTTCAAGCCCGAGCGCGACGGCCTTTTCTGCGCCAAGATCTTCGGGCCGGTGAAGGACTACGAGTGCAACTGCGGCAAGTACAAGCGCATGAAGCATCGCGGCATCGTCTGCGAGAAGTGCGGCGTCGAGGTCATCGCCTCCAAGGTCCGCCGCGAGCGCATGGGCCACATCGAGCTGGCCGCGCCGGTTGCCCATATCTGGTTCCTGAAGACCCTGCCGTCCAAGATCGGCACGCTCCTGGACATGACCATGGCCGACCTGGAGAAGGTGCTCTACTTCGACTCCTTCGTGGTCATGGACCCCAAGGACACCAACTTAAAGAAGTTCCAGGTCATCTCCGAGGACCAGTACTACCAGGTCATGGACCACTACGGCGAGGAGGCCATCCGCGTGGGCATGGGCGCCGAGGCCGTGCGCGAGCTCCTGGAGGAGATCGAGATGGAGTCCCTGCGCACCACCCTGCGCGAGGAGTCCATGGCCACCAAGTCCCAGACCAAGAAGAAGAAGCTGACCAAGCGGCTGAAGATCGTCGAGGCCTTCCTCGATTCGGGCAACAAGCCCGAGTGGATGATCATGGAGGTCATCCCGGTCATTCCGCCGGAGCTTCGCCCGCTCGTCCCCCTGGACGGCGGCCGGTTCGCCACCTCGGACTTGAACGACCTCTACCGCCGGGTGATCAACCGCAACAACCGCCTGAAGCGGCTGCTCGAGCTCGGCGCCCCGGACATCATCATCAGGAACGAAAAGCGCATGCTCCAGGAGGCCGTGGACGCGCTCTTCGACAACGGCCGCCGCGGCCGGGCCATCACCGGCACCAACGGCCGGCCCTTGAAGTCCCTGTCCGACATGATCAAAGGCAAGCAGGGCCGCTTCCGCCAGAACCTGCTCGGCAAGCGCGTGGACTACTCCGGCCGCTCGGTCATCGTTGTCGGCCCGAACCTGAAGCTCCACCAGTGCGGCCTGCCCAAGAAGATGGCGCTCGAGCTCTTTAAGCCCTTCATCTACGCCAAGCTCGAGGAGCGCCAGATCGCCTCGACCATCAAGAGCGCGAAGAAGATGGTCGAGCGCGAGGAGCTGGTGGTCTGGGACATCCTGGAAGAGGTCGTGCGCGAGTACCCGATCATGCTGAACCGCGCCCCGACCTTGCACCGCCTGGGCATCCAGTCGTTCGAGCCGCTGCTGGTCGAGGGCAAGGCCATCCGCCTGCACCCGCTGGTCTGCACCGCCTACAACGCCGACTTCGACGGCGACCAGATGGCCGTGCACGTGCCGCTCTCGGTGGAGGCCCAGATCGAGTGCCGGGTGCTGATGATGTCGACCAACAACATCCTCTCCCCGAGTAACGGCTCGCCGGTCATCGTGCCCACCCAGGACATCGTCCTCGGGCTCTACTACCTGACCGTGGACCGGCCCTTCGAGCCGGGCGAGGGCAAGCTCTTCAGCGATCCCTTCGAGGTCATCGCGGCCATCGACGCCAAGGCCGTGAGCCTGCACGCGAGGGTCAAGGTGCGCCTGAACGGACAACTGGTGGAGACCACCCCGGGCCGGATCATCGTCTCCGAGCTCCTGCCCGAGGAGGTGCCCTTCGAGCACGTGAACATCCTCCTGAACAAGAAGACCATCGCCCGCCTGGTCTCCGAGACCTACCGCCTGGCCGGGACCAAGGCCACGGTCATCCTCTGCGACCGCTTGAAGGACCTGGGCTACGAGTACGCCACCCGGGCCGGCGTGACCATCGGCGTGAAGGACCTGAAGATCCCCGACACCAAGCCGGCCATGCTCAAAGCCTCGGCCGACGAGGTCGAGGACATCGAGCGCCAGTACCGCGAGGGCATCATCACCCGCACGGAGAAGTACAACAAGGTCGTCGACGTCTGGACCAAGTGCACCCAGGACGTGGCCAACGAGATGATGCTGGAGATCTCCACCGACATCCTGACCGACGAGAAGACCGGCCGGCAGGAGAAGTCGGTCAGCTTCAACCCGATCTACATGATGATCAACTCCGGCGCGCGCGGCAACCAGGACCAGATGCGCCAGCTGGCCGGCATGCGCGGCCTGATGGCCAAGCCCTCGGGCGAGATCATCGAGACCCCGATCACCTCCTCCTTCCGCGAGGGCCTGTCCGTCCTGCAGTACTTCAACTCCACCCACGGCGCACGCAAAGGCCTGGCCGACACGGCGCTGAAGACCGCCAACTCCGGTTACCTGACCCGCCGCCTGGTGGACGTGGTCCAGGACGTGGTCGTGTCCGAGATCGACTGCGGCACGGTGGACGGCATCGAGCTGACCCACCTGGTGAAGTCCGGCAACATCGAGCAGAAGCTGTCCGACCGCGTGCTCGGCCGGATGACCATGTTCGACGTCTTCGACGAGGAGAGCGGCGAGCTGCTCATCCCCGCGGGCACCATGGTCGACGAGCAGTACGCCCGGATCATCGACGACAAGGGCATCGCCAGCCTGACCATCCGCTCGGCCCTGACCTGCTCCAGCCGGCACGGCGTCTGCGCCTCGTGCTACGGCCGGGACCTCGCCCGCGGCCGCCTGGTCAACGTCGGCGAGACCGTGGGCATCATCGCCGCCCAGTCCATCGGCGAGCCCGGCACGCAGCTGACCATGCGCACCTTCCACATCGGCGGCACCGCGGCCCGCGAGGTCGAGCGCAGCTCCATCGTGGCCGGCCATACCGGCCAGGTGGTCATGCACCGGGTGAAGACGGTGAAAAACCGGGAAGGCTTCCACATCGTGCTCAACAAGTCGGGCCAGCTCGGCATCGTGGACGAGCAGGGCCGGGAGCGGGAGAAGTACATCCTGCCCTCCGGCGCCAAGCTGTCCGTGCCGCCGGATTCCCCGATCAAGAAGGGCGATGTGCTGGCCGAATGGGACCCGTTCAACGAGCCGTTCGTCACCGACGTGAAGGGCTTCATCCGCTTCACCGACATCATCGAGGGCAAGACCTACCAGGAGAAGGTGGACGACACCACGCGGCGCTCGACCATGACCATCATCGAGTACCGCACCACCAACTTCCGGCCCTCCATCTCCATCGTGGACACCAAGGGCAAGGTGAAGAAGCGCCCCGGCACCAACACCCCGGCGGTCTACTCGCTGCCGGTCGGCGCCCTGGTCATGGCCAAGGACGGCGACGAGGTCGAGGCCGGCGACGTGATCGCGCGCAAGCCGCGTGAATCCTCCAAGACCAAGGACATCGTCGGCGGCCTGCCGCGCGTGGCCGAGCTCTTCGAGGTCAGAAAGCCGAAGGACATGGCCGTGGTCTCGGAGATCGACGGCGTGGTCTCCTTCGGCGCGGAAACCAAGGGCAAGCGCAAGATCATCGTCACCCCCGAGACCGGCGACCTGAAGGAATACCTGATCCCCAAGGGCCGGCACATCACCG
Source organism: Desulfovibrio sp. UBA6079 (assembly GCA_002428705.1). Lineage (GTDB taxonomy): Bacteria > Desulfobacterota > Desulfovibrionia > Desulfovibrionales > Desulfovibrionaceae > UBA6079. The sequence continues at coordinate 73,915 of DIXN01000056.1, forward strand.
TTTCCGAGGGCGACTTCGTGGAGGCCGGCGAGCTTTTGACCGAGGGCTACCCGGAGCTGCACGACATCCTGAAGATCAAGGGCGAAAAGCACCTGGCGAGATACCTGGTGGAAGAGATCCAGGACGTCTACCGCTTCCAGGGCGTCAACATCAACGACAAGCACATCGAGGTCATCGTCCGCCAGATGCTGAAAAAGGTCAGCATCATCGAGGCGGGCGAGACGAGCTTCCTCCTGGGCGAGCAGGTGGACAAGCACCGCTTCATGGTGGAGAACACCCGCTGCCTGGGCGAGGGCCTGAAGCCCGCCCAGGCCGAGCCGCTGGTGCTGGGCATCACCCAGGCCTCCCTGACCACGGACTCGTTCATCTCCGCGGCCAGCTTCCAGGAGACGACCAAGGTCCTGACCGAGGCCTCCATGGCCGGCAAGGAGGATCAGCTCCGGGGCCTGAAGGAGAACGTCATCGTCGGCCGGCTGATCCCGGCCGGGACCGGCTATCGGCCCTACATGCACTGCGACATCCTGGTGCCGGAGCAGCCGGAGAAGCCGGAAAGCTTCATGGAAGAAATGGAAGAGCCGCATTATATGGTTGATCACGAACCCCAGATGGGGTAATGAGGACCGGTTGGGCGGGGCGCCCGTGCGCCCCGCCCCGGTTCCCAGTCGCTTGATGCGCCCCAAGGCCATGGCGGCCGCCGGCGTCCGTCCGCATCCGCCATCCGGACGCCATGGCCTTCGCGTGCATCAATTAACCACATGCAGCCGCTTTTGCGGTGTTGGAGAACGATAGCCGAATTTTTCGGTAACAGCTTCTTCTCGTCGGCAACGCGCCTCGCGCGCGGCGTCGGCGCCCCCACATAGCCGCCACGGCTCCGGCCGGCCGGGCGGTGGACATGCACGGCCGGGACCGTAGCCGATGCCCTTGTGCATCGGAAACCCCAGACCCGGGGAACGGGTTGGCGGTTTGTTGCGTAATTTTTTCATTCCGCTTGACAAGGACTGGGGATTCATCTATTTCCCGCTGTCTTTGCCACGAGGATCTCACAACGTAAGAAGGGAAGGGTATGCCGACCATTAACCAATTGATCCGCAAAGCGCGCGAGGAAGTCAGCAAGCGCAGGAAGACGCCGGCCCTGCAGGCCTGCCCGCAGCGCCGCGGCGTCTGCACGCGCGTCTATACGACCACGCCCAAGAAGCCCAACTCGGCCTTGCGCAAGGTCGCCCGCGTGCGGCTGACCAACGGCATCGAGGTGACCGCCTACATCCCGGGCGAGGGTCACAACCTCCAGGAACACTCGGTGGTCATGATCCGCGGCGGCCGCGTCAAGGACTTGCCTGGCGTGCGCTACCACATCATCCGCGGCACGCTCGATACCGCTGGCGTCCAGGATCGTCGGCGCGGTCGTTCGAAGTACGGCGCCAAGCGCCCGAAGTAAGGGAGTTTACGCTATGCCCCGTAAAGGTTCGGTCCCCCGCAGGGAAATCCTGCCCGATCCCAAGTTCAAGAGCGTTCTGGCCTCGCGCTTCATCAACCGCATGATGCACGACGGCAAGCGTTCGGTGGCGGAGAAGATCTTCTACTCCTGCCTCGAGTTTCTGGCCGAGAAGACCGGTGACGAGCCGATCCGCGCCTTCGAGAAGGCCGTGGACAACGTCAAGCCGGCCATCGAGGTCAAGTCCCGCCGAGTCGGCGGCGCCACCTACCAGGTGCCCATCGAGGTCCGCTACGACCGCCAGATCTCGCTGGCCATCCGCTGGCTCATCGGCTACTCCCGGGCCCGCGGCGAGAAGGGCATGACCTCCAAGCTTTCCGGCGAGCTGCTCGACGCCTACAACAACCGCGGCGGGGCGGTGAAGAAGAAGGAAGACACCCATCGCATGGCCGAGGCCAACAAGGCCTTCGCCCATTACCGGTGGTAGGAGTTTCACGTGTCCCGAGTTGTTCCCATTCCCCGTCAGCGCAATATCGGCATCATGGCCCACATCGATGCCGGTAAGACCACGACCACGGAGCGCATCCTGTTCTACACGGGTGTCTCCCACAAGATCGGCGAAGTCCACGACGGCCAGGCGACCATGGACTGGATGGTCCAGGAGCAGGAGCGCGGCATCACCATCACTTCCGCCGCCACCACCTGCTTCTGGCGCGAACATCGCGTGAACATCATCGACACGCCCGGCCATGTCGACTTCACCATGGAGGTGGAGCGCTCCCTGCGCGTGCTCGACGGGGCCATCGCCGTGTTCGACGCGGTGGCCGGCGTCCAGCCCCAGTCCGAGACCGTCTGGCGCCAGGCCGATCGCTACGGCGTGCCGCGCATCGCCTTCATCAACAAGATGGACCGTGTCGGCGCGGATTTCTTCCGCGCGGTGCAGACCATGAAGGACCGCCTGGGCGCCAAGCCCATCCCGGTCCAGATCCCCATCGGTTCCGAAGACAACTACCGCGGCGTCGTCGACCTGATCGAAGGCAAGGCCCTGATCTTCGACGACCAGAACATGGGGCAGAACTACGAATACATCGCCGTGCCCGAGGAGTTGAAGGAGCAGGTCGACCTCTACCGCCTGGAGATGCTCGAGGCGGTGGCCGAGGAGGACGAGGAGCTCCTGAACAGCTACCTCGGCGGCGAGGAGATATCGCCCGAGGCCGTCCGGGCCGCCCTGCGCAAGGCCACGGTCAAGCTGGCCTGCTGCCCGGTGGTCTGCGGTTCTGCCTTCCGCAACAAGGGCGTGCAGCCGCTGCTCGACGCCGTGATCGACTTCCTGCCCTCGCCCGACGAGGTCGACCCCATGGTCGGCCACCTGCCCGGCGGCGGCGAGGCGGCCTGCCCGTGCGACGACGCCGAGCCCCTGGCCGCCCTGTCCTTCAAGCTCATGACCGACCCCTTCGTCGGCCACCTGACCTTCCTGCGCATCTACTCCGGCTTCATCGAGTCCGGCATGACGGTCCTGAACGCCCACACCGGCAAGAAGGAGCGCATCGGGCGCCTGCTCAAGATGCACGCCAACAAGCGCGAGGAGATCAAGTGGGCCGGCGCCGGCGACATCGTCGCCGCGGTGGGCCTCAAAACCACCTCCACCGGCGACACCCTGTGCGACCCCAAGCGCGAGATCGTGCTCGAGTCCCTGACCGTGCCCGAGCCGGTCATCGAGGTGGCCATCGAGCCCAAGTCCAAGGGCGACCGCGACCACCTGGCCGACTCGCTGGCCAAGCTGGCCAAGGAAGACCCGTCGTTCAGGGTCAAGAGCGACGAGGAGACGGGCCAGACGCTCATCGCCGGCATGGGCGAGCTGCACCTGGAGATCATCGTCGACCGCCTGACCCGCGAGTTCGGGGTCAACGCCAATGTCGGCGCCCCGCGCGTGGCCTACCGCGAGACCATCTCCAAGTCCGTGGAGCAGAACACCAAGTACGCCAAGCAGTCCGGCGGCCGCGGCCAGTACGGCCACGTCCAGATCAAGGTCGAGCCCAACCCCGAGAAGGGCTACGAGTTCGTGGACGCGGTCAAGGGCGGCGTCATCCCCAAGGAATACATCCCGGCCGTGGACAAGGGCATCAAGGACGCGCTCAAATCCGGCGTCCTGGCCGGCTACCCGGTGGTCGACGTGAAGGTCGAGCTGTTCTACGGCTCCTACCACGAGGTCGACTCCTCGGAGCAGGCCTTCTACATCGCCGGTTCCATGGCCATCAAGGACGCCTGCCGCGCTGCCGGCCCGGTGCTCCTGGAGCCGATCATGAGCCTCGAGGTGGTCACCCCGGAGGAATACCTGGGCGACGTCATGGGCGACTTAAACGGCCGGCGCGGCCGCGTTGCCGGCATGGAGGCCCGCCCGGGCTCCCAGGTGGTCACGGCCATGGTGCCGCTCGGCAACATGTTCGGCTACGCCACGGATCTGCGCTCCAGGTCGCAGGGCCGGGCGACGTTCACCATGCAGTTCGACCATTACGAACGTGTACCGGCCAGCTTGGCCGAAGAAATCATCAAGAAGAAGTAGGGAGGAGCTCCCATGGGTAAGGCCAAATTCCAGCGCAACAAGCCTCACGTCAACATCGGCACCATCGGTCACATCGACCACGGCAAGACGACGCTGACCGCGGCTATCACCAAGACGTTGGGCATGTTGGGCAAGGCGGAGTACGTTCCGTTTGACCAGATCGACAAGGCGCCCGAAGAGAAAGAGCGCGGCATCACCATTGCCACGGCGCACGTCGAGTACCAGACGGACAAGCGTCACTACGCGCACGTGGACTGCCCGGGCCACGCCGACTACATCAAGAACATGATCACCGGCGCGGCCCAGATGGACGGCGCGATCCTGGTGGTGGCGGCGACCGACGGCCCGATGCCGCAGACCCGCGAGCACATCCTGCTCGCCCGTCAGGTCGGCGTGCCCTACGTGGTCGTGTTCATGAACAAGTGCGACATGGTCGACGACCCCGAGCTGCTGGAGCTGGTCGAGCTGGAAGTCCGCGAACTGCTCACCGCCTACGGCTTCCCGGGCGACGACATTCCTGTGATCAAGGGCTCGGCGCTGAAAGCGCTGGAGTCCGACGACCCCAAGAGCGAGGCCTGCAAGCCGATCCTCGAGCTGATGGACGCCTGCGACTCCTACATTCCCGATCCGCAGCGCGACATCGACAAGCCGTTCCTGATGCCCATCGAGGACGTGTTCTCGATCTCTGGCCGCGGCACGGTGGTCACCGGGCGCTGCGAGCGCGGCATCCTGAAGGTCGGCGACGAGGTCGAGATCGTGGGCATCAAGGCCACGGTCAAGACGACCTGCACGGGCGTGGAGATGTTCCGCAAGATCCTGGACCAGGGCCAGGCCGGCGACAACATCGGGGCGCTCTTGCGCGGCGTGAAGCGCGACGACGTGGAGCGGGGCCAGGTGCTGGCCAAGCCGGGCTCGATCACCCCGCACCGCGTGTTCAAGGGCGAGGTCTACGTGCTCTCCAAGGAGGAGGGCGGCCGCCACACGCCGTTCTTCTCCGGCTACCGCCCGCAGTTCTATTTCCGGACCACGGATATCACCGGCGTGGTGACCCTGGCCGAGGGCGTGGAGATGATCATGCCCGGCGACAATGCGACCTTCAACGTCGAGCTCATCGCGCCCATCGCCATGGAGACCGGCCTGCGCTTCGCCATCCGCGAAGGCGGCCGGACCGTCGGCGCCGGCGTGGTCACCGAGATCGTGGAGTAAGCCATCATGGCCAACGTGACCTCCGATCGCATCCGCATCAAGCTCAAGGCCTACGACTACCGCATCCTGGACAAGGCCGTGGCCGAGATCGTGGATACCTCCCGCAACACGGGCGCGGCCATCGCCGGCCCCATCCCGCTGCCCACCGACATTCACAAGCAGACGGTGCAGCGTTCGGTCCACGTGGACAAGAAGTCCCGGGAGCAGTTCGAGATGCGCGTGCACAAGCGTCTGCTCGACATCCTGGAGCCCACGCAGCAGACCGTGGACGCCCTGGGCAAGCTCTCGCTGCCGGCCGGCGTGGACGTCGAAATCAAACTCTAGCGAGGACACCATGGCAGGCAATCTTGGAATCCTGGGCCGCAAGGTCGGCATGACCCGGATATTCTCCGAGGACGGCTCCATCGTCCCGGTGACCGTGGTCGCCGCCGGGCCCTGTCCCGTCATCCAGAAGAAGACGCTGGAGTCCGACGGCTACTCGGCCCTGCAGGTCGGCTTCGAGCCTCTGCCCGAGCGCAAGGTGACCAAGCCCATGCGCGGGCACTTCGCCAAGGCCGGCAAGGGCAACTACCGCACCCTGCGCGAGTTCCGGCTGGCCGACGTGAGCGGCTACGAGGTCGGCCAGGAGCTGACCGCCATCGACATGTTCAAGCCCGGCGACCTGGTCGACGTGGTCGGCACGAGCAAGGGCAAGGGCTTCCAGGGCGTCATGAAGCGCCACCACTTCTCGGGCATGCGCGATTCCCACGGCGCCGAGAAGGTCCACCGCTCCCCGGGTTCCACCGGTAACCGCACCTGGCCGGGCCGGATCATGAAGAACAAGAAAGAGCCGGGCCAGATGGGCAACCGCCGGGTGACCTGCAGGAACCTGCAGATCGTGGACGTCCTGGCCGGCGACAATGTCATCCTCATCAGAGGCCAGGTGCCCGGCGCGAGCGGCAGCCTGGTGCTGGTCAAAAAGCAGGGCTAAAGGTGGCGCACATGGCTGTCGTCAAGATACTGAATCAGAACAAGTCCGAGGTCGGCGAGCTGAGCCTCGCCCCCGAGGTCTTCGAGGTCGAGGTGCGTCCCGAGATCCTGCATCTCGTGGTCCGGGCCCAGCAGGCCGCCAAGCGTCAAGGCACGCACTCCACCAAGACCCGCGACGAGGTCTCCGGCGGCGGCAAGAAGCCCTGGCGCCAGAAGGGCACCGGCCGGGCCCGCGCCGGCACCAACCGCTCCCCCCTGTGGCGCGGCGGCGGCATCACCTTCGGCCCCAAGCCGCGGGACTACGAGTTCAAGGTCAACCGCAAGGTCCGGCGCCTGGCCATGAGAATGGCCCTGTCCAGCCGCTTCCTGGGCAACAGCCTGACGGTCCTGGACAAGCTCGAGCTGGCCCAGGTCAAGACCAGGGACATGGTCCAGGTCGCAAGCACTCTCGGATTGAAAAAGGCCTTGATTGTTTTGAGCGAGCCTGATAACACCATCGCTCTTTCAGCCCGGAACATCCAAGGCCTCAAGGTGCTCCAGGCGGACCAGTTAAGCGTCCTGGATGTGCTCTCGTATCCCCAGCTCGTCATGAGCCAGTCCGCAGTAGCATCCATCCAGGAAAGGTTGAAGTAGCCATGGACTACACGCAAGTGCTCTTGAAACCGGTCGTCTCCGAGAAGGCCACCTTCGTCAAGGACGAAACGGGTCACGTGGTCTTCTACGTCCATCCGCAGGCCAACAAGATCGAGATCAAGAAGGCCGTGGAAGAGGCCTTCAAGGTCAAGGTCGAGGACGTCAACGTGACCAAGCGCAGCGCCTCCGCGCGCAGCCGCTGGGGACGCAAGGTCGGCCATGTCTCGGGCTACAAGAAGGCCTACGTCAAGCTCGCCTCGGGCGAGAAGATCGAGATCTTCGAAGGAGTCTAAATAAATGTCCATCCGCAAGCTCAAACCGACCTCGGCGGGCCGCCGGTTCCAGACGGTCTCGACCTTCGAAGAGGTCACCAAGACGACTCCCGAGAAGGCCCTGACCTCCGGCCTGTCCAACAAGGCCGGCCGCAACAACAACGGCCGTATCACCTCCCGGCGCCGCGGCGGCGGGCACAAGCGTCTCTACCGCCTGATCGACTTCAAGCGGGACAAGATCGACATCCCCGCGGTGGTCAAGGGCATCGAGTACGACCCGAACCGCAGCGCGCGCATCGCGCTCCTGGCCTATGCCGACGGCGAGAAGCGCTACATCCTGGCGCCGCTGGGCGTCTCGGTCGGCGACCGCCTGCTGGCCGGCGAGGGCGCGGACATCAAGCCCGGCAACGCCATGCGCCTGTCGCGCATCCCGACCGGCACGGTGGTCCACAACGTGGAGCTGGCCCCGGGCGCCGGCGGACGGTTCTGCCGCTCGGCCGGCAGCTACGCCCAGCTCATCGCCAAGGAGGGCAAGTACGCGCTCCTGCGGCTGCCCTCGGGCGAGATCCGCAACATCCTGGCCTCGTGCATGGCCACCGTCGGCCAGGTCGGCAACATCCATCACGAGCAGATCAGCCTGGGCAAGGCCGGCCGCAACCGCTGGCTCGGCAGGCGCCCGAAGGTCCGCGGCGTGGCCATGAACCCCGTCGACCATCCCCTGGGCGGCGGCGAGGGCAAGAGCTCGGGCGGCCGGCATCCCTGCACCCCGTGGGGCAAACCGACCAAGGGCTACAAGACCCGGAACCGCAAGAAGGCTTCGGGCAACCTCATCGTCAAACGCCGCGGCGCGAAATAGGAGTAGTCTGAGATGCCGAGGTCACTGAAGAAAGGCCCGTTCGTCGACGGCCACGTGCAGAAGAAGGTCCAGCGGGCCACCGAGTCCCAGGACCGCCGCGTGGTCAAGACCTGGTCGCGGCGCTCCACCATCGTCCCGGAGATGGTCGGCATGACCTTTGCCGTGCACAACGGCCGCAAGTTCATCCCGGTCTTTGTCACCGAGAACATGGTCGGCCACAAGCTGGGCGAGTTTTCCCCCACCCGGACCTTCTTCGGCCACGCGGCGGACAAGAAGAGCAAGGCCGGCAAGAAGTAGAGGATGGCGACAATGGAAGCCAAAGCTATCGCCAAGTTCGTGCGCATCTCGGCGCAGAAGACCAGGCTCGTGGCCCGCAACATCAAGGGACTGCCGGTCGAGGACGCGATGAACGTCCTCAAGTTCACGCCGAAGAAGGCGGCCCGGCTGCTCAGCAAGGTCCTGCATTCGGCCGTGTCCAATGCCGAGGCCATGCCCGGCGTGGACATCGACACGCTGTATGTCAAGAAGGTTCTGGTCAACGAAGGGCCGAGCCTGAAGCGCATCATGCCCCGCGCCATGGGTCGCGCCTACCGCGTGCTCAAGCGCACCAGCCATATCACCATCGTCGTTGACGAGAGCTAAGAGGGCAGTATGGGTCAGAAAGTTCATCCCTACGGGTTCAGGCTCGGCTACAACAAGAACTGGCTGTCGCGCTGGTACTCCAAGAAGGAGTACCCGAGCTTCGTCCTCGAGGACGACCAGGTGCGCAAGTTCGTGAAGAAGGCCCTGTACCACGCCGGCATCTCCAAGATCGAGATCGAGCGTGCCGGCGGCAAGGTGCGGATCATCCTGCACACCGCCCGGCCGGGCATCGTCATCGGCCGCAAGGGCGTGGAGATCGAGAAGATCCGCGACCAGCTGCGCAAGCAGTTCCAGAAGGAGTTCTCGATCGAGGTGGTGGAGATCCGCCGCCCCGAGACCGACGCCCAACTGGTTGCCGAGAACGTGGCCACGCAGCTCGAGCGCCGGGTGGCCTTCCGCCGGGCGATGAAGCGCACGGTGTCCATCGCCCGCAAGTTCGGGGCCGAGGGCATCAAGATTGCGGCCGCCGGCCGCCTGGCCGGAGCCGAGATCGCGCGCAGCGAATGGTACCGTGACGGCCGCGTGCCGCTGCAGACCCTGCGTGCCGACATCGACTACGGCTACGCCATCGCCAAGACGACCTACGGGGTCATCGGGGTGAAGGTCTGGATCTTCAAAGGTGAGATTCTGGACGAGGTGGAACAATAATGCTCGCCCCCAAAAAGGTAAAATTCCGCAAAAGCCAGAAGCTGCGCATGAAGGGCCCGGCCACGCGCGGCACGGAGCTGGCCTTCGGCGACCTGGGCCTGAAGTGCCTGGACCACGCCAAGCTCACTTCGCAGCAGATCGAGGCCGCGCGTATCGCCATCACCCGGCACATCAAGCGCGGCGGCAAGGTCTGGATCCGCATCTTCCCCGACCGGCCGATCACCGCCAAGCCCGCCGAAGTCCGCCAGGGCAAGGGCAAGGGCGCGCCGGTGGGCTGGGTGGCTCCGGTCAAGCCCGGGCGCATCCTCTACGAGGTCAAGGGCGTGGATCTGGTCACGGCCAAGGAGGCGCTCATCCGCGCGGCCCACAAGCTGCCGGTCAAGTGCGTGATCGTGGTCAAGGAGGGGCATGAGTCATGAAAACCGTCGAAATTCGCGATATGGACGCCAAGGCCCTGGCTGAGAAGCTGTCCGAGCAGAGGAAGGAGCTTTTCTCCTTGCGCTTCCAGCACGCCACGGCGCAGCTGGAGAAGACCCAGCGCCTGAAGGACGTGCGGCGCACCGTGGCCCGTATTCTGACCGTGATGAACGAGCGCAAGGTGGGAGCATAAGGCCATGGTTGAAACCGAGAAGAAAAGTAGCAAGCGGGTCATGACCGGCCTTGTCGTCAGCGACAAGTGCGAGAAGACCATCGTGGTCAGCGTCGAGACCCTGGTGAAGCATCCGCTGTACAAGAAATACATCCGCCGGAAGAAGAAGTTCATGGCCCACGACGAGGGCAAGGTCTGCGGGGTGGGCGACAAGGTCCAGATCATCGAGTCCCGGCCGTTGTCCGCCCGCAAGCGCTGGACCCTTCTCCGGGTCGTCGAGAAAGCGGTCTAGGAGGGTTAAGAGCCATGATCCAGGTCGAATCCACGCTGGACGTCGCCGACAACTCCGGCGCCAAGAAGGTCCAGTGCATCAAGGTGCTGGGCGGTTCCAAGCGCCGCTATGCCGGGGTCGGCGACATCATCGTCATCTCGGTCAAGGAAGCCATGCCCCACGCCAAGGTCAAGAAAGGCGAGGTCATGAAAGCCGTGGTCGTGCGGACCAAGAAGGAAGTCGGCCGGCCCGACGGCACCTTCATCAAGTTCGACACCAACTCCGCGGTGCTTCTGACCAAGCAGGGTGAGCCCATCGGCACCCGCATCTTCGGGCCGGTCGCGCGCGAGCTTCGGGCCAAGAATTTCATGAAAATCGTCTCGCTGGCCCCCGAGGTCTTGTGAGCAGACAGGCAAGTGCGCAGTAGCGCGAGGAAGCCATGGAAGCCAAGAACTACCGTATTCGCAAAAACGACAAGGTCCAGATCCTGACCGGCAAGGACAAGGGCAAGGTCGGCAAGGTCCTGCGTATCTACAAGAAGAAGGACCGCGTCCTGATCGAGAAGATCAACATGGTCAAGCGGCATACCAAGGGCAATCCCTATGCCGGCCAGGCCGGGGGCATCATCGAGAAGGAAGCCCCCCTGCACATCTCCAACGTCATGCTCGTCTGCGACGCGTGCACCAAGCCTACCCGGGTCGGTTACAAGACCACCGAGGACGGCAAGAAGGTGCGCTATTGCAAGAAGTGCAACGAGATCATCAAGTAGGTGGCTGACCATGACTCGCTTAGAGACATTGTACAAAGAAAACGTCGTGCCTGAGATGGCCAAGGAATTTGGCTACAAGTCCACGATGGAGATGCCCACGCTCAAAGCCCTCAGCCTGAACATCGGCCTGGGCGAGGCCAGCCAGAACCACAAGCTTATCGAAGAAGCCGTGGACGAGCTGACTCGCATCGCCGGACAGAAGGCGGTCATCACCCGGGCCAAGAAGTCCATCGCCTCCTTCAAGCTGCGCGAGGGCCAGCCCGTGGGCTGCCGCGTGATGCTCAGGCGCGACCGGATGTGGGACTTCATCGACAAGCTGATCAATTTCTCCCTGCCGCGCGTGCGCGACTTTCGCGGCGTCTCGGATAAGGGCTTCGACGGCCGGGGCAACTTCACCCTGGGCCTGAAGGAGCACACCATCTTCCCCGAGATCGAGATCGATCGGGTGGAGAAGGTCAAGGGCATGAACATCACCTTCGTCACCTCCGCGCGCACCGACAAGGAAAGCAAGACGCTGCTGACCCTGCTCGGCATGCCGTTCAAGAAGTAAGGAGTTCGATGCTATGGCCCGTACGTGTCTCAAGGTCAAGGCGCGCCGCAAGCCCAAGTTCACTGCCCGGGCATACAACCGGTGCCCAATCTGCGGTCGGTCGCGGGCGTATCTGCGCCGCTACGGCGTCTGCCGCATCTGTTTCCGCAACATGGCCCTGCGGGGAGAGCTCCCCGGAGTGCGTAAATCCAGCTGGTAGAAGGGAGCCATCATGCCTGTCACCGATCCCGTCGCCGACATGCTGACGCGCATCCGCAACGCGCACCAGGCTCTCCACGCCGAGACCAAGATCCCCTTCTCCAAGATGAAGGCGGACCTGGCCCGGATCCTGAAGGAAGAGGGCTTCGTTGCCGACTATGCGGTAGGCGAGAAGGACATCGTCGTCACGCTCAAATACACCCAGGGCAAGCCGATCATCGGCGGCATCAGCCGCATCAGCTCGCCCGGCCGGCGGGTCTACGTCGGCGCGACCGACATCCCGCGGGTGCGCAACGGCCTTGGCATCTGCATCCTGTCCACCTCCAAGGGCATCCTCGAGGGGCAGCAGGCCCGCGCACAGAACGTGGGCGGCGAGCTCCTGTGCGAAATCTGGTAGGGAGGAGAGGGACATGTCGCGCATCGGCAAGAAAGCCATAGCCATTCCCGGCGGCGTCGAGGTCAAGTTGACCTCCGACCTGATCGAGGTCAAGGGCCCCAAGGGCTCGCTCTCGACCGCCATCCATCCCAAGATCGTCTACGCGGTCGAGGGCAACCAGGTCGAGGTCACCCGGGCCGACGAGAGCCGCTCCGCCCGCGAGCAGCATGGGCTTCGGCGCACGCTGCTGGCCAACTGCATCGAAGGCGTGACCAAGGGCTTCGCCAAGGAGCTCGAGGTCATCGGCGTGGGCTACAAGGTCCAGGTCCAGGGCACCAAGGTGGTGCTGACCGTGGGCTACTCCCACCCGGTGGAGTACGATCTGCCCCAGGGCATCGCGGCCAAGGCCGAGGGCAACAAGCTGACCATCAGCGGCATCGACAAGCAGCTGGTCGGCGAGGTTGCGGCCCAGATCCGCCGGGTCCGCCCGCCGGAGCCGTTCAAGGGCAAGGGCATCAAGTACGCTGCCGAGCACATCCGCCGCAAGGCCGGTAAATCCGGCGGCAAGAAGTAAGGGTAGGGTCGGACCATGAAGAGGACCAAGGAAGAGATGCGCGCGCGGCGCAAGCTGCGCATCCGCAAGAAGATTCGGGGGACTGCGGACCGTCCGCGGCTGGTGGTCTTCCGCTCCAACCAGCACATCTACGTCCAGATCATCGACGATGTGCACGGCACGACGCTGGCCTCCGCCTCCACCCTGGCCGAGGCCAAGGGCGGCGAGAAGAAGATGAAGCCGACCAAGGATTCGGCCGCCGCCATCGGCAAGAGCCTGGCCGAGAAGGCCAAGGCGCTGAGCATCGCGGCCGTGGTCTTCGATCGCAACGGGTACAAGTATCACGGCCGGATCAAGGCCCTGGCAGACGGCGCCCGCGAGGGCGGTCTCACCTTCTAACCGGCGAGTGATCTCCCATGGCTGAACAGAACGATACCGGTCATATTGAAAAGATCGTCTACCTGAACCGCGTGGCCAAAGTGGTCAAGGGCGGCCGGCGCTTCAGTTTTAGCGCGCTGGTCGTGGTCGGCGACGGCCAGGGCAAGGTCGGCTACGGCCTGGGCAAGGCCAACGAAGTGCCCGAAGCCATCCGCAAGGCCACCGAGCGGGCGCGCAAGGACATGATTGCCGTGGCCGTGCTCGACGGCACCCTGCCCTACCTGGTCGAGGGCCGCTTCGGCGCCGCCCGGGTGCTCCTCAAACCTGCCTCCAAGGGTACCGGCATCATCGCCGGCGGACCGGTGCGCGCGGTCATGGAAGCGCTCGGCGTGTCCGACATCCTGACCAAGGCCATCGGCACCAACAATCCGCACAACGTGCTCAAAGCGACCATCGCCGGTTTGGCCGACGTTGAGAGCGCCGGCGACGTCTCGGCGCGTCGCGGCAAAGAGCTCGAGACCCCGAGGAAATAGGGAGGGGGCCATGAAGATCAAACTGGTGCGGAGCCGTATCGGCTCCACCCCCAAGCAGCGTAAGGTTCTGGACGCACTTGGCCTGCAGCACATCCGGCAGGTCAAGGAGATGCCCGACAACGAGTCCGTGGCCGGCATGGTGAAGCAGGTCGCGCACCTCGTGGAGGTTACCAAGTAATGGAACTGCATGAACTCTACCCGTTCCCCGAGGAGCGCAAGGCCAGGAAGCGCTTAGGGCGCGGCCAGGCCTCGGGCACGGGCTGCACCTCCGGCAAGGGCAACAAGGGCCAGAACAGCCGCTCGGGCGGGGGCGTGAAGCCCGGCTTCGAGGGCGGCCAGATGCCCATCTCCCGGCGCCTGCCCAAGCGCGGCTTCAAGAATCCCTTCCGGAGCGAGTACGCCCCGGTCAACCTGGACGTGCTCCTGGCCGCCTTCGAGGGCCAGGCCGAGATCAGCCTGGCCGCCATCTACGAGCGCGGCCTGTGCCCGAAGAACTCCCCGGTCAAGGTTCTGGCTCGCGGCGAGGTTTCCGCGCCCGTGACGGTGGAAGCCCACCGCTTCAGCGGCGCGGCCAAGGAAAAGATCGAGAAGGCCGGCGGTTCGGCCAAGGCGCTGGAAGGCTAAGACGTGGTCAAGTCAGGCGTTGAGAACATCGGCAAGCTGCCGGAGCTGAAGAAGAAGCTCCTCTGGACCTTCGGGCTCCTGGCCTTCTACCGCATCGGCATTCACATCCCGGTGCCGGGGATCGACGCCACGGCCTTGGCGGAGTTCTTCGAGAGCACGAAGAACACGCTGTTCGGCCTCTTCGACATGTTCTCCGGCGGCGGCCTGTCCAACATGTCCATTTTCGCCCTGGGCATCATGCCCTACATCTCGGCCTCCATCATCCTCCAGCTCCTGACCGTGGTCAGCCCCGAGCTGGCCAGGCTGTCCAAGGAGGAGGGGGCCGCGGGCCGCAAGAAGATCACCCAGTACACCCGCTACGGCACGGTGCTCATCACCATCGTCCAGGGCCTGGGCATCGCCGTGGGCCTGGAGGCCATGTCCAGCCCGACCGGGCTGCCCGTGGTCCTCGATCCGGGCTGGGCCTTCAGATTGATGACCATCATCACCCTGACGGCCGGCACCATCCTGATCATGTGGATCGGCGAGCAGATGACCGAGCGTGGCCTGGGCAACGGCATCTCGCTGATCATCTTCGCCGGCATCGTGGCCAACCTGCCCCGGGCCCTGATCAACACCATGAAGCTGGTCTCGGCCGGCGAGCTGTCGCTCCTGGTGCTCATCCTGCTCCTGGCGGTCATGGCCGCGGTGCTCGGCTTCATCGTCTTCATGGAGCGCGGCCAGCGCCGCGTTCCCATCCAGTACGCCAAGCGCATGCACGGCCGGAAGATGTACGGCGGCCAATCCACGCATCTGCCGCTCAGGGTCAACACCGCCGGCGTCATCCCGCCGATCTTCGCCTCCTCGATCCTGATGTTCCCGGCGACCCTGGCCAACTTCTCCAAGGCCGAGTGGCTGCAGACCATGTCCAGCTACTTCCAGCCCACGTCGGTCGTGTACAACGTCCTGTTCGTGGCCATGGTCGTCTTCTTCTGCTACTTCTACACGGCGATCATCTTCGACCCCGCGGGCATCGCCGACAACCTGCGCAAGTCCGGCGGGTTCGTGCCCGGCATCCGCCCCGGGGCCAAGACCAAGGAATACATCGACCGGGTGCTGGCGCGCATCACCCTCTGGGGCTCGCTCTACATCTCGGCCATCTGCGTTTTACCAATGCTGCTTATCGCCAACTTCGGCCTGCCCTTCTACTTCGGCGGCACCTCGCTGCTGATCGTCGTGGGCGTGGCCATGGACTTCATGAGCCAGCTCGAGTCCTATCTCATCTCGCGGCAGTACGAGGGACTGATGGAGAAGGCCGGGCGGATCAAGGGCAGGCGTTGAAGTGAAGAAGTACCGCGGCATCTATCTGAAGAATGCCGCCGAAATAGGGCTGATGCGTGAGGCGAACCGGATCGTGGCCAAGATCCTGGACGCCATTGAGAAAGAGGTCCGGCCGGGACGGCCGACCATGTTCTTTGAGCAGCTGGCCGAGAAAATGTGCAAGGAATACGGCGTGGTCCCGGCCTTCAAGGGCTACGGCGGCTTCCCCTACATCTTGTGCGTCTCGGTCAACGAGGTCATCGTCCACGGCTTTCCTTCCTGGGCCGAGCTCAAGGAAGGGGACATCGTCAGCATCGACATGGGCGTGATCTATGACGGGTTCTACGGAGATGCCGCCAGGACCTTTACAGTCGGCGCGGTTTCGGATATAGCAACCCGCCTTCTGACGGTCACCCTGGAATCCCTGGCCAAGGGCATCGAACAGGCCTGGCCGGGGCGGCGCCTGGTGGACATCTCCCGGGCGGTGCAGGAACATGTGGAGGCCTCCGGCCTTCATGTGGTTCGACGCTTCGTCGGGCACGGCATCGGCCGCAAGCTGCACGAGAAGCCCGAAGTGCCCAACTTCGTGACCGAAGGGGCCTCGGAAGTCGTTTTGAAAGCCGGGATGACCCTGGCCATCGAACCCATGGTCACCGTGGGTTCGCCGGAAGTGGAGATACAGGCCGACCGCTGGACGGCGGTTACGCGCGATAGGAGTCTGGCTGCGCACTTCGAGCACTCCATCGCCATCACCCCCGAGGGGCCTGAGATTCTGAGCGCAAGCGCGCATTGATTTTTCCGCGGGAATGCCTACAGGATTCGTTTCCCGCACAACGGCAAGGAGTGGGTCATGAAAGTCAGACCGTCGGTGAAGAAAGTCTGCCCCAAGTGCAAGATCATCCGGCGCAAGGGCATCCTGCGCGTCATCTGTGAAAACCCCCGGCACAAGCAGCGCCAGGGTTAACGGAGAGGAACAACCGTGGCACGCATCGCTGGAGTTGAGCTGCCCCGCAACAAGCGGCTGGACATCGCTCTGACCTACATTTACGGCATCGGCCGGACCACGGCGCTCAAGATCTGCGACGCCGCCGGAGTGGAATGGACGAAGAAGGCGGACGACCTCTCCGCCGACGAAGTCAACGTCATCCGCAAGGAGATCGAGTCCAACCACAAGGTGGAAGGCGATCTCCGGCGCGAGCTGACCCAGAACATCAAGCGTCTGATGGACATCGGCTGCTACCGGGGTTTCCGGCACAGGAAGGGCCTGCCCGTGCGCGGCCAGTCCACCCATTCCAACGCCCGCACCCGCAAAGGCCCACGGCCTTCGGTGGTCGGCAAGAAGAAAAAGGCCGCCGGCAAGTAGACTGACGCGCGTCAGGCGTGATGCGGACGCGAAACGACCACAGGTGAGAACCGGAGAGACATCCACATGGCCAAGCCCCGTCGAGCAGTTAAGAAGAAGGAAAAGAAGAACATTCCCACCGGCATCGTGCACATCCAGGCCACGTTCAACAACACCATCATCACCTTCACCGACATGAAGGGCAACGTGGTGAGCTGTGCGTCGTCCGGGGGCAGCGGCTTCAAGGGGTCGCGCAAGTCAACGCCGTTCGCCGCGCAGGTGGCCGCCGAAGGCGCCGCCCGCCGGGCCCAGGATAACGGCATGCGCAGCGTGGGCATCCTGGTCAAGGGCCCCGGCTCCGGTCGCGAGGCGGCCATGCGCGCCATCAACGCCGCCGGTTTCAAGGTCACGTTTATTCGGGACGTCACGCCCATTCCCCACAACGGCTGCCGTCCCCCGAAACGCCGCCGCGTCTAACCGAAGGAGGATCGCGACTTGGCTCGTTACGATGGTCCGAAGTGCCGGCTCTGCCGGCGCGAAGGCATGAAGCTTTTTCTGAAGGGCGACCGCTGCTTCACCGATAAATGCGCCTACGAGCGCCGCCCTTATCCTCCCGGCCAGCACGGCCGCGGTCGGCACAAGATGAGTGACTACGCCGTGCAGCTGCGCGAGAAGCAGAAAGTGCGCCGCATGTACGGCGTCCTTGAGCAGCAGTTCCGCCTCTATTTCGCAGAGGCCGACCGCGCCAAGGGCGTCACCGGCACCAACCTGCTCGCGCAGCTCGAGACCCGGCTGGACAACGTCGTCTTCCGCATGGGTTTCGCCAACTCCCGCAACCAGGCCCGCCAGCTGGTGCGCCACGGCATCTTCACCCTCAACGGCCGCAAGGTGGACATCCCCTCCATGCAGGTCAAGGTGAACGACGTGGTCGAGATCCCGGAGAAGAACCGCAAGATTCCTGTCATCCAGGAAGCCCAGTCGGTGCTTGCCCGCCGCGGCAGCCCGTCCTGGCTCGAGGTCGACGGCGCGGCCTTCCGCGGCCGCATCACGGCCATCCCCAACCGCGAAGACATCCAGTTCCCCATCCAGGAGCAGCTGATCGTCGAGCTCTACTCGAAATAACAGGCGGTTCCCATGCTCATTCAACAAGGCGACAAGCTCATCAACACACGCAACTGGTCGGACCTGGTCAAGCCCGAGCAGATCGCGCGGGACGCCAAGTCCACCAGCCAGTACGGCAGGTTCACCTGCGAGCCGCTGGAACGGGGCTTCGGCACCACCATCGGCAACGCCCTGCGCCGCGTGCTGCTCTCGAGCCTCCAGGGCGCGGCCATCGTCGCCGCGCGCATCGAGGGTGTGCAGCACGAGTTCGCGACCATCCGCGGCGTGATCGAGGACGTGACCGACATCGTCCTCAACTTGAAGCAGGTCCGCCTGGCCATGACCTCCGATTTCCCCCAGCACCTGACCCTGGAGGTCGACAAAAAGGGCGAGATCAAGGCCGGCGACATCCGCGAGAACCAGAACGTCCGTGTCCTGAACCCCGAGCTGCACATCGCGACCTTGAGCCAGGACATGGAGTTCAAGATCGAGCTCGAAGTGCGCATGGGCAAGGGCTACGTGCCCTCCGAAATGCACGAGGGCCTGGCCGACGAGATCGGCCTCATCACCATGGACGCGAGCTTCTCGCCGGTGCAGAAGGTCGCCTACACCGTGGAACAGGCCCGCGTCGGCCAGATGACCAACTACGACAAGCTCATCATCGAACTCTGGACCGACGGCTCCATCTCCCCCGAGGACGCCATCGCCTACTCGGCCAAGATCCTGAAGGACCAGCTGACCATCTTCATCAACTTCGACGAGCAGTCCTCGGCCGACGAGTCGGGCAAGAAGCAGTCCTCTGGCCACGAGAACGAGAACCTGTTCAAGAACATCGACGAGCTCGAGCTCTCGGTGCGCGCCACCAACTGCCTGAAGAGCGCCAACATCCGCTACGTGGGCGAGCTCGTCCAGCGCTCCGAGGGCGAAATGCTCAAGACCAAGAACTTCGGCCGCAAGTCCCTGGAGGAAATCCGCCGGGTGCTTGAGAACATGGGCCTGGAGTTCGGAACCAAGATCGACAGTTTCGAGGAAAAGCTCCAAGAGTGGCAGAAGAGGAAGGAAACCGATGAGGCATAAAATTGCTGGACGCAAGCTGGGACGGACCACGCCCCACCGCAAGGCCATGTTCCGCAACATGGCCCGCTCGCTCGTGACCTACGAGCGCATCCGGACCACCGAGCCCAAGGCCAAGGAAGTCCGCAAGGTGGTTGACCGTCTCGTTACCCTGGCCCTGCAGAACACCCTGCACGCCCGCCGCGAGGCCTATCGGGTCCTGGAGAACCACCAGCTGGTGAAGAAGCTCTTCGACGAGATCGGCCCGCGCTTCACCGGCGTGCCCGGCGGCTTCACCCGCGTGGTCAAGCTCGGCCTGCCCCGCCCCGGCGACTGCGCCCCCCTGGCCGTGCTCGAGTTCACCCGCGCCGCCACCGGGACCGCTCCCGAACCCAAGGCCAAGAAGGCCAAGCCCGCTCCCGTCTCCGCCACGGCTCCGGCCAAGGTCGAGCCGGCCGCAGCCCCGGCGCCGGTCGAGCCTGCCGCGGCCCCGGCCGTGGTCGAGCCCGCCGAGGAGCCCAAGGCCGAGTAACCGGCCGGTATCCTTGATTGCCAAGGGGCGGATCTTCGGATCCGCCCCTTTTTTTCGGCCAACAGGAGGGGAGTGCCTCCGGCGGCCAGGGGGCCGAGGGCCCCCTGGACCCCCGAGCTCGTCCCGGCGTTTCCGGACGGCGGCCAAGGCCCCGCCGCCCGGAAACGCCGGGACGGACTGACCGTTTGAAGCAGGTTGGGAGTCTGCGCTGGCCCCTTGAGTTGAAAGAACAGAAGAGGCCATGAGGTGGGGAAGGCCGGCGGGGTCGGGCCGCGGCGCGATCCTCGACCCCGGCCTTCGAGCCTACCCCTCTGAATCAGGTCGAACCTGTCCAGTCCCTGCGCCGTCTTGGACCAGCACGCCGCATCCGACGTTCTTTCTCTTCGCTTTCACCGTTGTCTCTTCTCTCAGCGGCACATCGTGTCGGGGGTCAACCAGCGCAGCAAGCAGCAGGGGAGGGGCTTGGCTCGCGTCGCCTGACCGGTGCTGCTCCCGACGCCTCGCCTCTTTCTTCACCTCATTGGCTGTATTTGTTGCCTTTTGCCGACTGATCGAATTCGCGCCGGAGCATCTTCATCACGCACATGAGCGCGCAAAAAGTGCGATCCGGCTTGCCCGGATTGCACTGGGCTGATATAGAGTCGGGTGGAGTTCCGCAAGGGCGGGATTTCGCCCGATTCACGCCAGTGTGGCTTTCAGGGCCTCGCGGCGACAACAAAGGGAGAGCAACCCATGAACACGATCACCACCAGGGACGGCACGCAGATCTATTTCAACGACTGGGGCAGCGGTCAACCCGTGGTCTTCAGCCACGGCTGGCCGCTCAGCGCGGACGCCTTCGAGGACCAGATGTTCTACCTGGTCGAGCACGGCTACCGCTGCATCGCGCACGACCGCCGCGGCCACGGGCGGTCGAGCCAGCCCTGGCAGGGCAACGACCTGGACACCTATGCCGACGACCTCGCCGCGCTCGTCGAAAAGCTGGACTTGAAGGACGCGGTCCATGTCGGTCATTCCACCGGCGGCGGCGAGGTCGTGCGCTACATCGGCCGACACGGCACGGGGCGCGTGGCCAAGGTCGTGCTGATCGGGGCCATACCGCCGCTGATGCTCAAGACGCCGGCCAATCCCGGCGGCCTGCCGATCGAAGTCTTCGACCAGCTGCGCGCCAACGTCCAGGCCGACCGCTCGCAGTTCTTCATGGACCTGACCCTGCCTTTCTACGGCTACAACCGGCCCGGGGCCAAGGTCTCGGAAGGTGTGCGCAAGTCCTTCTGGCTGCAGGGGATGATGGCCGGTTTCCCGGCCGCCTATTTCTGCATCAAGGCCTTCTCGGAGACCGACCTCACCGAGGATCTGAAGAGGATCGACGTGCCGACCCTGATCCTGCATGGCGACGACGACCAGATCGTGCCCATCGGAGCCTCGGCGCTGATCTCCTCCAAGATCGTCAGGAACGCGACCCTGAAAGTCTATCCCGGCGCGCCCCACGGCATGTGCACGACCCAGAAGGACCGGGTCAATGCCGAGCTGCTGGCGTTCCTCAAGGCCTGAGCGCTTCGATCCCGGGACTGCCCCGGGGGCCATGAAAGATGAATATGAAGGGCACGCCAAAAGAGAAAAGGACGGGTTGAAAACAGGCCCTGCCGCGGCCGCTGGACCCGGATGCCCGCGCTGGGAGAGGCGCGAGGGTCGCGCGCAGTGGCCGAACCCGGGACCGAAGCGCCAATCGCGTCCGCTTCACCCCTTGCCTGCGGACGCGCGACGGCGTCCGGTCGCTTGAGCTTCTTCCCGTGAAACGAGCCAAAGGTTTTGGGGAGGGTGGGGGTGTGGGGGCGGGAACCCCTTTTTACCCAAAAAGGGGTTCCCGCCCCCACGTCTTCGGCTTTCAGCCCAGGGGCTTGGTCGGTTCCCTGGTGACCAGGACGGCGGCGAAGAAGTGTTCGAGCATGAGCACGGCCAGGCCCATGAGCATGACCCCGAGGCCGGCCTGGTAGGCGGTGTGGGCCAGTGGTTTCAGGGCCATGAGGACCAGGGCCAGGGCGCACAGGCCCAGGCCCGCGGCCTCCGGGCGGCCCATGGCCAGGCCCAGGCAGGCCGGGCCGGGCTCGCTGTCCGGGGCCGGGAAGTCGAGCCAGACCCGGTTCCAGACAAGGGAGAAGATCACGGCCAGGACCGCGCCCCAGGCCATGTGCAGCGGCAGGAGCAGCGGCTCGGCCGGCAGGGGCAGGATGGCCGGGATGGCCGCGGTGGCCGCGGCCGGGGGGTGGTCGGCGTCGAAGATTTGCATGAGCACGGCGGCCAGGGCCACGGCCAGGCCGAGTTTCAGGGGCACGAGAAGTGCCGGGTCGCTGACCCAGCGGGTGATCAGGAGCACGGCCACGAGCCCGCCCACCGTGGACACGAAGTGTCCGACGATGACCTGTTTGGGCCGGGCCACGCGCAGGTAGACGCAGGTGGCGTTGATGAAGCAGGTGGCGGCCAGCGGCGGGTAGAGGACGCCGATCCGGCAGGCCTCGGAGAAGAGGGCGATGGCGCAGAGGAACAGCCCGGCGCCGAGCGAGCCCCAGGTGAGGCGCGAAAGCGAGATGACCCCGGGCCGGTAGACGTCCTTCTGGAACTCGCGGCGCCGTGGGGGCCTCAGGCGTATCTGGATCATGGCCTCTGCCTCCGTCGGAGAGCGGCCGGGCGGGTTTTGGTCCGCCCGGCCGCCGGCCCGCTAGTGCGGGGTCCTGGCGTAGAGGATGGACTGGGTGCTCATCTTCTTCACGATCTCCTTGCCGGCGGCGTCGGCGTGCATGGCCAGTATCTCGCGCTCGCCGAAGCTCAGGGCGTCGGCCAGGCAGGTCTCCACGCAGACCGGCTCCAGGCCGTGGACCACGCGGTCCTGGCACATGGTGCACTTGTGGGCGAAGTTGCCGATGCGGTCGAACTGGATGACGTTGTAGGGGCACTTCTCGATGCACTTGCCCGAGCCGGTGCACTTGTTCTTGTCGATCATGACGATGCCGTTGCGCGGATCCTTGCTGATGGCCCCGGACTCGCAGGCCTTGATGCAGGGCGGCTTCTTGCAGTGCTGGCACATGACCACCCAGAAGTCCTCCTTCAGGTTCGGGTAGGTGCCTTCGAGCTCGCTCTCCACCCGCAGGTAGTGGCTCATTTCACCGGGCATGGAGGTCTCGTGGTCGAGGAGCCCGTTGTGGTTGCGGCAGGCGACGATGCAGGTCTTGCAGCCGATGCAGCGGTCGAGGTCGACCATGATGCTGAGTTGTTTCATGGCGGGTCTCCTTTACTTGTAGATCTTCACCCGGGTGGAGACGTGGGCCTCTCCGCCGCGCAGGTCCTGTTCGTCCAGGTGCGAGCCGGCGTCGGCGATGAGCTCGTTGTCGCCGGCCCAGTTGCCGCGTGAGGCCACCTTGCCCATGGTCTGGCCGAAGCCGTGGATGATCCCGGCGCAGCCCGGCTTGATCTTCTCGGTGAGTCTCAGCGGGATGCGCACCTTGCCCGTGCCGGAGGCCACCGTGACGACCTCGCCCTCGGTGAGGCCCAGGCGCGCGGCGTCGATGGGGTTCAGGAGCAGCGGGTTCTCGTCCAGGCCGGAGACCGGGTCGCGGAGTTGTGCGTTGTTCTGGGACCAGGCGCCGGTGTTGTTCAGGAAGATGGTCCGGAAGTTGACCAGGATGAAGGGGAACTCGTCCTCGCCGCGGCGGTACTCCAGCGGCAGCTCGGGGCTCGGCCACTCCTGGCCGATGTCCTTGTACATCTGCCATTCGAGCTCGATCTTACCGCTCGGGGTGTTGAACTTGCCCGTGTCCTCGTACTTGCGGAAGCCCACGGTGCCGGGCGACCAGACCGCGCCGTTCTCGCGCAGCTTCTCGACCGACATGCCGACCCCGGAGAGCTCGATGTCGTAGTAGGCGACGTCGTCCTTGAAGGCGAAGTATTCCGGGAACATGCGCTTGCCGAGCTCGATCATCACCCGGTTGGCGTGACGCGACTCGCCGATGGGCGCGACCACCGGCTGGCAGAGCGCCGCGGTCTGGCCGAAGTTGTACCACCAGGGCATGTACAGGAGCTCCCAGCGCTCGAAGTTGGTCTGGTCGGGCAGCACCAGGTCGGCCCACTTCATGGTCTCCGAGGGCAGTATCTCGGTGACCACGAAGAGCTCCAGCAGGTAGTCGCCGTGCGCATCCTTCATGGTCATGGCCTTGCGCCATTCGCCGGAGCCCATCTCGGACAGGGCCGGGTTGCACTCCGAGGCGAAGAAGACCTTCAAGTTGCCTTCCTTCACCGCCTGGGCCGCGTACCAGGTGGGCTCCAGGATGAAGTTGTAGTGGTCGAACTTGGCGCGGTTGGGGCCGGTGCGGTGGTAGCCCAGCTCCTTTAAGCTCGGGGCCGGCGGCACGGGCGTGACCGGGGCCATGGGCGCGATCTCGGGCAGGGGCTGGCCGCCGGGGTTGTCCAGGTTGCCGGTGATGACCAGGAAGATGGACCAGGCGTGGCCCCAGTCCATGCCGTTGCCGTACATGATGGACTTGAAGGCATCCACGCTGACGCTGGGGGCCGCGGCGCACATCTCGGCCAGCTTCACGATGTCCTTGGCCGGCACGTCGCAGATTTTGCTCATGGCCTCTGGCGTCTTGTCCGCGATGTAGGCCATGAGCTTGTCCATGTCGCCCTCGCGCACCCATTTCTCGCAGAAGGCCTTGTCGTGGAGGCCGTAGGTCAGCAGGTGGTTGCACACGCCCAGGAACAGGGCGGCGTCGCCGCCGGGCTTGATGGGGATCCACCAGTCGGCCTTGGCCGCCTCGCTGCGGTAGATGGGGTCGATGACCACCAGCTTGGCCCCGCGCTCCTTGGCGTTCAGGATGTCGCTCGGCACGCAGGCGTCGTCCAGGCAGCCGAAGGGATGGCGGCCGGCCAGGATCATGACCCCGCCCCTGGGCACGGTGAAGTACATGGGCGCGATGTGGTGGTTGGGGAAGCAGCCGAAGGTGTGCAGGTGGGCCATGATCTTGGCCGAGTCGCAGTGGGGCAGGCCGGTGGAGATGAAGCCGCCCACGGCGTTGACGAAGCGCCACTTGGGATCGGTGGTGGAGTGGGGGAACATGGAATAGGTGAACTTGTGGGCCTCGCCGCGCGCGCGCAGCTCGGTCAGCTTCTTCTCCATGATGTCGAGCGCCTCGTCCCAGCCGATGCGCTCGAACTTGCCCTCGCCCCGCTCGCCGACGCGCTTCATGGGGTACTTGAGGCGCTCCTGGGAGTAGAGCGTGGTGATGCCGGCCATGCCCTTGACGCACATCTTGCCCCTGGCCCGGGGGTTGCCCTTGACCTCCTTGACCACGCCGTCCTCGACGCGCGCGAGGATGGCACATTCAGCCTTGCACTGGTAACAGACCGTCGGAATCCATTTGCTTTCCTGCATTGCACCGTCCTCCGTTCAGAGTGTGGGACAGGCCGTGGGCTCACGGCCGGCCGCGTGCGGGTTCCCCCGCTGTCCGGCGAGTTCGCGGCGACACGGGCGGGGCTTCCGGCCCGGGTCCCCCCGATGGTCCGCCAGGCGCGGGCCCCCCCTCCTGGCGGCCGGGTCACGATTCCCCGCCGATCCGTGTCGCTCATCAGGGAAGAGCGGCCGGCGCGGAAAATAGTTCCCTCGGACGGAAGAATATTTTGCGGAAAGCGAAAGCGGCCGGCGAGGGGGGAGGGGGAAAAGGCAGGCCTCCGGCGGCCAAGGGGCCGTGGGCCCCTTGGAACCCCGAGTTCGGCCCGGACTTTCGAGCCGGCGGCCAAAGCACCGCCGGCTCGAAATTCCCGGCCGAGCGGCCACTTCCTTCACGGACGTTTATTTCGCGGGCAGCGGCGGCCTAGAAGAAATCCTGGCAGAGGAAGCCGCCGAGGTCCCCGCCGTCGGGCAGGACGCCGGCGCCGCGGGCCAGGTGCGCGAAGGCGGCCAGGCGCCCGGCATCGGGCGCGAGGTCGTCGAAGCTCACGGACTTGTTGGTCAGGACGCTGAGGGCGATGTCGGCGGCGATGCCGGTCATGGCGGACTGGACCGCGGCGCCGAAGACGGGGTCGGCGCGGACCCGGTCCCGGGCCTGCAGCAGCCGGCGCACGTAGTCGCCGACCAGGGCGCCGTTGTGGTCGGCGAACTCCCGGCGCACGGCCAGGATGCAGCACAGGTGCCCGGGCAGGATGTCCTTGGAGCGCATGAGCGTGCGGCCCACGCCCTCGCGCAGGCACTTGGTGCTCCAGGGCTCGGCGCAGAAGAAGGCGTCGATCTCCTGGCGGTGCATGGAGGACACGACCGAGGAGGGGTTGACCACCGTGGTCGGGGTGTCGCGCCATTCCGGCCGGTCCAGGCCGATGCGGCCGAGCAGCACGCGGTGGGTGGAGAGCGGCCCGGGCAGGGCCATGGGCCGGCGGCGCTCCAGGCGGTTGGAGACCGAGAGCGAGCTGCCCTCGTGATGGCTGTCCATGACGTAGGCCAGCTTCACCCCGCCCAGGTGCAGGCTGAGGGCCAGGGGGGCCATGACGAAGGCCGCGTCCAGCCGGCCGCGCTCCAGGTCCCGGGCCAGCGAGGTCCAGGACAGGTAGCGCCGCATGAGCAGCGGCAGCCCGCGGCCCCGGCCCAGGTGCTGGGCGACCATGGCCAGCAGGTGGTCGGTGATGGGCATGTAGCCCACGCGGAACATGGTCTCGCCCCGGAAATGCCGCAGCATGCACTGCAGGAGCGGCCGGGCGCTGTGCAGCCGCTTCTTGACCGTGCCCTCGGGCAGGCCGCAGGTTTCGGCGATCTCGGCGCTGGACAGGCCGCCCAGGTAATGCCGGCGGCTGACGTCCCTCAGGCGCGGCGGCAGGGCCTCGAGAGCCTCGTCGAAGGCGGCTTTGAGGCGCATGGCCTGCAGGGCGTCGGCCGGGTCCTCGGCGCCCGAGGGCGGCATCAGGCCGCAGTCGTCCAGGCGGTCCAGGGAGATGGTGGGATGCGCGCCGGCGATCAGCCGCGCGCACTGCGACCTGACGATGGCCGCCAGCCAGGGCTTGAAGGCCTCGGGCTCGCGCAGAGCGTCCAAGTTGCAGAAGGCGCTGATGAAGGCCTCCTGCACCGCGTCCTCGGCCTGGGCCGCGAGGCTCGCGGGCAGCCGGCGCCGGGCCATGGCCAGGGCGAAGGAGCTCGTCCGGCCGACGATGGCTCGCCAGGCGCTCTCGTCGCCGCGCAGGGCCTTGCCGGCAAGCTCGCCTATATTTGCAGCGCTCTGCATGCCCGCATCACCGCCCGCCGCGCCCGTCCTGGCCCGTCCGGCCCAGGCAATGCCCGGCGCAAGGCCCGTGCGGCGGCCCGTAAGCCGCCCGTCCTGCCGCGCGCGACGCCTGTTTCATGCTGCACCTGCCCGGGCCGTTACATGGGGAGAATGATCACCACGAATGATATTGCATTTCCGAAAGACAGGCAACACGCCCCCAGCCCGCCCGGGGTATGGAATGAAAAAGAGGAAGACGCCGGTGAGGTGGGAGAGGGGGGCGGGGGCGACGTGCGGTCTTGATCGAGGCAGCGTCGCCGGCCGGGGAATGGTGGAGGTCAGGCGGATGGAAGGCCTGTCGGGGTCAGTCCTTTGCCTTGGGGGGGATTGGTACTTGGTCTAGGAACTTCTTCAGTCTTTGGAAATCCGCCTCTGTATAAAACTTTAAAGGAAGTATGATAGCTTTTTTCCCGCTTTCTGGTTTGGGCTCAATGACCAACCTGACAAAGGGACCTGTGTGGCCATGGTCATCACGCAAGCCGATCCACGTATACCAGTCATAAATTTCATCAAGTGTCATAGCACGTTGCAATATTTTAATATTTAAAAAAATAATGGAATTCTTTGTCAACTTTATTGTATGAATTGATGTCCACGCGCACAACACTGACAAGAAAAAGATGCACAAGCCGCATGCATAAAGTGCATACACATTTACTTTATTGAAATAAAACATGATAAGAGTCAGTGCGGCGAGGGGTGTGAATATTGAAAACCAAACAAAATACACAGATTTAGATGGTTTTATTATTTGTATGGCTTTGCAGTCATTTTGTTGTATTTCTTTATATGACATGGCAATGCCCACTCGAATCAACATACTTCAGCGGATTACTCCGCGCATACGCATACCACTTCACCTGCTGCGGGTCATACGGATCGAGCCGCAGGTGTCCGACATGATGAACCGGTTGGCGTCGGGATCATACTGCCGGGCGTCGGAGTTGTAAAAGCCCGCGGGTCGGTCGCGGCCCATGGGCCGGAGCCGGTCCGCGCCCCCTTTTTCCCCTCACCGGCCGCCTTCTCTCTTCCCGCGCATCCTCGGATTCACCACGCCGTGGCCACCCCCTTGCCCCGCCCCCTGCTCCCCCGCGCGAAGCGGACCAATGGTTTTTGGGGGAAGGTGGGGGTGTGGGGGAGGAAACCCCCTTT
>DIXN01000025.1:0-420 GCA_002428705.1 Desulfovibrio sp. UBA6079
CCTTCCCCCGGACCCCCATCCCCTTCCCCAAAACGTCTGGTCGCTTCGCGGGGGGTATCGGAGGCTGGCGGCAAGGGCCGGAAGGATGTTGTGCGCCGAAATTGTCGGAGAAAACGGGAAAGACGGCCGGTGAGGGTGAAGAAGGGTCGGAGCGGCCCGTGCCTTCGGGTCAAAGGACCGGAAGAGTTGCCCCGCCGGCCCTTTCTTCACCTCATGGCTGCGTTTCTCTTTCGACCGGAGGATCGGGCGGATGCGCGGCGGAAAGGCAGCCGGNNGAAGAGGCTCCGGGGCGGGGCGTGCGTGCGGGTCGAGGGACCGGACACGCGGCCGAGGCTGCCCTTTCTTTACCTTATGGCTTCTTCTCTTCATTCGACGCCCATCCCGGCCCCAGGCCTTCCCCAAACGGGCCAGTCGGCCGGG
>DIXN01000025.1:440-5662 GCA_002428705.1 Desulfovibrio sp. UBA6079
GCCGCCGGAGGCATCTTCCTCTTCCCCATAGCACCCTAACCTGGAGGTAATCCCATGAATCCAACGAATCCCATGAACCCGGTCGAGCATCCGTCCCATTCCCGGCAGAAGGCGCGCTACGCCTTGTGGCGCGACCTGTACCGCGGCGGGGACTGTGTGGAGGGCCGGCCGGAGTATCTGCCCCGGCATCCGTTCGAGACCGACCGGCAGTACGGCATCCGGCTGGCGCGGTCGGCGTACCGGAACTTCGCGGCGCCGGTGGTTTCGGTGTTCCATGCGGCCATCTGGCGCAAGGCCCCGCTACGGCGTTTCGGGGCTGCCGGGCCGTCGCCGGAGGTGGAGCTGATATTGGCCGACGCCGATCGCCGGGGCGCGCCGGCCGACCGTTTTTTCGGCGAGGCCACGCGCCGGGCGGCGGCTGCGGGCATCCATTTCGTGCTGGTGGACATGCCGCGGCTGGAGGAGGGCCGGGTGCCGGCGACGCTGGAGGAGGTCCGGGAGTTGGGGCTTCGGCCCTATTTCGTGCATGTCGGGGCCGAGCAGTTGGTGGACTGGGGGTTCGACCTGGATACGGGCGAGCTGAGCTATGCCGTGGTGGCCGAGGAGGTCGAGGACAGCGCGGGGCCGTTCTGCGGGCACGGGAAGGTCCGGCGCTACCGGGTGTACACCCGCGAGGGCTGGTCGGTCTGGCGCGAGGGTGCGGGCGGGGTGGAGCCCACCGGTCTGGCCGGGGAGCATGGGCTTGGCCGGGTGCCGCTGGTGGCTTTTGCCTTCGAGGAGGAGGAGCCCATGGTCGGCCGTGCGGCCCATGCGGACATCGATTCGCTGGTGCTGCGGGTCTACCGGCGGGACAGCGAGCTGGACAAGGCGCTGTTCGACGCCTGCGTGCCCATCGCGGTTTTTTCGGGTTTCCGCGAGGAGGAGGTGCGCGAGTTCGTGCGCGCGAGCTCCAGCGGGCTGTTGACCGAGAACGTGGAGGCGCACGTGACGTATGTGGAGCCGGCGGGCACGAGCCTGGCGCGCATCCGCGAGGCCATCCTGGACGACGAGCGCAGCATCCGGGAGATCGCGCTGAGATTGGTGCGGCCGGACAGCAAGGCCGCGGAGTCGGCCGAGGCCAAGCGCCTGGACCGCTCGCAGCTGAACGCCCGGGTCAGCGCCTTTGCCCAGGGTTGTTCCCGGGCCGAGACCGCCTGCTGGCGGCTGGCCGCGGCCTGGCTCGGGCAGGCGGTGGAAGTGTCCGTGGCCTACAACCAGGATTACGAGGCCGAGGAGGCCGGGGCGGAGCTGGCCCGGATCTTGTCCGAGCTGTCCTCGGGCGGGCTCATTTCCCGGCGCACGGCGCTCGAAGGCCTGAAGCGTCTGGAGCTGCTGCCCGGGGATTTCGATCCCGAGGCCGAGCTGGCGCGGCTGGGGGCCGGGGCAAAATAGCGGAAGGGCGGATCAGGCCGGGGTGTCGCCGCCGGCCGGGGGGGCGTCGTCGGGAGCCGGGGCGGCGTCCTCGTCCTCGATGGCCTCGACGACCTCTTCCATGGGGTGCCCGTGCACCACGGAATCCAGGTATCGCTTGAGTTTTTCGCGCCGGACGGGGCTCAGGCGCAGGATCATGTCGTCCTTTTCAGGAGCCATTGGGAGACCTCACTTGGGTGCCTTCCGCTACCACGATCCGCCCCGGGTGCAAAGCGACATTTTGATGTTTTCCCTGCGGCGGGGCATGACATCGGCCTCTCTTTTAAGTATATGGTATGGTAAGGCTGTGCGACGGAGGGGGGTATGACGACCATACTGGTCATCGACGACGACGCGGGCCTGCGCGCGCTGGTAGGCCGCTTTCTCGGGGGCGACGGCCACCGGGTGCTGGAGGCCGGGGACGGCCGCCGGGCTCTGGAGGTCGTGGCGGCCCAGGCGGTCGAGCTGTGCATCGTGGACATCTTCATGCCGTTGAAGGACGGCCTGGAGACCATCTCCGAGCTGCGGGCCGCGGGCTGCGACTGCCGCATCCTGGCCATTTCCGGCGGCGGCTCCCGGGGCACCCTCGACTATCTCGATCACGCCCGGATGTTCGGCGCCGACGCGGTGCTGCGCAAGCCCTTTTCCCGCGACGACCTGCGTGCGGCCGTGGCCGAGGCCATGACCGTCGGCCGCGACGGTGGGGAAGGGGACAACTGAGGCCGGAGTCTTCCTAGGCGGGGCGGCCGCTCCGGCTGCCGGCGGCGAATGCGGCGCAGAGCGAGTCCAGGCGCTCGTCCAGGGCTGCGGCCACCGCGCCGAGGTCGGCGGTGGACAGTCCCAGGCGTTTCCAGGCCAGGTGCGCCAGCGGCGCGACCAGGCCGCGCGCGTCCGAGGCGAAGCCCAGCCCGGCGGCCACCACGTTGGCCAGGTGGACCACGTCCTGTCCGGCGTCCAGGTCCATGGTTTCGGGGTCGTGGTGTCGGCCCACGGCCTCGGCCAGGCTGCGCGGCAGGTTCCATTTGAGGATGGCGTTGCCGCCGAGCTCGGCGTGGTCGAAGCCGAAGACCCGGCGTTCGGCCAGGAAGGTCGGCAGTTGCTGGTCCTCGGCCTGGGCCAGGGCCGCGGCGGCGAGCTCGGGCTCGGCCAGGGCGCAGAGCACCTTGCCCATGTCGTGCAAGAGGCCGGCGACGAAGAAGCGTTCGGGCTCGGAGCGCCGGGCCAGGCGGGCCAGGCTGCGGGCGGCCAGGCCCGAGGCCAGGCTGTGGCGCCAGAACAGGGTCATGTCCACCAGGTTCCCGGCCGGCGGCTCGGAGAAGACGTTGCCCACGGCCAGGCTGACCGCCAGGGTCGAGATTTCCTTCAGGCCGGCCACGGCCACGGCCCGCTCCAGGGTGTCGATGCGCGCGGCGAAGCCGTAGTAGGCGCTGTTGACCACGCGCAGCACGTGCGCGGCCAGGGCCGGGTCCAGGCCGAGCACCGCGGCGATGTCTTTGGCCGAGCTTTTGGGGTCGCCGATGGCCAGCTCCAGCTCGTAGATGACCTGGGGCAGGGGCGGCGGGTTGATCTTCAGCAGGTTGTGGCGCGAGGCTCCGGTTGGCGCGGGCGTGGCCGGTGACGGCCGTCCGGCGGGCCGCCCGGGCAGCTTGCAGGGACTGCCCGCAAGGGCCGGATCGGGCGGCGTCCGGCCGGCGGCCAGGCGCTGCGCGGCCAGCTCGGCCAGCGCGGCCACCGCCGGGTGTTTCAGGTCGTTGACCGCAAAGCGCCCGGCCACGGCCGAGCGGGCGGCGTCAAGACATTCGGGGCTGGGGGCGGCGTCGGGCGTCGGTTGGACCATGACTTCCTCGATCCGGCGGCCGGGGGAGCCCGCAGCCGGTGAAGGCCACCCTAGCATGGGCCGCGAAGGCCACGCAAGGGCGGCGCCCCGAGCCCTTCGCCGGCTTCCCTTGGGAATCGAAACGCGTTACAGCTTGGCGGTCGCCGCGAGGATTCGAAAAAAGCCATGCTCAGACGCTCGGTAAAAGACCTGCTGACCCCCGGAGTGATCGCCATCGGTCCGCTCGCGCCCATGGCCGAAGCCGCTTCGCGCATGGGCCGGGCGGGCTTCGGCTGTCTGCCCGTGGCCGCCGCCGGCCGGCCGCTCGGCGTGGTCACCGAGCGCGACATCATCCGCCACGCCCGCGGCGGCGGCGAGCTGTCCGCGCCGGTGGAGGGCTCCATGACCCGGCCGGTGGCCGCCCTGACCCGGGCCCACCTGCTCGACGACGTCTGCCGGACCATGAGCCTGAAAAAGGCCCGCTTCGTGGTCGTGGTCGGCCCGCGGGGCGAGATCGAGGGCGTGGTCGAGGCCGCCGGCGTGGTCGAGGCCCTGGCCGTGGAGTTCATGTTCGCCGACCTGCCCTGCGCCGCGGTCATGACCAGCCCGGTGCTGACCGTGCCGCCCGGGACGCCGCTGGACGCGGCCGTGGACCTCATGCTCGAGCGCGGGATCGGCTCGCTGATCGTGGCCGAAGACGCGCTTCCCCAGGGCATCTTCACCGAGCGCGACCTGGTCGCCCGGATCTGCGCCGGGGAAGCCCTGGACGGCCGGCCGGTGGAGGCGATCATGCGCTCCCCGGTCGTCTCCGTGCCGCCCGAAATCCAGATCTACAAGGCCATCCTGTTCATGCGCCAGAAGGGCGTGCGCCGGGTCGCGGTCTGCGGCGCCGGCGGCGCGCTTATGGGCATCCTGACCCAGTCCGACCTCGTCCGGGCCTTCCAGGCCGGGGCCTGAGGCCGGCCCGGGCCGTCTTCTCCCCGGTTTTCAGCCCGCAAACTTCGCGGCGAAGGCCGTGATCAGCGGACAGGCCGCGTCCATGGCCTGGTCGAAGGCCGCGGCCGCGGCCGCCAGCTCGTCCAGGCGGTGCTCGCGGGCCAGGCGCTCCAGCTCCCTGGCGGCCTTGGCCGCCTGCCGGCCGCCGAGCAGCGCGACCGAGCCGCCCAGGGCATGGGCCAGCTCCTCCAGGCGCGCGCAGTTCCCGCCGGCCAGGGCGGCCTCCAGCTCCGGGGCCCTCTCCCGCCATTGGCCGGCGAGCTCGCCGGCCATGCGGGCCAGCAGCTCCGGCCGGCCGGCGAAGCGCCGGCCGAGTGCGGCCGTGTCCAGCTCGACCGCCTCGGCCTCGACTCCGGCCGGGGCCGGAAGCTCGGCCGGGGCCGGAGCCCGCCAGCCGCGGCCGGCCAGGGCCTCGCGCATGGCCGAAACGAGCGAGGTCCAGTTGACCGGCTTGGTCACGTGGGCGTCCATGCCGGCCTCGCGGAAGCGCTCCTCGTCGCCCTGCATGGCATAGGCCGTGAGGGCCAGGACCGGCAGATCGCGGGCCGCCTCGCCGGCCTCGCCGCGCCGCAGCGCCCGGGTCGCGGCCAGCCCGTCCAGGCCCGGCATCTGCACGTCCATGAGCNNCCATGAGCACCAGGTCGTAGGGCTTCTCCGCCAGGAGCGCGAGCGCCTCGCGGCCGTCGCCGGCGATGTCCACGGTGTGGCCGGCCTGGCGCAGGATCTCGGAGACGAAGAGCTGGTTGACCTGGTTGTCCTCGGCCAGGAGAAGAGACAGCGGCGGCAGCTCGGCCAGGCATTCCGGTCCGGTTTCCTCGGCTTCGGTCTCGGCCGTCCTGGCCGCGGGCGGCAGGGGCAGGCTGACGGTGAAGTCCGAGCCTTGTCCGGGCTCGCTGGAGACCGCGATCCCGCC
This sequence comes from Desulfovibrio sp. UBA6079, assembly GCA_002428705.1. Lineage (GTDB taxonomy): Bacteria > Desulfobacterota > Desulfovibrionia > Desulfovibrionales > Desulfovibrionaceae > UBA6079. The sequence goes on from DIXN01000025.1 coordinate 5,615, forward strand.
GCCCATCATCCGGGTCAGCTCCAGGCAGATGGCCAGGCCCAGGCCCGT
>DIXN01000011.1 GCA_002428705.1 Desulfovibrio sp. UBA6079
GCGTCCAGGTACTCCTTGCCGTTCAAGTCCTTGATGCGCAGTCCCTTGCCCTCGACCACGATCATCGGGGCCTTGCCGGCAAAGGTCTTGTGCTGGACCAGGTGGTGCCAGACATGCTTGCTGTCGGTATCGATGTACGCGGCAGCGTCCATTTGTTTCGAATCAATCATGGTTTTCCTCCTCTTCTCGGTAAGGGTCTGCTCACGTTCCCACCGTCGGGCGACCCCGGCCGCGGCACCCCCCTGCCAGGGGGGTGGAAAAAATGTTTCACTTTCGGCTATCTCTTCTCCGCTTTTCATGCACAGTTTGTCTAGACATAGAATGGATGATTTGTTATCTTTTTGTCAAGGCATTTTTGCGAATGGCACGGAAAACAACCCCGGGATATCCCCGGAAAGTGAAAGAAAACGAGGAGGATAGCGGTATGACAAAGATGACGCCCAGCGAAGCCATGGCCGAGGTCCTGGTCCAGGAGGGAGTCAATCACGTCAGCGGAATTCTCGGTTCCGCGTTCATGGACCTTCTAGACCTGTTCCCGGCCGCGGGCATCGAGTTCATCTCGGTGCGCCACGAGCAGACCGCCGGGCACATGGAGGATGCCTACTGCCGCATGACCGGCAAGGCCGGCGTGTGCATCGGCCAGAACGGCCCCGGCATCACCAACTACGCGACAGCCGTGGCCACGGCCAACATGGCCCACACGCCCATGGTCCTCATCTCGCCCAGCGCGGGCAGCATCTCCGTGGGCTGGGACGGCTTCCAGGAGTGCGACACCTGGAACCTGTTCAAGCCCATCACCAAGGCCTCCCTGCGCGTGCCGCACCCGAAGCGGGCCGCGGACATCCTGCGCACGGCCTTCCGCATCGCCTACGCCGAGCGCGGTCCGGTCCTCGTGGATATCCCCCGCGACTACTTCTATGGTGAATTGGACGAGGAGATCCTCTCGCCCTCCCAGTACCGCGTGGCCCCGGGCGGCATCGGCAATCCCGAGCAGTTCGCGGCCGCGGTCGAGGTGCTCAAAGGCGCCAAGAACCCGGTCATCGTCTCGGGCCGCGGCGTGGTCGACTCCGGCGCCCTGGACGTGGTCAAGGCCCTGGCCGAGCACCTGGCCGCGCCCGTGGCCTGCACCTACCTGCACAACGACGCCTTCCCCTGCGACCATCCGCTGTGGACCGGCCCCATCGGCTACATGGGCTCCAAGGCGGCCATGCGCATCCTGCAGAAGGCCGACGTGATCCTGGCCATCGGCACCCGGCTGTCGTACTTCGGCACCCTGCCCCAGTACGACATCAACTACTTCCCGAAGTCGGCCAAGATCGTCCAGATCGACATCAACCCCCGCAACATCGCCAAGACCCACCCCGTGGCCGTGGGCCTGTGCGCCGACGCCAAGGACGCCGCCACCGAGCTCTACAAGCAGGTCCGCGCGGCCATGCCGAACGCGAAGCCGGCGGCCGCGGCCCACGCCCTGGTCAAGGCCGAGCTCGAGTCCTGGTACAAGGAGATCGCGGCCATCGCCAACGAGCCGGTCATGGCCGGCACCCTGCATCCGCGCAAGGCCCTGGAAGTGGTCGGCAAGTTCGTGACCGAGTCCAACGCCATCGCCACCACGGACATCGGCAACACCTCCTCCACGGCCAACAGCTACCTGCGCTTTAGGAATCCCAAGCGCTCGGTGGCCACCCTGACCTTCGGCAACACCGGCTTTGCCTACCAGGCGAGCCTGGGCGCGCAACTGGCCTGCCCCGAGGACGTGGTCGTGTCCATCGTCGGCGACGGCGCCTGGGGCATGAGCCTCTTCGAGGTGCCCACCGCCGTGCAGTACAACCTGCCGGTCATCGCCACGGTCTACAACAACGGCGCCTGGTGCGCGGAGAAGAAGAACCAGGTGGACTTCTACAACAACCGCTTCGTGGGCGCGGACATCTGGTCCAACTCCTACGCCAAGATCGCCGAGGCCATGGGCGCGGTGGGCTACAAGGTCAGCACCCAGGCCGACCTGGCCGACGCGCTCGCCGCGGCCAAGGCCGCGCGCAAGCCGGCCGTGATCGAGGTCATGACCGACGGCACCCGCCTGGCTCCGCCCTTCCGGCGTGACGCCCTGGCCCTGCCGATCCGGCATCTGCCCAAGTACGAGCATCTGGATCACAAGCACTTCCCGAAATAAGGCCTTTCCGGGTCTTTAACGAACCAACATGGTGCGGCGGATCGGCCTTCGATCCGCCGCACCTTTCCGAAAACAGGCCGATCCACAGCGGAGGACAGAATGGAACTTTTCGTCCGCAACAGGCCCTACACCGGGCCGCTGCAAGCTGTCGTGCTCGACTGGGCCGGCACGGCCGTGGACCACGGCTGCATGGGGCCGGCCGCGGTCTTCGTCGCGGCCTTTGCCCGCCACGGCGTGGAGGTGACCCAGGCCGAGGCGCGAGAGCCCATGGGCCGGGAGAAGAAGGAGCATGTCCGGGTCATGTGCCGCATGCCCGGCGTGGCCGCGAGATGGCGCGAGGCCCACGGCCGCGAGCCCGACGAGGCGGCGGTCGAGGCCGTGTACGCCGACGTCGAGCCGCTCATGGTCGAGGCCATCGCCAACCATGCCGAGCCGGTCCCCGGCCTGCTCGGCTTCGTGGCCGAGCTCAAGCGCCAAGGGGTGCTCCTCGGGTCCTGCACCGGCTACACCGCCCCGATGATGGCCGTGCTCGCGGCCGAGGCCGCCAGGCGCGGCTACGTTCCGGACGCCATCGTCTGCTCCTCCGACGTCCCGGCCGGCCGGCCCTACCCGTGGATGTGCTACCTGAACGCCATCAGGCTGGGCGTCTACCCCATGGAGGCCATGGCCAAGATCGGCGACACCGTGGCCGACATAGAGGAGGGGCTGAACGCCGGCATGTGGACCATCGGCGTGGCCCGGACCAGCAACGACCTGGGCCTGACCGAGACCGGGCTCGCCGCCCTCGGCGAGGCGGAGCGGCGCGAGCGGGTTGCGCGCGTGGCCGCCCGGCTGAGCGGTGCCGGCGCCCACTACGTGGTGGACACCGTGGCCGACTGCCTGCCGGTCCTTGCGCGCATCAACGAACGCCTGGTGCGAGGCGAGGTCCCCTCCCTGCAGTCCCTGCTGCACTAGTGCGCTGCCCGAAAGGACTGCACCGGCTTGCGCAGGGGCCAGCAGCGGCCCTTCAGGGCGATTGCGCCAATCCGGATTATCCCTCGACCAGGGGAGGATGCTTTGCTATTTCGATCAGGCCATGTCCTGAACGATGTCGCGGCGCTCCATTGTGGCCGCGTCGATAAAGACTTCCCGGTATGCTGGAATGACTCGCTCAAGAGTCGAGCGCTGGGGACGAGGGAGGCGATTTGTCCAGTAAGCCGAAGTACATGATCATCTTCGAATGGCTGTCCGAGCAGATCCGGAACAAGACCATCAAGCCGGGCGACAAGATTCCCAACGAGAACGAGCTCGCCGCCATGTTCAACGTGCACCGCATGACGGTGCGCCAGGCCATCGACAAGCTGGTCGACGACCACATGCTGGTGCGCAAGCGCAGCAAGGGCACCTTCCTGCTTTCCGAGAAGAGCCCGGTGCTGACGCGCTCCCTGGAGAACATCACCACCTATCACGACGACATCGTAAAGGCCGGCCTGGAGCCGCGCTACAAGACCCTCGAGGCCAAGGTCATCCCCGGGGAGGAGTCCGTGACCTCGACCATGGGACTCAAGCCCGGCGACCCGGTGGTCTACCTGAAACGCCTGATGCTGGCCAACAACGTCCCCCTGGTCGTGGAGCGCTGCTATCTGCCCCACGCCCTTTTCCCGGGCATTTCCGAGGAGAATCTCAACGCGCCTCTCTACACCCTCATGCTCCAGAAATACAACGTGGCGCCGCATCATTCGAACCAGGAGATCTCAGCCGTCATGCCCGGGGTGCACGAGCGCAAACTGCTCAAGATTTCCGAATCGACCCCCGGCATCCTGGTCCAATGCCTGGTCTACGACAACGCCGGCCAGGTCATCGAATACTCCCAGTCCTTCCACCGCGGCGACAAGTACAAGTTCCGCTGCTCCATCGGCTAGGGTCGTACCCCCGAATCCGCGCAGGTGCGCTGCCCCTGCACCCCGCAAGGGGAAATGATTTCCCCCTTGACCCCCTCGGTTCTGCGGTGCGGGGGCCGCGCCGCAGAAGAGCGGGTGCAGAGGGCATCATTGCCGCCGGGCAGGCGGGACGCCGATCGAATACACAAAAGCCGCCATGAAGGTGAAGAACGTGCGGGTCTCGGGCGGATGTGCGGTCGCACGACCGAACGCCCGCGCCGATCCGAGAGCAGTCCTCCCCTTCACCGGCAGTCTCTCCACGACTTCGAGTCCCCGCCCAGGCACAGGCCCGTTTGAAGAAGGTCGAGAGAAGATGAAAGCGGCCACGAGGTGTGGAAAGAGGGGAGGGCCGGTGTCCGACCCCTTGACCTGAACATCCGAACATCCGACGGCGATCCGCGCCCGTTTTCACCTTCACCGGCTGCCTTTCATTCCCGCCCTTGTTGTCCACGGCTCCCGCGAGGGACATGATCCGCCCTTCGCCCCCAAGCTGAAAATCGAAGCCCCGCGGCGTTCTTCGCGCCGTGGGGCTTCGATTTTCAGACTGCGGGNNGCAGCGCCCCTGCCCGCCGGAGGCGTATCTACCGCGCGGCGTATTGGCCGGGCGTGGCGCCGAGCATCTGGCGGAAGGTGTTGGTGAAGTGGCTCTGGTCGGTGAAGCCGGTGTCCTGGGCCACCTCGGCGATGGCCTGGCCCTGGCGCAGGAGGCGCCGGGCGGCGGCCACGCGCAGTTGCAGGTGGTAGCTGTGGGGGGAGACGCCGGTGGCCCGTTTGAAGACCCGGAGCAGGTGGTAGCGGCTGAGGTTCGCGGTCTCGGCCAGGTCGTCCAGGCTGACCTTGTCCGCCAGGTGGGCCGCGAGGTAGTCGCGCACCCGGCGGATGGCCTGGTGCTCGGGCCGGGGAGGGTGCTTGGGCCGCGCCGGCCGGCCGGATTCGGTGGCGGCCTCGAGGAGGGTGGAGAAGGCCATGACCATGGCCGATTGAAGGGCCAGGCGCTCGGCGCCGCCCTCCAGCAGCCGGCTCAAGGCCCAGAAGGCGCGGGTGGCCTCAGGTGCGGTCAGGATCAGCCGGTCGAACTCGGGAAAGCCGCGGTCCTGGCCGGCGAGGTCGGCGTCGGCCCGGCGTAGCCAGACGGGATCGACGTAGAACATGCGGTAGCTGGGGCGTACGCCCTGGGGCGGGATGCCGGAGTGGACCTGGCCGGGGTTGATCAAGGCCAGCTGGCCGGGTCCGACCAGGGACCATTCCCGGGCCGGGCCGAGGCAATAGGAGCCGCCGGACTCCATGAGGCCCACGGTGTAGTGGTCGTGGGCGTGGTTGGGGAAGGCGTGGGTGCTCCTCGTGACCACAGCGACCTCGAAGCCGGGCAGGTCGGAGTGGCGCAGGAAACGGACGTCGAGCTGGGGGCGCATGGTCATATCCTCGAAGACACGAAGTCTAGCAGGGGCCCCGGCGGCTGTCTTGGAGAATATTGCCCTGTCCCGAGGCTGTCAGGAGTCCCTGAACCTTGGCGCGCGCTTTTCCAGGAAGGCGGCCATGCCCTCGGCGCGGTCGGCAAAGCCCATGGCGGTGAAGAAGGCCTGGCGCTCGAGGGCCAGGCCGGCGGACAGGGGCGTCTCGAAGGCCTGGTTGAGGCACTGCTTTATGAGCATGAGCGCGGGCAGGGAGTGGGCGGCGATTTTTTCGGCCAGGGCCAGGGCCTCGGGCAGCAGGGTTTGGGCCGGAACCAGGCGCGAGACCAGGCCCAGGCGCAGGGCCTCGGCGGAGGTGATCGTGGCCCCGGTCAGGCACATCTCCATGGCCGCGGACTTGCCGATGAGCCGGGGTAGCCTCTGGGTGGCACCGCCGCCGGGCGGGATGCCGAGCTTGACCTCGGGCTGGCCGAAGAGGGCCGTGTCCGCGGCGATGACGATGTCGCAGGCCAGGGCCAGCTCGAGGCCGCCGCCAAGGGCATAGCCGGCCACGGCGGCGACGAGGGGTTTGCGCAGCCGGGCGAGGCTGTCGAAATGGCGGGTGACGGCGCCGGTCGAGAAGGCCTCGGCGGCGGTGAGCCCGGCCATCGCGGCGACGTCGGCACCGGCGGCGAAGGCGCGTTCGGAGCCGGTCAGGACCAGGACCGCGATAGAGGGGTCGGCGTCGAGCCGGGCGAGGGCGGAGACGAGCTCGGCCAGCAGGGCGTCGGTGAGCGCGTTCAGCTTCTCCGGGCGGTTCAGGCGCACCAGGGCCACCCGGGCGCGGGTCTCGATGAGGACGAGGGGGGCAGTCATGAGTCGTCTCCGTTGGTTAGCGGCCGGACACGACGTCCGACAGGGCCAGGTTGACCGGCTCGGGCGATTCGAAGCCCTCGCCGGCGAACTGCGCGCGGTCGCAGAAGCGCTCTTCGTAGCCCACGCCCCATTCGCGCAGGCTGACCAGGATGGGCACCAGGCTCTTGCCCAGCTCGGTCAGGGAATATTCCACCCGCGGCGGCACCTCGCGGTAGACCTCGCGGTGGACCAGGCCGTCGGCCTCGAGCTCGCGCAGCTGGCGGCTGAGCATGCGTTCGGTCACGTCGGGCATGGTCCGGCGCAGCTCGCCGAAGCGCAACGTGCCGTCCAGGGCCAGATGGTAGAGGATGATCGGCTTCCACTTGCCGCCGATGACCGCAAGGGTCAGCTCGAAGTAGCAGCGGTAGCACTTGCCGTTTAGTTCTTTCACCTTGCAGGGCGCGGTGGGCATGGCGCCTCCTCCGTGCTATACAATATATCAGTATGCAACATTCAGGTCAGTACTTGTCACAACCTGCTGTCAGGAGCATATTCCAGATGAAATCAGGTCCCGTCAAGTCACCCTGGAGGTTCATAATGAAAGTCGTGGCCGTGAACGGCAGCCCGCGCAAGGGCGGCAATACCGAGGAACTGCTGAAAAAGGTCCTGGAGCCCCTGGCCGCGGCCGGCTGGGAGACCGAGCTTCTTCAGGTCGGCGGCAGCAACATCCGCGGATGTGCCGCCTGCTTCAAGTGCTTCGAGAACCAGAACCGGCAGTGCGCGGTGAAAAAGGACGTGTTCAACTCCATCATGGACAAGCTTGTCGCGGCCGAGGCCATCGTGCTCGGCTCGCCGACCTACTTCACCGACGTCTCGGCCGAGATGAAGGCGCTGCTCGACCGCGCCGGCATGGTCGCCCTGGCCAATGACAGCGCCTTTCGCGGCAAGATCGGCGCGGCCGTGGTGGCCGTGCGGCGCGGCGGCGCAACCCACGTCTTCGACACCATCAACCACATGTTCCTCATGTCGGGCATGATCGTGCCCGGCTCGTCCTACTGGAACATGGGCTACGGCCTGGGCAAGGGCGAGGTGCTGGGCGACGCCGAGGCTCTGGCCAACATGCGCTACCTGGGCCAGACCATCGACTGGCTCGGCCGGGCCACGGTGCCGCAGCTGGCGGACTTCCCCGCCCCGCCCGCGCCCCGCGACCGCTAGGCCTTTCCCGCCCCCTCCGGCGGGCAGAAGCGCCCGTCGGAGCGGGTCCGGGCCAGTCCGGCCGTCCGGCCTTCGAGCCAGCCGGCCCGGGCCTCGGGATGGGCGTCGAAGGCCGGCACGTAGGGTTTGACGTCCAGAAGCGGCGTGCCGTCGAGCACGTCCACGTCCAAGAGATCGAGCACGTTGCCTCGCACCCCGCTCAGGCGCACCACCGAGAGCCCGACGGCGTTCGGCCGCTTGGGCGCGCGGGTGGCGAACAGCCCGCGCGGCGCCTTGTCCAGGAAGGGCGTGACCGAGAGCGCGTAGCCGTTGCTCTGGTGGAACCAGTAGATGAGGATGAGGTGGGAGAAGCCGTCGAGGTCGGCCAGGCCCGGGGTGAGCTCGGGCAGGAGCTCGACCGTACCGGCCACGCCCTTGGCTCCTGCCGGCTGGATGGGCATGCCCGCGAGCGTGGTGTAAGGCGAATGGATGGTGCCGATGGGGGTGAGGGTCAGGGTCATGGTCGCCTCCTTGGCGGCGGGCGCGAAGCGCCGTGGTGAGAGCTCAGCCTACCTCTTTTGCGCCGGGCCGGCAAAGGGAGGCGGCCTGGCCGGTTCCGGCAAGACCGCCACTCCCTGTCTGGATGGCCGTTCATCCGTTCGAAATACTCTTGCAACTCCGCTGACATCTTGACTAACGCCCGCCGTTGACCGATGTTCGCCTTCCCGAGATATCGGGCGCGCGGATGTATAGTTTGGAGATGCAATTATTCGTCGATCGAAGCGTTGCCGAACCGCCCGCCGAAAGCCGTTTTCCCGGCCGTAATGGCCACGTTTCCTGATGTCGTGACGCGAAAGCGTGGAAACCGTCGCATTCTACATCATTGCTACGAACAAGGAGGATGGCATGAGGTTCAAGACCGCACTTTTCGTCGCCCTGGCGCTGTGTCTCGCCGCGGCCCAGGCCATCGGCGGCACCCTGGACGACGTGAAGAAGAAGGGCTTCGTCTCCGCCGGCGTGAGCGGCAAGGTGCCCGGCTTCTCCGTGCCCGACGACAAGGGCTTCTGGCTCGGCCTGGACGTCGATTTCTGCCGCGCCGTGGCCGCCGCCGTGTTCGACGACCCGAACAAGGTCAAGTTCGTGCCGGTGACCACCAAGGAGCGCTTCACCGCCCTGCAGACCGGCGAAATCGACATCCTCTCGCGCAACACCACCTGGACCCTGCAGCGCGACGCCGAGCAGGGCCTGGAGTTCGTGGGCACGCTGTTCTACGACGGCCAGGGCTTCATGGTGAACAAGAAGCTCGGGGTCAAAAGCGCCAAGGACCTGAACGGCGCCTCCATCTGCATCCAGATCGGCACCACCACCGAGATGAATGTCTCCGACTATTTCGCGGCCAACGGCATGAAGTACAAGCCCGTGGTCTTCGAGAGCGCCGACGAGGCCGCGGTCATCTACGACTCCGGCCGTTGCGACGTCTACACCACCGACGCCTCGGGCCTGGCCGCCCGCCGCACCACCCTGTCCAAGCCCGAGGACAACGTCATCCTGCCCGAGATCATCTCCAAGGAGCCGCTCGGCCCGGCCGTGCGCCAGAGCGACGGGCAGTGGGTGGACATCGTGCGCTGGACGCTTTTTGTCCTGCTGAACGCCGAGGAGCTGGGCGTGACCTCCAAGAACGTGGACCAGATGCTCAAATCCGAGAATCCCGACGTGAAGCGCCTGCTCGGCACCGAGGGCACCTACGGCGAGATGCTCGGCCTGACCAAGGACTGGGCCTACCGCATCATCAAGCACGTCGGCAACTACGGCGAGCTCTTCGAGAAGAACGTGGGCCCGAACACGGCCTTGAAGCTCGAGCGGGGCCTGAACGCCCAGTGGAACAAGGGCGGCATCATGTACGCGCCGCCCGTGCGCTAGCCGCAAGGAACCTGACGGCCGGGCCGCCCCCAGGGGCGGCCCGGCCATGTGCAACGCCCAACGACCAGACGCCGCCCATGACCGACCCTGCCCGCGCCCGGCTCCCGCAGCGCTCGCTCCTGACCGACCCCGTGGTCCGGGCCGTGATCATCCAGATCGCGGTCTTCGCCCTGGTCGCCGGCGTCCTGGCCTTTGCCGCGGTCAACACCGCCGAGAACCTGAAGCGCGCCGGCATCGCCTCGGGCTTCGGCTTCTTCAACCAGGTGGCCGGCTTCGACGTCAGCCAGAGCCTCGTCGAGTACTCGCGCGCGAGCACCTACGGCCGGGTCTTCCTGGTCGGCCTGCTGAACACGCTCCTCGTCTCCAGCGTGAGCATCGTCGTGGCCACGGTGCTCGGCTTCGCCGTGGGGCTCTTGCGCCTGTCCGGCAACTGGCTCGTCTCGCGCATGGCCGCGGTCTACGTCGAGATCCTGCGCAACGTGCCGCTCTTGCTGCAAATTCTTTTCTGGTACATTGCCATCCTGAACCCGCTGCCCGGGCCGCGCCAGGCCATGAGCCTGTTCGACACCATCTTTCTGTGCAACCGGGGGCTGATCATCCCCTGGCCGGTCTTCCTGCCCGGCAGCTGGCTGGTCCTGGTCGCTTTCCTCCTGGCCTTGGCCGGGGGCGCGGGCCTGGTGCTCTGGGCCCGGCGCCGCCAGCGCCTGACCGGCAAGCGCTTCCCGGCGTATGTTTCTTCCCTCGGACTCATCATCCTTCTGCCGCTCGTGGCCCTGGCCGCGGCCGGTTTTCCCATCCGCTGGGACCTGCCGGAGCTCTCGGGCTTCAACTTCGCCGGCGGGCTGACGCTGCAGCCCGAGTTCACCGCCCTGGTCCTGGCCTTGTCACTCTACACCGCGGCCTTCATCGCCGAGAACGTGCGGGCCGGCATCGAGGCCGTGGACAAGGGCCAGATCGAGGCCGCCCATTCCCTGGGGCTGCGGCCCGCGCCGACCATGCGACTGGTGGTCGTGCCCCAGGCTCTGCGGGTCATCATCCCGCCGCTGACCAGCCAGCACCTGACCCTGGTGAAAAATTCCTCGCTGGCCGTGGTCATCGGCTACCCGGACCTGGTCTCGGTCTTCGCCGGCACGACCCTGAACCAGACCGGCCAGGCGGTGGAGATCATCGCCATCACCATGCTCGTCTACCTGACCATAAGCCTGGCCATCTCGCTGTTCATGAACTGGTACAACGCCCGCGTGGCCATTCTGGAGCGCTAGTGTACGTAAAACGCGAGCGCTCCCCGAGCCTGCCGCCGCCGCGTTCCGAGGCCGGCGTCGTCGGCTGGCTGCGGGCCAACCTCTTCTCCTCCTGGCCGAACGCGCTCATGACCCTGGCCGGGCTCGCGCTTCTTCTCTACAGCCTGCCGCCCTTCCTCAAATGGGCGGTCATCGACGCCAACTGGCTCGGCGACAGCCGCGAGGGCTGCCTGCCGCCGCTGGGCGACGCGGCCGGGGCCTGTTGGGTGTTCATCAAGGTCCGCCTGGGCCTGCTCATGTACGGCTTCTATCCCGAGGCCGAGCGCTGGCGCATCGACCTGGCCGGCATCCTGCTGGCCGCGGCCGGCGGACAGCTCGTGGCCGGCTCGCTCCTGCGCGCCGCGACCGGTCGTGGCCGGCGCCTGACCGGCCTCTTCCCCCTGGCCGGCGTGCTTCTGTCCCTTGCACTCTTCGGGATTCTTCCCGGCCTGGTGGCGTGTGCCTACCTGGCTGCGCCGGATATTCTCGCCCGCGCACGGCCCGGCCGCCTGCTCCTCGGCCTGGCCCACAGGCCGCAGCTCCACCTGGCCGCGCGCCTGGGGCTGGCCGCCGGAGCCGGTGCGGCGCTGGCCCTCGGCTTTGGCGCCGCCGGCCAGGGCCTGGCCGTGGCCCTCTCGCTTCTGGCCGCGAGCCTCATATTCATCGCTCTCGGCGCCTACGGGCAGTCGGCGGCCTCAGTCCGCTTTTCGCTGCTGCTCGGTGTCTACCCGGTCATCTGCTACGCGCTGCTCCTCGGCGGCGGGCTCGATCTTCCCCTGGTCGATACCGACAACTGGGGCGGGCTCTTCCTGACCCTGGTCATCGCCGGCGTCGGGATAGCCACCTCGCTGCCCGTGGGCATCCTGCTGGCCCTGGGACGCAGAAGCCGCATGCCGGTGATCAAGGCCCTGTCCGTGAGCTTCATCGAGTTCATCCGCGGCGTGCCGCTCATCTCGGTCCTGTTCATGGCCTCGGTCATGCTGCCGCTGACCCTGCCGGCGGGCATGCACGTGAACAAGCTCCTGCGGGCGCTCGTCGGCGTCTCGCTCTTCTATTCCGCCTACATGGCCGAGGTCGTGCGCGGCGGGCTGCAAGCCATTCCCCGCGGCCAGTACGAGGCGGCCGAGGCCCTGGGCCTGCGCTACTGGCGGGTCATGCGCCTGGTCATCCTGCCCCAGGCCCTGCGCCTGGTCATCCCGGGCATCACCAACACCTTCCTCGGGTTACTCAAGGACACGACCCTGGTCGCGGTCATCAACCTCATGGACATCCTGGGCATCCTGAAAAGCGCCCTGGCCGACACCCGCTGGCTCGGCTTCACCAAGGAGGCCTACGTCTTCGCCGGCGTGGTCTTCTGGGTCATCTGCTTCGGCCTGTCGCGCTACTCCATGCTCCTGGAGAAACGCCTCAAGCCCGGGCGCAACTGAAAAGGCTTTTCGCCATGGCAATCCCCGACGATCCGATCATCCGCATCCGCCACGTGAACAAGTGGTACGGCCAGTTCCACGTGCTGAAAGACATCAACCTGACCGTGGGCCGGGGCGAGCGGGTAGTCATCTGCGGGCCCTCGGGCTCGGGCAAGTCGACCCTCATCCGTTGCGTGAACCGCCTGGAGACCCACCAGAAGGGCACCATCAGCGTGGACGGCATCGAGCTGACCGACGACCTGAAGCGCATCGACCGCGTCCGGCGCGAGGTCGGCATGCTCTTCCAGAACTTCAACCTTTTCCCGCACCTGACCGTGATGGAGAACTGCATCCTGGCCCCGGTCTGGGTGCGGCGCATGCCGCTCTTAGAGGCGCGCGAGCTGGCCATGCAGTACCTGACGCGCGTGCGCATCCCGGACCAGGCCGACAAGTATCCGGGCCAGCTCTCCGGCGGGCAGCAGCAGCGCGTGGCCATCGCCCGCTGCCTGTGCATGAGCCCGAAGATCATGCTCTTCGACGAGCCGACCAGCGCGCTCGATCCGGAGATGATCAAGGAGGTCCTGGACGTCATGGTCGATCTGGCCGGAAGCGGCATGACCATGGTCTGCGTGACCCACGAGATGGGTTTCGCCCGCGAGGTGGCCGACCGGGTCATCTTCATGGACGGCGGCGAGATACTGGAGGAGAACACGCCCGAGGCCTTCTTCAGCGCCCCGCAGTCCGAACGGGCCAGGCTCTTCCTCGGCCAGATCCTGTCCCACGCCCAGATGGGCGCCCGGACCAACCCCGACTGAGGGGCCTCTCAGGCGGTGAAGATGCAGGCCGCGCCGCACACGGCGACGAAGGCTCCGAGCCAGGCCCCGGGCGCCGGGCGCTCGCGGGTGGCCACCCAGAGCACCGGCAGGATGAGCACCGGCGAGGTCGCGGACAGGGTCGCCACCACTCCGGCCGGGCCGTGGGCCAGGCCGAAGAGCAGGCAGGTCATGCCCAGCGCCATGCCCACCAGCCCGCTCAGCGCCACCTGGCCGACCAGCCGGGGCGTAAGGGGCGCGGTGGCCTTGAACAGCGGCGAGGGCCAGAACTTGAGCGAGGAGAGGAGCACGGCGGCCAGGCCCACGCGCAACGCCGAGGCGGCCACCGGGTCGATGCCCGTGGCCATGGCCGGCCGCACCACGATGGTGCCCACGGCCTGGCAGAGCGCGGAAAAAAGCCCCAGGCCCACCCCGGCCCAGAGCGGCCCGCGGACCTCCTCGAAGCTGTGGCGCTGGGTGGTGGTCCCGAAGAACACGGCCATGACCACACCGGACATGACCAGAGCGATGCCCAGGACGGTAAGCCCCGTCAGCGTCTCGCCCAGGACGATGAAGCCCAGGATCGCGGCCAGAGGGGCGTTGGTGGCGAACAGGATGCCCGTGCGCCGGGGCCCCAGCCGGCGCAGACAGGCGTAGAAGGCCGTGTCGCCGCAGAAGATGCCGATGAAGGCCGAGGCCATGAGCGCCCCGGTCGTGGCCCAGGTGAGGGATTGCCAGCCGCCGGAGAGGAGCGCGGCGCCGGCCAGCATGAGGAAGACCAGGGCCATGCGCAGGCGGTTGAAGGGCACCGCGCCCATGGCCCGGGCCGGGACGGTGGCCAGGAGGCCGCCGAAGGACCAGCACACGGCCGCGCCCAGGGCCGCGATTTCGGCTGCGTACATGAAGTCGCCTTTTGCGCCGGCTGTTTCGCGTCGAGGCGGCCGGCGAGGCATTGGGATGTATGCCCAAGCCTATGAACCGTCAATACAGAACGAGGTTGTGATATGAACATCGGCATCACGCGCGAGTTGAAGGCCCAGGAGGGCCGGGTGGCCTTGCTGCCGCGCCAGGTGAAGGCCCTGGTCGACGCCGGGCATGCGGTTTTCGTGGAAAAGGGAGCGGGCGCGGTCTCCCGCGCGGCGGACGCGGACTACGCCGCGGCCGGGGCCACGCTCCTGGGCAGCGCGGCGGAGGTCTATGCGGCCGCGACCCTGGTGGTCAAGGTCAAGGAGGTCCTGCCCCCGGAGTACCTGCTTCTTCGCTCCGACCACATCATCTTCACCAATGTGCATGCGGCCCTCAATCGCGAGGAGCTGGACACGTTTCTGTCCGTGGGCCTGACCGCGGTCGCGGCCGAGAACACCCACCGCTTCGGCTCGCCCAACTGCGCCCTGGCCGGCGAGCTCGGGGCCTTCGAGGCCGTGCGCCTGTGTCTCGCGCCCTACGGCGGCACGGGCCGGCACTTCATGTCCCATTTCGGCGAGCCGGCGCTGAAAGCCGTGGTCCTGGGGCTGGGCAACGTCGGCCGCGGCGCGCTGCGCACGCTCCTGTCGCTCGGCTGCCGCGTGGTCGGCCTGGACATCTTCGAGGGCGCGCGCAAGGCCGCGGCCATGGATTGGCACGACCGCCGCCTCACCGTCGGCGACCTGCCGGAGCTTGATGCGCACCTCGAGGACCTGGACGTGCTGGTCAACTGCGTGCTCTGGCCCAAGTCGCGCACCGACCACGTCGTCACCCGCAAGATGCTCGCGCGCTTCAAGCCCGGCGCGGCCATCGTGGACATCTCCTGCGACACCGCCGGAGCCATCGAGACCAGCCGGCCGACCTCCTGGGCCGATCCGGTCTACGAGGTGGACGGCGTGCGCCACTTCGCCGTGGACAACATCCCGGGCGCGGTCCCGGTCACGGCCTCTGCCGGCTACGGCGAGGCCATTCTGCCCCGCATCCTGGCCATCGCCGAGAAGGGCGTGGCCGCCGCGGCCCGCGAGGACGCCTGGCTCGCGCGCGGCCTGACCTGCGCGGGGGGAGAGCTTATTCTTGAGGAGGCCGGCCGCTACCAGCAGCGCGAGTTCACTCCGGTGGACGTCTGGCTCGCCCGGCAGCCGGGCTAGCAGGCCGGTGAAAAACCGCCGTCTGCTTCGTTGCTTCGGGAAACGGAAGTTCTCATGGAGGCGGCTACGCTCGAACTTCCGTTTCCCTCGCTCCTCGCATCCGACGGTTTTTGACCGGCCTGCGAAATGCGGCTATTTCAATACGCTGCCAGGCAAACCTCGAATCCAAGCCTTTTCTCGGCCGGGCGGCGCGCGGGCGTCCCCGGCCGGTTTGTGTCGGTCATGCATCCGTCACACGGCTCTGGCAGGAAGCCCGGCCATGATCTGCCGCACCAGAACCGTGAACGTGGTCGGCGTGCCGCTCGACCTCGGCGTGGCCAAGCTCGGCGTGGACATGGGCCCCACCGCCCTGCGCTACGCCGGCATCTTCGAGGCGCTGACTTTTGCCGGCCTCTCCTTTGTCGACGCGGGCGACCTGCCCGTGGCCAACAATTTCGCCCTGGACCGCCTGCCCGCGCCTGAGCGCCAGGCCGCCAAGCGGGCCGAGATCGCCCGCGTCTCGGAGAACCTCGGCGGGCACGTTTTCGCCGCCGCATCCCGGGGCGAGCTGCCGCTGACCTTCGGCGGCGACCATTCCACCTCCATCGGGGCCATCGCCGGGGTGGCCAAGGCGCGCGGCCGGCTGGGGCTCATCTGGATCGACGCCCACGCCGATTCGAACACCCCGGAGACCAGCCCGTCGGGCAACATCCACGGCATGCCCCTGGCCGTCTCCCTGGGCCACGGCTACCCGGAGCTCGTCTCCTGCCTGGGGTTTTCGCCCAAGGTCCGGCCCGAGGACGTGGCCATCGTCGGCGCCAAGGACGTGGATCCGGGCGAGCTGGCCTTCCTCAAGAGTCAGGGCGTGGCCCTCTATTCCACCTTCGACCTCGACCGCCTGGGCCTGGCCCGGGTGCTCGACGAGGCCGTCTCACGGGTCACGGCCGAAACCGACGCGGTCTACGTCAGTTTCGACGCCGACGTGATGGACGCGCGCATCGCCCCGGGCACGGGCATCACCACCCGCGGGGGGCTTTCCTACCGCGAGATCGCCTGCCTCTGCGCCACGCTGGGCGAGCGCGTGGAGCTGGCCGGCCTGGACGTGATCGAGGTCAACCCGCTCATGGACAAGCGCAACCAGACCGCGGAGCTGTGCGTGGAGCTGGCCATGTCCCTGCTCGGCGTGAAGTGGACCGACTACGAGCGCAAATACCTGCGCGCCAACCGGCCGGAGGAAGAGGCCATCGAGGAGGACTGAGGCGGGCGGATTTGCAATTGTGCACGGCGTGTACTATATGCTGACGGTACCCTCTGACCGGAGCGCCGCCATGGAGTTTTTCGCCGTTGCCGACGTCTGCCTGACGCCCGATGCGTTGCGGGAACTGCTGACCGTGGACCGTCTGCCCGAGGTCTGCGAGGCCGTGGATTCGGTGGACGAGGCCGAAGCGCTCGGCCGGGTGGTCTATTTCTGCCACTGGGGCCGCTACCACCTACGCCGCGAGGAGATTTTGGGCGGGGTGCGCTTCTGGGTGCCCGACTGCCCCAACGCGCTCGGCTTCACCGTGACCACAGGCCTGCCCCCACGGCCGGACAAGGTGGTCATCCACGCGGTCGTGAACCGCGCCGAGCACGACCCCGAGTTCATCGCCGCCACCGAGGAACTGGTCTCGACCCTGAAGGTCGGCCTGGAGGGCCGGGCGCGCCCCGCGCCCGAGGCTCGGGCCTGCGACCTCTTCGCCATCCCCGACCTGCGCCCGGGCGCAAAAGCCTAGCCCCGGCGGTCGCCCCCGGTCTTGGCCCTGGCCCGGTGGCGGCGGGCCTTGGCCCGGTTGCCGCACTCCTGCATCAGGCACCAGCGCCGGCTGGCGTTTTTGGTCGTATCGAGAAAGAGCCAGCCGCAGTCCGCGGCCGCGCATTCCCGCAGGCGGTCGAGCGGGCCGCAGGCGAGGAGCTCGGCGGCGGCCCGGGCCAGGGGCCAGAGCGGACGGGTAAGGTCCTGTGGCGCGTTCTCCCAGCTCCAGGCGATGCCGCCGGAGGTGCGGGCCAGGCGCAGGTGGCCGAGGCTTCCGGCCAGGGCCTCGTTCAGATTGGACAAGTCGGCGTCAGCTGGCGGCCGGCGCTCGGCCTCGGCCAGGAAGAGGCGGTGCAGCGTCTCGCGCAGGCCCACGGCCTGGCGCCGGGCGGCCTCGGCCTGGGCCGGGCGGGCCGCGGCCAGGGCGCCGAGCCCCCCGGCCTCGCGCGGGCCGACGAGGCCGATGCGCTCCGCGGCCAGGACCAGGTCGGCGTAGGTCCGCAGGCGCTCCAGCGGCGCCGGGCTGCGCCGCTCGCTCAAGGTGTTGACGAAGTCCAGGGCGGGGTTGCCGCCCACCACCTGGAAGGTTTCCCGCCAATAGGCCACGTCCGGCTCGTCCGCGCGCATGTCCCCCTCCCGTGTGTCAAATTCGTCACTTTCAATATGCCATTTGACAGGTTACTTGGCAAGAGATAGTAACCTGTGAAATGTGTTTTGATGGTGGTCAGGCGCCGCGCGAGGCGCCGGTGCCACGTCAATGGTCTTCAACCAAGGCAGGTTCCAGTGGACGCAATCCTCTATTCCCCCGACCACTGGCTGGCCTTTTTCGCCGCGGCCCTGGCCCTGAACCTCGCGCCCGGGCCGGACTTGGCCTTCGTCCTGTCCACCGCCGCGGCCAGGGGCCGCCGGGCCGGTTTCGCCGCCAGCCTGGGCGTCTGCTCCGGGGCGCTGGTCCACGTCCTGGCCGTGGCCGCCGGGCTCTCGGCCGTGCTGGTCGCCTCGGCTTGGGCCTTCACCGCGGTCAAGCTGGCCGGCGCGGCCTACCTGGTCTATCTCGGCGTCCAGGCCCTGCGCTCGCGCCCGGAACCCGTCAGCGCGCAACCCGGCCGGCCCCGGCCCGCCTCTCCCTGGGCCGTCTACCGCCAGGGCGTGTTCATCGACGTCTTGAACCCCAAGGTGGCCGTGTTCTTCATGGCCTTCCTGCCGCAGTTCGCCGAGCCCGGGCGGGGAAACCTCGCCCTGCAGCTCTTCGTCCTCGGTGGTCTGGTCATCGCCCTGGGTCTGGCCGTCGAGGCCGGGCTTATCCTGGCCGCCTCGCGCGCGGCCCGGTTCCTCGGGGCCAAACCCAGGATCTCGCTGTGGCTGGAGCGCCTCCTCGGCCTGGTCTTCATCGGCCTGGCCGTGCGCCTGGCCACCGAGCGGCAGTAGCTCCGGCATTTCTTCGCGGCCGGTCGTAAAAAATGCGTCCGGGCTATACTTCCTTGCCGCAGGTGTGCTATGGGTGTCCCAAAAAACTGTTGGCCGAGGGCCGCAGGCTGGAGGACACGATGGCCACATTCATGGTCAATGGGCAGCGATACCAGGCCGACGTCGACCCGGAGATGCCGCTTCTCTGGGTCCTGCGCGACGTCCTGAACTTGACCGGCACCAAGTTCGGCTGCGGCCAGGGCCTGTGCTGGGGCTGCACCGTGCTTATCGCCGGCAAGGCCCGGCCGTCCTGCACCGCCAAGGCCGGGAGCGTGCAGGGCAAGGAGATCACGACCATCGAGGGCATTCCCGCGGACCATCCGCTGAAGCGCGCCTGGGTCGCGGAGCAGGTGCCCCAGTGCGGCTACTGCCAGCCGGGCCAGATCATGCACGCCTTTGCGCTGCTCTCCGAGAACCCTGAGCCGAGCGAGGCCGAGATCGCCAAGGTCATGGAGCGAAACCTGTGTCGCTGCGGGACCTACGTGCGCATCGAGAAGGCCATCCGGCGCGCGGCCGCCGAGCTGCGGGCGCCGCGGGAGGTGCGGTCATGAGCGCTTCCTCGAAAACTTCGGTCTACGCCCCCAACCCCTTCGTGCGCATCGCTTCCGACGGCACGGTCACGGTCGTGGCCAAGCATTTCGAGGCCGGGCAGGGCGCCTACACCGGCCTGGCCACCATCCTGGCCGAGGAGCTCAATGCCGACTTCGGGCAGGTGCGGGTGGAAGCAGCGCCGGCGGACGAGCGCCTCTACAACAACCTCCGCTTCGGCCAACTCCAGGGCACCGGCGGCAGCACCGCCATCGCCAACTCCTACACCCAGTACCGCGAGGCCGGTGCAAAAGCCCGGGCCGGGCTGATCGCCGCCGCGGCGAAACACTGGGGCGTGCCGGCCGGGGAGATCGGAGTGGAAAAGGGCCAGGTCAGCCACGCGCCGAGCGGCCGGCAGGCGGACTTCGGCCAGCTGGCCGTGATCGCCGCCGGCCTGGCGCCGCCGGAAGCGGCCGGGCTCAAGGACCCGGCGCAGTTCACGCTCATCGGCCACCAGGACACTCGCCTGGACATCGAGTCCAAGGTGAACGGCACGGCCGAGTACGCCATGGACGTGCGCCTGCCCGGCATGCTGACCGCGGTCGTCGCCCGGCCGCCGCGCTTCGGCGGCACGGTCAAATCCTTCGAGGCCGCAGCCGCCCTGGCCGTGCCCGGCGTGACCGACGTGCTGGCCATACCCCAGGGCGTGGCCGTGGTCGCCGAAAACACCTGGGCCGCCATCCGCGGCCGGGCGGTATTGTCCGTGGACTGGGACGAGAGCGCGGCCGAGACGCGCGGCACGGGCGAGCTGCTGGCCGAGTACCGGGCGCTTCTCGAAAAGCCCGGCCTGCCGGCGCGCAAGGACGGCGACACGGATGCGGCCTTGAGCGGCGCGGTCAGAACCCTGGAGGCGAATTTCGAGTTCCCCTACCTGGCCCACGCCCCGCTCGAGCCGCTGAACTGCGTGGTCCGTCTGGGCCAGGACGAGTGCGAGATCTGGGCCGGCGACCAGTTCCAGACCGTGGACCAAGCCAATGCCGCGGCCGCCGCCGGCCTCGACGTGCGCCGGGTGCGCATCAACACGCTCTTTGCCGGCGGCTCCTTCGGCCGGCGGGCCAACCCGCCCTCTGACTACATTGTCGAGGCCGTGCACGTGGCCAAGGCCCTTGGCGGCCGCGCGCCCGTCCACCTGGTCTGGACCAGGGAGGACGACATCCGCGGCGGCCGCTACCGGCCGATGTACCTCCACCGCCTGCGGGCCGGGCTGGACGCGGACGGCAATCCCGTGGCCTGGCAGCAGCGCATCGTCGGCCAGTCGCTCCAGGCGAACACGCCCTTCGAGAATGCCCTGGTCGTCGACGGCATCGACCTGACCTCGGTGGAGGGAGCCCAGGACCTGCCCTACGCCATCCCCAACCTCAGCGTCGAACTGCACACCACCACGATCGGCGTGCCGGTGCTCTGGTGGCGCTCGGTCGGCAGCACCCACACGGCCTACGCCATCGAGGTCTTCCTGGACGAGCTGGCCCAGGCCGGCGGCCGCGATCCCCTGGAGCTGCGCCGCAGGCTGCTGGCGAACCAGCCGCGCCACCTCGGCGTGCTGGAATTGGCCGCGGCCAAGGCCGGCTGGGGCACGCCGCTGCCCGCGGGCCACGGCCGGGGCCTGGCCGTGCACAAGTCCTTCGACACCCATGTCGCCCAGGTGGCCGAGGTAGCCGTGGCCGAGGACGGGACCTTTGGCGTCGAGCGCGTGGTCTGCGCCGTGGACTGCGGGGTCGCGGTCAACCCGGCCGTCATCCGGGCCCAGATGGAGGGCGGCATCACCTTCGGCCTGTCCGCGGCCCTGGGCGAGGCCGTGACCCTGGACGCCGGCCGCGTGGTGCAGTCGGGCTTCGGCGACTACAAGCTCCTGCGCTTCGGCCGCCACCCGCGGATCGAGGTCCACATCGTGCCGTCAACGGAAGCCCCCACCGGCGTCGGCGAGCCCGGCGTGCCGCCCATCGCCCCGGCCGTGGCCAACGCGGTCTTCGCGGCCACGGGCAAGAGATTGCGGACGCTGCCGTGGGGGAGGTAGGAGGCTGAAAACGAGAAGTCGCCGGTGGTGCTGTGGCCCGCAGGCGGGTGAGGGCATGGAAGGGAGCCTGGAAAGGAGGCGCATGGAAGGTATGCAAGAGAGATCGTGAGCCGTCCGGCGCCGAGAGCAGTTGCCCCTCTGCCAGCGATCAGTGGGGCGGCCTTGGCGTCTTCCACCCACCGTCGGACGGGGCGGGGCGAAAGCCCGAGTCCGTCGCCTGAGCCGGTCGGTGTCACATCCAGGGCATTCGTGCCGTCCTTCGAACCTTGCCCCAGGTCTCCTGTCTTGCCCGGCCCGGGCGGCCCTGGGGTGTCTCCGGCCTGTCATCCGGCCGGACCGACCGGATGACGCGCCGGATCGTAAAAAATGTCAATATCCTTACGCCGATGAGCGCTTGGGCGACGGACTTTCAAAGCCCCCGCCAACCCATATTCCCCGGTTCCGGAATGCTCGGGCTTGACGTCGGCGCCGGGCTGAAGGATGGTTCCGGCAGGAGCACGGCCGTCATTTGCGCGCCGTGGACCAAAAACATGGCAGGCGAGCGGGTTTTCATCGTCGAGGACGACACTCTCCTGGTCCGGCAGGTCGAGCATTTTCTCGCGCACCTGGGCTACCGGCCGGGGGGGCACGCGCCTTCCGGCAGCGAGGCCCTGGCGCGGCTCGGCGTAACCCGGCCGGACATCGTGCTCATGGACATCGCGCTGGCCGGCGAGATGGACGGCATCGAGGCCGCCCGCCGGATCATGGCCGCGTTCGGCCTGCCGGTCATCTACCTGACCGCCGACGACGACCCGCGGACATTGAGCCGCGCGCTCGACACGAGCCCCTTCAGCTACATCCAGAAGCCGGTGACCGCCGGCCAGCTCCATTCGGCCCTGGCCACGGCCCTGGAACGCCACCGCCTGGAGCGCCGGCTGAAGGCCAGCGAGGAGAAGCTCGCGGCCATCCTCGACGCCCTGCCCTCGGGCATCCTGGTGCGCGACGCCGGCGGGCGCATCGTCTGGGCTAACGCCGCGGCCGTGTCCGTCTTCGGGCCGGCCACGGGCCTTGCCTGGGAGGTCTTCCTGGGGCGCTTTCGGGAGCCGGTCCCGACCGTCACCGACAGCGGCGAGCTCGAGCTCAGCCTGGCCGAGGGCCAGCGGCTGCGCCACTTCATCCTGAGCGAGACCCGGACGTTCAGCGCCGAAGCCGGCGGCGGGCAGACCGTGGCCATCCTGCGCGAGGAGACCGAGCGGCGGGCGCTGCAGGCCGAGAACCTGCGCGCGGCGCATCTCGCCTCCCTGGGCGAACTGGCCGCCGGCGTGGCCCACGAGATCAACAATCCCATCAGCGGCATCATGGGCTATGCCGAACGTCTGGCGGACAAGTCCGACCGGCTGGAGGGCGAGGCCCATATCCCGGGCCGGATCCTGAGCGAAGCCGAACGCATCTCGGGCATCGTGCGCAAGCTCCTGGCGTTTGCCCGGCCGAGCGACTCGGTCCGCGAGCCGGTGGACGTGGGCGAGGTGCTCGCCGACGCGCTGAGCCTCACCCGGGCCATCTTCCGGCGCGAGGGAATCGACGTGGAGCTGGCGCTGTCCGATGATCTGCCCCGGGTCATGGCCAACCCCCAGGAACTGCAACAGGTGGCCATCAATCTTCTGACCAACGCCCGCCAGGCCCTGTCCGCCCGGCCGGAAGAGGCCGAGGGGCCGCGCTGGCTCTCGGTCGGGGCGAGCCTCGTCGCCGAGGCCAGGCCCATGGTGCGGGTGAGCTTCGCGGACAACGGCCAGGGCGTGCCGGCGGAGGTCCTGCCGCGCATCTTCGAGCCCTTCTTCACCACCAAGCCCAAGCACGAGGGCACCGGCCTCGGGCTGGCCATCTCGCTCAAGCTGGTCCAGGCCATGGGCGGGCGGCTGTGGCTCGAGAGCCGGGAGGGGCAGGGCGCCACGGCCTTCCTGGAGCTGCCCGTGGCCCCGGCGACCCCCGTGGCTTCCGAACTGGGGCTCGGGACATGAAGGGCCGCATCCTGCTCCTGGAGGACGAGTCCTCCATCCTCGAGAACTACGCCTATTTTCTGCGCGAGGCCGGAGCCGAGGTGACCGCGGTGCGGAGCCTGGCCGTGGCCCTCACCGCCCTGGGCAAGGGCGGCTTCGATTGTGTGGTGGCCGACATCCTGCTGGCCGACGGCTCGGGCCTCGAGCTCTTGGCCGCGGTCAAGCGCATAAGCCCGAACACCCCGGTGATCATGATCACCGGCCAGCCGCGGGTGGAGTCGGCGGCCGAGGCCGTGCGCCTGGGCGCCTTCGACTACGTGCCCAAGCCCCTGCGCCGCGAGTCGCTGGTCAGGGTGGTGGGCATGGCTCTCGGCCACAAGGCCCTCAAGGACGAGGGAGACCGCCTGCGCCAGGAAAAGGAGGGCTTCCGCCGCCATCTGGAGGCCATCTTCAGGAGCGTGCAGGACGGCATCCTGACCGTGGACAGGGAACTGGCCGTGATTCAGGCCAACCAGGCCCTGCGCCGGATCTGCGGCCTGGGCGAGTCGCTCCCGGCCGGCCGGCGCTTCGGCCAGGGCCAGGCCTGCCGCCAGGCCTGCCGCAAGGCCCTGGAGGAATGCCTAGCTTCCGCGGCGCCGGTCTGGGAATACCGCATCGAGTGCGGCCTGGAGTCGCGGCCTGCGCAGGTGGCCGTGGTCACCTGCTCGCCGCTTCTGTCCTCCGAGGGGGCCTTCATCGGCGGGGTCATGGTCGTGCGCGACATCAGCCGCCTCACGGCCCTGGAGCGGGAGCTCCGCCAGCGCCATGGCTTCCAGAACATGATCGGCAAGAGCCGGGGCATGCAGCAGGTCTTCTCCCTGGTCGAGAACCTGGCCGAGACCGAGGCCACGGTGCTCATCACCGGCGAGTCGGGCACGGGCAAGGAGCTGGTGGTCGAGGCCCTGCATTACAACGGCCCCCGGGCCGACAAGCCGCTGGTCAAGGTCAACTGCTCGGCCTTGTCCGAGAACCTGCTCGAGAGCGAGCTCTTCGGCCATGTTCGGGGGGCCTTCACCGGGGCCATCCGGGACAAGGTCGGCCGCTTCCAGCTGGCCGACGGCGGGACAATCTTCCTCGACGAGATCGGCGACATCTCGCCGGCCATCCAGCTGAAGCTTTTGCGCGTGCTCCAGGAACGCGAATTCGAGCGCGTCGGCGACTCGCGGACCATGCGTTGCGACGTGCGGATCGTCGCCGCGACCAACCGCGAGCTGCGAAGCCTCATGGCCGCGCGTGTGTTCCGCGAGGATCTCTACTACCGGTTGAAGGTCGTCGAGGTCCACCTGCCGCCCGTGCGCGAGCGCCTGGAGGACATCCCGCTGCTCGTCCAGCACTTCCTGGCACGCTTCAACGCCGCCTACGGCAAGCGCATCGAGGCCGTGGGCGAGGCGGTCATGCCCCGGCTGGTGTCCTACGGCTGGCCGGGCAACGTGCGCGAGCTCAGGCACGCCATGGAGCATGCGGTCATCCTCTGCCAGGGCCAGGCCATCGGCCTCGAGCACCTGCCCGCGGAGCTCCATGCGCCGGCCGAACCGGAGAGCGCCGGCCTGTCGCTCCGTCCTCCAGGCCGGCTGGAGCGCGAGGAGCTCATCGAAGCCCTGCGCTCTTGCGGCGGCAAGAAGGCGCCGGCGGCCAGGCTGCTCGGCATCAGCCGGCCGACGCTCTACCGCAAGCTGCGCGAGCACGGCCTGGAGGACGAGGCCTAAAGTGTAACGCTTTACATCTGCTGGCTGTAAAAGTGTAAAGTTTGACGCACTTTTCAGCCGGTGCGCGCATTTCCTTCCTTCGACCCAACCCCGTCTCGATATTGGACATCCGGCAAGTGTCCTGAAGATTCCATTCTTGGCACGCTTTGTGAGTATGGCAGCTCCGGGGCCGGATTCGGCCCAGCGAGGGCTGCCATGATTCCGACTGTACGCTGCCGGGAACTCGAGGATCTCGTGCGCACCGCCGACCGGCCGGTGCTCGTCGCCTGCCTGAGCGGGGACTATAACTACACCCCGCAGCTGAACATCCTGCGCGAGCTGGATGCCACGCCGCAGCACGCCTGCATGATCTGCCAGATGGATGTGGAGGAGCTGCGAGCCTGCGCCAATGCGCTGCACATCGCGGGCACGCCGACCTTCATGCTGTTCGCGGCCGGCAAGGAGCGGGGCCGCCTCCTCGGCTATGCCGATGCGGAGCGCCTGCGGGTCTTCATCGGCAGGGTCCTGCCGGCTGCGCACGCTTCAGGCCGGTAGCCTGGCTGCCGGATCAAAAGGCCTTTTGTTCAACCGCATCACCAGGGGGAGCATGCCGTGAAAAATCTCAAGCTTGGAGTGAAGTTGATCGGGGGATTCGTGGTCACCGCGCTCATCGCCTTGGCCGTGGGCCTGGTCGGCCTGTGGCAGATCGACTCCATGCGGGGGCACATCGAGGAGCTGGGCAAGGAGCGCCTGCCCGCGGCCACCACCCTGGCCGGCGTGCGCAACGCCTTGAACGGGGTCGTCATCTCCCTGCGCAGCCTGCTGGACCAGCAGCTCTCCCTCGAGGAACGCGGCGCCCTGCACAAGAAAATACAGGAGGACCGCCAGATCTACGGCGAGGCCGCGAAAGTCTACGAGATCCAGGCCAGGACCCCGGAGGAGGAAGCGCTCTGGCGGCAGTTCCAGCCCACGGTCCAGGCCTGGGCCGAGGCCAACAACAAGGCCATCGAGCTTTCGCAGCAGGTGCTGGCCAGCACCATCGGCAGCCCCGAGGAGTACATGCTGAACCTGCAGCTCTTCCGGGGCGATCATTACAAGCTGGAAACGCAGGTGGCCCAGCTGCTCATCGCCGGCGAGACGTTCGAAGGCGGGGACAATGCCGCCGCGTGCAACTTCGGCAAATGGCTGGCCGGCTATTCGACGACGAATCCCCGCATCAACGCCATCCTGAACGATATCCGTCCGGTCCACGAGGGCTTCCACAAGAACACGGCCAGGATCAAGGCCCTGGCGGCGGAAGGCAAGACCGCCCAGGCCAACGAGCTGTTCCTGAAGGAGCTCTTGCCCGAGGCGGAAAAGACCTTCGAGCACTTCAGGACGCTCAGGGCCGAGGCCCAGCAGAGTCTGGACGCCTTCAGCAGCATGAGCCGCATCCTGACCGTGGACACCCGCGAGCAGTTCGCCAAGACCTTCGATATCCTGGCCGGAGTCCTGCAGGCCAATTCCAAGGCTGCCGAGGCCGCGGTCGCCACCTCGGAGAGGGATGCGGTCACGGGCGTGACCGTCTCGATCACTGGCATGGCCGCGGGCGTGGTCATCGCCCTGGCCCTCGGTTGGCTGCTGACCCGGGCCATCACCCGGCCCGTCTTCAAGGGCGTGGCCTTTGCCCAGGGCATGGCCCAGGGCGACTTCACCCAGACGCTGGACATCGACCAGAAGGACGAGATCGGCACCCTGGCCTCGGCCCTGAACGAGATGGTGGTCAAGCTGCGGGAAGTGGTGGCCGAGGTGGCCTCCGCGGCGGAGAACGTGGCCTCGGGCTCGCAGGAGCTGGCGGCCTCGTCCGAAGGCCTGTCCCAGGGGGCCACGGAGCAGGCGGCGAGCGTGGAGGAGGTCTCCTCGTCCATGGAGGAGATGAGCGCCAACATCCGCCAGAACGCCGAGAACGCCCGCCAGACCGAGAAGATCGCGCTCAAGGCCGCAGACGATGCGGGCCAGGGCGGAGCGGCCGTGGCCCAGACCGTCTCGGCCATGAAGGACATCGCCCAGAAGATTTCGATCATCGAGGAGATCGCCCGCCAGACCAACCTCCTGGCCCTGAACGCGGCCATCGAGGCGGCCCGGGCCGGTGACGCCGGCAAGGGCTTCGCCGTGGTCGCGGCCGAGGTGCGCAAACTCGCCGAGCGCAGCGGCACGGCCGCGGGCGAGATCAGCGCGCTCTCGGCTTCGAGCGTGCAGGTCGCGGAGCGGGCCGGGGAGATGCTCAAAAAGATCGTGCCCGACATCCAGAAGACGGCCGAGATGGTCCAGGAGATCGCCGCGGCCTCCAATGAGCAGAACGCCGGCGCGGAGCAGATCAACCGGGCGGTGCAGCAGCTCGACCAGGTCATCCAGCAGAACGCCTCGGCCTCCGAGGAGATGGCCTCGACCTCCGAGGAGCTCTCCAGCCAGGCCGAGCAGCTCCAGGCCTCGATCGGCTTCTTCCGCCTGGACGGCCACGCCCACGGCGCCAGGCGGGTCCCGGCGGCCAGGAAGCCGGCCGTGTTCCAGGCCGGCGGCAAGCCCGAGGCCAAGGCCAAGCCGCAGGCCAAGAGCCTTGCACTGGACATGAAGGCCGACGACGAGGAATTCGAGCGGTTCTAGGATTGCAACAACGACCTGCCGTCCCGGCAGGAAGTCCATTGGATACAGGAGGAAGGGAAATGCGGAATATCAAGTTGGGGGTGAAGATAGGGCTGGGCTTCGGCCTGCTCATCCTCATCGCCTGCCTGCTCGGCGGCGTGGCCGTGGTCAACATGGTGAACGTCGGCCGGAGTTCGAGCACGCTGGCCGACGAATACGTGCCGGAGGTCATCATCGCCAATGAGGTGGAGCGCTTCTCCTTGTCGGCCATGATGGAAATCAGGAGCTACGGCTTGAGCGCGGACAAGGGCTATCTCGAGGCTGGCCAGCAGAACCTGGCCAAGGTCCGGGAGGCCTTTGCCCGGGCCAAGGCCCTGGTCGAGAAGTATCCGGACCTGTCCGGGCTGAAGCAGGGTGTGGCGTCCGCGGAGCAGGCGGTGGGCGAGTACGAGAGCCTGATCAAGGAGACCCAAAGCCTGAACGAGAGCATGGCGGAGCTGCTTGAGGAGATGAATCAGGTCGCGGCCGTCTACATGAAGAACTGCTCGGACTTCCTGGCCAGCCAGAACGAGACCATGACGGCGGAGATCGCTTCCGGCGCCTCGGCGGACAAGCTCGCCGAGCGCCAGGCCAAGATCGGCTGGGCCAACGGGATCATCGATCTGTGCGACGACACGCGCATCAAGGTTTTGAGAGCCCAGGTCCTGGGCGATGCGAAGATCATCGAGGAAGCGACGGCCAATTTCCCCAAGATGGAGGAGCTCTTCGCCCGGCTGCAGGAGGTCATCCGCCAGGAAGCCGGCCTGAAGCAGATCGCGGCGGTCCGCGAGGCGGCCGGCACTTACAGGGCGGAAATGCAGCGGCTGGCTGAAAATTCGCGGCAGCTCCATGCCCTGGGCGGCAAACGCCTCCAAGTCGCCAACCGCGTCCTTGCGGCGGCCCAGGCCGTGTCCGAGTCGGGTATGGGGGAGACGGCCACGGTCGCCAACGAGGCCAAGGCCAGCCTGAACAGCGCCACGACGGTCATGATCGCCGGATTGATCCTGGCCCTGATCCTCGGCGTCGTGGTGGCCGTGATCCTGACCCGGGCCATCACCCGGCCCATCTTCAAGGGCGTGACCTTTGCCCAGGGCATGGCCCAGGGCGACTTCACCACCACCCTCGACATCGACCAGCAGGACGAGATCGGCACCCTGGCCAAGGCCCTGAACGAGATGGTGCTGAAGCTGCGCGAGGTGATTTCCGAGGTGGCCTCGGCCTCGGAGAACGTGGCTTCCGGTTCGCAGGAGCTGGCGGCCTCGTCCGAAGGCCTGTCCCAGGGGGCCACGGAGCAGGCGGCGAGCGTGGAGGAGGTCTCCTCGTCCATGGAGGAGATGAGCGCCAACATCCGCCAGAACGCCGAGAACGCCCGCCAGACCGAGAAGATCGCGCTCAAGGCCGCAGACGATGCGGGCCAGGGCGGAACGGCGGTGGCCCAGACCGTCTCGGCCATGAAGGACATCGCCCAGAAGATTTCGATCATCGAGGAGATCGCCCGGCAGACCAACCTCCTGGCCCTGAACGCGGCCATCGAGGCGGCCCGCGCCGGGGACGCCGGCAAGGGCTTCGCCGTGGTCGCGGCCGAGGTGCGCAAACTGGCCGAGCGCAGCGGCACGGCCGCGGGCGAGATCAGCGCGCTCTCGGCCTCGAGCGTGCAGGTCGCGGAGCGGGCCGGCGAGATGCTGCAGAAGATCGTGCCCGACATCCAGAAGACGGCCGAGATGGTCCAGGAGATCGCCGCGGCCTCGAGCGAGCAGAACGCCGGTGCGGAGCAGATCAACCGGGCGGTGCAGCAGCTCGACCAGGTCATCCAGCAGAACGCCTCGGCCTCGGAGGAGATGGCCTCGACCTCCGAGGAGCTCTCCAGCCAGGCCGAGCAGCTCCAGTCCTCGATCAGCTTCTTCCGGCTGGACGGCCGCGGCCACGGCGCCAGGCGGGTCCTGGCGGCCAAAAAGCCGGCGACAGCCCTGCCCGGCGGCAAGCCCGAGGCCAAGGCCAAGCCGAAGCTCCCGGGCGTGGCTCTGGACATGAAGGCCGGCGACGAGGAGTTCGAGCGGTTTTAAGATGAAGATGGCACTGCCGGGAACTGCGAGCGTCATGAATGGCCGGATGGCTTTGCAGATGGAACAAGCTTCATTACTTTAGGGGGAACGCAAATGAACTGGTTCTATAACATGAAGGTCAGAAGCAAGTTGATTGCAGCTTTCTTGTCAGTAGCCGTGCTGACCGCAGTGGTCGGCTACCTCGGAATCAGTAACATGGCCAAGATCGACGAACTTGCCGGCACGATGTACAATCGTGAGCTGCTGGGAATTTCCCATGTCAAGGAAGCGATCATCGGCCTTGCCAATGCAGATCGGACAGTAAAAAATCTTCTGTTGTCAACGACAAAAGAAGATCGTCTGAAATACATCGAGCAGCTGAATGGGTACGAAAAATCGTACAAGGACAATCTTGAAATAGCCAAGCCGCTTTTCCGCTCGGACAAAGGCAAGGAGCTGCTGTCCAGGCTGGACAGGTATCTCGGCGAATACAAGCCGGTCATGGCCAGGATCGTGGAGCTGGCCAATGCCGATGCCTTGCAGGAAAGTAGGGCCTCGGTCGAGCTGTCCATGGGCGACGGGCGCGCAAAGCTCGAGCTGGTGGACGAGACGCTGGAGGAATTGGCCCACAACAAGGAAGAAAACGCCAAGGCGTACTCCCAAGAAGCGGATGAGATCTACCACAACGACCGGGCGCTGCTGATCGGCATCGTCGTCGGCTGCGTGCTGCTCGGCGTGATCCTGGGCCTATTCATCTCCCGCATCATCAGCGCCCCCCTGGTCAAGAGCGTCAACTTCGCCCGGGCCGTTGCCGACGGCAACCTGAACCAGGTCATCGACATCGACCGCAAGGACGAGGTCGGCCAGCTGGCCACGGCCCTGAACGAGATGGCCGCCAAGCTGAAGGAAGGCGTGGACTTCGCCCAGACCATGTCCGAGGGCGACTTCACCAGGACCCTCGACACCGGCGGGAAGGAAGAGACCGGCACCCTGGCCTCCTCCCTGAACGCGATGGTCACCAAGCTGAGGGAGGTGGTGTCTGAAGTCCGCTCGGCGGCCGACAACGTGGCCTCGGGCTCGCAGGAGCTGGCGGCCTCGTCCGAAGGCCTGTCCCAGGGGGCCACGGAGCAGGCGGCGAGCGTGGAGGAAGTCTCCTCGTCAATGGAGGAGATGAGCGCCAACATCCGCCAGAACGCGGAGAACGCCCGCCAGACCGAGAAGCTTGCGCTGCAGGCGGCCACCGACGCCTCCGAAGGCGGCTCGGCCGTGGCCAAGACGGTCTCGGCCATGAAGGACATCGCCCAGAAGATTTCGATCATCGAGGAGATCGCCCGGCAGACCAACCTCCTGGCCCTGAACGCGGCCATCGAGGCGGCCCGTGCCGGGGACGCCGGTAAGGGCTTCGCCGTGGTCGCGGCCGAGGTGCGAAAACTGGCCGAGCGTAGCGGCACGGCCGCGGGCGAGATCAGCGCGCTCTCGGCCTCGAGCGTGCAGGTCGCGGAGAAGGCCGGCGAGATGCTGCAGAAGATCGTGCCCAACATCCAGAAGACGGCCGAGATGGTCCAGGAGATCGCCGCGGCCTCCAGCGAGCAGAATGCGGGCGTGGAACAGATCAATCGGGCGGTGCAGCAACTCGATCAGGTCATCCAGCAGAATGCCTCGGCCTCGGAGGAGGCGGCCTCGACCTCCGAGGAGCTCTCCAGCCAGGCCGAGCAGCTTCAGACTTCGATCAGTTTCTTCCAGCTGAACGGCCACGACCGGACGGACACCCGGCGGGTGGTCGGGGCCAGGAGCAAGGTCGCTGCCCTGCCGGGAGGCAGGACCGCAGCGGCCAAGGTCAAGCCGGCCGGCAAGGGCCTGACCCTGGACATGAAGGCCGGCGACGAGGAATTCGAGCGGTTCTAGCGGCGCCCAGGCTGACGCCGGGACAGCCGGAAGAATTTCCAGGCTTTAATGACACTCAAGGAGAACAGTCAGATGCAATGGTTCAAGGACATGAAGGTTGGCAAGAAACTGGTGGTCTCGTTCCTGCTGCTTGCGTTCCTAACGGCGGTGGTCGGCTACCTGGGCGTGGCCAACATGGGCAAGATCAACGACATGGCCGACAGAATCTATGAGAACGAGCTGCTGGGCGTCTCCTACATCAAGGAAGCCAACATCAGCCTCGTCTACCTCGACCGGGCCATGAAGAACCTCCTGTTGTCCTCCACCAAGGAAGATCGCGACAAGTACTCGGGTCTGATCAAGGGATTCGAGGAGATGTACCGGAGTAACCTGGAGAAGGCCCGGCCCCTGTTCTACACCGAGAAGGGCAAGGAGATGCTGGGCAAACTCGACCGGGCCATGGGCGACTTCCGGCCGATCATGACCCGGATCATCGACCTGGCCAAGGCCGACCAGCTGCAGGAGAATCGCGAGTCCGTGGAGCTGTCCATGGGCGTCGGCCGCGAGAAGATCGATGTAGTGGACGAGACGCTGACGGGCCTGACCAAGCTCAAGGAAGAGAATGCGCAGACCTTTTCCGAGGAAACGACGGAAATCTACGAGAGCAGCAAGCTCCTCCTCATCGGCATCGCCGCGGGCTGCGTGGTCCTGGGCGTGGCCCTGGGGATGTTCATCGCCCGCCTGATCAGCGCGCCGCTGATCAAGGGCGTCCAGTTCGCCCAGGGGCTGGCCGTGGGCGACCTGGAGCAGAACCTGGACATCTACCAGAAGGACGAAGTAGGCCTCATGGCCGATGCCCTGCGGAGCATCGCCGGTGCCGAGACCCAGGTCTCCGATTTGACCGCCAGCATCGCCGTGGGTAAACTGGACATGGACCTCCGGGAACGCTCGCCCAAGGACCGGCTCATGCGCTCCCTGGCCTCCATGGTCGCGGCCGAGCGCCAGGTGGCCGGGGTGGCGGGGAACTTGGCCAAGGGCGACCTGGAGGTCGAGATCGTCACCCGTTCGGGCGACGACAGCCTCATGCACGCCCTCAAGGAGATGGTCGACAAGCTGCGCGAGGTGGTGGCCGAGGTTGCCTCCGCCTCCGAGAATGTGGCTTCCGGTTCGCAGGAGCTGGCGGCCTCTTCCGAGGGCCTGTCCCAGGGCGCCACGGAGCAGGCGGCGAGCGTGGAGGAGGTTTCTTCGTCCATGGAGGAGATGAGCTCGAACATCCGCCAGAACGCGGAAAACGCCTCCCAGACCGAGAAGATCGCGCTCAAGGCCGCGGACGACGCGGGCCAGGGCGGCGCGGCCGTGGCCCAGACCGTCTTGGCCATGCGCGACATCGCCAGCAAGATCACGATCATCGAGGAGATCGCCCGCCAGACCAACCTCCTGGCCCTGAACGCGGCCATCGAGGCGGCCCGGGCCGGTGACGCCGGTAAGGGTTTCGCCGTGGTCGCGGCCGAGGTGCGAAAACTCGCCGAGCGCAGCGGCACGGCCGCGGGCGAGATCAGCGCGCTCTCGGCCTCGAGCGTGCAGGTCGCGGAGCGGGCCGGAGAGATGCTGAAGAAGATCGTGCCCGACATCCAGAAGACGGCCGAGATGGTCCAGGAGATCGCCGCGGCCTCCAATGAGCAGAACGCCGGCGCGGAGCAGATCAACCGGGCGGTGCAACAGCTCGACCAGGTCGTCCAGCAGAACGCCTCGGCTTCGGAGGAGATGGCCTCGACCTCCGAGGAGCTCTCCAGCCAGGCCGAGCAGCTCCAGTCCTCGATCGGCTTCTTCCGGCTGAACGGCCATAATCGGGCGGGCAGCCGGCGGGCGGTCGGGGCCAGGAGCAAGGCCGCTGCCCTGCCGGGAGGCAGGATCGCAGCGGCCAAGGTCATTCCGACCGACAAGGGCCTGACCCTTGACATGCAGGCCGACGACAAGAACTTCGAGCGCTTTTAAGGCCGGGCACGGCGACCAACGACGGAGAGGAACGAAATGAGCCAGACCGAAGAGTACCAGACCAACCAGTACCTGACCTTCACCCTGGACCGCGAGGTCTTCGCCTTGAGCATCGACTCGGTGCGCGAGGTGCTGGAGCTGACCGACATCACCCGCATCCCGCGCACGCCGGAGTTCATGCGCGGCGTGATCAACCTGCGCGGCCATGCCGTGCCGGTGGTCGATCTGCGCCGCAAGTTCCGGATGCGCGTCGCCGAGGACACGGTCAACACCTGCATCATCATCGTCGAGGTCACCTTCGAGGGCGAGCGGACGATCATGGGCGCGCTGGCCGACTCG
Organism: Desulfovibrio sp. UBA6079; assembly: GCA_002428705.1. GTDB lineage: Bacteria > Desulfobacterota > Desulfovibrionia > Desulfovibrionales > Desulfovibrionaceae > UBA6079. The sequence goes on from DIXN01000011.1 coordinate 33,517, forward strand.
GTGCGCGAGGTGGTCGAGCTCGACGCCGGGGAGATCGAGGCCGCGCCCAAGATGGGTACGGCGGTGCGCACCGAGTTCATCAAGGGCATGGGCAAGCAGAACGAGCAGTTCATCATCATCCTGGATGTGGACAAGGTCTTCTCCGTCGAGGAGCTGGCCCTGATCCAAGGCGGGGCGGGAGAGGCCGATGACCTCGGCGCGTCCAGAAGCGCGGCCTGAGAGCGCCGAGGCGGCCGGGCGCGAGCTTGCCCGTTGGTGCGAGCGCCTGGCGGCCTGGCCGCGGCTCCTCTCCGGCCTGGTGGCCTCGCGCGAGGGCGACTTCCTGTCCCTGGGCGGCGCGCTCCAGGAGTTCGCCCAGAACGCGGCAACCCTGGCCGGGGCCGTCCAGAATCTGGCGGCCATGACCGGTGACACGAGCCTGCTTTCCGAGCTGACGCGGCTGACCACGGAGTTCTGCGAATCGAAGCAGGCCGACGGCGGCGGCAGCCTGGCCGAGCTCGAGGCCATCAAGGGCTTCAGCGGACAGCTCCTGGAGCGGGCCGAGGCTTTCAAGCGCATCGTCAAGCACCTGCAGATGCTCGGCATCTCCACCCGGATCGAAAGCGCCCGGCTGGGCCAGGCCGGGGCCGGCTTCACCACCCTGGCCGATGATGTGGACAAGCTCTCCGAGCACATCGTCGCGGAGTCGACCCGGATCATGGTCGACGGCCGTGCGCTCGAGGCTCTGACCGACTCGGTGGCCAGGACCATCGGGGACATCGTGGCCGGCCAGCAGCATTGCAGCGCGCTCGTCCTGGGGCAGATGCGCGAGAACCTGGCGGCGATCTCGAACCTGAGCGAGCGCTCGGGCGCGGTGATCGCCGGGGCCAGCGTCCAGGCCGGCGGGATCAGCACCGCCATCGGCGAGGTGGTGACCTCGGTCCAGTTCCACGACATCGTCCGCCAGCAGCTCGAGCACGTGATCGAGGCCCTGGCCGACATGCGCGAGGTAGCGGCCGGAAAGACCACCGACGCCGGGGTGGAGGCGCCTGCGGAACGCCTCGGCTGGCTGGCCGAGGCGGCCGGACTGCAACTCTCGCTCCTGGATAACGCCCGGGAGCGCTTCGTCGAGGCGGTGGAGAGCCTGCGCGCGCACTTGCGCGAGGTGAGCGCCACGGTGGCGGCCATGACGGCCGACGTCTCCTCCCTGCTCGATTCCGGCGGCGCCGATCCCTTGCAGCGCCTCGAGGCCGGCGTCGGGGCGGCGGGCGAGGCCATGGCCGCCTTTGCCGGCAGGACCGGCGAGCTCGGCAGCGTGGTCGGCCAGGTGGCCGAAACCGTGTCGCGCATGTCGGCCCTGGTCTCGACCATCGAGGACATGGGCGCGGAGATCGAGCTCATCGCCCTGAACGCCTCGATCAAGGCCGCGCACACCGGCGACACGGGCCGGGCGCTGGGCGTCCTGGCCCAGGCCATCCAGTCGCTCTCGGGCCGCACGCGCAGCCTGACCGACGAGGTTTCGGCCGTGCTCCTGTCCATCGGCGAACGATCCGAGCGCCTGCGCGGGCAGGCCGAGCGCTCCCTGGACAGCGGCGCGCACGCCGCCGTCATCACCGAGCTGGGCACGGCCACGGCCCGGCTGCGGGAGCTGGACCAGGCGGCCAAGGCCGGGCTTGCGGACGTCAGGAGCCGCGGCGCGGCCCTGGCCCGGGTCATCGCCAAGACGGCCGACGGCATCGATTTCCACCGCCAGGTGGCCGAGGGCATGGCCCGGGTCGGCCGCGAGCTGGCCGAACTGGCGACCGCGTCCGGCCCCCTGGCCGCCGCCGGCCGGGACTACAAGGGCTCGGCCAGACTGGCCGGCATGCGCGAGCGCTACACCATGGACATGGAGCGGGCCGTACACGCCGCCGCCCTGCACGAGGGCGCCGGGCGCCGGGATGCACGGGCCGGGGGCCCGGCTCCGTCCGGGGGCGGGGATCTCGGCGACAACGTGGAACTTTTCTAGGAATCGGGCGGCCTTGGCGCCTTTGGAGGATAAATATGGGCACGCATCATTTCGAAGAGCACGAGGGCGATCCGCTGCTCGTCCTGTCCGGACCGTTCACAGTGGAGCACGCCGGGGAGCTGCTGGAGGTCCTGCGCGCGGCGCTCGACCGGCATGACAGCCTGACCATCGACTGCTCGGCCGTGGACCAGGCCGATCTGACCTTCATCCAGCTCCTGCGCTCGGCCGCTCGGACCTGCGGCGGGCGCGGCGGCGCCGTGACCTGCCGCGGACCCGTCCCGCAGAGCGTGCGGACGGCGGCCAGCCGCCTCGGCCTCGGCCTCGAGTTCATGACTGCGACCGGCAGCGAAGCCTAGCACAAGGAGAGCACTTGTGACCAAGACGATCATGACCGTGGACGACTCGGCCAGCGTCCGGCAAATGGTCAGCTTCACCCTGAAGAAGGAAGGCTACGCCGTCATCGAGGCCGCGGACGGCAAGGACGCCCTGGCCAAGCTGAACGGACCGGTCGACCTGATCATCACCGACCTGAACATGCCGAACCTGGACGGCATCGGGCTGATCAAGGCGGTCCGCGGCAATTCGGCCTACCGCTTCACGCCCATCGTCATGCTGACCACCGAGTCCCAGGACACGAAGAAGATGGAAGGCAAGGCCGCCGGCGCGACGGGCTGGATCATCAAGCCGTTCAAGCCAGAGCAGCTCGTGGCCGTGGTCAAGAAGGTCATGCGCTAAACCCCGCTTGCGGGGAGGGAGACAAGCATGTCACGCGAGGAGCTGCACCGCCAAGGATTCAGGGACGAGGCTCACGATCTGCTGGCCGAGCTGGAGGAGGCCCTGCTGACCCTGGAGGCGGTGCCCACGGACGCCGAGCTGATAGGCCGCGTCTTTCGGGCCATGCACACCATCAAGGGCTCGGGGGCCATGTTCGGTTTCGAGCGCATCGCCGCCTTCACCCACGAGATCGAAACCGTCTTCGACCTGGTCAGGAACGGCCGAGTGGGCATCACCAAGGATCTGCTCGACCTGACCCTGGCCGCGCGTGACCGCATCCGGGACATGCTCGACGAGGACGGCGGGGACGCGGCCGGAGAGGCGCGCAGCGAGGACATCCTGAGAGGTTTCCGGGCCTATCTGCCCGCGGCCGGCAAGGCGGCCGCCCCATCGCCGGACTTGGCCGCTCCGGACCCGGCGGCCGGGGAGGCGGCCCGGGTCGAGCAGGTCTGGCACATCCGTTTCCGCCCGGCCAGGACCATCTTCCTGGCCGGGGGCAATCCCGCCGGCCTGCTCGGCGAGCTCGGCGAGCTGGGCGAGGCCAGGGTGGTCGGGCATGCCGAGGACGTCCCGGAATTTTCCGAGCTGGAGCCGGAGCTCTGCTACCTGTGGTGGGACGTGCTCCTGCGCACTGCGGCCGGCGAGCTGGCCATCCGCGATGTGTTCATGTTCGTCGAGGACGAGAGCCTGATCGAGGTCGGCCTGGTGGCCGAGTCCGGCGAGGAGCTGGATGAGGACGGCTACCGCAGGCTCGGCGAGATCCTGGTGGCCCGCGGCGACATAAGTCCCAAGAACCTGGAGGAGGCCCTGCGCGGTCAGAAGAAGCTCGGCAGCATCCTGACCGAGAGCGGGCTGGTCAGCCGCGAGAACGTGGACTCGGCCCTGGCCGAGCAGGACGCGGTCCGCGAACTGAAAAGCGAAAAGCGCAAGGACGAGGCCCAGACGACCATCCGCGTGCCGGCCGAGAAGCTCGACAACCTGGTCGATCTGGTCGGCGAGCTGGTCATCGTCCAGGCCCGCATCCGCCAGGCCGCGGAGCGCAGCACCGACGCCGTGCTGGGGAACCTGTCCGAGGAGCTGGAACTGCTCTCCGACTCCCTGCGCGACGCCACCCTGAACATCCGCATGCTGCCCATCGGCACGACCTTCAACCGTTTCCAGCGCCTGGTGCGCGATCTTTCGGCCGAGCTCGGCAAATCGATCAAGCTGCTGACCAAGGGCGGCGAGACCGAGCTGGACAAGACCGTGCTCGACCAGTTGAACGACCCCCTCGTCCACCTGCTCAGAAACGCCATCGACCACGGCATCGAATCGCCCGAGGCCCGCGAGGCCAAAGGCAAGCCCCGCACCGGGACCATCGAGCTCTCGGCCGAGCATTCCGGCGGCGAGGTGCTGGTGCGGGTGACCGACGACGGCAAGGGCCTTAACCGCGAGGCCATCCGGGCCAAGGGCCTGGAGCGCGGGCTGATCACCCCGGAGAGCCAGCTTTCGGACAAGGAGCTCATGTTCCTCATCTTCTCCCCGGGCTTCTCCACGGCCCAAGCCATCACCTCGGTCTCCGGCCGGGGCGTGGGCATGGACGTTGTCAAGCGCTGCATCGACTCGCTGCGCGGCTCCATCGACATCGAGAGCACGGTCGGCACGGGCACGACCATCACCGTCAAGCTGCCCCTAACCCTGGCCATCATCGAAGGCCTGCAGGTCCGGGTGGGCGGGGAGTACTTCGTCGTGCCCCTGGCCATGGTGGAGGAGTGCGTGGAGCTCGAGCACAGCCGCGAGGAAACCGGACGGCGGCGGTTCATCGCCAGCCGCGGCGAGATGGTGCCCTACATCCGCATCCGGGACTGGTTCGCGGTGCCGGGCACGGCCCCGGCCATCGAGCAGATCGTCATCGCCCACCTGGCCTCGGGCCGGCTGGGCCTGGCCGTGGACCAGGTCATCGGCGAGCACCAGACGGTCATCAAGTCCCTCGGCCGGATCTACCGCGAGGTCGAAGGCCTGTCCGGGGCCACGGTCCGCGGCGACGGCAGCCTGGCCCTGATCCTCGACGTGCCGAGCCTGTACCGCTCGGTCCTGTCCCACCGGAACAGGACCGCGGCCGCCGGCGGCTGATGTCGCGTCCGGCAATGAAATGAGCCCATAGGACGCGACTCCGGGTCGCCTGAAGGCGGACCCGCCGCGGGCGGCGTGGGCCGGTCGAAAACCGCGAAGTTTTCAATCTTGCCCGGCCTACTCCTCGATCCCCTCGTGTGTCGAGTACCCCTAAAAAGAATCCTTCACTGGCCCATGGGCCAGTGAAGGATTGTATCGTGAAGCGGGCTCGGGTGCTTGAGGCTAATCCGGGGACTTCACCGTGATAAGATGGGGATTGGCGGATTGGAACGTCTCGATAACCTTGTGGGGGTCGCTGGTGACGGTCCAGGAGAGGGTACTGGCGTTGTCCTGCTTCAACGTGATCTCCGCGGTGTAATCCGGATCGGGATCGACGGGGTTTCCCTTGGCGTCGGGCTCGTAAAAGCCTTTGGTGGAGACCCAGACTTTCACCGTGACGTCGAGAGTCTGGCCCTTGGGCGGGGCATAGAAGGCACTCGGGGTGGTCACCGAGCTGGTCGCGGCGCTATACTCGACAGCATCGGACTTGCTTGCGATCTCTGCCCGGACCAGTGGGTTGTCCGAGCCGATTTCCGCGTCTTTGGCCTGCTTGGGTTGCAGAACGAAGAAATTCCTGTCCGCCTTCGCCTCGGATGGGGAGCACCGCAGCCGCATCGCCCCCAGGCCATCGGACATGTTCTCGTAGGTCACGTTCAGCGGGCTTTTCGCATCGCGCAGGGCGCTGGTTCCGGGAATGGCGCCGGCGTTCGTGAAGTCCTGGGCATAGAGGATCCCGAAATACTTCGTGATCCGGGCGTTGAAAGTTGTCGCCGTCCAGGTCCCGTCGGAGAAGTCCAGCCAGAAGGCCTCCGGGTCTTCGGTGTCGACCAGAAAATCGGAGGTGGACGTGCCGTCCTTCTCCTCGCCTGCGAGCGGGAAGAAGCCCACGGACCGGACGTAGGCGTCGGCCGCGGTGAAATCCTCGCCGGGAGCCGTGCCGGACCAGCCGGCGCCGGAGGGCGCGGTCTGGAAAACGAGATCGACGCTGCTTGAGGTCTTCGTGGCACCGAGGGTCATGGTCGCTGTTTTCAGCGTCTCGTCGATGCTCTTTACCGTTGCTCCGTCGGGAATGCCATCGCCGAGGACCATCTGGCCGACGGCGAGCTTCTTGATATCCAGACCCGAGATGATGGCGTTGCCCTCGGTGATGCTTCCCGTGAGCACCTCCTGCCCCATGGTCAGGCAGACAGAGGCTCCCGCGCTCGTGGCGTTCTTGTTCATCGTGACGGTCTTCTTGGCCGTATCCACGGACACGATGGCCGCTCCCGGGGGAATTCCCTGCCCGGTTATACCCTTTCCGACCAGGCCGGCCGTGGTCAGGCCTTCGGAGATTTTCAGGAAGTCCACGTTCGTGACCGTGGAGCTTGCGCTGGCAAGGCTTCCGGTACCCCAGGCATAGGCGTTTGTGCCGGTGGAGGCGGCCCGGAAGGCCACGTAGTTGGCCACGTTCATGGTGACCTTGCCGATGGCCTGGTTCAATTCCGTGCCGATCCAGGGAATGGTGCCGCCTGCCGCCTGGGGTCCCGAATGATCCAGGGAGGGGAAGTCGGTCATGCGGTATTCAGCGATCGGAGTGGCGTTGGAGACGTCCCGGCCGCGGTTGGGTGCGTCGATGTATTGGGCCATGCGGCTGGGTGTCCAGACGATCGTGTAGGTGTGCAGGGCCTTGGTCGGATCGTAGGCTCCGGTGCTGTCGAAAACATAGGCTTCATTGTTCAGGACGGCACTGGTGAAGGAGTCGGGATGGCCCGTTGTTCCCGGGATGGGCCTTTCCCGGAGGATGCCCGTGTGGGCGGGCTTTCCCCAGCCGCCGAAGTCGATGTCGGTCGATTCGTCTCCCGCCGGGCTGCGCCAGAAGTTCAGGGTGACCATCTTTTCGATTGGCAGGTTGTCCGGCGTCGCGATGTGGGAAAGCGGATATTTCCACGTCTGGGCGGTGGGCCAGATCTTCCCGTCGCCGGTTTCGGTTCTCAGCAGCTCGAACCAGGTCCCATTGGCGGCCGGTTTCATCAGCGGCTGGAAGACCGAGATGTTCATGTTCACGATTGCGCCGCCGGTCGTTTTCCCGACGACGATTTTTCCGAGCGAGCCTTCCGGCTCCAGGGAGGCATAGCCGATGATCAGCGTTTCGGCAGGATCCGGAGAAGTTCCGGTGAAGGTGATGGACCAGGCGCCCTGAGACTGGAAATTGAAGGTCTGACCCGAGATGGCCTTGGTGGCGGCTTTGCTCAGGGTTACGGTGCCAGCCGACTTGTCGATGGAGGCGATGGTCGTGCCGTCGGCAATGACCGACGCATCTTCCACCGATTTGACCACCTGGCCCGGGGAAAGTTGATTGATCAGGTCGGCGGGGTTGAAGTTCCGGATCACCTCCAGGCTGCCGGCCAGGATGTCGCCCTTGCCCCCCGCGGCGATGGCCGAAACGACGTACTTTCCTTTCATCCCGAAAAGGCCCTGGCCGTCGTTCAGGGCGTCGAGGGCAGCCTTCAGGCTGTCGGCGGAGGCGTTCCAGGCCAGGGCCGGCGTTTCGGAGCCGGTCCGGGCATCCTTCAGGGTGAAATGCCCTCCCGTGGGCGCGCCGCTGTTCCCCGAGGCCATGAACGTGTTGTAATAAATCCACATATCCTCGGCGATGGTTTCGTCCTTCTGGACCTTGCCTGCCGTCCAGCTGACGGCTTTGTCATCAAGGTTCTGCGAACGCGGATCACCGAAATCGAGGCTCGTCCCGAAAGCCTGGACAGTCGGCTTGGGCAGGCCGCCGGCGAATGTATAATACTGCGACTGGGTAGCCTGCGTGTAGGGAACGAACTCGAAATCGATCTCGTTCCATCGCCAGTTCTGGGCAACCTCCGGCAGGTTCCTGACCGAAGGCTCGTTGGCGTAGAGCCAGAAGGTGGAGCAGGTCGGACCTTTCGCCGCCTGGAATTCACAGACGTACAAACCATAGCCGAAGGCCCGGTTCGTGACCATCTGGGTGGAGAGGTAGTCGCCGTAACGGGCATAATCGACCACGCACGACTCCTCTTCGGGCAACAGGTCAGTGGTCTCGCTGTCCTGGTCGTCGTTGCAGCCGTTCAGGATTAGCAAAGCACATAAGACACAAAGTATTTTAACCAATGATCCCAATATATTCCGAGTGACGATATGAGCTGCGAGCGACATGGTCTTTCCCTCTATCCATGCAAGAGATAGGTTGACGATCCTCCGCATCGGCGTTCAATTCAGGGAAAGGAACGCCGCGGGACCAGTCTTGTATAGATCAACAGTTTTCCGGATGCAAATACTTTCCCTTTTTTTATTTGCTGTCGCTATCCATTGATTTCGTACATGTAGTCGGCCCCCCCAAGAGCCTGGATTTTGCCCGGCGGCAGGGGAGGACGTCGATACACGAACAGCCGGAAGCCAGCGCGGCGGCGAGGGAAGACCGGCATCAGCCGGGCAGGAGCAGGCAACGGGTGAGGGGGCTCATCGTGTTCGTATCCACGGGAAGGGGATCAGTCGTAGAAGAAGTGGAGGCCCAGGCCGTAGTACTCGATGCCGTTCTCGTAGAACTGGCCGTTGGGCGAGCGGCCGTTGTAGTATTCGAAGAGGATCTGCATCTTGCGGCTCCAGAAGTCGGGGCCTTCCAACTGCACTCCGGCCCGCAGCGAGAGGTCGAAGTCCCAGCCGGACTCCTGGCGGTTCTGGACGTCCAGGGCGGCCACCGGGCGCAGGGTGTTCCAGAGGATGAGCGGGGAGCGCAGCTCGAGCCCGTACTGCAGGGACCAGGGATCTAAGTCCTCGGGCTCCTTGTGGAACATGAAGCCGCCGCCGGCGTAGGTGCGCAATCCCAGGGGCAGCTCGTAGGACAGGATCGTGTCCACGCTCTCGAAGCTCAAGTTGACGCGCTCGTCGGCCCGGCCGCCGAGCAGGTACTCGTCGCCCAGGTGCGAGCTCTGGTGGAAGACCCGGGCCAGCACCGAAAAGTCGCCCTTGCGGTAGGCCAGCGGCAGGCCGACCCAGTAGTCGGCGTTGACCAGGTCGTGGGAGGCGGCGTCCATGTCGAAGACGGAGAAGACCCCGGCCTGGATGGCCAGATCCATGAGCCCGTCGGCGGGTCCGTCGAAGCGCACCAGGGGGATGGTCTCGCCGAAGTTGGTTGCGCCTGCGTGGTCCAGGCCGCCGCCCCGGGCATAGCTCTGGTAGGAAGCCGAGAAGTGCGGCCAGCGCGGGTCGGCCAGCAGCGGCCGGAAGAGGAAGGCTGCGGGCAGCAGCACCGGGGTCTGCTTGTCGTTTTCCACCTGCCGGCCCGACTCGGCCTGGGCCGCCAGCTGCTCGGGCAGGAGCCTGACCTCCCTGACCCCTGAGACGCCGATGAGCAGCCGGGTCAGTCGCTCGCGCTCGGCGCTGGACAGGTCCGGCGCGGACAGGCAGACCACGCCGTCCGAGACGCTCAAGCTGATGGCCACGGCCGGGAAGTCCCGGTCGAGGATGGCCTTGGCGTAGCCGGCCAGGAACTCGTCGCTCGGCTGGCTGCCGGTTGCGGCCGGGGCGGCGGCGGGCAGGAGGCAGAGGAGGCAGAAGAGCAGGGTGAGGCGGAGATGTCGCATGATGGCCCTCGCATGGCCTCAGGATGATTTGCCGTAGCGCGTGAGCCGCCGTCCGAGCCACAGGGCGCCGACGGCGACCACGGCGATCACGGCCAGGGTGATGGCGATGTTCACGGGATCGGGGTTTTTGATCAGGCTCTCGATGCGGCCGGCGAAGATGGTCATGATTGTCACGCCCGGCGCCATGCCGATGGCCGTGCCGACGATGAAGTGGGCAAAGGACAGGTGCGAGGCCCCGGCCACCAGGTTGACCAGGGTGTAGGGCGCCACGGGCACGTTGCGCAGCACGGCCACGGCCAGGAAGCCCTTCCTGGCCAGCTGCCGGCTCAGGCGGTTCAGGCGCCGGCCGGCAAGCCGGCGGATTGTTTCGCGGCCGAGGACCGCGCCCAGGGCGTAGCCCACGCTGGCGCTGGCCAGACAGCCCACGAGGCCCAGCACCAAGGCCCAGAGCGGGTCGAAGACGATGGCCGTGGCGCCGATCAGCGCCACCACGGGAATCATGGCCAGCCCGGCCAGGACGAAAACCAGGGGTACCACCGCCAGGGCCAGCGGGTTGCCGCGCAGGGCGGCGCCGAACCCCGCCAGGCGGTCGATGTCGATCTGCTCCGAGAGCGGCGTGAAGCGCCAGACCGCGGCCAGCCCAAGGAGCATGGCCAGCGCGCCCAGAGCCTTGAACAGGGCGCGATGCCGGTTCCTCGGCTCCTCGCGGGCGAAGAGGTCGATGGCCCGGTCGAGGGCCATCGGCCGCTCGGGATCGATGAGGTTCTCATCGGCGACCAGGGCCAGGGTGTCCAGGGGCGGCTCGCGGTCCACGACCACGTGGACCAGGCAGCGGCCCTTGCGCCTGAGCCCGGAGATGGCCGTGATCAGGGAGCCGGACTCCTCTATGGCCTTGGACACCTCGGCCACTTCGCAGCCCAGGTGCTCGGCCAGCAGCCTGTGGCGCAGCCCGGCCACGGCTTGGGCCGTCTTTGGGGCGGTTGCCGCGTCCACGGTCAGGACCAGCTCCGAGTCGAAGCCCATGGATCGGTTGGTCAGGTTGGCCGAGCCGACCATGGCCAGCCGGTCGTCGGCGACCATGAGCTTGGAGTGGACGTAGATCGGTGTGCCGTCGTCGGTCAGCGGGGTCAGGAGGCGCAAGCGTCCGTGACGGTCGTGGGCCAGCAGTTCGGCCAGGACGTGGCGGCGGAGCGAGTCCATTGTCGACTGTTCGAGCCAGCCGGAGGAGGCCTCGGGCAGCACCACGACCACCTCCGGGCCGTCCGGCTCCTCGAGCCGCGCGGCCAGCGCTCCGGCCAGCTTGCGCGAGGTGAAATACTGGTTCTCGATGTAGAGCGAGCGCTTGGCCGCGGCGATGACCGCCAGGGTCATGGCCTCGACCTCGCGGACGGCCGGGCGGTCCTTGTAGGACGGGAATGTCCGTGAGACGGCCATGGACGCGTCGTTTAAGTCCACGCGGAGCTCCCCGGGCCAGGGCTCGTCCTTGCGCGAGACGGGCGGGGGAAGCTCTTGGCCTGTGGCCCAGAGCCAGCGCTGGCGGAAGAGCTCGCCCAGGTTTCCGGCCAGGGGGCCCGCAAGGGCCATCTGCACGTCGTGGAAGGGGCCGTAAGCCGTGCCGTCGGGCGTGGTGCGCCGGTCGTCGTCCGGGACATGGGCGGGCGTGTCCCAGCGATTCTTGGTCAGGTCGATGCCGCCGGCAAAGGCCAGCCGGTCGTCCACGACCACGAACTTCTGGTGCTGCGAGGCGCCCAGGGGATGGGCGTTGTCCAGGACATAGTGCATCCGCCGGTGGTGGTTCCAGGAGAGGTTGAACAGCGGCAGCTCGCGTTCCAGGGTGTAGAGCATGGCGAAATCCCAGGCCAGGACATGGACCCCCAGGCCGGGTTTTGCGGCCGCCAGGCGGTTGAGGAAGGTGCCGAAGGTCAGGTCCTGGCCGCCTTCCCGCAGGAGCACCAGCCGGCTGTCGAAGTCCCAGCCGGCAATGTAGAGGCATGTCTCGGCCAGCGAGGCGGCGGCGACAAAGGCCTTGAAATAGGCGGCGGTGTCGACCAGGAACGCGGCCCGCGGAGCGGTGCCCGATCGCCAGCAGGTCTCGCCCGGGATGAAAAGGTCAGGGACATCAAGCATGATTGGCCTTTGTTGGTCAGAAGTCCATACCACAGTCGTCGTAGGCGTTCCAAGGGGGGGCGGCGATGTGGATGCAAATATCTTCGGGGGCATGCTGTGCGGCCTGTCGGATTTCGGGCTTGCGACCGGGACTCAAAACGCCTAAGGTGTCACAATCGAAAGCCCTTGTTCCCGCGTTGCGAACGCGCGGGGCGCAGCAGGGCTGTGGCGCCTCGCCGGGCGTTATGCCTGGCGCGCAGGCGCGGACACAAAGGTCTTCGACCGATCCCATCAGGAGGTGCTGATCATGCTGCGCTATGCCCTGCTCTTCTTCGTCGTCGCCCTGGTCGCCGCCCTGTTCGGCTTCGGCGGCATCGCCGCGGCGGCCGCGGACATCGCCCGGGTGCTGTTCTACATTTTCCTGGTCCTGTTCATCGTCTCGCTGCTGGTGGGGATCCTGCGGCGCGGTTGAAGCGTATCTCCGCCGGGTTCATGTTTCCCGGCCGTTGTCATCAGGCGGTCATCATGATCCGGTATGAGCCGGGTCAGAATAGGCCCATGCCCGACTGAGCGAGGCGTGATCCCGAACCGTATACACTGGAGGTTTCAGACATGGGTGAGAAGAAGGACAAGAAAGAGAAGGACGCGAAGGAAGCGCGGTTGACCGAGCTGGTGGTGCCCAAGGCCGAGATCGCCGGGCTGTTCCGGGTCCTGTCCGACGGCCTGGAGTGCGGCTGCCTGACCTACGGCGGCGAGCGCATCGAGCTGGCCCAGCTGAAGGGCCTCAAGGTCAGCATCAAGGACCAGGGCGAGACCTTCGGCGTGAAGCTCAAGTTCAAGCTGCGCAAGGCTTCGGAGGCCGACGAGGCGGCCGAGGCCAGCTAGCTCCGATCAGCTCGCAGGTCGCTGCGCGGACGCTCCGGGCTCGGGAGTGTCCGCGTTTTTGTTGCCCCGGCCGAGGCCGCTCAGGTCGATGGCGGCCAGGAGCGGCAGGTGGTCGGAGGCCAGGCTCGCTGCCCGGCGGGTCACCGCCAGGGTGCGGACCAGGCACTCCGGGGGCCGGACCAGGATGCGGTCCAGAGCCAGAACGGGCCGGCGGGCCGGGAAGGTGGCCAGGACGTGCCCGCCGAAGCCGGCCAGGAAACGGCGAAAGGACCTGCGCCACGGCCACCATTCGTTGAGGTCGGCCAGGAGGACCAGGCCGTCCTCGTCGCGGGGCGCGAGCAGGCGGGCCAGGCAGGCCAGCTGGACGGCGCGCTCGCCGGTCTTCAGGCCCAGGTGGGTCACGACCACGCGCAGCTTCCGGCCTGCGGCGTCCAGGTCCACGTCGAGCACTCCGCGGGCTTCCCGGCCGGAGCAGCTCAAGTCGTGGCGACGCACTTCCAGCACCGGCAGGCGGGTGGCCAGCAGGTTGCCGAAGGGCGCGCGCCGGGCGAGGAGCGTCGGCCCGACGACCACGCTCAGGCCCAGGGCTCGGGCCAGAGCGCCGCGCGACAACCCGCCGCGGGGAACGAGCACCGACTCCTGCAGCCCGATCAGGTCGGCGCCCCAGGAGCGCACCAGCCGGGCCGCGCGGGCCGGGTCGAAGCGGCCGTCGGCGCCGACGAAGCCGTGCACGTTCCAGCTTGCGGCCAGCAGCCGTCCCGGGTGAGGCGCGTGCATGCCGCCGCCCGTTCAGTAGCCGAGGGCCGCAAGGCTCTGGCGCAGGACCGCGGCCGAGGCGCGAAGGGCCGCCAGCTCGTCCGGCGCGAGGCTGGCCGGGATGACCTGCTCCACGCCGCCGGATCCGACCACGCAGGGCAGCGCCAGACAGACGTCGGACAGGCCGTAGTGCCCGTCGACCAGGCTCGAGACCGTGAGCACGCTCTTCTGGTCGGCGAGCACGGCCTGGGTGATGCGCACCAGGGCCAGGGCGATGGCGTAGGCCGTGGCCCCTTTCAGCCGGATGACCTCGTAGGCCGCGCCGCGCACCTCCTCGACCAGTCTTTGCCTGGCGTCCGCGCTGCAGCCGGCGGCGCAGTCCCGGCAGAACTCCTCGAAGGGCACGCCGGCGACGTTGACCCGGCTCCAGGCCGCGAACTCCGAGTCGCCGTGCTCGCCCAGGATCTGGGCGTGGATGCTGCGCGGGTCCAGGCCGCAGTGGCGGGAGAGCAGCCAGCGGAAGCGCGAGGAGTCGAGCACCGTGCCCGAGCCGAAGACCCGCCCCGGCGGCAGTTTCGATTCCTTGAGGGCGATGTGGGTCAGGACGTCCACCGGGTTGGTGACCACGCACAGGAGCGGACTGCTGTTCTCGGCCAGGACCCCTGCCACCACGTCCTTGATGATGGCGGCGTTGACGGCCGCCAGCTCGAGGCGGCCCTGGCCGGGCTTCTGGGGAGCGCCGGCGGTGATGACCACGAGGGCGGCGTCGCGGCAGAGCTCAAAGCCGCCGGCCTCGATGTCCATGGGCCGCAGCAGGGACAGGCCGTGGGTCAGGTCCAGGGCCACCCCCCGGGCCGTTTCCGGCGGGTCGTTGACCAGCCCGAGCTGGCGTGCGGCACCCGACACGGTCAGGGCGAAGGCGTATGCGGCGCCCACCTGGCCCGTGCCGATGACCACGACCTTGGACTTGATCTGCATGGCGTCCATGATTCCTCCGGAATTGGGAGTTCACGATCTATACTCAATGCCTCACTTCGGCCCGCAGGCCAAGCCGGAAATTGCTCCTGGCGGGGAGCCGGTTGTCGGCCGGCGGCACATAGGCTAGGATCGCGGGCCAATGTTTGGAGGAGGGCCCGCGTGGACGTCGCCAGCACGGAATTTCCAGGGCTTCTGGTCATCACCCCCAAGGTCTTCAAGGACGAGCGGGGCTTTTTTCTCGAAAGCTACAGCCGGGCGTGCTACGCGGCCGCCGGCATCGACTACGATTTCGTGCAGGACAACCATGCGCGCAGCGAACGAAAGGGCGTGCTGCGCGGCCTGCACTTCCAGGCCCCGCCCTCGGCCCAGGCCAAGCTCGTCTGGGTGGTGCGCGGCGCGGTCTACGACCTGGTCCTCGACCTGCGCAAGGGCTCGCCGACCTTCGGCCGCCACGCCGGCTTCATCCTCAGCGCCGACAACTTCGCCCGGCTCATGGTGCCGGGCGGCTTCGCCCACGGCTACCTGACGCTGGAAGAAGGCACGGAAGTGATGTACAAGGTGGATGCCCCCTACGATCCCGAACGCGACGGCGGCATCAGCTGGAACGACCCGGACCTGGCCATCGACTGGCCCCTGGATGAGCCCCTGCTGTCGCCCAAGGACCGGCGGCTGCCCCGTTTAAAGGACTTCGACTCGCCGTTCGTCTATGCCGAGCGGCCCCAATGGAAGGTGACGCCATGAGCCCCAAGAGCCGCAAGCCCGAGGCTGAGAAACGCGCAACGACCGCCAGACCAGCCAGGAAGGCGGCCGCCAGGCCCGCGCCCAAGGAGGGCAAGGCTCCGGCCGAGCCCCTGGCCCGCAGCCAGGCGATCATCCTGGCCGGCGGCTCGGGCACCCGGCTCTGGCCGCTGTCCCGCACGCTCCTGCCCAAGCAGCTCCTGGCCCTGAACGGCAGCCAGAGCCTGTTGCAGCAGACCGTGGCCCGGGCTTTGACCTTCTTCGCCCCGGAGCACATCTGGATCGTGACCAACGAAGAGCACGTCTTCGAGGTCAGGAGCCAGGTGGCATCCGTGCACAAGGACCTGGACCATCAGGTCCTGGCCGAGCCGGTGGGTAGGAACACCTTGCCGGCCATCCTCCTCGGCCTGGACCGGATCGTGGCCGAGGCGCCCTCGGAGCGCTCGGCCGGGGAGCTGCCCGTGGCCGTCTTCCCCTCGGACCACATGATAGGAGACGTCGCCGGCTGGCGCGAGTCCCTGGCCCGGGGCGTGGAGCTGGCCGGCCAGGGCTATTTCGTGACCTTCGGGGTGCGCCCGACCAAGCCCGAGACCGGCTACGGCTACATCGAGCAGGGCCAGTCCCTGACCAAGGACGCCTTTGCGGTCAAGGGCTTCAAGGAGAAGCCCGACCTGGCCACGGCGCAAGGCTATCTCGCCTCGGAGCGCTATTTCTGGAACAGCGGCATGTTCGTTTTTTCGGCCAAGACCTTCCTCGACGCGGTCCACGCCCATACCCCGGAGCTCTGGAGCTGGTGGAAGGGCCGCAAGACGCACCCCCTGACCGCCGGCTACGCGACCATCCCGAGCGAGTCCGTGGACTATGGCATCGCCGAGCGGGTCGCGCGCCAGGCCGTGGTCCGGGCGGCCTTCGACTGGGACGACCTGGGCAGCTGGGAAGCCCTCTACCGCTTGAACGACAAGGACGACTCGGGCTGCGTGCTCCAGGGCGACGTCCTGGCGCTCGACTGCCACGGCTGCCTGCTCCTGTCCAACGGCGGCAAGCTGGCCGCGGTGGGCTTGAAGGACCTGGTCGTGGTCCAGACCCGCGACGCCACCCTGGTCTGCCCCTCGGACCAGGTCCAGCGGGTCAAGGACGTGGTCGCCACGCTCAAGGCCGAGGGCAGCCAGCTGGTCGAGGCCCACGTCACCGTGCACCGGCCCTGGGGCAGCTACACCGTGCTCGAGGAGTCCGCCGGCTTCAAGGTCAAGCGCATCACGGTCAAGCCCGGCGCGCGGCTGTCGCTGCAGATGCACCACCACCGCAGCGAGCACTGGGTGGTCATCCGCGGCGCGGCCCTGGCCGAGGTGAACGGCGTGGAGCATCTGCTCACCGAGAACCAGTCCGTGGACATTCCCAAGGCCGCGACCCACCGGTTGTCCAATCCGGGCAAGGTCCTGGTCGAGATCATCGAGGTCCAGAGCGGCCCCTACCTCGAGGAGGACGACATCGTCCGTTTCGACGATGTCTACGGGCGCCGGACCGCGGCCAAGGCCTAGGGCCTTGCCGCGGCGGCCCGGTCAACCGGGGGCGGGCGCATGAGCCAGAGCCGAGAGGTGCCAGACGTACCGGCCATCGGGACCCTCGAGGCCGAGCTTGCGGTCCTGGCGGCCAGCGACCGCCGGCATCGGGAAATCATCGAACAGGCGCCCTGCCTCATCCTGACCCTCGACGCCGCCGGCCTGATCACCTTTGCCAACACCTTCGCCCTGGATTTCCTCGGCTACCGGCGCCATATCCTGGTCGGCCGGCCGCTCGCGGCCACGGTTGCGCCCGGGTGCGGGCGCGACGACCTGGCGGACCTGGTCCAGGGGCTTGCCAGGCGCGCCGAGGACCGCGTCCTGATCGAGCTGGAGCACCAGCGCGCCGACCGCTCCACGGTCTGGATATCCTGGGCCGCGACGGTCCTGCGCGATCCGGCGGGACGGGCCGTCGGGCTCACCTGCGTTGGCCTGGACATGACCGACCGCCGCCGTGCGGAAGAGAGCCTGCGCGAGTCCGAATCGCTCTACCGGGCCGTGTTCCACGAGAACCGGGCCATCAAGCTGCTCATCGACCCGGACAGCGGCCAGATCCTCGACGCCAACGTCGCGGCCGAGGAGTTTTACGGCTACGGGCGCGAAAAGCTCCTGGCCATGTCCATCAAGGACATAAACGTCCTCGCGTCCGACCACGTCCAGGCCCACATGCGGTCCACCAGGGACGGGCGCAGGCAGCCCCTGGACTTCCGCCACCGCCTGGCCGACGGCCGCATCCGCGACGTGGCCGTGTTCTCCGGGCCGGTCCGCAGCGCCGGACGGACCATGCTTTTGTCCATCATCAGCGACGTGACCGAACAGAAACAGGCCGAGGAGGCCCTGCGCGCGAGCGAGGCCCGCTACCGCGCGGTGGTCGAGGACCAGCTCGACCTGGTCTGCCGCATGCGCCCCGACGGCGTCCTGACCTTTGTCAACGAGGCCTTCGCCCGCTACTTCGACCGGGAGAAACCGGCCCTGCTCGGACGGGTCTTCGCCCCGGCCATGCCCGCCGAGGACCGGGCCAGGCTGCTTGCCCAGCGCGCGGCGCTCGGCGTCGAGGCGCCGGTGGCCTGCGCCGAGATCAGGGTGGTCAAGCCCGGGGTGGGTTTGCGCTGGCAGGAGTGGGTCGACCGGGCCATCCTCGACGACCTCGGCCGGGTGCTTGAGATCCAGTCCGTGGGCCGGGACGTGACCGAGCGGGTCGAGGGGGCCCGCTCCGTGGACGCCCTGGCCAGGGAGAAGGACCGCCTGAACGCGAGCCTGGAGGCGGTCTTCCAGTCCATCCCCGACGCCATCGTCTGCGTGGACGAGAACCTGCGCCTGGTCAGGACCAACGCCGCCCTGGCGGGCGTCTGCGCCCGTGCCGGCGAGCTCTGCCCGGGCGAGCTCCTGGAGCGCGCGGGCGGCTACCGCCATTCCGCCTGCTTCAAGGTCCTGCGCGAGGTGCTGGAGGAGAAGCGGCCGGTGGTCGAGCGCCGGGTGGTCTGCCGGCGGGGCGGCAAGCCCGGCCAGGTGGTGGTCGTGAACTGCGTGCCGACCGCGGACTCCGAGGGCCGGTTCCTGGGCGCGACCCTGGTCATGCGCGACGTGACCCGGCTGGAGGAGCTGGAGAAGCGGGCCGGCGACGCGCGCCCCCCGGTCGGCCTGGTCGGCATCTCCCCGGCCATGCGCGAAATCGAGCGGCTGATCGCGCTCCTGGCGGACATGGACACCACCGTGCTGGTCAGCGGCGAGTCGGGCACGGGCAAGGAGCTGGTGGTCGAGGCTCTGCATGCCGCCGGCGGCCGCGCGGCGCGGCCGCTCATCAAGGTCAACTGCTCGGCCTTGTCCGAATCGCTCCTCGAGTCCGAGCTCTTCGGCCACACCAAGGGCGCCTTCACCGGCGCGGTGATGCATAAGGTCGGCCGCTTCGAGGCCGCCGAGGGCGGCACGATCTTCCTGGACGAGATCGGCGACATCTCTGCGCGCATCCAGTTGAAGCTCCTGCGCTTCCTGGACCTGAAGGAGTACGAGCGGGTGGGCGAGTCAAGGACGCGCAAGGCCGACGTGCGCGTGGTCGCCGCGACCAACGTGGACCTGGCCGAGAAGGTCCGGCGCGGCCAGTTCCGCGAGGACCTCTACTACCGGCTGAAGGTCATGGTCGTGCCGCTGTCCCCCTTGCGCGAGCGCCGCGAGGACATCCCGGCGCTGGCCTGGCATTTCGTCGAGCGCTTCCGCCAGGCCATGGGCAAGGCCATCGACGGCATCGGCGAGGCCGCGCTCGGGCTTTTGTCCGCCCACCACTGGCCGGGCAACGTCCGGGAGCTGAAAAACGTCATGGAGCACGCCTGCATCCTCTGCCCCGGCGGGCTCGTCGGTCCCGGGCACCTGCCCCGCGACCTCGCGGCCACGGTCAAGAACCGCAATCCGGCGGCGGCCGCGGGCTGCTCCCCGACCGCGCCGACAGCCATCGCCGAGGCGCTCAAGCGCTGCCAGGGCAACAAGAGCCGGGCGGCCAAGCTGCTCGGCATCAGCCGCCAGACCATCTACCGCAAGCTCGCCGAGTCCGAAACCGAAGCCTGAGCCCGCGAGGGAAAGGCAGGCCTCCGGCGGCCGGGGGGCCGAGGGCCCCCCGGACCCCCCGAGTTCGGCCGGGACTTTCGAGCCGGCGGTCAAGGCCCCGCCGCCTCGAAATTCCCGGCCGGCTGACCCGTTGAAGAGGGTCGGGAGTCCCGGATGGGTTGGGGAAGATCGTGACGCCCGCGAGGTAAGAGAAGGCGGGTAGGGGGCGGACTGCTGGCAACGAGCCCCCTTTCCGGTGCGCGGTCGCACCCTTCGTCGGCTCTTCGACCGCTGCCCGCGGGATCAGCGGGCGAGCATGAAGACGCCGTGGGTGGCCAGGAGGTTCTTGAGCCGGGTCACGCGCGCACCCGAGCCGCCGCCGGCGCGCTCGCGCACCGCGGCCTCGTTCAGCACCTTGAAGCCGAAGGTCCGGCAGAAGCGCGTAAAATCGGCGTAGGCGATGACCCGGATGTTGGGCGTGTCGTACCACTGGTAGGGCAGCTCGCGGGTGACCGGGGCGCGGCCGCGGAAGAAGAGCTGGGCCCGGCAGCGCCAGTGGCCGAAGTTGGGGAAGGAGACGATGCCGTAGCGCCCGACCCGGATCATCTCGCCGATGATGCGCGCCGGGTCGAAGACCTGCATCAGTGTCTGGGACAGGATCACGTAGTCGAAGGACTTGTCAGGATAGTCCCGGATCTCCTCGTTCATGTCGCCCTGGATCACGGTCAGGCCCCGGCCGATGGCCGTGGCCACCTCGTCCTCGTCCTTCTCGATGCCTGTGCCCACGACCTCCTTCACCGCGCGCAGATGGGCCAGCAGCTCGCCCGGGCCGCAGCCGAGGTCCAGGACCGTGGCTTTGGGCTCGATCCAGTCGGCGATGACCGCAAGGTCGAAGCGCATCTATGCCTCCTCGCGGGCCAGCGTGGCAAGGAAACCGGAGATGAGGCTGGTCAGGCGCTCGCTCGGCAGCAGGAAGGCGTCGTGGCCGAAGTCGGCCTCGATCTCGCAGAAGCTGACCTTTTTCCCAGCTTTTTTGAGCGCCTGGACCATGGTCTTGGACTGATACGTCGGGTAGAGCCAGTCCGAGGTGTAGGACACAATGAGAAAGCGCGCGAGAGCCCGGGAGAAGGCCGCGGTCAGCGAGCCGCCGCCCCAGGCGTTCTCCAGGTTGAAGTAGTCGGTGGCCTTGGTCAGGTAGAGAAAGGAGTTGGCGTCGAAGCGCTCGACGAACTTCTGGCCCTGGTGGCGCAGGTAGCTGGCCACCTGGAAGTCGGCCTCGAAGGTGTAGCCGATCTCGCAGCGGTCCTGCAGCCTGCGGTCGAACTTGCGGCGCATGGCCGCGTCCGAGAGATAGGTGATGTGGCCGATCATGCGCGCCACGGCCAGGCCATGGCTGGGCGGCTCGTCTGCGGAGTAGTCGCCGCCGCGCCAGGCCGGGTCGGTCATGATCGCCTGGCGGGCGACCTCGTTGAAGGCAATGGCCAGGGCCGAGTGCTTGGTGGTGGTGGCCAGGGGCACGGCGCCGCGCACGGCCTCGGGGTAGCGCACGGCCCATTCGAGGACCTGCATGCCGCCCATGGAGCCGCCGACCACGGCCAGCAGCCGCTCTATGCCCAGGTGCTCGACGAGCAGCTTCTGGGCCTTGACCATGTCGCCGATGGTCAGGACCGGGAAGGTCGCACCAAACGGCCGGCCCGTGGCCGGGTTCTCGGAGCCGGGGCCGGTCGAGCCCATGCAGCCGCCGAGGACGTTGGCGCAGACGACGAAGTAGCGCTCGGTGTCCAGGCCCTTGCCCGGGCCGACCATCAGGTCCCACCAGCCGGGCTTGGGGTCGTCCTCGCGGTAGTAGCCGGCGAGGTGCGAGTCGCCGGACAGGGCGTGGCAGACCAGGACCGCGTTGGACCTGTCCGCGTTCAGGCGGCCGTAGGTCTCGTAGGCCAGGGTCACCGGGCCGAGGCCCGCCCCGCACTCGGTGGCCAGGACTCCGGGCGGCTCGGCCAGGCGGGCAAAAAGCTTCTCCACCTTGCCCACCGAGACCCCCGGGGAGGCGAAGGAGCCGGCGTACTCGCTCACCTTCCCGCCGCCTCGAGGCCGCGCGCCAGGTCCTCGCAGATGTCGTCCACGTGCTCGATGCCCACGGACAGGCGCAGCATCTCCGGGGTCACGCCCCAGGCCGCGGCCGCGGCGTCGTCGAAGGACACGAACTGGGTCGAGCGGGGGTGGAGGATGAGGGTTTTGGCGTCGCCCAGGTTGGCCAGGTTGCTGATGAGCGTGAGCGCGTCGATCAGCCGGCGGCAGGCCGCGGCGTCCTTCAGGCCAAAGGTCAGCAGCGCGCCGAACCCCCGGCCCTCGAACTGCCGCGCGGCCACCTCGTGGCAGGGCGAGCCGGGCAGGCCGGGGTAGTTGACGAAAGCCACCTCGGGCCGTTCGGCCAGGAACTCGGCCACGGTCAGTGCGTTGTCCAGGTGGCGGCGCATGCGCAAGGCGAGCGTGTCCAGGCCGAGCATGGTCAGGTAGCTGTGCCAGGGCGCGGCCGCAGGGCCGAGGTTTATGTGCGTCTCACGCCAGAGCCGGTCGAGGTAGGCCAGACGGCCTTTGCGGGCAACGAACGGCGCCATGTCGGCGAACCGGGGCGAGGCCGCCCAGTCGAAGCGGCCGGCATCCACGACCACCCCGCCCAGGGCCGAGCCGTGGCCGTTCAGGTACTTGGTGGTGGAGTGGACGACCACGTCCGCGCCGAGCTCGACGGGCCGCAGGAGATAGGGCGAGGCCAGGGTGGCGTCGACCACCAGCGGCAGGCCGAGGGCGTGGGCCGCCTCGGCCCAGGCCTTGATGTCGGGCACGTCCAGGCGCGGGTTGCCGATGACCTCGAGGTAGACCAGCCGGGTCTTGTCGCTGACGGCCGCGGCCAGGGCGTTCGCGTCGTCGGTGGGCACGAGCCTGACGCCGATGCCGTACTTTTTGAAAATCTGGGTGAACAGGGCGCCGGTGGACAGGAAAAGGGTCCGGCCGGCGACGATCTCGTCCCCGGCCCGCAGGAGCGTAAGGCAGGCCGTGGACACCGCGGCCATGCCCGAGGCGCTGACCACGGCACCGGCCCCGCCCTCCAGCGCGGCGAGCTTGTCCTCGAGAGCGCGGTTGGTCGGGTTGGTCAGGCGCAGGTAGACGTCCTGGCCGGCAGCCCCGGCAAAGGCCTGGCTTATGGCCTCGGCCGTGTCGAAGGCGTGGGCCGCGCTCTGGACCACGGGCGCGCGGGTGGCGCCGTGCCAGTTCTCGGGGTCCTGGCCGGCGTGGATGACGAGGCTGTCGAAGCGGAGGTTTTTTTTCATGGCGATTTTCTTTCGTCGGGATGGAGTATTACGCCGATCGGCAGCATAGCCCCATGGGGCCTGGTTGTCACCCCTGCGGGCGCCATGGGCCTCGGGAATCGGCTTGCGGCCCTGGTGCGGGTGCAGCCGGCAATTTTTTCTAACATACTGAAATAACTGGCCGTGATTGTCGTTAGGCTTGTGAAATATCTCCTTATCTTGCCTTGACACTCGTTTGACTCATTGCATAGAAAGGGACGTTTCCAGTCGGGCTTGTTTCATCGGGGTTTTTGTCTTCGCGGTTTGTTTCATCGCGGGCTTTGTTTTTTCCTGTTCCTCGAACTCTCAACGGGGCGAAATTATGGACCGGAAAACACCTTCTTCGCAGGGAGGGGGAACGGCGTTCTTCCTCTTGGGTCTCATCCTGTCCCTCGGGGTGGGCTGGTTTGTCTTCCCACAGGTGCTCTACAGCGAGAAGCAGCAACCCTTCAACTTCAGCCATCCGGCGCACGTCGAGAACGCCGGGATGAGCTGCGAAGACTGCCATTTCTTCCGGGATGACGGTTCCTACGCCGGCTACCCCACCCTCGAGAAGTGCGCCGAGTGCCATGCAGCGCCGCAGACGGACAACCCCGACGAGGCCAAGTTCGTGGCCGAGTACGTGGAGAAGGGCAAGGAGGTCCCCTGGCTGACCTACCAGTACCAGCCCGACAACGTGTTCTTCTCCCACATCGCCCACAACGCCTTCGACTGCACCGATTGCCATCCCGATGTGGCCAAGATGGACAAGACGCCGACGTACTATCAGAACCGCCTTTCGGGATACAGCAAGCAGACGATGAAGATGTGGCAATGTGAACGGTGCCATGCCGAAAACGGCGTCAGCAACGCCTGCTTCGTGTGTCACAAGTAGGAAAGGGGTGGGGAAAATGGGTGTGAACCGCAGACGATTCATCATGTTTGTCGCCGGCGCTGTGGCCGGTACCCTGGCGACGCCGATTCCCTTCAAGCTGGCCGACGATTCGTCCATCTGGACGCAGAACTGGCCGTGGATTCCCCGTCTTCAGTACGGCGGCATCGCTCACGTCCCGATGATCAGCAAGCTCGGCGCTCCGGCGCCGGTCAACGTCACCACCGCCGGCGGCCGGCCCTGCGCCGTCACCGGCAATGCGAAAAACCCCCTGTCCCAGGGCGGTATGGGCGCCCTGGCGCCGGCCGAGGTCCAACTGCGCTATGGTCCGGCCCGGATCAAGGGTCCGCTGAAGAAGGCCGGCGACTCCTTCTCGCCGCTCAGCTGGGAGGAGGCCGAGGCGCTTCTCCTGGAGAAGATGAAGGCCGCCAAGGGCAAGGTCGCGGCGGTCTGCGGCGACGAGACCGGCACGGCCGCCGAGGTCCTCTCGGGCCTGGTCGCGGGCGTTGGCTCCTCGGCCTTCTGCCTCATGCCCGGGGAGAGCCACGTGGCCGCCCGGGCCTGGAACCGGCTGATGCAGGGCAAGGGCCAGCCCGGCTACGACCTGGAGAACGCCGACTGCGTCCTGGCCATCGGCGCCGACCTCTTCGAATCCTTCGGCACCCCGGTGCGCAATGCGAAAGCCCTGGCCGCCTCCCGCCCCGCCGGCGCCGACTCCAAGACGACCTGGATCTACGCCGGCCCGGTCCGGACCCGCACTGCCGCGGTCTGCGACCAGTATATTCCGGTGGCTCCGGGCGCCGGCGCGGCCTTTGCCCTGGGCCTGGCCGCCCAGCTCATCCAGATGGGCGCCGCGGCCGAGGCGCAAGGCTTCGAGGCGTTTCGCGCCCTGGTCACGAGCGCCTACGCCCCGGCCAAGATCAAGGACGCCACCGGCGTGGCCCCCGAGGCCTTCGCCGCGCTGGCCAAGACGCTTGCATCGGCCAAGCGGCCCCTGGTCGTGGCCGGCAGCGTCATGGGCCGGGGCGGCGCGGCGGCCGACGTGGTCGCCGGCCTGTGCCTGAACCTGCTGCTCGGCAACCTGGGCAAGCCCGGGGGCCTGCGGGCCATCCCCGAGATCGCCCCGGTGGTGACCGGCGGCCTGACCCGGAGCCAGATGCTCAAGGCCGACCTGGTCGATTTCCTGATGCAGGTCGACGCCGGCAAGCTCCCGGCACCCGAGGTGCTGCTCGTCCACGAGGCCAACCCGGCCTACGCCCTGCCCGAGCCCGAGACCCTGGGCAAGGCCCTGGCCAAGGTGCCCTTCAAGGTCAGCTTCTCGCCCTTCATGGACGAGACCGCGGCCATGTGCGACCTCATCCTGCCCAATACCCTGAGCCTCGAGCGCTTCGAGGATCTGATCACACCCTACGGCTCCTCCTTCGCCAGCTACACCATGGCCGCGCCGGTGGCCGCTCCGGCCTGCGACGCCAAGTCCACCGCGGACGTGGTCCTCGGCTTGGCCAAGACGCTCGGCGTGGACCTCGGGTTTGCGACCTTCGAGGACGTGCTCGCGGCCCGGGTCGCGGCCCTGGCCGAGTCCGGCGGCTTCATGTCGGATACGGTCATGCCCTGGCAGGCCATTGCCGACGGCAGCGCGCCCGAGGGCGGCGACCTGGCCGAGGGCCTGGGCACCGGCACCCCCTGGGTTTCCGTGGCCCAGGCGGAGCAGGGCGGCCTGACCTTCCCGGTCCAAGTCCTGGAGAAGGCCCTGCCCGGCACGCCCGACGCGGCCTTCCCCTTCAGCCTGGTGCCGCTCGCCCTGGAGAACGTCGGCTCGGCCAAGGTGGCCACTCCGCCCTCCAACCTGACGACCATCCGCGACGACGAGCTGAAGGCTTCGAGCCTGTGCCTGGCCATGTGCGGCCAGACCGCGGCCAAGGCCGGCGTGGCGGGCGGCGACCTGGTCAAGGTCGCCAGCGCCCGGGGCGAGATCATGGCCCTGGTCGACATCGACGAGGCGGTCATGCCCGGCGCGGTCGCCGCGCCGCTGGGCCTCGGTCACACGGCCTTCGACGTCTACAGCCGCGGCAAGGGCGCCAACGTCTGCAAGGTCTTGACCGTGAGCGCCGAGCCGGTGACCGGCCTGCCCGTGTGGGACAGCTCCAAGGTCAAAATCGCCAAAAGCTAAAGAGGGTGTGACAGATGGAATTCAAAGAATTCACCATCAAGTGGGGGATGGTCGTCGACCTGGACAAGTGCACGGGCTGCGGCGCGTGCATGGTCGCCTGCCAGGCCGAGAACAACATCGCCCCCATTTCCAAGTATGAGAACTTCGACGCCTCCAACAAGCTGCGCACGCTGACCTGGCTGCTGGTCTACAAGATGGAGAACGGCAAGCCCTTCCCCGAGCACGAGGTGGCCTACCTGCCCCGGCCGTGCATGCAGTGCGAACATCCGGCCTGCGTGCCGGTCTGCCCGGTGGTGGCCACGGACAAGAACGAGGAGGGCGGCATCGTCAGTCAGATCTATCCGCGCTGCATCGGCTGCCGGTACTGCATGGCGGCCTGCCCCTACCACTCCCGCTACTTCAACTGGTGGGACCCGCAGTTCCCCGAGGGCATGGACAAGACGCTGACCCCCTTCACCTCCGCCCGGCCCCGCGGCGTGGTCGAGAAGTGCACCTTCTGCCATCACCGCTGGAACGCGGCCAAGGAACGCGCCCGCAAGGAGGGCGTCGATCCCATGAACCTGCCCCAGGACTGGTACCAGCCGGCCTGCGTCTCGGCCTGCCCGGCCGGGGCCATCACCTTCGGCGACTTCAACAACGCCGAGCACACCGTGGGCGAACTGTCCAAGAGCCAGTACTCCCGCCGGCTCCTGGCCAAGCTGCACTTGAACCCCCAGGTCTACTACATGAGCAAGCGCCCCTGGGTGCTGGCCATGCTCGACAACTACCGCGCCGGTGACGCGCACGGCGCCGAAGGAGGCCAACATGGCTAAGCCCATCGACTACGAGCTCTTCCCCGAGGGAGTGAGCCGCGGCGGCCTGGGCAAGTTCCTGCTCTGGCTCGGCTTCATCTCCCTGTTCCTGCTGTGGGGCGTCTACGGCGCCTTCCGCATCCTGGGCTGGGGCATCGGCGAGACCAACCTCGACAACTACTTCGGGTTCGGCCTCTGGATCACCTTCGACCTGGCGGTCATCGCCCTGGGCGCCGGCGCCTTCTTCACCGGCTTCCTGAAGTACATCCTGGACATCCAGCCCCTGAAGGACATCATCAACCTGTCCGTGGTCGTGGGCTTCCTGTGCTACTCCGGAGCCATGCTCGTGCTGACGCTGGACATCGGCCAGCCGCTCAGAGCCTGGTTCGGTTACTGGCACCCCAACGTCCACTCCATGCTGACCGAAGTCATCTTCTGCATCACCTGCTACCTGATCGTGCTGATCATCGAGTTCGTGCCCCTGGTCCTGGAGCAGAAGCAGCTGAACAAGGTGCCGCTCCTGCGCTCCCTGGCGCACAACATGCACGTGGCCATGCCGCTGTTTGCCGGCGTGGGCGCCTTCCTGTCCACCTTCCACCAGGGCTCGCTCGGCGGCATGTACGGCGTGCTCTTCGGCCGGCCGTATGCCTTCCGCGAGGGCTTCTTCATCTGGCCCTGGACCTTCTTCCTCTTCGTCCTGTCCGCCGTGGCCGCCGGCCCCTGCTTCACGGTCCTGGTGTGCAAGACCATCGAGCTCCTCTCCGGCCGCCAGATGACGACCTACAAGGTCAAGACGCTGATGGGCAAGATCGGCGGCACCATGCTCTGCGTCTACCTCTTTTTCAAGTTCGCCGACACCTACGCCTGGATCACCGACATCCTGCCCCGGGCAGGCTTACGCTTCGAGGACGTGTTCCACGGGCCGGTCTACGGCCAGTGGCTCCTGTGGCTCGAGCTCGGTGTCTGCGGCGTCCTGCCGGCCATCCTGCTCATGGTCCCGGCGCTCAGGCGCACGCCGTTTCTGTTCTACACGGCCTGCATCCTGAACGGCCTGGGCGTGTGCGTGAACCGCTACGTCTTCACCGTGCAGACCATCGCCTTCCCGGCCATGCCCTTCGACAAGTGGTACACCTACGTCCCCAACTGGGCCGAGATCGCCACTTCGCTCATGATCCTGGCCTATGGCGCGGTGGTGGTCAGCCTGGCCTACCGCTACCTGCCCGTGTTCCCGCAAGAGGCGGGGCTCAACAAGCAGGATCCCTAGGCCTTGGAACGCGCGTTGTCCTGATGTTCGAGGCCCGGCCGTGTTGACGGCCGGGCCTCTTTTTTGCCAAGGTGGCCGACGACGGCGCGCGCGCCAAGGACGCCGGGTGCGTGAACCGGACCGGCGCCGCGAATCCCTTCCCGGGCCGGCCCGCACGGCGGGCGGAATGGCCTTAAACCGCAAGGATGCAGATGCCCATGGACGATACGCCCATCCAGGTCACCAAACGCTCGCTGTTCTCCTGGGTGCGCCAGAGCAACATGAAGCTCCAGGTGGCGCTCCTGGCGGTGATCATGCTCACCGTCGCCACCCGCGTCCTGCCCCTGGAGCTCCAGAAAAAGATCATCAACGAGGCCATCAACCTGCGCAAGTTGGACCTCCTGCTGGTCTACTGCGGGCTCTACCTGGCCGCGGTGGTCGTGAGCAGCGGGCTCAAGTACCTGATCAACGTCATCCAGACCTACCTCGGCCAGGAGGCTCTGGAAAAGCTGCGCAAGGAACTGTACCACCACATCCTGACCCTGCCGCTCAACTATTTCCGCAAGACCCAGGCCGGCATGGTCGTCTCGGCCCTGGTCACCGAGATCGCCCCGGCCGGCGACTTCATCGGCCAAGCCATCGCCGTGCCGGTGACCAACGTGCTGACGCTGCTCGCCTTCGGCGGCTATCTCTTCTTCCTCAATCCCCTCATGGCCTGCATGTCGCTGGCCATCTATCCGCTGGTGCTGGTCATCATGCCGCGCATGCAGCGCTCCACCAACATCGCCAACAAGAAGCGCGTGGATGTCACCCGTGACATGTCGAGCCTGATCGCCGAGTCCATCACCGGCGTCCACGAGATCCACGGCAACGCCTCCTACCGCATCGAGAACAGCCGCTTCGACCGCATGGCCGCAGCGCTTTTGAAGATCCGCATCCGTTGGAACCTGCTGAAGACCGGCACCAAGTCCTTCAACAACTTCTGCGTGAGTCTCGCGCCTTTTCTGCTGTTCATCGTCGGCGGCTGGCTGATCATCGAGGGCCGGTTCGACCTGGGCTCGCTGGTGGCCTTCCTCTCGGCCCAGGAGAAGCTCTACGATCCCTGGAAGGAGCTGATGGACTTCTACCAGATCTACCAGGACGCGGGCGTGCGCTACGAGCGGACCATGGAGTACTTCGACTTCCCGCCCGAGCACACCATCCATCTGACCGGCCGGGCGCCCTACGAGCTGGACGGCTCGCTCGGCGTCGAGGGCCTGACCTTCGTGGCCGACGGCGGGATCACGCTTCTGTCCGACATCAACCTGGCCCTGAAGCCCGGCGAGCACCTGGCCCTGGTCGGTTTCTCGGGCAGCGGCAAGTCGACGCTGGCCCTGTGCGTCGGCCAGCTCTACAAGTACACTTCCGGCTCGCTCAAGCTCGGCGGCCAGGAGGTGGCCGATCTCACCAAGCGCGACATCGCCACCAACATCGGCTTCGTCTCCCAGAGCCCGTTCATCTTCACCGGCTCGATCAAGGAGAACCTGCTCTACGCCTGCCAGGCCGCGCTCGAGTCCGACAGCCCCGAGGAACTGGCCAAGCTGCCGAGCCTGGACGACCAGATCGCGGTCCTGCAGCAGGCCGGCATCTTCGTCGATGTCCTGCGCTTCGGCCTGAACACCATCCTGGCCCACGACCAGGAGTCGGAGCTGGCCCAGCGCATCATCCGCGTGCGCCAGGGCTTCCAGCAGGACTTCGGCCAGGAGCTGGCCGGCGAGGTCGAGTTCTTCGACCCCCAGCGCTATCTCCACCACTCCACCGTGGCCGCCAACCTGACCTTCGGCAGCCCGCGGAAACCCGAGTTCGCCACCGGCAACTTGAGCCGCAACGCCTTTTTCCTGGCCTTCCTCGACAAGCAGCAGCTGGCCATGCCGCTCATCGCGCTGGGCGCGGAGCTGACCCAGACCACGGTGGACATCCTCTCCGGGCTGCCCAAGGACAACGTCTTCTTCGAGCAGAGCCCCATCCCGCCCGACCAGTTCGAGGAGTACAAGCAACTGGCCGAACTGCTGAAGAAGACCCGGCTGAAGGACCTGGGCGAGGCCGAGCGCAGCCGGCTCCTCGATCTGGCCCTGCGCTTCGTGCCCGGCCGGCACAAGACCGCCAGCCTGCCCTTGAACCTGGAAACGCTGATCCTGGAGGGCCGGGCCGGCTTCAAGCAGGAGATCGAGGCCGCCGATCCCGGGGCCTTCGCCTTCTACGCCCCCGAGGAGTACATCTACAGCCAGACCATCCTGGACAACATCCTCTTCGGCAAGCCCAAGAGCGACGCCGCGACGTCCCAGGAGAAAATCTACCAGTCCATCATCCAGTGCCTGATCGCCGAGGACCTGCTCGAGGCCATCGTCGAGATCGGCATGCACTTCTCGGTCGGCTCCAAGGGCGACAAGCTGTCCGGCGGCCAGCGCCAGAAACTCGCCATCGCCAGGGTCTTCCTCAAGCGGCCGAAGATACTTATCATGGACGAGGCAACGAGCGCGCTGGACAACAAGTCCCAGTCCCGCATCCAGAACCTCCTGGAAACCAGGTGGAAGGGTAAGTCGACGCTCATCGCCGTGGTCCACCGGCTGGACATCATCAAGAACTTCGACAAGGTCGCGGTGATGAAGGCGGGCAAGATCGTGGAACTCGGGCCTTACGACGAACTGATGGCCAAGAAGGGGAGCTTGTATGAGCTTGTCCACGGAAAGAAATCCTGAGTGCCGGCCCGGCGGGGCCTGCGAGTTCCAGGAGAATTTGAGCGCCCTGCGCCAGGTGGACTTCTTCTCCAGCCTGCCCATGGAGGCTCTGAAGGTTTTCGCCTACCTCTGCGCCCGCGAGAGCTACCACGCCGGGGAGTACCTCTTCCACCAGAACGACGTGGAGGGCAAGGCCTTCTGCATCCTCGACGGGGAGTTGCGCCTGCTCCTGCCCGCCGAGGGCGGGGAGGTCCAGGCCACGCTCTACAAGGCCGGCGATTTTCTCGGCGGGCTGTCGCTCCTGGGGGACGTGCGCCGCCTCTTCTCGCTCAAGGCCGAGACCGACGCAGTCTGCCTGGTGCTCACCCGGGAGAAGTTCAAGAAGACCCTGGACCAGTTCCCCGGCGTCATGCCGCGCCTGCTCGAGGCCGTGGCCGAGCGGGTGCTGGCCTGGGAGAACCAGTTCATCCACGACCACGCGGACCTCTGCGCCCACTGCCACGCCCGGCTCGGCGCGAGCCTGGTCTGACGCAAAGGAGCCGGTGATCATGTTGCGTGCGTTTACGTCCCTCGCCTGCCTGGCCGTCCTGCTTGGCGCTTTCGCCGCACAGGCCGCGGCCCAGGCCAAGGCGCCCAGGGAGCTGGCCGGATTCGTTCTGGGCAGCGACGTGGCCAAGTACCAGGACAAGCTCTACGACGAGTCCAAGGTCCCGATCTGGGGCCAGGAATACCTGCACCGTGCCCAGCTGCATCCCATGCAGGGCATCCGCAGCGGCTACCTGACCTACGGCACCTGCGCCGTACCGGGCCGCATCCTGCGCATCAAGGTCTCCTACGAGGACGAGAGCCTCGGCTTCTTCAACAAGCTCTTGGACGCCCTGAAGTCGCGCTACGGCAAGGACCCCGAGTGGCGGGGCGACGCCTTCGGCACGCTGCGAGTCTGGAAATGGTCGGTGGACGACGGAGGCGGCAACTCGGTCAGCATCATCCTCGAGTACTATTCCGGCGACGACGGCACGCACACCCCGGGCAACTCCATCCGGCTCTCGGTTCCGGGCTGGATGGACCAGGAGGAGTCGTGCTACAAGGCCAAGGGGCGGCCCGAGAGCGAGAGGAAGAAGGTCGAGGACACCGAGAAGAAGCTCGGGCTGGACTACTTCCTGCCCCGTTAGGAGCGTCATGAGCGGCTCTGCGTCGGCAACGACTTTCGTGCTGAAAAACCGGCTGACCGAGCTGGAGACGCTGCGGGCCTGCCTGGAGCAGTTCGCGGAGACGTACGAGCTGCCGCCGCGAGCGGCCTTCGAGACCAACCTGGCCCTGGACGAGCTGGTCACGAACATCATCTCCTACGGATTCGCGGACGACCGGGAGCATGACATCCGCATCGACCTGGCCCTGGCGGACGGAGTCCTGAACCTGCGGGTCACGGACGACGGCCAGGCCTTTAACCCCCTGGAGGCAGCGCCCCCGGATCTCGATTCCCCAGCGGAGGAACGCCCCATCGGCGGGCTCGGCATTCATCTCGTCAGGAAGGTCATGGACAACGTGCGCTACCAGCGCGACGGGGCCGTCAATGTCCTGACCCTGACCAAGACCATCTGCGCCAAGCGCTGAAACGGAGACAACGCGTATGGAGATCATCGAGTCGAGACAGGGCGACATCCTCATCCTCTCGATTGCCGGGCGGCTGGATTCTTCCACCTCCCAGGATTTCGAGGACAAGCTCATCGGCCAGATCAAGGGCGGGCAGGGGCGCATCGTCCTGGACTTCGACCGCCTGGAGTACATCTCGAGCGCGGGCCTGCGGGTGCTGCTCAAGGCCACCCGGGAGCTCAAGAACGCCAAGGGGACGCTGGTGCTCTGCGCCATCAAGGACTACATCCAGGAGGTCTTCGAACTCTCCGGCTTCGCCTCGGTCTTCCCCATCGCGCCGAATCTCGACGGCGCCATGCAGAAGTTCTAGCCCAGGCCTTCGGCCCCAGGAACGGACAGGGCGCCGCGGCCGACGCGCGGGCGCCCTTTCGTTGTTTTCTAGCGCCGGCCGATGGTCTTGAGCATCCAGGGCAACAAGCTGTGCCCCGGCTCGACAACCAGGCCCGCCCTGGCCGCCTCGGCCTCGGAGAAGCCGGTACGCCCCGGCGTCTCGGGCGCGCCCGGCCAGCTGAGGAGGAAGGGCACGGGGTCGGGGTGGTGGGTGCGGATGGCGATCGGGGTCAGATGGTCGCAGGTCACGACCACGGCAGCCTCGATGCCCGTTAGCCCGGCCACCATGGGCGCCACCACCCGGGCGTCGAAGCGGGCGATGGCCTCGATCTTGTCCGCGGTATGTCCGCCGTGGCCGCATTCGTCCGGGCCTTCCAGATGGACGAAGACAAAATCCCCGCGTTCGAGGAAATCAAGGGCCGCGGCGACTTTGCCCTCGTAGTTGGTGTCGAGGAGCCCGGTGACCCCCGGCACCTCGATGACCTCCATGCCGGCCGCCCGGCCCAGGCCCCGAACCAGGTCCACGGCCGAGATGACCGCACCCTTCAGCCCGAAGGTCTCCCTGAAGTCCGGCAACGACAGCCGCCGGCCCTGGCCCCAGGGCCAGACGGCGCTGGCCTTGGTCCGGTTCTCCGGATTGGCCGCCAGCCGCGCGGCCGCGTCCTTGACCAGTCGCTCCAGGGCCGGATGGCGCTTGAACGCCGCCAGGTCCTCGTCGATCACCTGGTCGGTGATATCGTGGGGCGGGCGGACCAGGATGTCGCGGCCCGGTTTACCCGTGGCCCCGGGCTCGATGAGCAGGTGCCGGTACTGGATGCCGGGCACCAGCCGGAAGCCCTCGGGCCTCAATGTCTCGGCCAGGTCGCGGATCAGGGCCGTGGCCGCCTCGGTGGCGATGTGCCCGGAGGAGTAGTCGCGCATGATCCCGCCGGGAGCGAGCGCGCTGACCGTGACCAGGTTCATGCGCCAGACCACGTCGTCGGCGCCGAGGGTAAGCCCCTGGGCCGCGGCCTCGATGGGCCCGCGGCCGGTGTGGAAGGCGGCCGGGTCGAAGCCCATGAGGGCCATGTTGGCCACGTCCGAGCCCGGCGCCATGCCCTCGGGCACGGTCCGGGCCAGGCCCAGAACCGCCCTGCGCGAGAGCTCGTCCATGGCCGGAGTGGGGGCGGCCTCCAACGGCGTCCTGCCTCCCAGGGAGTCGATGGGCCAGTCGCCCATACCGTCGGCAATGAGGAAAACAAGCTTCATGGCTCTCTTCTCCAGGCATGTATGCCCGCTGCTCTTACTTGCATTTCAGGCGCTTGGCCAGTAGCTTGGCCCAATCTCCGGCGCCGGCGCCTCCGGCGGGCAAGGGGACGCTGTCCCCTTGCATCCCCTGCAAGGGGGAAATGATTTCCCCCTTGACCCCCTCGGCTTTACCATGCTGGAGGCCGGTGCCCGGCACCGGCCTCCAGCATGGTAAAAGCCGGGGAGGTCCAGGAGGGAAGCATTCCCTCCTGGTGGGAGTCCAGGGGGCAACGCCCCTTGGCGGGGGTGCAGGGGGCAGCGCCCCCTGCGCGGACTGCGGCATCGAAAGGAAGGACGGCTCGTTGCGCTCACAGCCCGGTTCCCGGAACCTGCCCGTTGCCGACCTGGCGGTCATGCTGCTCGGCTCGGTCATCATCAGCCTGAACCCGGTCTGGGTCAAGCTGGCCCAGGTCGGCCCCACGGCCGCGGCCTTCTGGCGCATGGCCCTGGGCGGGCTCGCGCTGGCGGCCTTCAGTCTCGGCGGAGGTGCCGGGCTGGCCGTCTGTCCGCGCGTCCTCGGTGCAAGCCTGATCTGCGCCGTGCTTTTCGCCTTGGACCTGGTCTGCTGGCATGCGAGCATCCTGGCCATCGGTCCGGGGCTGTCCACGGTGCTCGGCAACTTCCAGGTTTTTTTCCTCGTGCTCTATGGCCTCGTTTTCCTGCGCGAGGCCGTGGGCGTGCGCAGGCTCATCGCCGTGCCCATGGCCGTTTCAGGACTTTTTTTGCTGGTCGGGCCGGGCTGGGGCCGGCTGTCGGACGACTGGCGGCTGGGGGTGATCTTCGGCTTGGCCACGGCTCTTTTCTATGCCGCCTACCTGCTGCTGCTCCGGCGCCTGCAACAGGGCCAGCCATGGCCGGGCCTGGTGCGCAACATGGCCTGGATATCGTTGATCGCGGCCGTCTTTCTGGCTCTGGGCGTGCCCCTGGCCGGGGAGTCCTTCCACGTTCCCTGGGGCCGCGACTGGGCATTCCTCGGCCTGCTCGGCATCGCCGGCCAGGGGTTGGGCTGGGTGCTCATCTCCTACAGCCTGGCCCGGCTGCCGGTGTCGGTCGGCGGGCTGGTCATCCTGCTCCAGCCGACCCTGGCCTTTGTCTGGGACGTGGCCTTCTTCGGCCGGCCGACCACGGGCCTGGACGTGGCCGGCGCCGGCCTGGCGCTGACCGCCATCTACCTCGGCGCGGTCGGGCGCAAGGGGGCGGAATAGGCATTGAATTGAGGGCCAAATTGTATCATAGGTAAGCTTGTTTCGGCCATCGGGCCGTCCGGACCTGCCCTCTTGGAACACGTCGACGGGAGCCATGACCCAGAAGAACCCCCCTCCGGTCAAGCGCGAGAAGTGCGTCTTTTCCTGTACCGACCGCCTCTGCCAGACCCTGGACCAGATCGGCGTGCCCGAGGACGAGAAATGGCGCTCGCTCATCCTCTACATGAGGAGCCTCAACGATTACGATACGTTGGCACCGGAGCAGAAGTCCGAGATCCAGTCCGAGGTCCTGGGCATCCTGAAAGTCCGGGACTTCAGCGCCGAACGTTACCGCGCGGCCGTGTCGCGCATCGAGGAGATCGTCAGCGCGCCCTACCGCCGGCGGCTGGAGGCGGCCCTCAACGAGGCGACCCGGGCGGTGAGCGAGTTCGAGCGCATGGTCAAGGCCCGGAAAAAAGACGTCCAGCAGCTGGAGAACACGGCCATCGACACGGTCTTGCGCGAGAAGGAGCCCGAGGCCATCGTCTCGCGCCTGAAGAGCCTGTTCAGCGAGGTCATCGCGGCACTGGACCAGGACACCGAGGTGCTGGTCAAGATGAGCCGGACCGACGCCCTGACCAGCCTCAACAACCGCCGCGCCCTGGACGCCTATCTGGAGGAGGCCGTGGCCGCCGCGCAGGCCGGTGGCCATCCGCTCTCGCTGCTCATGATCGACATCGACCTGTTCAAGGCCTTCAACGACCATTACGGCCATCTGATCGGCGACCAGGCGCTGGTGACCGTGGCCCGGATCATCGCCGAGCAGGCCGGGGAGGCCGGCGCCGCGGCCGCCCAGGAGTATTTCCCGGCGCGCTTCGGCGGCGAGGAGTTCTGCCTGGTCCTGCCCGGCCGGAACCTGGGTGAGGCCCGGGAGCTGGCCGAGGCCGTGCGCCACCTGATCGAGAGCTTCAACTTCGTCATCCGCGGCAGCGACGGCCGGGTGGTGGAATCGGGCATCAAGATGACCGTGTCCGTGGGCGTGGCCATGCTCAGCGAAGCCTGGAGCAGCTCGCCGGCGGAGAGCCTGATCAACGCCGCGGACATGGCCCTCTATCAGGCCAAGCACCTGGGCCGCAACCGGGTCAGCGTCTTCGAGGACTAGGCCCCGGGGGTGGGCCGAACCGGGGAAATCCCTTGTCAACTTAAGGGCCTTGCGGCTATGTTACCGGGTCGTGACAGGATCGGCCGGCCGCGCGGGAATGCGGCCGGGAACCTGCCGTTCGACGGATCGCGCCAACAGGGTTTTCAGTCTGTCATCCTGATGAACCTTTGAGCCCGGGAGGAACGTTTCATGCTTCGCAAACTGCTCTTGTCCCTCGTCTGCCTGGCCACGTTCGCCTCCGCGGCGAGCGCCGCCGAGAAGGTCATCGTCTTCGCCTCGGACGCCACCTGGCCGCCCATGGAGTTCGTGAACGAGCAGAAGCAGATCGTCGGCTTCTCCGTCGAGCTCCTGGCCGCCATGGGCAAGGCCGCCGGCTTCAAGCCCGAGATCAAGAACGTGGCCTGGGACGGCATCTTCGCCGGGCTTACGGCCAAGAAGTACGACGCCATCAGCTCCTCGGTGTCCATCACCGACGAGCGCAAGAATACCATGGACTTCTCCGACCCCTACTTCGAGGTCAAGCAGGGCGTGGTCGTGCAGAAGGGCTCGCCGGCCAAGACCGCGGCCGACCTGAAGGGCAAGACCGTGGGCGCCCAGATCGGCACCACCGGCTTCTTCGCCGCCAAGAAGATCGAGGGCGCCACGCCCAAGTCCTACGACGAGATCGGCCTGGCCATCGAGGACCTCTACAGCGGCCGTCTCGACGCGGTCATCTGCGACGACGCCATCGCCGCCAACTACGCCCTGCAGCACCCGCAGTACTCCCAGAAGCTGGCCCTGGCCTTCCTGCTCAAATCCGACACCCCCGAGTACCTGGGCTTTGCCTTCCCCAAGGGTGACAAGGACAACGTCGCCCTGGTCAACAAGGGCCTGAAGATGGTCAAGGAGTCGGGCGAGTACGACAAGATCGTGGCCAAGTGGTTCGGCAGCAAGTAGCCGGATCTCGGCCGGGCGCCAGGCCCCTGATTTGAGAAGAACGAACGGCCGGGACCGGGAACCACTCCGGTCCCGGCCATGATTTTACCCCACCTTCAACGTGACGCGGACCCGCTCATGACCGAAGACACCATACGCATAGAGGTCACCGACGGCGCGGCCATCCCCAGGGAAAAGGACAAGGGCCTGCTCTCGGCCTGGCGCCTGTCCTTCTTCGGGGCCCTGGCGGTCATCGCCTACCTGCTCATCACCAGGCCCGACCCCTACCTGCGGGTGCTGAAGTTCGTGCCCGACGGCATCCTGGTGACCTTCGAGGTGACCGTCTCGGCCATTTTCTTCGCCCTCATCCTGGGGCTCATCACCGGGCTCGGGCGCATCTCCCAGAACAAGTACGTGAACCTGGTGGCCTCGACCTATGTCGAGGTGGTGCGCGGCATTCCGCTCCTGGTCCAGCTCTTCTACGTCTACTACGCCCTGGGGCGCTTCGTGAACGTGCCGCACATGATCGCCGCGGTCACGGCCATGAGCGTCTGCTACGGCGCCTACATGGGCGAGGTCTTCCGGGCCGGCATCATGTCCATCTCCAAGGGTCAGACCGAGGCCGCCCGCTCGCTCGGCTTCAACCGGGGCCAGACCATGTTCCTGGTCATCCTGCCCCAGGCCTGGCGGACCATCCTGCCGCCGGTGGGCAACGAGTTCATCGCGCTTCTGAAGGACACCTCGCTGGTCTCCATCCTGGCCGTGGCCGACATCCTGCGCCGGGGCCGGGAGTTCGCCTCCGAGTCATTCTATTATTTCGAGACCTACACCATGATCGCCCTCATCTACCTGGTCATCACCCTCATCCTGTCCAAGGGTGTGTCCCACATGGAAAAGAGGCTGAGCCACTATGTCTGATGCGCCGATCATAACGATCAGGAACATCTACAAGTTCTTCGGACCGCTCAAGGCGCTGGACAACGTCACGCTCGACATCCGCAGCGGCGAGAAGGTGGTCATCATCGGCCCCTCGGGCTCGGGCAAGTCGACGCTGCTGCGGTCCATCAACCGCCTGGAGGAGATCGACCAGGGCTCGATCGTGGTCGACGGCTTCGACCTGAACGACCGCACCAACGACATCAATGCCATCCGCCAGGAACTGGGCATGGTCTTCCAGAGCTTCAACCTCTTCCCGCACAAGACCGTGCTCGAGAACCTGACGCTCGCCCCGATCAAGCTGAAGAAGATCCCCAAGGCCGAGGCCGAGGCCACGGCCATG
Organism: Desulfovibrio sp. UBA6079; assembly: GCA_002428705.1. Lineage (GTDB taxonomy): Bacteria > Desulfobacterota > Desulfovibrionia > Desulfovibrionales > Desulfovibrionaceae > UBA6079. The sequence continues at coordinate 71,527 of DIXN01000011.1, forward strand.
AAGCTTCTCGACCGCGTGGGCATCAAGGAGAAGGCCACGGTCTACCCCTCGCGCCTGTCCGGCGGCCAGCAGCAGCGCGTGGCCATCGCCCGGGCCCTGGCCATGAACCCCAAGATCATGCTCTTCGACGAGCCGACCAGCGCGCTCGATCCGGAGATGATCGGCGAGGTCCTGGACGTCATGAAGTCGCTTGCCCGCGACGGCATGACCATGGTCGTGGTCACCCACGAGATGGGCTTCGCCCGCGAGGTGGCCGACCGGGTCATCTTCATGGATGCCGGCCAGATCATCGAGAGCGGCACGCCGGAGCATTTCTTCAAGGCCCCGGAGCACGACCGCACCAAGCTTTTCCTGAGCCAGATTCTCTAGTGTGACGTCCTCGAAATACATAGACATTTCAAAGGAAGCATTTCGAGGAGGATCGCAAGCCGAAAAACGTGGTTTTCGGCTTGCTCACGCCGCTTGCAGCGGCGAGGCCACCTCTCGGTGGCCCGAAGTGTCGCGTCTTCCATGACTATTTAATTGAAGGACGCGACACTAGGCTCTTTGGGCTTCGCCGCCCCGGCTTGCGCCCGCCGGGAAAAGGCTTATAGGAGGGGTCAGGTCCGCCGTCCGGCCCGGGAGGCGGCTTGAAGATCCGTCCGGCGGGGGAGTATTGGTGGCGAAAACGGAAGAAGGGCGCTTTCATCTCGGCATCACGGCCAAGCTGCTCATCTGGTGCGTGACCCTGATCGCCATCTTCTACGCCAACACCGCCTTTCTCTTCGTCAAGCTGCGCGAGATCGTCTCGGTCTCCAACCACATCGTCGTGGTCAACAACGACGTTGACGAGACCGCCGGGCTCCTGATCCAGCAGCTCCTGAGCGTGGAGGAAGCGCTCAAGCGCTTTCTCATCCTGAAGAAAGAGGCCCAGCTCGAATCCTTCTACATCCAGTTGGTGAAGTACGGCCAGATCCTCTCGGCCATGCGCAAGCGTCTGCCCGACGTGATCGAGCCCTGGCAGGGCTTGAAGGACGCCTACGAAGCCCAGTTCACCGGCGACTGGGAGGCGGCCGGGCCGAAGCTCGGCGAGAAGGACCTCGACCATTGGCTCGAGGTGCTGGTCAAGGTCCGAGAACAGAACAAGCGCGAGATGCGCCAGCGGCTTCTGGGCCTCTTCGACAAGGGCGAGGCCATCATGTACGTGGGCCTGCTCGGGCTGAGCGCGGCCATCGCCGTGGGCCTCGTCGGCAGCCTGTTCCTGGCCTACCGCTTCAGCCGCCCGCTGCGCGAGCTCAAGCGCGGCATCCGGGCCTTCAGCCGCGAGGGCCAGTCCGAGCCCATCCGTATCCTGTCCCACGACGAGCTGGGCGACCTGACCAAGACCTTCAACCAGCTCATGGAGCGCCTCATGCGCGAGGAAGAGATGCGCACCGACTTTATCTCCATGCTCTCCCACGAAATACGCACCCCGCTGACCAGCATCAAGGAGACGGTCAGCCTCCTGGAGGACGGCACGCTCGGGCCGGTCGGCGAGCGCCAGTCGCGTTTTCTGGCCATCGCCTCCAAGGAGCTGGTGCGCCTCTCGAAGCTCCTGGAGCGCCTGATGCAGGTCTCGAGCCTGCAGTCCCGGGACATCGTGCTCAGCCTGGCCCCGGCCAACCCGGTGGACCTGGTGCGCGGGGCGGTGGAGCGCATGGCGGCCATCGCCAACCGCAAGGGCTTGAGCATCGAGGTCGAGGTCGCCTGGCCCGGCGGCACGGTGGCCCTCGACACCGAGCACATCCGCCAGGTACTCCTGAACCTCATCGGCAATGCGCTGAAATTCTCGCCGGCCGGCTCGGTGGTCCGGGTCGGTGCCCGCCCGGCGAAGCCCGGCCTGGCGGCCAGCGGCGTGGTCTTCTGGGTGGCCGACCGCGGGCCGGGCATCCCCGAGGATGAGCAGCCCTTTGTCTTCCAGAAATACTACCGCGGCGCCCTGGCCGAGAAGGTCGACGGAGCGGGCCTGGGGCTGAACATCTCCAAGCGCATCGTCGAGGCCCACGGCGGCGAGATGCGTCTTCTCAGCCGGGTGGGGGAGGGGAGCATATTCAGTTTCCATCTTCCCTCGACGCCGGAGGTCGGATAGGATGCGCGTCATGCACTTGACGATCAGCGCCAGAAATCTCCTGCTCACCGCGCTTGTCGCGGGCACGCTCCTGCTCGCCGGCTGTGCCGGCGGCGCCCTCTGGCGCAAGCCGGCGGCGGCCCCCGAGCCGGTCACCGTGAACCAGGCCCAGGAGGCGCTCATCTACTACCAGCGCCTCGAGTACCAGGCAGCGCGCACGGCCTTTGTCCGCGGCAGCTACAAGACGGCCGCGGCCATGTTCGGGGCCGTGGCCGAAGCAAGCGCCGACGCGGACCTCGCGCGCGAGGCCCGCTACGGCCGGGCCTGCGCGCTCCTGGCCGTATCCGACACTCCAGATGCGGTTCGGGCCGGACTTGCGGCCTTTGCCGCCTGGTCCGAGGGCTTGCCCGAGGAGCTCGGCGGCGAGGACCCCCGGATGCTCGCCCCGAACCTGAAGCGTAGCGTCGAGGCCCTGGAGCTCAAGACCGAGCTGGCGGCGGAAAAGAAGCGCCGCACCGAGGCCGAGCGCAAGCTCGAGGCGGCCAAGCGCCAGCTGAAAACACGGGAATCCCAGATGGCTAAACTGAACAAGCAGCTCGAGGAGCTGGAAGCCCTGCACCAGAGCCTGGAGAACAAGAAACGGGAGCTCATCCCCTGATGGCCAAGACCCAGACCATCCTGGTGGTGGACGACGACCGCAACATCCTCATGGTCGTGGAGGCCCGGCTTGCCTCCGGCGGGTACGCCGTGCGCACCGCCGCGAGCGGCGAGGAGGCCCTGCGCATCCTGGCCAAGGAGACGGTCGACCTCATCCTGACCGACGTGCGCATGCCCGGCATGAGCGGCCACGACCTGCTCGAGCGCGTGCTCAAGGACCATCCCGGACTGCCGGTCATCGTCCTGACCGCCCACGGCTCCATCCCCGACTCGGTGGAGGCGATCAAGTCCGGGGCCGTGGACTACCTGACCAAGCCCTTCGAGGGCAAGGAGCTCCTGGCCAAGGTCACGACCTACCTGAAGGCGGGCCGGCCCGTCCCGGCCCCGCAGCCCAGGCTGACGGACGAGGCCGCCGAATACCCGGCCATCGCTGCGCGCCTGTGGGGCGGCAAGAGCCCGTCCATGCAGAAGCTCTTCAACCTCATCTCGCGCATCGCCCCGACCAACGTCAACGTCCTGGTCACCGGCGAGTCGGGCACGGGCAAGGAGCGCGTCGCCCGCATCCTGCACGAGCTCTCCCCCCGGGCCGCCGGCCCGTTTGCCATCGTGGACTGCGGCTCGACCCCGGCCGGACTCCTGGAGAGCGAGCTCTTCGGCCACGTCAAGGGCTCCTTCACCCACGCCGTGCGCGACAAGAAGGGGCTTATCGAGGAGGCCGACGGCGGCACCCTGTTCCTGGACGAAGTCGGCAACATCTCGTCCGAGATGCAGACCCGGCTCCTGCGCTTCCTCCAGGAACAGACCATCCGGCGCATCGGCGACACCCGCGAGCTGCGCGTGGACTGCCGGGTGGTGGCTGCGACCAACGCCGACCTGGCGGCCATGGTCCGCGACAGCTCGTTTCGCGAGGACCTCTATTTCCGCCTGAAGGTCATGACCCTGACCATCCCGCCCTTGCGCGAGCGCGTCGATGACATCCCCATCCTGGTCGAGAAATTCCTGGCGACCTTCGCCGAGCCCGGGCAGGAGCCGATGACCGTGAACCCCGAGGCCATGCGCCGGATGCTCGACTACCCCTGGCCGGGCAACGTTCGGGAGCTCAAGCACGTGATCGAGGCCGGCGTGGTCCTCTGCCACGGCGGGGTGCTCAAGCTGGAGGACCTGCAGCTCGAGCCGGGCAGCGACACCCCGGCCGCCCTGCGCGACGCCATGAGCCTGGACGAGAGCGAGCGCCTGGCCATTCTCCGCGCCCTGGAGGAGGTCGGCTGGGTGATGAAGGACGCCGCCGAGCTGCTCGGCATCAGCCGCCGTTCCATCCACTACAAGGTCAAGAAGTACGGCATCCGCGTGCCGGCCCGCGGCTCCCGCTAGCCCGGCGGCCGTTTGCGTCCCTGCGCAATTATTGTGCGGACATGATCCGCTGAAAGGGTATGAATAACCGAGCAGTGGATTCGCGCCGCACTCCTCTTTTGTTTCCTTAGTGAACAATTAGGCCATATATCTAAAGATTTGAACTCCGGCCGCGGATAGGGTCGGATCCGGCATCATCCTTGCTTCAATCCTCGCCAGCTGCCGACGGCAGCCCCGGGTCAGCGCCCAGGGAAGGTGGGGCTGCGCGAACAAAGGATGAGGCCATGAACCATTTGTCGCAAAAACTGTTCCCCTTTTTGCGCACCCTGGCCGCAGCCGGGGATGATGATCGCCCGCCATTCGCCCAGGCCGCTTCCGGCCCATTGCGCCGGCCGCCGCACGCGCCGCGCCCGGTGCCGGCACCCTTTGCCGCGCGCGGACCGGTTGCGCCGGCCGGCCCCGCAAACCCCGACCACGAAGGAGTGAGTGCATGAACATCACCCCCATCTATCCGCTGCTGCTCGGCGACGACACCCCGTCCGCCCCCCAGCGCCTGACCCTCGACCCCGTCACCCGCATCGAGGGCCACCTGCGCATCGACACCGAGGTCGATCAGGGCACCATCCGGAAGGCCTGGTCCTCGGCCACGCTGTTTCGCGGCATCGAGCTCGTGCTCAAGAACCGCGACCCGCGCGACGCCCCGCTCATCACCCAGCGCCTGTGCGGCGTGTGCACCTACGTCCACCTGGCCTGCGCCACGACCTGCATCGAGGACGCCTGGGGCGTCATCCCGCCGGCCAACGCCCGCATCATCCGCAACCTGCTCATGGGCGCGCAGTACCTGCACGACCACGTCGTCCACTTCTACCACCTCCACGCCCTGGACTGGGTGGACCTCTCCGCGGCGCTCACGGCCGACGTCACCGCCACCGGGCTCTTGGCCTCCCAGGTCACGCCCTACGCCCCGACCATCGACTTCGGCGCGGTCAAAACCCGCCTGGCCACCTTCGCCACCCAGGGCCAGCTCGGCCCCTTCACCGCCGGCTACTTCGGCCACCCGGCCTACAAGCTCTCGCCCGAGGCCAACCTGCTGCTCGTGGCCCACTACCTCGAGGCCCTCAAGGTCCAGGCGCGGGCGGCCAAAATGATGGCCATCTTCGGCGGCAAGAACCCCCACCCCCAAAGCGTCGTGGTCGGCGGCGTGACCTGCGCCTCGGAAATGGGCGCGGAAGGCCGCTTCGACACCTTCGCCGGACTGCTCGCCGAGACCGCCGACTTCATCGACACCGTCTACCTGCCCGACGTCGCCTTCCTGGCAGGCGCCTACCCGGAATGGGCCAGCCTCGGCGGCTGCGACAACTTCCTGGCCTACGGCGAGTTCCCCCTCGATGACGCCGCCGCCACCCTGCTCAGCCCCCGGGGCGCCATCTTCAACCGCGACCTCGCCGGCGTCCAGGACGTGGACCTCTCCCAGGTCAGCGAGCACGTGGCCCGCTCCTGGTACGAAGGCGAGGCCGACCTGCACCCAACCGAGGGCGCGACCGAGCCGGCCTACACCGGCTACGACGACCAGGCCCGCTACAGCTGGCTGAAAGCCCCGCGCTACTTCGGTGAGCCCATGGAGGTCGGCCCCCTGGCCCGGGTCCTCGTGGCCTACGCCAGCGGCTCGGCGCCCTACGTCGCCGCGGTCAACGCCTTCCTGAACGAGACCGGCCTGTCAACCGAGGCCCTCTTCTCCGTCCTCGGCCGCACCGCGGCCCGGGCCATCGAGACCAAAGTCATCGCCGCGGCCATGACCGACTGGCTGGCCGAGGTCCGGACCAACCTGAACACCGGCCAGACCCGGGTCTTCACCAGCTACACCGCGCCCGCCACGGCCAGCGGCGTGGGTCTGGGCGAGGCTCCCCGCGGCGCCCTGGGCCACTGGCTGCGCACCGCCGGCGGCGCCATCGCCAACTACCAGCTCGTCGTGCCCTCGGCCTGGAACTTCGGCCCGCGCTGCGCCGCGGACAAGGAAAGCCCGGTGGAATCCTCGCTCAAGGGCATCCCCGTGGCCGACGTGAGCCAGCCCCTGGAGGTCCTGCGACTGGTTCACTCGTTCGACCCCTGCATCGCCTGCGGCGTCCACCTCATCGACGTGCGTAGCGGCGAGGAGAAGACGGTCAAGGTGCGGTAGGGATAACCTCCGGCGGCCAGGGGCCTTGCCCCGGACCCACAAGGGGGATGATCCCCCGTACTCCCTCGGTTCTGAGGTCCGGAAGTGGTCGGGAACGACCCCGCCCATTTCCGACTCTAGGAAGAGCGGTGTCACGAGGGCAGCCTTGCCGCCCGGCGGGTCGGCAATCCGTTCGAAAAAACGCAACAGCCGCCATGGAGGATGGAAAGTCGCCGGCCCGGAGCGGTTGTCCGGCCTCGATCTGGAACTCGGCTAGCGCTTCACGAATTTCGCCAGGATCCGCTCGAACTCGTCCAGGTTGATGGGCTTCGAGATATAGTCGTCCATGCCGGCGGCCATGAACCGCTCCCTGTCGCCGACCAGGGCGTGGGCCGTGAGGGCGATCACCGGCGTCGTCGGGTCGGCCCCGGCCACCTCGCCGCGGCGCAGGATGCCGACGGCCTCGACTCCGTCCATCACCGGCATCTGCACGTCCATGAGCACGACGTCGAAGGCTTCCCTGGCGAGCATCTCCAGGGCCGCGCGGCCGGTTCCGGCGGTCTCCACGCGGTGGCCGCGCATCTGCAGGAGACTGACCGCCAGCAGGCGGTTGACGATGTTGTCCTCGGCCAGGAGGACCTTCAGGGAATTGGCGGCCCGGGCCGTGCACCAAGGCCCGGAGCCGGATGAGGTGTCGTAGCAGTTGGCCGCCACGCCGAACTCGAGGTCGAAGGTGAACGTGCTGCCGGCGCCCTCCCGACTCCTCACCGTGATGCTCCCGCCCATCAGCTCCACGAGCTGCCTGGAGATGGTCAGCCCGAGGCCGGTGCCGCCGAACTCGACATGGGCCGAGGACGTCACCTGGGCGAAGCTCTCGAAGATGGTGGCCAGCTTGTCGGCCGGAATGCCGATGCCGCTGTCCTCGACCCGGAACAGCAGGCGGACCGTGGTCCCGGACGCATCCTGCTCCCCGGCCAGCCCGACGGACACGTCCACCCGGCCCTGCTTGGTGAATTTGACGGCATTGCCGACGATGTTCGTCAGGACCTGCCGGAAACGCCCCTTGTCGCCCACCAGGCAGCCCGGGACGGCCGGGTCGACCGAGCAGGCCAGTTCGAGCCCCTTCTCCCGGGCGGTCATGGACAGGGGGCGGCAGACCGCGTCCAGGGCCTGGAGGAGGTCGAACTCCTTTTTCTCGAGGACCATCTTGCCGGCCTCGATCTTGGACAGGTCGAGGATGTCGTTGATGAGAGCCAGGAGATGGACGGCCGAGGCCTTGGACATCTGGAGGAAGTCGCGCGTCTGGGACGGGATGTCGGTCATCATCGCCAGGTCGGTCATGCCCATGATCCCGTTCATGGGCGTGCGTATCTCGTGGCTCATGTTGGCCAGGAAGGCGCTCTTGGCCCGGTTGGCCTGCTCGGCGGCCTCCTTGGCCTGGCGCAGCTCCTCCTCGGCCCGCTTGCGCTCGGTGATGTCCACGGCCGTGGTGATGTGGGCCAGCTCACCGGAAAGAGTGAGCGGATAGGAGGAGAGCAGCGCCGTGCGCGTCTCCCCCGGTTTGCAGCGCAGCCGTATCTCCTGGTTCTTGAAGCCGCCGCGCGTCTTCAGCAGCTCGCGCAGGCGTTGCCTGTCCCCGTCGTCGGCCCAGACGTCGAGGTCCAGGGATGTCCGGCCGATGATCTCCTCCCGGGGGTAGCCGAGGATGCCGGCGTGGGCTTCGTTCACGTCGAGGAATCTGCCATCCTCCATGCGCACGATGGCGATGCCGCTCGGCGTGGATTTGAAGATCATGCGGAACTTCTCCTCGCTCTCCTGAAGCTCCTTCTCGATACGCTTGCGCTCGGTGATGTCGTGGACCAGGGAGTAGAGGAGCTGCCGGCCCTTGACCCGCACCGGACCGCTGTAGACCTCGACCTCGCGCACCTCGCCCGAGGCCAGCCGGTGGGGAAACTCGAAGCGGTTGACGTTCCTGGCCTTGGCCTCGGCCATGCGCCGGCGGACCTCGTCTGCGGGCAGGGTGTTCAGGTCGATGATGACCATCTGCTGGAGCTCTTCCCGGGCATAGCCGTAGAAGGCGCTGGCCGCCGGGTTGGCGTCGACGATCGCGCCCGTGGCCGGATCGACGAGGAACATGGCCGAGTGCTTGTTCAGGAAGATGCCGCGGTAGATCTCCTCGCTCTCGCGCAAGGCCTCCTCGGCGGCTTTGCGCTCGGTGATGTCCTTGATGCTGGTCAGCATGCACTGCTGGCCGTCGATCTCCAGCTTGTGGACCGAAAGCAGAACCGTGCGCTGCAGGCCCAAGCGGGTGACGAATCGGGTCTCGAACGACTCCACAATCCCCGAGGCGGCCAGCTTCTCCCGGGCGGCCTCCCTGTCCGCCTGGTCGGCCCAGATGCCCAGTTCGAGCGATGTCCTGCCGATCATCTCCTCCGGAGCATAACCGAGGAGTTCCGCATAGGCCGCGTTGGTCTGGAAGATGCGGCCGTCGTCCCAGGCGGCGATGACCAGGGGCGCGGGGTTTCTCTCGAAAGTGGTCCGGAAGCGCTCCTCACTCGCGCTCAGCGCCTCCTCGGCGGCTTTGCGCTCGGTGATGTCGATGACCGAGGCGACGATGCACGGTTCCCCGTCGATGTCCATCAGGGCGCAGGACATGAGCCCGGTCAGCTCCTCGCCGGTCTTCTTCCGGAGCCTGACCTCCTCGTTGTCGAACCGCCCCTCGGCCTGAAGCCGTTTCACCAGCCGAGATCTTTGCTCGAAGTCCGCCCAGAAGGCGATGTCGCGGGAGGTAAGGCCAACGACCTCCTGACGGGTATGGCCCACCATCTCCGTGAAGGCCTCGTTGACGTCGATGATGCGGCCGCCCTCAAGGGTGGAGATGCTCATGAGGCTCGCGCTCGTGTCGAATATCTTGCGGAACTTCTCCTCGCTCGCGCGCAGGGCCGCCTCGGACTTCTTGCGGTCGGTCACGTCCTGGACCGTGCCGAAGCCGCCCAGGAGCGTGCCCCGGCCATCGAACTCCAGCTCGGCCCGCTCCCGGACCCACTTGACCCCTCCCGCGACCACGATGCGGTGCTCGATGTCGTAAGGGGCGCCGCCCAGGGCCGCGGTCCACTCCCGGTCCACATACTCCCGGTCCCCGGGGTGGATAGCGGACAGGAAGGTCTCGTAGGTCAGCGGGTTGCCCGGGGAGGCGCCGAACATGCGGTAGGTTTCGTCGGACCAGATCAGCTGGTTTGCGCGCGTGTCGAGGCGCCAGCTGCCGGTCCTGGCCACGGCCTGGGCCCGGTTCAGGTCCTCACGGCTCTCGCGCAGGGCGTCCGTGGCCTTTTTCTGTTCGGTCACGTCACGGCCGTAGATGTTGGCGTAGTCCTGGCCGGCCACGGGCGTGACCGAGAAGAGGTAGACCCTGTCCGTCAGGCCGATCTCGACCTCCCGGCGTTGGCGATCGCCGATGGCCGCCTTGAGGCCGGCCGGCAGGCAGGCGAAGGGCTCGCCGACCCGGCAGCCGAAATGGCCCAGGATCTCCCTGCCGGCGCTGTTGGCGTAGAGGAGCGTCCCCTCGGTGGCGAAGCGGAGCACGGGATGGGGGTTCTCCTCCGGGAACCTGGCCACGCTTTCGGTCTCGGCCATGGCCCGCCGGAGCTCCTCGGTCCGTGCCTCCACCCGCGCCTCGAGCCCATGGTTCAGCTCCAAAAGCTCCGACTCGGCCTGTTTCAGCCGGGACACGTCCACGAAGGTCAGAACGACGCCCTCCACCTCCTGCCTGAGCGTATGGTAGGGGAAGATGCGCGCCAACAGCCACCGGCCGTCGGTCGTCCGGACATCCTGGGAGGCCACCTGGCCGGTGGCCAGGACCTGCCGGGCGCTGCCGACGAGGTCGAACCTCTCGATCCGGCTGGCGATGTCGGTGATGGGCCGGCCGATGTCCGCGCCCTTCAGGTGGAAGACCTCCGAGGCCGCGGGGGTGAAACGCAGGACGGCCTGCTCCCGGTCCAGGAAAATGGTGGCCACGTTGGTGCTTTTCAGCAGGTTCTCCAGGTAGCTGTTGGCCGAGTCGAGCTCCTCGAGCTTGGTCTGGAGCTCGGTGTTCATGATCGTCAGCTCTTCATTCAAGGCCTGGAGCTCCTCCTTGGAGGTTTCCAGCTCCTCGTGGCTCGACTGCAGCTCCTCGTTCATGCTCATGAGCTCCTCGTTGGAACTCTTGAGCTCCTCGTTCACCCCCTCGAAGCTGTCGATGGCATCGCGGAGCTGATCCTTGGTCGCCTTGAGGTCGTCCTCCAACTGGCTGACGACCGCGCTTTCGGGAACGGCCTCGGTGATGCATGCGCCGACCGCCTTGTCAGGGAGCGTCGCCTCCTCGAAGGTGACCAGAAAATGCCCCTCGCTGCCTTCGGTCCTGCCCAGGGGATCGACGATGAGGTGGAAGAGGCGGTCGTCGCCCAAGGCCAGCCTCAGGTTCCTGACCTCGACCGGCCGCGGCGCCTGGCCGGCCTTCTTCAGCGCCGAGCGCAGGTGCAGGCGCAGGTTCTTGCGCACGAGCTTGAAGATGCTGGCGGACAGATCCCCCTGGGGAAACTCCATGTAGCGCTGGACGTCGCCGTGGATGTGGATGACGTTCAGCTCGGCGTCCAGGAGCACGGAGGGCCGGCCGTAGCGCTCGGCCAGGGTCTCTCTCACGATGGCCGCGGGGCTGGCCTTGGCGTTGCGGCGCTCGAAGCCGCGAAATGGCTGCTCCGTGACCGGCCGTTGCGGCTGGACCGGGAGGCGGGCCGGCTTTGCGCCCCCGTCGCGCCGCCGGTAGATCCGCCATTTCTTGTCCACGGGATCGAAGGGGGACGTCTGGCCGCCGACGGTCTCGGACGGGCCGAGGAAGAGGTGGCCGTTTGCGTTCAGGGCGTAGTGGAAGACGGACAATACCTTGCTCTGGGCCTCGGCGTTCAGGTAGATGAGCAGATTGCGGCAGAAGACGAGGTCGAGCTTGAAAAACGGCGGGTCGCGCAGGATGTCGTGGTGGGCGAAGACGACCATCTCGCGCAGGTCCTGGCGCACGACGTATTCCACCCCCCGGGGGGTGAAGTACTTCTCCAGGAGCTTCGGCGGTACGTCGGCGGCGATGTTCCCGGGATAGACCCCGCGCCGGGCGAATTCCACGGCGTGGGTGTCGATGTCGGTGGCGAAGATCTTCACCGCAACCCGTCCGCTGCCGCCTTCCAGGAATTCCGAGAGCAGCATGGCCAGGCTGTAGGCCTCCTCCCCGGTGGAGCAGCCGGCGACCCAGACGCGCAGGAAGTCGCCCGCGGCCTTGCTCCGGAACAGGGGAGTCAGGACGTGGCGCCTGAAGGAGGCGAAGGCCTCGGGGTCGCGGAAGAACTTGGTCACCCCGATGAGCAGGTCGTGGAACAGATTGATGCGCTCCTCGGCCTGGGCCTCGACGAGATCCGCATATTCCCTGAAGGAGGTCATGTCGGCCAGGAGCATCCGCTTGTGGATGCGCCGGCTGAGCGTGGTCGGCTTGTAGCCGGTGAAGTCGTGGCCGGTCTCGTCCTGGAGGAGGGCGAGAAGCCTTGCGAACAGCGCCTGGTTGTCGCTCTCCCTGGGCAGGGCGCAGGGGTCCCCGTTCAGGGCGGTCGCCGTTTTCAGGTGGCGGGCGAGATAGGCGGCGATCTCCTCGAGCGGCAGGACGGCGTCGACGATCCCGGTTTCCACCACGCTTCGGGGCAGGCCCGGATGCTCGGCGCTCTCCGGGCTCTGGACGATGACGATGCCGTCGGCCTCCTTGACCGCCCTGACGCCGGTGGTCCCGTCGCTGCCCGTGCCGGAGAGGATGACGCAGAAGGCGTTGTCGCCCTGGTCCTCGGCCAGCGAGGTCAGAAAGGCGTCGATGGAGCAGCGCTGGGCGCCGTGGCCCTCGCGCGCGGCCAGGCGCAGGCTGCCGCCGGATATGGTCATGACCGTGGCCGGCGGGATGACGTGGACCGTGTCCAGCGCCAGGGCCATGCCCTCTTCGGCCTGGCGCACGACCATCTCCGTCTGCCGGTCCAGAATCTCGACCAGCCGGCTCTCGCGGCCAGGGGCCAAGTGGGTGACGACGACGAAGGCAGCGCCCGGCTTGGCCGAAAGCCCCTTGAATATCACCTCCAGGGCCTGCAGCCCGCCGGCCGAGGCGCCGATGGCCACGATGGGGAAGGCCGGGGCGGCCGTCCTGTCCGCCTGGGAACTGCCGGAGCCGCTCAGGTCCTGTCCCGGATACGATGCTGCATCGTCCATCGTGTCGTCTCCTCGTAGCTTTGCCCGCAAACGTCGAGAAGCCGCGGTGGCCGTTACAAAAGATGGCCATACGGTCATATCGGCTGCAACTGCGATTTTCCGGCCGGAGCCGAAGGCCTGCCCCCCGAACCGCTCCTGGAATCCGATGACGAGAAGGCCCTTATCGGTCAATCGGCAAGAGGGATCAAGCAGATTCAAGAGAGGCCGGAAAGGTTGTCGCTCAAAAGATCCAGTCCGGCACCCCCAAGCCGGATGCGAGATGACTACCTCACCAGGCCTGACCCTGAGAACCGTAATCAGCCGCCCGGACCGGCTCCGTCGGGACAGGCCATGAAAGAGGCTTGCCACCGGGAAGTGCATGCCTCACCCCCTGCAGAAAACTCCATTCGGGTCAGAGGCGACAATATTCCTCGAGGGACGGATGCTTCGCCCAAGCGTGAGCGCGGCACAGGACTCCTTTTCGACCAGGGGACGGAGCGTGCCGCGTCCTGAACCGGGAATGTTGCCGGCACGACAACAACATTCCGGCGTCACGACAGAGAAAAAAACCATTCGAGGCGTCTCGGGCACACCGTATTTTCCGGCAGAAACTGCGCCGGTTTCGTTTGCGATGTTCATTGTGACGTTTTTCTCTCCGCGTAGGTCTGACCTCCCCGCGCAAGGAGGCTTCATGATGGAAGCTGAGCGGCAGAGGCTTGATAGACGGAGACGCCTTCGGCTTCACGGGCTCTGGGCGGCGGCGAGGCCATGAAGGAAGACGGGACGCGCCCGGGCGGAGCCCTAGGATCTGTCTGCCACAAAGTGGGCGCGCAGCTTGCCGTAACGGCCGGCAAGGGCGTCCACGAGGACATCGCCCTGCGGCGAGCCCAGCAGGTCCGCTCCCAACAGGAACGCCAGGAAAGCCAGCTCCGGCGCGTTGTGCGTGCCGAATCCCGAGAACTTGATGCCGATTTCCGGGGGCAGCGCCTCGCGCATCACCTGGATGTCGGTCAGCTTCGGCGGCCCGGCGCGGCCGGTGGAGGTCTTGGCGTAGTTCACCCCGGCCTCGGCCGCGCAGGCGCAGGCCGTGCGGATCTCACCGTCGCTCAGGAGCGATGTCTCGAGTATCGCCTTGACAATGATGCCGCTGCCCTTGAGGGCCTCGACCACGGCCTTGATGTCGTTCGTGTACTCGGCGTAGCGCCCGTCCTTCAGCAAGGCCAGATTGGTCACCATGTCCACCGCGCAGGACCGGCCCATCAGCCGCTCCACCACGTCCATGGTTTCGGCCACCTTGCTCTTGGTGGAGATGGCCCCCAGCGGAAAGGCGGTTGATATGCCGGCGGCGACGCCGCTGCCGTCCAGCAGCTCGGCCACGAGCGGCGTCCAGTAGGGATTGGTGAACACGGCCTTGAACGCATAACTCCTGGCCAGGGCACAGGCCTTCTCGATCATCTCGCGCGTCGCATCCGGCGCGAGCACCGTATGGTCGATGCGGGAGGCCACTTCGCGGGCCGTCCATTCCCGATTTTCGATATGCATGGCGGGCTCCCTTTGTTCTTACGTTCCGCGGCAGGAGGCGGAACGGCGGCCGAAGCCGTCGTTCCGCATGCCAGGCGCTACAGGGAAACGATGAATCCGCCGTCGATGAAAATGACCTGCCCGGTGACGAAATCCGCGGCAGGCGAGGCCAGGAAGGCCACGACCGAAGCGACCTCCTCCGGCTTGCCCCAGCGCTTGGCCGGGGTGTGGCGCATGATGTAGTCGTTTAATTCCTTGTCGTTCATGAGGGCGGTGTTCATTTCCGTGGCGATGAATCCCGGGGCGATGCCGTTCACCTGGATGTTGTTCTCGGCCCATTCGGTGGCGAGCGCCTTGGTGAACTGGCGCACCGCGCCTTTGGTGCTGGCATAGGGCGAGACCGTGGGCCGGGCGATCTCCGACATGAGCGAGCAGAGGTTCACGACCTTGCCGCCCTGTTTCTTCAGCAGGGGAAAGGCGGCCCGGGAGACGCGGAACACGCCGGTCAGGTTGATGTCCAGCATGCGCTGCCAGAGCTCGTCGCTCATGGTCGCCACCGGCTCGCGCAGGTTGATGCCCGCGTTGTTGACCAGAATCTGCAGCCCGCCACCCGCCTCGATGGTCTTCATGGCGTCGTCGATCTGCTCGTTTTTGGTCACGTCGAGAATGACGGTCCGGACGCGCACCTCGGGATGCTTGGCCGCGAGCTTGCGCGCGGACTCCTCCACCAGCGGCTGGTTCACGTCCGAAAGATAGATGTTCGCGCCCTGCTGGGCCAGCGCGCCGGCAATGGCCAGCCCGATGCCGCGGCCCGATCCGGTGATCAGTGCGGTCTTACCCTTGAGTGAGAACATGGTGCCCTCCTTTCAGTGCAATTTCCCAAGTGCTTGGGTTTGTTTCACGGGGTGAATCGAGAGAGGCATGATAGTGACGCGGGCGTTTCAGTCCGCAAGGAGCAGCCTGGTGTACTCGACGGCCTGCGCGGCGTCGCGCCAGGGGTCCTCGCCCGTGATGGCTTCCACGCCGAGAAAGCCGTTGTAGCCCACGGCTTTCAGGCAAGCGGCGGCGTCCGCCAGGGCCAGGCAGCCGCGGCCCGGCACGGCGCGGGTGTTGTCCACGAAGTGCACGTGGCGGGTGTGCCGGCCGGCCCGCAGTATGGCCGCGCAGAGCGAGGGCTCCTCGATGTTCATGTGGAACAGGTCGAGCAGCAGTCCGAGGTTGTCGGGCCAGCCGGCCAGGGCGCACAACTCGAGGGCCTGGTCCACGGTGTTGATGGAGTTGATCTCGTAGCGGCAGATGGGCTCGATGATGGCCGTGACGCCCATTTCCGCGGCCAGCTCGCAGTAGGCCCGGACGCCCGCGCCCATGCGCTTGAGACTTTCGGCCCGGCTTTCGCCGTCGGCGTGCCGGCCGCGGATGAAGCCGACGTTGGGCATGGCCCCGAGCCGGGCGGCCAGGTCCAGATGCCGGCGCGAGCGCTCCAGCAGCTCGGAGAGCCGGGATGGCTCGGGCGTGTTCAGGTACAGGCCGTCGGCCATGATGTCGCCGGCCGCGGCCAGCATGGTCGCCGTAAGGCCGCAGGCGTCGAGCACGGACTTCACCGCCGCGATATCGATGGTGAGCGGATCGGGGACGAACAGATCCACGCCCTGGAATCCCAGCCGGGCGAGCTGGGCGCAGTTGCGCTCCAGCTGTCCGGCGAACATGACATGGCTCATGTTCGAGGGGGTCGTGGCCACAGAGACGCTGATTCGCATGGTATCTCACCTTTTGGGTCGCAGCGCGGCCCAATGAGCCAGAGGGTTACTTCCCGGTGAGCACGACCTTCATGGACCGGGTCTTGTCGCTGGCCACGAGGATGGCCTCCTCGGCCTTGTCCAGCGGATAGGTCGCGGTGATGAGGGGCGTCAGGTCCAGGCGGCCGGTCTCCACCAGCCGCGCGGCGAGCGGGAACTCCTGGTAGGCGCGAAGCGATCCGCAGACCGTGGCCTCCTTGCGGATGACCATGGTGTTGATCGGGTAGGCGACCTCCTCGCTCGACAGGAAGCCGACGTGCACCACCGTACCGCCCGGGGCCACGTTGCGAAGACAGGTTTGCATGCCGCCGATGGCGCCCGAGGCCTCGAACGAGACCTGGCAGGCGTTCTCCAGGTCGGCCATGTCTTCCGGCTTGTCGGCCTTCACGGTCCGGTCGGCGCCGAGCTTGGCCGCGACGCCCAGGGGGAAGCTCTCCATGTCGCTGATCACCACCTCACTTGCGCCGTTCAGCCGGGCCACGGCCGCGATCAGGCAGCCCACCGGCCCGGCGCCGCTGATGAACACCCGCTTGCCGAGCAGGTTGCCGGCCCGGGACACGGCATGCAGGGCGATGGCCAGGGGCTCCACGCAGGCCGCCTGGTCCAGCGGCATGTCGTCGCTCACCGGCACGATCTGGCGGGCCTGGACCAGGGGATATTCGACCATGATGCCCTGGACGTGGGGCGTGCGCGCGGCCGAGCCGAAATAGCGCAGGCTGGGGCACAGGTTCTGGCGGCCCGCACGGCAATAGGCGCAGGTGCCGCACTCGTCCGTGGGGTTGACGATGACCTTCTGTCCGGGATCAAGCCCGGTCACCCCCGGCCCGACCTTGTCCACCACCCCGGAGAGCTCATGGCCGAGGATCATGGGCTCGCAGACCACGGCGTTGCCCACGCGGCCGTGATGGTAATAGTGCAGATCGCTGCCGCAGATGCCCACCCCGCCCATGCGCAGGCGCACGTGGCCGGCCGTGGGCTCGGGCAGGGGAATGTCCTCCAGACGCAAATCCTTCGGGCCATGCAAGACACACGCTTTCATCGTTTCCTCACTTGCGGTTTTGATTCCAGGCATGGACCAGGCGCAGAAACCGTTCCTTCACGGTGGAAACGGCCTCGTCAGCGGTTATGGTGCCGGAAAACCACTCTTGCGCAGGCTTGAGGAAGATGCTGCGGCCAATGGCGAAGCCGAGAATCTTTTCAAATCCCGCCGCCACCTTGAATCCGTCCACAAGGGACTCTTCGGAGGCATTGAGGCCGAGCAGCAGGATGCCGCGACAATGGGGATCGAACTGCTCGATCAGAGCCTCCAGTGCCTGCCATGTTTCCCGTTTGCCCGTGGGGATGATCTTCCAGTAGTCCGGGTAGACACCCAGCTCGTAACAGCGGCGGATCCAGTACAGCAGCAGCTGGTCGGCCTCGTCGCCGGCCTCTTCCACGATGACCTCGAGCAGAAGATCGTGCCCGGTGCCCCGCACGCCGGAGAACAGACGGCACAACTGCTTCTCGTTTTCCGCAACCGTGTCCATGCCGTCATGGGCGCCCGGCCGGAACAGGCACTTGACCACATGATTCTCCGGCCAGGTCGCAAGGGTCATGCCGACGTCGGCCTGGCCTTCGAAAACCAGCGGGCCGGGGCCGGTTTTTTCGATGGAGCGCCCGACCCAGAAGGCGTGCCTGTTGCTTTCGAACAGGATATCCAGGCCGTAGGTGTCGTCCACCAGGATGCCGACGTCATTGCTTCGGGCCACGGTCTGGTCTTCGGCCGCCAGGGTCACGGCCTGGAAGATCAGCTTCTTGAAGGTGCTGATGTCCTGTGCGGTTTTGCCATGGGCTGCCGCCAGCTCGGCAAAGCCTTCGCGGTGATCAAAGGCCAGGATGGCGAGGTTTTTCCATTTGTTGCGCCGGTTTGTCGCCCAATGGATCTGTTCCAGGATGGCGTCCTCCCGGAGCCATTGGCAAGGGCTGCCGTGGGCCAGGAAATAGGACAGCTCCGTCCAGCTGGGGTAGGCCGAGGAACAACCCAGCCGTGAGACGGCGAAGGCGCCGGCCGCATTGGCGTAGCGGCAGCAGGTGGCGAGGTCCTCGCCGCGCAGCCAGCCCCGGAGAAAACCGGACATGAAGCCGTCGCCCGCGCCGATGGAGTTGTAGACCTTGACCGGAAAGCCGGGATAGATGACCTCGTCGATGAAGGCGCTCGGTATCTCGCCGGGCAGCGCGGCGCAGCCCCTCTCTCCCAACTTGAACACGAGCAGGGCCTTGGTTCGCTTGCGCACCTCGCGCAGGGCCGCGATGCTTTCCGTGACGCCCCCGGCGATGAAGTATTCCTCTTCCGTGCCGACGATGAGGTCGAAATAGGGCAGCACGGCCTGGAATTCCCTGGTGCACTGTTCGGCCGCCGCGGCCCAGCGGCTGGAGCCCGCGTCGTGGCCCTGCAGCCCCCAGAGATTCGGCCGGTAGTCGATGTCCAGGATGGTTTTGAGCCCCAACGACTTGGCGGTCTTCAGGATCTTGAGCGTCGTCGCCCGGACGCCGTCCCTGGACAGATGGGTGCCCGTGACCAGGACCGCCCCGGCGCGCGCCAGATAGGCGGGGTCGATGTCGTCGGGCACGAGGCCCATGTCCGCGCAGTTCTCGCGGTACTGGATGAGCGGATAATCATTGGGTCCGCGGATGCTTAAGATGACCATGGCGGTCAGGCGTTTGGGATCCTCCTTCACCGCGCTCACGTCCACGCCTTCGCTCTCCAGCTGCCATTTGAGATAGCGGCCGTTCTCCTCTGCGCCGACGCCGGTTATGGCACCGATCTTGAGGCCGAGGCGGGAGGTGCCGATGGCGATGTTCATGGGGCTGCCGCCCACGGACTTGCTGAAGGTCATCGCCCGCTTGAGCGGGACCCCGAATTCTGCGCAATACAGATCGACGCATGATCGACCGATGCAGATCAGATCGAATTCTTTATCAGCCATTCTTTTCTCCAGTGCATTCCAACTATGATATAGTAAACTTCATGCCATTTGACGTTAAAGGCCTATGCCGTGGCAATCGGCGTCTCAATATTGCCCGACCAGTCTGGGTAGCCAGAGGACAAAGCCCGGAATCAGACAGAGCACTACGATGTAGCAGATGATGAGCAACTCGTAGGGCAGCGCTCCCTTGGCCACGCGCTCGAAGCTCACTCCGGACAGGTTCTGGGCAATGAACAGATTGACCCCCAAGGGCGGTGAGAGCATGGCCACCTCGTTGGTCATGACCCAGAAGATGCCGAAGAAGATGGGGTCGATGCCGACCTTGGTGACCAGGGGCATGAAGATGGGAGCCAGGATGACGATGGTCGCCAGGGTCTCCATGAACATGCCGAGGAACAAGAGCAGCACGGCGATGAGCATCAGGATGATGAACGGATTGGTGGTCAGCGAGATCATGTAGTTGGCCAGGGCGTGCGGGATGCGCTCCATGGTCAGGATGCGCCCGAAGACCGTGGAGACTCCGAGCACGATGATGATGCTGCCGGCGGAAATGTTCGTCATCTTGACGGCTTCCCAGAACCGGCCCCACTTGAGCTGCCGGGTGATGCAGGTACCGACGAAGAGGGAGTAGAACACAGCCACCACCGAGGCCTCCACCGGCGTGCAGATGCCGGCGTAGATGCCGCCGAGGATGATGACCGGAGCCATGAGCGAGAAGAAGGTCCGGCGCAGGAGCGGCCAGAATCGGACGCCCTTGTCCTCCTCGATGACGCCGGTGAAGCCGGCCTTGCGGGCCAGGAACCAGGCCATGGTCATCATCAGCAGGCCGAGCACGAAACCGGGAACGAAGCCGGCGGTGAACAGGCCCGAGACCGAGGTGCTGGCGATGATGCCGTAGACGATCATGGGGTTGCTCGGCGGGATGAGGATGCCGAGCGTGCCGCCCGTGGCCGCGACGCCCGCGGCGTATTCAGGCGAATACCCCCGCCGGATCATGGTCGGAATCATGATGCTGCCCATGGCGGCAACCGTACCCGGCCCGGAACCGATCATGGCGGCGAAGAACATGCAGCCAAGAATGGTGGTGATCCCGAGGCCGCCTCGTATCCTGCCGACAAAAAGCGAGGCCATGTCCACGATCTGCTTGGCCATGCCGCCCTTCTCCATGAGGGCGCCGGCGAAGATGAAGCCGACCACGGCCAGCAGCGGGAACATGTCCATGACCTTGATCATGTCCATGGCCACGATGCTCATGGGGATGTTGGTGAGTAGGAGTGCCGCGGCCGAGGCCACGCCGAGGGAGACGAAGATGGGGCAGCCGATGGCCAGGCATACGCCCAGGACGATCCAAAGAATGGTGCCTGCAGTCATGGGTTAGGCCTCCGTTTCCAGGGACACCTGCTCGCCGAGAAGCGGCGTGCCGCTCCGGAAGTGGTGCAGCCAGCGCTGCAGGATGCGCAGGCTCTGCAGGGTGAAGGCCACGGGCACGGCCACGAAGACCAGGCGCATGTCGATGAGCAGCGCGCCGGAAACCATGGGTTTTCTGGCCATGCTCAGGACGAACAGGGTTCCCTGGTAGATGACGACGCTGTTGAACACGAGCCAGAAGAGGTCGGCCATCAGGAGCGAGATGGTCTGGAGGATCTTGGGGTAGAACTTCATCTGGGCCGTGACACGGATGTGCACGCCCTTGCCGGCCACGAGGCTGGCCGCGAAATAGACCAGATAGAGAAAGCTGAAGCGGCTCAACTCCTCGGAGGCGGTCAGGCCGTAGCCGAAGACTGCGCGCACGATGACCTGGGCCATGAGCATGGTCATGACCGCGACCAGCAGAAAGCCGCACAACGCCTCTTCGAAATGACAGTCAAGCCAGGTGAGGACCCGTTTCATGTTTGGCTCTCCTGAAAAGGCCCGGCTGAGCCGGGCCCTTTCCCGGTTGTGACTTACTTGGGAAGCTCGCGGCCCAGCGTCTTCATGAAGGCCTCGGCGATGGCGAGGTCCTTGATCTGGCCGTAGAACTTGGGCCAGATGGCCATGGCCCGCTTCATCCACTCGTTCTCGTCCGTGGGCACGCCGCAGAAGGTCATGCCCTTCTCCTGAAGGAATTTCCGGGCATCGGACTCCTGCTGCGCGAGCATGCCGCGCATCTCCACCGTGGTCGCACGACCGGCGTCGATGATGGCCTTCTGCACGTCCTGGGGCAGTGAGTGCAGCCACTGGGCGTTGACCACGACGGGTCCAACCCAGAGCTTGTAGTGCGGCTCGGTGATGTATTTCTGGATCTCGTAGAAACGGTTGGTGGCGATGGACACGAGCGGGTTGTCCTGGCCGTCCACGACCTTCTGCTGCACGGCGTTGAAGGTCTCGTCCCAGGCCAGCGGCACGGGCTCGCAGCCCCAGGCGCGGTAGGTGCCGATCATGATGGGGTTGTTCGGAGTCCGGATCTTGATGTCGGAGAGGTCGGCGAGACAGGTGATCGGTTTCTTGCTGTTGGTGATGAAGCGGTACCCCTGGGAGTGCCAGGCGATGGCGATGTTGCCGCACTCGGCTTCCATGGTTTTGTTGATGAGGTCCCAGTTCTTGTCGACGCAGTCGTCGAACTCTTTGACGTCCTTGAAGATGTAGGGCAGGTCGAAGGCCCCGAGGGCCGGAGAGAAGATGGAGGCGTTGTTCACGGCGAGCACGGTCATCTGCAGGATGCCCTGCTGCACGTCCTGGAAGCTGCGCTCCTCGCTGCCGAGCTGGCCGGCCGGGTACTCCTGGATCTCGATGCGGTCAGCGCCGAGAGCCCCCTCCACCTTGGCCTTCATCTTCGTGGCAATGGCATGGTAGGGGTCCATCGGCGTCGGCGTGTTGCTGTGGCTGAAACGGATGACGATCTGGTCCGCAGCCCCGGCGGGGCTGGGCACGATTGCCAGCAGGCTCAATCCGATCATGAGCATGAGGGCGGCAATGCCTTTGCGCATACACATCTCCTGGTCCGAGGGTTATGCCCGCTGGTGTCCTTGGAGCGGGCAAGTATTCCGGAAAGCCCGGCGCCGTAAAACGACACAAACTTGTAACCACATCACCCCAAAGACATTATGTGTCAATTGATTTCCAAAAAATGTAAAATTGTTTACATACACCATCCCCCCAAAAAGGGCTGGCGTTGTGCGCAATGTTTTTTGATTTTAGGGGTCTGCCAGACAATAAAAAGGGCGCGGTGAGCCGCGCCCTTCAGCCGTCATTTGTAAATTCAGTTACAATCAGGCGGCAATGACTTCGATCCCCGCCCCCGTTGCAAGCTCGGCCAGACGCGGCGGCACGGGGTCCCCCGTGAACAGGACATCCGTTTCCTTGAGCGGCGCGACCCGGACCACGGCCTGGCGCCCGAACTTCGCCCGGCTCACCGCCAGCAGCACCTTGTTGGCGTTGCGCATCATGGCCTGGGCCACGCTGACATCGGCCGTGTGATAATCGAGCAGGTGCCCGTCGGCCTCGCTGATGCCGCCGACGCTCATGATGACGTAGTCGCACTGGAAGCCATTGACGAACTCGATTGCGCTCTCGCCCACCAGGCCATTGCTGCTCTTGCGCATGTAGCCCGAGGCCAGGACCACCTCGAAATTCGTCTTCTTGTTCAGGGTCAGGGCCGCGACCGTGTTGTTGGTGATGACCATAAGCCCATTGCGCTCGAGGAGCGCATAAGCGATCACCTCCAGTGTGGTGCCCAGGGTGATGAAGACGGAGCTGTCATCCGGAATGTACTGGGCTATGGCCTTGCCGATGCGCTCCTTCTCCTTGATGTCCTCCACCTGGCGGTTGCCATAGGTGTTGTTGATGGTCGTGGTCCGGCAGCTCGCGCCGCCGGGCCTGCGCTCCAGCATGCCGGTGCGGTCGAGCTCGCTGATGTCCCGCCGGACGGTTTGCGAGGAAACCCCTAGCTCTTCGGACAGTGATTCAATGGAGACATAGCCGTGGCGCATCACAGCATAGAGGATGGCCTGGTGACGATTCTCAGGTTTCATGTCCGTAACTTTTCATAATACACTGTTTTTTACAACACCCGTAGGAAAAGAGCCTGTCCCGCTGGCCGAGCGCACCGCGCGCCCTTTCCCCAGAGGGTGGGCCTACCGCCTTTTGCTGGCCGAATTTTTCCTTTGTCGGCCCGGCTGTCCCTCGTTGCGCGTCCCATGCACTCTACAGATAGAGACGGTCAGTCCCCTTCCTCGAACAGCCGCCTTCACCCGGCAGCCAAGAGCGCGGTCAATGGTCTCTCCGGAGTTTCGAGCCGGCAGGTGACGATCTTATCCGACCTGGCGTTGTTCACTGTCCGGCTGGAAAGCTCTTTCCATATCGACAAGTTTGAGGATGGTCACGTTCTTCTCGGTCATGGTTTCTTTGAGTTTGCTCCGAATCATTGAGCATTTTATGCTGAGCCCCGGCCGCTTTGCCCGGCAAGCAGGTGCACGACCTTGGAGAGGGGTACTGGACCATCCTGGCCACGTCCGGGCTCATCACGTCCAGATGCGCACGGGCGGGTGGAGGACGGCCCTGACATTGGAAACGGTGATGGTGCCACCCTCGACCATGGCGGCCACGACGGGCAGGAAGGCCTCGATGCGTGCCGTCAGGTCCACGATCTCCACGATCACGGGCAGGTCCGCGGACAGGCGCAGGATTTTCGCCGTATGGATGCGCCGGCGCGCCCCGAAGCCGAGGACGCCCTTGATCACCGTGGCGCCGGCCAGGCCCCGGCTGTTGGCAGCCTCGACGAGCGCCTCGCACAAGGGGCGCCCCAGGTACCGGTCGCGTTCGCCGATGTAGATCCTCAGGAGCTCGGCATCCTCAACCAGTTGCCTCGTCTGCTCCGCGGCCTGGACCTGGCCCGCAGCCGGAGCGCCGGGGGTCATTGCAACGTGTCCCGGGCATGACGCAGGGACGAGCCCTCCGGGGCCATCTTCTTCAGCTTCATGCTTAAGGCTTGCTGGGACACGCCGAGAATCCTCGCCGCCACGGTCTGGTTGCCGCCCGATATCTCCATGGCCTGCCGGATGAGCACGAGGGTGATCTTGTGCGTCGCCTCCTTGAGCTGGGGCATGTTGTCCGCGGGAAAGACCAGGCTGTCGAGGGGATCCCCGGGATCCGGCTCCTCGGGCCGGCTGGCCTGCGCATCCTCCTGGAAGATGTACTTCCTGAACGCCGCCGAGGACAGCATCCGCGTCGTGTGGTTCATCAGGGCGTCCCCGACCATGGCCCGCAACTCCCGGACATTGCCCGGGAAATGATAGGACTTGAGGAGGTTGACCAGCTCGGGGTGGTAGGTGGGCCGCTTGCGCTTGAGCTCCCGGGAGTCGAGGTCGAGGAAATGGTCGAGCAGCCGGCGGATGTCGTCGGGCCGCTCCCGAAGCGGCGGGATGTGGACCTGGTGGGTGACGAGCCGGTAGAAGAGATCCTCCCGGAATTGGCCCTTGCGCCTTAAGTCGGCCAGATCCTTGAGGGTCGAGGTCACGATGCGCACGTTGGCCTTCTTCATGGAGTCCGAGCCCACGGGAAAGAACTCCTGCTCCTGCAGCAGGCGAAGGAGCTTGACCTGTGAAGCCAGGGGCAGGTCTCCGATCTCGTCCAGGAAGAGCGTGCCGCCGGAAGCTTTTTCGACCAGGCCCTGCCGGACGTTCTCCGCGCCGGTGAAGGCCCCGCGCACGTGGCCGAACAGGGTGTCGGCGAACATGGGGTCGTCGAAGGCCGCGATGTTAACGGCCACGAACTGGCCCTTGCGCCCGCTGAGCCGGTGGATGGCCCGGGCGATGAGCTCCTTGCCGGTGCCGGTCTCCCCGGTGACCAGGATGGGTCTGGTGCTGGGGGCTACCGCCTCGCAATACTTGAAGATCGAGCACATCCTGGGATTCTGGGTGACGATCTCGGCAAAGGCCTCGGGGTGCTGCAGGGCGTCGACGAGCAGGGACTCCCGCAGGAGGGCGTTCTCGTGCTCCAGCTCGGACATCTCCAGGGCCTTGCGCACCCTGTTGCGCAGCTGGTCCTTGTCCACGGGCTTGAGGATGTAGTCCTGGGCGCCGTTGCGGATGCATTCCACCACCGAATCGATGTCGTTCACCGCGGTGACGATGAGCACGGGCACCTCGGGGCAGGCGTGCCTGATCTCCACGATGAGTTCGGACCCGCTCACGTGGGGCATGATCAGATCCAGAAGGATGATCTCGACTTTGTGCTCGGCCAGATAGGGCATGACCGCCCGGCTGTCGTCCATGGTCACGACATTGGTGTAGCCCGATGACACGAGGGCGATCTCGAACCCGTCCAGGGCGGCCCGCTCGTCGTCCACCACGAGGATTGGACGTGCGGGAAAGACGTGTTGGTCCATGGGGGCTCCTTGTGACGTCGACTCAGTGGGCGGCGGCCTGGACTGGAAACATGAGCCGGACGCGGGTTCCGTTGCCAAGGACGGAAACGATGTCCATGACGCCCCGGTGCTCCTCGACAATACCCGCGGAAACCGACAGCCCGAGCCCTGTCCCGCCCTGGTCGCGCTTGGTGGTGAAAAAAGGGTCGCAGACGTGCTTCAAGTGCTCGGCGGCGATGCCCCGGCCCTGGTCCTCGATCTCGAAGCAAACGAATCCGTCGCTCTGGAAGGTGCGCATGTGGATGCCCCGGTTCCGGCTGGCCAGGGCCTGGTAGGCGTTCTGGATGAGATTGACCAGCACCTGCTCGATCCGCCGCAGGTCCCCCCGGAACATGGGCAGCCCCTCGCCCATCTCCACCCGCAGGTTGCGGGTGGCCGTGTTGAGCGGGTTGGCGAGCAGCTCCAGCGAGGCCGCCAGGGCCGTGTTGATGTCGACCGTGCCGCCCATGTCCAAGGGGCTCTGGCGGGCGTAGTCCTTTAAGTTGCAAACGATGGTCGAGACCCGCTCGGCACCCTGGTGGATGCCGCACAGGAGCTTGGGAATGCTCGTGCGCGCGTATTTGAACGGCATGCCGGCTATCCACAGGTCGCCCTCCTGGCCCTTCTTGTCCAGCATGGGCAGCAGGTCGCGCCAGATTTCCTCGAGCACGCCGATGTTCATGCGGATGAAGCTGGCCGGGTTGTTGATTTCGTGGGCCACGCCGGAGACCAGGATGCCGAGCGAGGCCATCTTGTCCGCCTGGCGGATGGATTCGAAGCTCTGCTTGAGCTCCTCGGTGCGGGAACGGACCTGGGCCTCGAGGTTCTCGTTCAGCTCCTTCAAGCGTTCCTCGCTGCGGCGCAAGCGTTCCTCGGCCAGCTTGCGCTCGCTGATGTCGTCCAGCAGCCAGATGCTGCCCTGGCGCACGCTGGCGGGGTTCACGGCATTGATGGTCAGCACGCACCAGTGGCGCATGGACGGCTGGGTCATGGGCAGCTCGACGCAGAAACGCTCTCCCCCGGCCAAGGCCTTCTGCACCTCATCCATGATCCCGGCCCGGATGCCCGCCTGGCTCAGGAAGGAGTCCAGGCGGATCCCGTCGCCGGATTCTCTCTGCCCGACTCCGCAGAGCCACATGAAGCGGTTGTTGCTCCAGACGAGCTGGTTTTCCTTCACGTAGGCGATGCCGATGGAGGCGTTCTCCAGGATGAGCCGCTGCTGGCTGCTCTTTTCCTCCAGGGCCGCGCTGACCGCGACCCGCTTGGCGACCTCCTGCTCCAGCTCATGGATGTGCTTGTCCAGCTCGTCCTCGGCCAGCAGGCTGGTCTCCTGGATCAGGGAGAACCACCACACCCAGATGCCGATGATGGGCATGGTGAAAATGAAGAGGGTGACGAAAACATGGGCCAGGACACTTTTATCCAGGTCCGCATTGGTGGCGAAATAGGCGAAGCAGAGCGCGAATATGAGGGCTATGGCGCAGAGGATGTTGAAGAAATGGAGGCAGAATATCTTTGCCCGCCGGCTGAAATAGGGGGAGAGGAACGTTTTGTCCATGAAGCCGAAAATCCGGGTTCGCCAGCCTCCGTTCTCCAGCCCTCCGGACTTCTTGCAGAACCCCTTGCAGATGCTGTCCAGCGAACAGCACAGCGAGCAGACGTGCTCGCCGTAGGCGGGGCAGAAGACCGTGTCGTCCGCCTCGTAGAGCTTGTTGCAGGTGGAGCAGGTGATGAGCTCATCCGTCTGCACCGGAATGATCCTTCGCGCCAGATAGAACCGGCCGCGCGTGAGCAGGGCGATGCACACGGCCGACGGGAGGGAGACACCCAGGGCGATGAGTGGGGCGAACGCCTTGGGATAGGCCCCGAACACGCCCTGGTAGCAGAGCATGGCCGTGCCGGCGGAGAGCAGCATGGCCCCGAAGCCCACGGGATTGATGTTGTAGAGATGCGCCCTTTTGTACTCGATGTGCGCCGGGCTCAGGCCCAGGGGCTTGAGGATGGCCAGGTCGGTGAAGATCGCACCAACCCAGGCCGCCGCGAACATGGCGTAGACCAGGAGGATGGAGTGCAGGATGTAGAACACGCCGAATTGCATGAGCAGGATCGAGATGGTGATGTTGAAGATGAGCCACACGGCCCGGCCGGGGTGACTGTGGGTGATGCGCGAGAAGAAATTCGACCAGGCCAGCGAGCCGGCGTAGGCGTTGGTCACGTTGATCTTCACCTGGCAGACGACGACGAAGAAGGTCGTCACCGCCAGGGCCAGGCCCGTGGGGCCGAACACGATCCTGAAGCCGTTGAGGTAGAGGTTGAACGGCTCCAGGGCGTCGCTCATGGACACCCCGGACTGGTGCAGAAGCAGGACTGCGAGGAACGACCCGCACAGCAGCTTGATCGCGCCGATGACGATCCATCCCGGGCCTGCGGCGACCATCGCCACCCACCAGTCGGTACGGTTGGCGGCAGTCTTGTCCGGAAGAAAACGCAAGTAGTCCACCTGTTCCCCGATCTGCGGCACCAGGGAAAACGCCACGGAGAGCGCGCCGCCGAAGAGGAGCGGGGCAAAGTCGCCGGACATGCCGTTCAGGCCCGCATAGGCCGTCCAGTTCTCCAGGGCGCCGGAGTCCGTGGCGAAGATGTAGGCGAAGAGCAGCACGGACAGGATGATCCAGAAAGGTTGGGTATAGAGTTGCAGCTTGTTGATGAGGGTGATGCCGTAGAAGACCAGGGGGATGATGACGAGGGAGCTGACGAGGTACCCGACCGACAGGGGCATGCCCAGGCCCAGCTCCAGCGCCTTGGCCATGATGCCCGCCTCGATGGCGAAGAAGATGATGGTATAGGAGGCGTAGATGAGCGAGGTCAGCGTGGAGCCGAAGTACCCGAAGCCCGCGCCCCGGGTGAGCAGGTCGATGTCCACGTTGTAGCGCGAGGCATAGTAGGAGATGGGCAGGCCGGTGGCGATGACGATGAGGGCCACGCACAGGATGGCCAGGGTGGAGTTGACGAAGCCGTAGTCCAGGACCAGGAGCGCGCCGATGGCCTCCAGCGCCAGGAAGGTGATGCCGCCCAGGGCCGTGTTGGCGAGCAGCCAGGACGGCCAGCGCCGGAAAGACTTGGCCGCGCTGCGCAGCGAATAATCCTCGATGGCCTCGTTGGTGACAAAGGCGTTGTAGGTCCTGCGCCGCTTCAGGACCTTGATGGAAAGACTCGCGGAGCCGGGCGAGGGACGCTGCATACTCATTCTGTGCCTTTCGGGGCATTGCACCGGCCGATGATCATGGGCCTGAGCGCTGTGATGAGCACGTTTGCTAAGCCGGCATACAATACAAAATTATCCCTCGAGGGCTCGACCCGTCAAGTGACATAGATTAGCACATGCTTCATGAGCGATCACGTATTCCGCTTTCCGGCGGCAACGTATTCCATACAGCAGTCGCGGGAGCAGAAATCGCGGGGAGGACCTTCCTGGCCCGGAAACTTCAAGCCGGCCAGCTCGCCCCGGGTCTCAGCCTGGATCGTGAAGCGGCGGCCGCATTGATCGCACACCCTGACATGGCGCTGGATGAAGATGCGCAGGCAGCGCTCGGAGCAGATGAGGGTTTCAGCACCCCCGGCGGCATGCCCGGCGACCGGACGGCCGCAGATGCGGCACGGAGCGCCGGCAGGGCGCGGGAACAGGCTCGCGCCGCAGGCCGGGCAGTAGCGCTGCGGCCGATCATGAAGGCTCTGGCCGCAGGCCGGGCAGGTGGTGCGCAGCTCGGCCCGGCAATGGGGGCAGGCTCCGGAGGGAGTGCCCGCGGCGCCCACGTCCGCGGCATAGAGGGCCTGGGCCTCCGGGCTCTGCAGATACGCACAGCCGGGATTGGGACAATAGGCGTAGAGGGAGCGGGGCATCTTTGCCTCCAGGATGGAAACATTCAGCCGCCTGCCTGCTCGCAGTACCGGCGGCATAGCGAATCGCGTGCCAGGAGCCTGGTTTTCCAGACAACATGCTTGAATATATGGCATTCATCAAAAACAAAACGGCTTGGCTCCCAGGGAAAGTGGTACAAGAAAGATTGTGAAGCACGTCCTGGCCCAAGCGCCATGGCGGAAAATCCGATGCCGGCCACAATTCCGGTTGTGGCGGCAACCACCTGCCGTTGCAAAAAGGGAAAGGCGTACGCCACCGCCTTTCCCCTGCAGAGGGAGCCCCAAGGATAACCGGCGTGAACTCCCGGAGTGCGGGTGGCACCCCTTATGCGGGCTGGCTCAGTTGCCGAAGGTTCTCTTCGGGCGTGCCGGCCTTGCCCGGAGGAAGCGGAGCGATATTGCGGAACAGCGCTCCGGCGAAGAGGAAGAACCAGGTGACGACGATGAACGGCCAGGTCAGGGCCGGCATGCCGATGGGCGAAAGCAGCACGCCGAAGGCCCCGGTGGCGATGGCGCCAAGGATCATGCAGCCCAGGGCGTAGAGGAACGTCCACCAGTTGAGGTAGAAGAAGACGCCGCCCATGGCGATGCCGCACAGCACCGAGTTGAAGCCGTACAGGCCCAGGCGCACCGGCGCCTCGGGCGATTGCATGACCAGGGCGGTGAGCAGCCCAACCAGGGCGCCGACGACCGCGAACAGGGCCGATATGCGCGAATTCACCAGGATGGCCAGCACGAAGATGATGCCGGTGACCATATTGTCCTGGAACATGACTTCGCCCACACCCTTGGTGACTCCGTCCAGGAAGGTTGCCGTGGTCACGGCGCCCATGGCCATGGCCGCCCCCGGGGCAGGCAGGGCCGGTGCGATGAGCGTTCCGGGCTGGATCGCCGCGAACTTGAAGACGCAGAACATGAGCAGCCAGGTGGACAGCACGAAGGGCGCGGTCAATGCCGGAATTCCCCATTTGCCCAGGAAATTCATGAGCGCGGCCATGATGATGGTAGAGAATGCGCCGTTCAGGATGACGTAGAGGAATATGGAGGGGTCGAAGGTGAAGTAGAACGGCAGGGCGATGCCCGCCAGGGTGCCGTTGAAGCCGAACAGGCCGGCCCGGACGAGCTGCTTGTCCGCGCCGAGCAGCTGTGCGGTCAGAGTGGCGGACATGGTGCCGAGCACCGCGCACACTCCCAGAGTCACGGAGTTGTAAAAGATGCCGATGAAGAACAGCAGGCCGGTGACGACGTTGTTCTGGAACATGACTTGTCCGCAACCGCGGCAGACGGAATCAAGGAACTCAATGAACGGGTTTTCCAGGAGCATTTCGCGAGTCATGGCTTCCCCCCGGGGGTGTTCAGTGGTGTTGGCCCGGCTCAAATGGTTTTCTTCATTTCAGCTTTCATCTGGTCCTTTTCCTTGGACAGAGCCAGGCCGTTGAGCATGTCCTTCTCCCAATGGTCCGCATTGCGGTAGTGCGTGAAGGAGACGATGCGCTCCGTGTCGCGCGACTGGCAGTGTGGGCACTCCCCTGCAGCGTCTCTCGTGCTCATGATGACCTCGAAGTCTTCGTGGCAGTTTCGGCAGTGGAATTCATAAATGGGCATGACAACACTCCTTGGACGTGGTTTGGCTCGAGAGATAGCGACAACCGTGCCAGCCGTGCGCTAGGCCGTATCATCCTTGGATAATTGATTTTTCGCCGAATAGCCCGCTTCACTGCGCAGCCAAGTCCTACAAGGGTTCTTGTTGCCGGCCGGCAGGCAGGCCGCGGAGGCAAGCCGGCCTCTGCCCGGAAAGGTTGTCGGCAACCATGATCCTGATGGGAGTTGCCTGCACGGATGGGCGCCCGGAGGTTGCAGGAGCTCTCCGCGGCCCGAAAATGAGGAACGGCCCGGCCGGGTGCGGCTGAACCGTTCATGTCGGGCACAACGCCCGGAAGCGGCTTGGAGCGCGGGCTAGGAGGTTTCCTGGGCCGCCTGCTCGGAGTACATGCGTCGCTTGGTCCGGAGGTCGCCGGCCATGAGGCAGGACACCAGCAAGGCAAAGGCGAGGAGTCCGGCGAAGATGTACAGGGTGGTGGTATAGCTGCCCGTGGTTTCCAGGACCCGGGTCACGATGGTCGGGCCCACGATGCCGGCGATGCCCCAGGCCGTCAGTTCATATCCATGGATGGTGCCCAGCTGCTTGGTGCCGAACATGTCGCCCAGAAACGCCGGGAGCGTCGAGAAGCCTCCGCCGTAGCAGGTCAGAATGAGGAATATGATACCCTGGAAGGCCAGAGGCTGGCTGGTTTTGGTCAAGGCCAGGAAGGCCAGGACCTGGATGATGAAGAAAGCCATAAAGGTACGCGCCCGGCCCAGGTAGTCGGAGAAGCTGGCCCAGCAGATTCTGCCGCCGCCGTTGAACAGACCCATGAGCCCGACCATGGCGGCCGCCTGCATGGGCGAGAGCCCGGCCACCTCCTGGCCCATGGGCGAGGCCACGGAGATGAGGGCGATGCCGCAAGTGATGTTGATGAACAGCATGATCCACATGAAGTAGAACCGGCGGGTGCGGATGGCTTCGTTGACCGTGAGCTGGGCCAGGTCCTTCCTGATAATCTTGCCCCCGGTGCCTTGGCCTTCGGCAGAGAATCCCGGCGGCAGCCAGCCCGGGGGGGGCGGGGCGATGTAGAGCGAGGAGCCGAAGATGAGGCAGAAATAGATTGCGCCGAGCAGAAAGTAGACTTTCCAGATGTCCATGACCAAAAACAGCTTGGCCATGATCGGGCCGAAGATCATGGCCGCGAAGCCGAAGCCCATGATGGCCATGCCGGTGGCCAGGCCGCGGCGGTCGGGGAACCATTTCACCAGCGTCGAGACCGGGGTGATGTAGCCCACCCCCAGGCCGATGCCGCCGATCACACCGTAGCAGAAGATGAACAGGGGCAGGGAGCCGATCTTGACCGCCAGGCCCGAGCCCATGATGCCCAGGGAGTAGAAGATGGCAGACATCCGCCCGGACTTCCGGGGGCCCATCCTTTCGACCCGGCGCCCGAGAAAGGCCGCAGAAAAACCGAGAAAGAGGATGGCGATGCTGAAGGCCAAGGTGATGTCGCCCTTCTGCCAGCCGTGGAGCTGGTTGAGCGGCAAGGTCATCACGCTGTAGGCGTACACCGAGCCGATGGATATGTGGATGCCCACCGCCGAGGCGGCGATGAGCCAGCGGTTCTTTTTTTCCATGATTGCTGCTCCTCTGTGGTCATCTCCAGTCGGGCTCCGACCCGGGACCGGGCCGGAGCTTGTCCCCTCCACTCTGCGAGTGAAAAAGGCGGCCGTTGCCGACCGCCTCCCAACATCGCTCGAGATGAGGCCCGGGCGTTACAGGCCGAACCGCCCGCCGGTGGTGGGGTAACCGTAGATGGTGCCGTCCTTGATCTTGATCTTGTTCTCCCAGGGGAGATGGTACTTGCCCTTGGCGAAGTCCTTGACCCAGTTGTAGGGGCATTCCTTCACGCCGCCGGGCATGGCCACGTAGCCGCGGGTGCCGACGTTGAAGATGTTGTTCTCCAGACCCCAGTCCGTGCGGGCCTGGTCGGCCATCTTGGGGAAGACCTCGCCGGTCACGATCTCCCAGGGGTTGCGATGCCCCTGGACCAGGGTGGTGCCGTCGAAGTTGCAGATCTGGCCCTCGCCGAAGTAGTAGAAGACGCCGTCGTAGCCGGCCAGGTTGACGGCGGCGGTATACATCAGGTTGTGCCAGGCGTTGGAGCGGTTGGTCAGGATCCACTGTTCGTTGACCTGGGTGCTGTAGCCGGAGATGCGAATGTACACGTTGCAGCCGTTGTAGGCGGCTTCGCGGGCCTGCTCCGGGAACATGCCGTCATGGCAGATGCAGACCGACAGCTTGCTGCCGCCGGGGCCGTCGCACACCGGCTGGCCGAGGTCGCCGGGCATCCAGGGCTCGATCGGAACCCAGGGGTTCAGCTTGCGGTACTTCAGGGCGATCTCGCCCTCGTTGTTGAAGATGACCGCGGTGTTGTAAGGCATCTGGTTCTTGTTCGGATTGCGCTCCATGATGGAGAACAGGCCCCAGACATCAAGATCCTTGCAGGTCTTGGCGTAGCGCTGGAACAGGGGGCCTTCGACATCCAGCAGGAACTCGTCCGTGACCCACTTCTTGGTGTTCAGCCCCTGGGAGCTGTATTCGGGCCAGACGATGAGGTCCATGCCGGGATAGCCGGCTTTGGTCGCTGCAGTGGCCGTGCAGATGCGATCGATGCTGGCCTCGATTTCCTTCCGGGAATTGATCACGGGCACAGGATACTGGATCAGGCCCATCAACATCCCTTCGGTCGGCCTGCTGATGCTTCCGATGCTACCCATTGCAATACCTCCAGATCATGTTTGTGGTTTCCACTTGCTGTTCTGCGTGCCGTCATGACTGGCCAGTCAGTGTTGCAATCCAGGAAGCCACAATCGTGCCAGTCTTTTCACTCGTTATAATCATGCGATATAATTGGATTAATACAAGTATTGCCGCCAAGTCTCCCTACAATGGGAGTTGTGGCCCACAGGCGGTGAGGGCATGGAAGAACGCCAGGAAAGGAGCCGGGAAGGCATACAAGAGAGATTGTGAGCCGCCCGACGCTGAGACCAGTTGACCGGCCAGCCGTCAGCGTGTGCGGCCGTCGCCGATCTCGGGGCGGGCAATCCGGCTGCCGGCGCTGTCATCCGCCGTCGCCCCGGATCCTGGAATGGAGGGCTGCGATATGAACCCGGACCGCGGCAGCCCTCCCATCTTGAATTCGCCCAATGGAGAACCGGCCGGCTCAGGCCTGAAATCCGATAGGGAATATCGAACCGCATTTTTTCCCTTGACGTGATTGGTCGAGGCAAGTAGTCTATTGTCTACAATAGACAAAAGACATAGCGAGCAGGCCATCCATGGACATCAAGGGCGTGACGGAGAGTGCGGTGCGGCGAATCCGCGAAGAGATCATCACCGGCAGTCTGCCCGCCGGCTCCAGGCTGCACGAGGCCGAGCTCTCCGCGCGTTTCGGCATCAGCCGTCCGCCGCTCAGGGAGGCCTTCCGCATCCTGGCCAACGAGAACTTGGCCCTGAGCATCCCACGGAAGGGGAGCTTCGTCGCCGCCATGTCCCCGGAAGACTGCGAGCAGATCTACCGGGCCAGGCAGATGCTCGAATGCACGGCCGTCGACATCCTCCGCCAGGAGCGGGCCACGGCTCTCCCTGCCTTGCGAAACGCCCTGGAGCTGGCTTGGAGCCTGCCCGAACCGTGCTCCGTGATCGAGCGCTTCTATGCCATGTCCCGGTTTCACCTGCGCCTCGTCGAGTGCGCCGGGAACCGTTGGATAACGCACTGCTACCAGGGTCTCCGGTCGAGCCTGGCCCGCTATCAGGTCATGTACCTGAATCTCTCGGGATCGAACCCCACCTCCCTGGACGAGCACGAATGGATCCTCTCCCTGCTGGAGAACGGCGAATACGCACAGGCCAAGCATCACCTGGCCGCGCACCTCGACAGGACCAGGCAATGCCTGCGGGAGAACATGGCGGGCGAGCGGCCGGCTCGGGATTCCGGGCAAGTATGTTCAGGCGGTTACGGACAATAGTCTAATCAAGGAGGACACCGATGCAATTCTTTGGCTATCCGCGGCCGGACGGTGGAGTCGGAGCGCGCAACTACGTCGCGATCATTCCTTCCGTCGGCTGCGTGAACAACCTCTGCACCCACCTGGAGCGCCTCATCAGGGGCACGAAAGCGATCCGTCACGACCAGGGCTGCCTGCACCCGCCGGCAGACACCGTGCAGGTCACCAGAACGCTCATCAACCTCGGCCGGAACCCGAACGTGGGCGGGGCACTGGTCGTGGGGCTGGGCTGCGAGATGGCCAAGGCCGAGGAGATTTACGAGGGCATCAAGGCCAGCGGCAAGCCGGTGGATATGGTGGTGGTGCACAAGATCGGCGGGATGATCGACACCCTGGCCGCGGCCTCGCGGATCCTCGTGGACATGGTGGGGCAGGTCAGCGCCGTGCAGCGGGAGCCCTTCGGCCTGGACAAGCTCGTTTTCGGCACCAAGTGCGGCTCCTCGGACACCACCTCGGGCCTGTCCTCCAACCTGGTGGCCGGCGAGGTCTGCCGGCTGATGACCGCCAACGGCGGCCGGTTCATCCAGGGCGAGATCTGCGACATCATGGGCGGCGAATACGCCCTCAAGAAGCTCTGCGTGGACCCGGAGCAGGGCGAGAAGCTCGTCGACTGCGTCCGCGACCTGTACATGCGCGGCTACCACGTGGGCGCGGACACCCGCGGCTGCCAGATGACCGCGGGCAACGTGGCCGGCGGCCTGACCACCCTGGTTGAAAAAGCCCTGGGCGCCAACGCCAAGGGCGGCAACCAGCCGATCCAGGCGACCCTCGACTACGGCCAGCTCCTGCCCGAAAAGCCGGGCCGCTACATCATGAACTTCCCCGGCCACGGCTTCGAGAACCTGACCGGCTCCGCGGCCGGCGGGGCCATCGTGCACCTCTTCACCACCGGCCGGGGCGCGCCCAACGGCCACCCCATCATGCCCACGGTCAAGCTCTGCGGCAACGCCAAGACCATGCGCACCATGCGCGAGCACATCGACCTGGACGTGTCCTCGGTCATCGAGGAGACCGAGAGCATCGAGGCCGCCGGCGAACGGCTCTACCGCTTCGCCGTGGACGTGGCCAACGGCAAGCTGACCAAGTGCGAGATCCTGAACTTCGAGGGCATGGAAATCCTGATCAACGGCCCGGTCATGTAGGCCCGGGGAGGCAAAGACCATGAGCAAATTCGCCAAGCAGATCCACGAGTCGGACAATGTGGTCACCGCCGTCAACGAGTGCCTGGCCGGCGACCGGGTGACCGTCAAGTTCAAGGGCCAGGCCGTCGAGTACGTCTGCCTCCGGGACATTCCCTTCGGCCACAAGTTCGCCATCCGGGACATCCCGGCCGGCGGAGCAGTCGTCAAATACGGCGAGGTCATCGGCAGCGCCACCGCGGACATCGCCGTGGGCGAATGGGTCCATACCCACAATGTGCGTGACGACTACAAATGCCTGGGCAAGGACGGCGCGCCTCTGCCCGGGCAGGAGGAGGACAAGGCATGCCCATCTCGCGGAGGAGGTTCCTGAGGATTGCCGGCGCGGGCGTAGCCGGCCTGTCCTTTACGCAACTCGGATTCGAGCGGATCAATTGCCTGGCGGCTGCGCAGGTCCCGCAGCCGCCCCAAGGAGGTAATGCTATGATCTTGACCCGGCAGGAAGAGGCCATGGCCCGCGGGGAGAACGGCCCCGGAATCAAGCGGTGCATGGATATCCTGGTGAAGTTCGGGAAGGCCATGGGTGCCGAGCGCCTGGTCCCGATCGCCAGCGCACACACCATGCCCGCCGAGCCTCCGGAGCTGCTCCGGAAACTGACCGAGGGGGTGAACGCCACCGGCACCTTCACCACCCTGCATGCCCTGATGGACGCCTACAGCCCCGAGAACTGCACGAGGATGGGCCAACCCGAGGCCTTTGTCCGCGAGGAGGGCGAACGCTTTGCGCAGCGCCGGGAGGTCTACCTGCGCGCCAGCTTCATGCAGACCTACACCTGCCTGCCCATGCTGGTCGGCAACCTGCCGCGCAAGGGCGAGCTGGTCTCGTTCATCGGCTCCGGAGTCCAGCTGATGACCAACTCCCTCATCGGCGCCCGCTGCAACCGCGACGGCACGGTGATCAGCCTGGCCTCGGCGATCACCGGCCGCACCCCCTACTACGGCATGCTCCTGGACGAGAACCGCCACGGGGAGGTGCTGGTGCGCTTCGAGGGCCTCGACCCGGACTCCCTGACCAAGGCCCAGCTCGGCGCCATCGGCTACCACCTGGGCGCCGTGGCCGGCAGCCGCAATCTGGTCATCGAGGGGCTGCCCGCCGACATGGAGCTGGACCGTCTCAAGTACCTGCTGGCCCCGATGGCGGTCTCCGGGGCTGTGGGCCTGTGCCATATCGTGGGCCTGACCCCCGAGGCCCCGACCCTGGAGGCGGCCCTGGGCGGGAAGAAGCCGGCCCAGACCGTGACCGTGGGCAAGAAGGAAATCGGCCAGTGCCTGGGGCAGTATGCCCAGGGCGGGCCGGAGGTGGACATGGCCATCTTCGGCTGT
Source organism: Desulfovibrio sp. UBA6079 (assembly GCA_002428705.1). Classification (GTDB taxonomy): domain Bacteria; phylum Desulfobacterota; class Desulfovibrionia; order Desulfovibrionales; family Desulfovibrionaceae; genus UBA6079. Next base: position 108,784 of record DIXN01000011.1, read on the forward strand.
CCCCACTGCACCGTCACCGAGGCCAAGTACCTGGCCGGGCTCCTGGACGGCAGGCGACTCAGCCCGAACAAGCGGCTGTGGATCGGCCTGCCGCACCAGCAGTACAAGCTGGCCCAGCTCATGGGCTACACCGAGGCCGTGGAAACCGCGGGCGGCGTTTTCGCCAGCAGCTGCATGGCCGCCATCCCCAGCGCCCAGCTTCCCGAGGGGGTCCGGGTGGTGGCCACCAACTCCTTCAAGTCCGCCCACTACATCTCGCGCCTGTCCAAGGGGCGGGTGAAGCTTCTGGTGGGAGACATGGACCAGTGCATTGCGGCGGTCTGCGGTGAAACCTGGAGAGGAGGTCAAACGGCATGAATCTCAAAGGACGCGTCATCAGCGAAGGCAATGCCGAGGGAGCCGCCGTGGTGCTGGACTCCGCGTTTTCCTGGATCGGCGATTTCGACGCCGCCACCGGCAATCTGGAGGTCAAGGGCCATCCCCTGCAGGGAACCAGCCTGGCCGGGAAGATCCTGGTCTGCACCACCGGCAAGGGCGGCACCATCGCCCCGTTCATCGCCTACCAGGCCAAGGAGGCGGGCAAGGCCCCGGCGGCCATTCTCTGCGACAACGCCGACCCCATCCTGTGCGAAAGCGCCCTGGTCATCGGCATCCCTCTGCTCGACCGCCTTACGCCCAGTCCGGTGAAATCGATCACCTCCGGCCAGAACGTCCGGATATCCGGCGACGAGGTCATCGTCGGGAGCTGAGCCCGGGGCTCCGCCCCCGAAAAGCTCCCCGCGGCCCTGGCAAGCCGCGCCATCGCGGCGCACGGTTCATCCACCCTGAAGACGGGATGCACAACATCGAGGAGGAACGTCTCATGCGCAAGGCAAGATCGCTCAAGCTCAGCACCATGGCGGGCGCACTGGTCTGCATGCTCCTGCTGGTCGCCTCGGGCGGCGCGTCCGCGGCCGACAAGACCTGGACCTGGACCGGCCAGGCCTTCTGCGACCGCTCCAACCGGCTGTTCGAGAACGGCCAGGACTTCGCCTTCATGCTCGAAAAATACACCAACGGCAGGATCAAGATCGACTTCCATTCGGCGAGCGAGATCGTCCCGGCCATGCAGGAGCTCGACGCCGCCGGCCAGGGCATCATCGACTTCGGCCAGGCCTGTCCCTGCGTGGCCAAGCCCAGGGCCTACGCCGTGCAGTGGTTCTGCGACGCCCCCGGCGGACAGAGCCCCATCGAGCAGCTGATCTGGTACTACAACGCCGGCGGCAAGGAGCTGCTCGAAGAGCTGATGCATAAGTACTACCACGTGCATCCCCTGCCCATGGTGGCCATCACCTCCGAGATCTGGATCTACTCCAACAAGAAGGTCACCTCCATCAAGGACCTCACCGGGCTCAAGATGCGGGCCGCTGGCGTGCGGGGCGAGGTCCTGACCAAGATGGGCGCCTCGGTGGTCGTGCTCCCCGGCGGCGAGATGGTGCCGGCCATGGACCGCGGGGTCATCGACGCCATGGAGTACTCGAGCATCAACTGCACCTACCCGTTGGGATTCTGCGACGTCTCCAAGTACCTGTACATGCACCCCTCCAAGTCCACCTCGCCGACAAACCTCTGGGCCGTGAACCTCGACAAGTGGAACGAGCTGCCCAAAGAGCTGCAGCAGGCCGTGGAGCGCGCCAGCCGCGACGCCTACCTGCGCTCCCTGACCTGGGGCATCGAGCAGGATTTCCTGACCCTCAAGAAGGCGGTCGAGGAGAAGCACTGCGAGATGCTGATCCTCCCGCCCGAGGTGGCACGCGCCGTGGACGAGGCCTCGGCCGACTACTACTACGAAAAGGCCAAGGGCGACAAGGACTTGGCCCGCGTCCTCGAATCCTGGGCCAAGTTCAAGAAAGACTACGGCGCGTATGCCAAGTGGCTCGACTACTTCAACATGACCGGCGACCACCTCGGTCTGGTGAAGGGCGACTCGTAACTCCGTTCCCTCCCACCCCCCACACCACAGCGGGCGGGAGCCCCCGGCCCGGGGGCTCCCGTCCGATCTGCCGAAAGGAGTACGCGCATGAGGATCCTCGCCTGCATAGACGCCGTCTCGGACTGGACCGGGAAGGTGATCCGCTGGCTGGGGCTGCTGCTTAGCCTGGCGGTCATCTACGAGGTCATAAGCCGCTATGCCTTCAACCGCCCCACCATCTGGGCCTTCGACACGGCCATGATGCTCACCTCGATCCTGTTCCTGCTGCCCGCGGCGTACATGCTGAAGGAGAACGCCCACATCCGGGTCGACGTCCTGCTCAGGATGTTCCCGGTCAGGGTGCAGCAGGTCATCGAGTGCATCTTCTACCTGGTCTTTTTCTTCCCCTTCACCCTGGTCATGGTCTGGTTCGGGTCACGGGCCGCGCGCAATGCCTGGCTGGCCCACGAGATCAGCAACACCAGCCAGTGGGGCGAGCCGATCGCCTGGTGGAAGTGGGTCATTCCCCTGGCCTTTTTCCTCCTGCTCCTGCAGGGGATCGCCGGGTTCAGCCGGACCCTCGCGGCCCTGGCCAAACCAACCCGGGAGATCGAGCAATGACCATGGAAATGCTGTCCTTCATCATGCTCGGGCTCATCGTCCTGGCCATTGTCGGAGGCATCCCGGTGGCCTTCACCCTGGCCTCCATTCCCCTGATTTTCGGCTATTTCGCCATCGGTCCCCGGGTCACGCTGCTTTTTCCGCTGCAGGCCTTCGGGGTGATGACCTCGTACTCGTTCGTGGCCGCGCCGCTGTTCATCTTCATGGGCGCGCTCATGGAGCGCTCGGGGATAGCGGACACGCTCTACGACGCATTCTACCACCTGCTCGGCGGGGTGAAAGGCGGGCTGGCCCTGGCCACCGTGGCCATGGCCACCATCTTCGGGGCCTGCACCGGCATCGTCGGCGCGGGGGTCATCACCATCGGGCTCCTGGCCCTGCCGTCCATGCTCTCGCGGGGCTACGACAAGGGCCTGGCCACGGGCAGCATCATGGTCGGCGGCGGGCTCGGCGTGACCATCCCGCCGAGCATCATGCTCATCCTCTACGGCTGCGCCGCAGGGGTGTCGATCTCCAAGCTCTTCGTGGCCGCCATCATTCCGGGCGTCCTGCTGGGCGTTATGTACATGCTCTACATCTACATCCGGGCCCGGATATCCCCCGAGCTCGGCCCGCCGGTCGGCGAAAAGGAACGCATCCGGGGCGCGCCTCTGTACCGGTTGACCCTGGTGTCGTTGATCCCGCCGCTGTTCCTCATCCTCGCCGTGCTGGGTTCGGTCTTCTTCGGCATCGTCTCGCCGTCGGAAGCCGGGGCCATGGGCGTGCTCGGGTCCTTCATCCTGGTGCTGATCCGCGGCCGGCTGAACAAGAAGGTGGTCATCGGCGCGCTCACCTCCACCATGAAGATCTCGGCGGCCATCCTGCTGATCTGCCTGGCCGGCCAGCTCTTCACCGGGGTGTTCATCTCCATGAAGGGCGATGTCGCGCTCAGGAGCATCATGGCCGGATTCAACCTGGGCCCCACCGGCACGACCCTGATGATGCTGCTCATCGTGCTGATCCTGGGAATGGTCATGGACTGGATCGCGCTCATCTTCATCCTGGCCCCCATCTTCGGACCGATCATGACCACCCTGGGCATCGATCCGCTCTATTTCGGCATCCTGTTCTGCACCACCCTGCAGATCTCCAACATGACCCCGCCCTTTGCCTACTCGGTCTTCTATCTGAAAACCATCACCCCGCCCGAGGTCACCATCGGCGACATGTACCGCGGCTGCGTCCCGTTCGCCGCGGTCTCCTGCCTGTGTCCCTTCCTCGTCCTCGTCTTTCCGCAGATCGCCCTGTGGCTGCCGGGCTTCATGAACTGACCGGATCCGCCAGGCCGGGGGATGGCCCCCGGCCTGGCAATGCCACTGCCCTCCAGCGCAGCCATGTCGGCCAGCCTCCTTGGTGATATCGGCGAAGCCCGCCCGTTTTAGGGATTTCACCGTTGCCAAAACGCGCCTGCCTATTTTACTTGACAGAGGCGGGCGGATATTATTTTAGATGGCCCTCGGCCTGGTTCGAGGCTACGCTGCACCCGGCAGCCCGGATGGGCCCCCCGCGGCGCGGCCCGCCTCGCGTCCCGATCAGCCCTGGGCCGGCGCGGTTACCCGTTGCACCGCAAGAGACCAGGCGGCCACGCCACACATGAGGTTTGCATGGAAATTCGAGGCGTAACGGAAATCGTCGAGCACCACCTCCGCCGGGAAATCATCATCGGCACGCTGGCCCCCGGCAGCAAGCTGAACGAGATCGAGCTGTCCGAACGTCTGGGCGTCAGCCGCCCGCCGCTCAGGGAAGCGTTCCGCAAGCTCGAGAGCGAGAACCTGGTGGTCAGCATCCCCAGAAAGGGGAGCTGCGTGGCCCAGATGTCCCTGGAGGACTGCACCCAGATCTACCGGGCCCGCATCATGCTCGAATGCGCGGCCATCGAGATCATCGGGGAGCTGGGGATCACCGACCTCACCCCGCTGCAGCAGGCCCTGACGGCGGAGCTGCGCTTCCTGCCCCAGGACAATCCCTCGCCCGACAACATGCTCGACTTCTTCAACGTCATGTCGGAATTCCACAACAAGCTGGTGGAGGTCTGCGGCAACCGCTGGATCATCCACTACCACGGCCAACTGCGGCCGACCATGGCCAGATACCAGATCATGTACCTGCGCATGCCCGGAACCAGGCAGATGTCGCTGGCCGAGCACGAGGAGGTCTTCGCGCTCATCCGGGACGGCCGCTATGCCGAGGCCCAGCGGACAGTCACCCGGCACATCCTCAAGACCCGCGACTCGCTCATCAAAGGGATCACCGCCTCGCAGCCGGCGGCCTAGGCCGCCCCGCCTGAACGAATCCGTCCCGTCCTCTCTCTCTGCTCGCACAACCGGAGTTTGCCGGGCCAGGCGGATGGCCGACGTGCCCGGGACCACGGTGGTACGCGCCGGAACGGAGAGGCGCCCGGTCCCGGCGTGACCACGGGCATGGCGAGCTTGCGCAGGGCCAGGGCGGCCTTGCGCTTGGCCTGGACGGGGCCGGTCATGAACACGCGCCGGATGTGGGCGCCCAGGCGCGCTGGAGCCTGCGGGCCTCGCCGAGGTCGCCGGCCAGGAAGCGGTCCTTGATGGCCACCATGAGTTCCGGGAAGGTCGCCGCGGCGGCGGAGACGGCGCCGCTGCCGCCCTGGGCCAGGGCGGCCAGGACCATGGCGTCGCTGCCCATGAGCACGCTGGCGTCGGGACCCAGGGCGTCGATGTACTCGACGTAGCGGGCGAAATCCTGGGAGGTGTCCTTCAGGTGGCGATGGCGATAGCGCCCGCGCGGACCAGCACCGCGCCCGGCGCAACGCGCTAACGACTCCTTGATGAACAGCTTCCGCGCATCTACCATGCGCCTGGCCAGCGCGGGCCAGCCTCGAATCCCCATTGTCGGGCGTCCCCGCTTCGCCACATGTCCGGCGGCCCGCAGGGGCGCCGAGTACCGGCGCACCGTGCGGAGCGTCGCAGATGAGGCTCCGGTCCGGCCTTTTTCCGGACCTGCCCGGGACGTTTCCGATTACGGAACTCGCTCGGACATTAGTTGCAACGTTATGTTGCAGAAAACCTCCCTGCCTCCCCAAGGAATCCGTAACTGATTGAAAATATGTGTAAAAAATATGGAACGGTTATTGATAGCCGGGCTCTGCGGGCAGGATTGACTGGTGGTGCTCCGGCGCGCCGACGGCCGGTTGCACCCCGACCGGAGGTCGAGCCGGATAGCGGCAGTCAGGTCTGCAGCAGGAAGCGCCCGAGGCAGGACGGCCGGCGGCACGTAACGCCCGCCGAGCAGCGGGTCCCATAGCAACCGAGGCAAGGTACAACGGTATGGCCGGAAGCATGTCACAACTCACGACCGCTTCGAGTGATTGGGGCGATGCGTGCGTGCGGCACGGCCTGACCTTGCTCGGGACCCTCGAGCCGCGAGTCCGGCCTGCCCTGGGCGATCTGGCCGCCGACGCAGGCTGGGCGGTGGAGCATCCGAAAGGCGGCCCCGCTCTTTCCGCGCTGCTCGCGGCTCGCAAGCCGCGCCGGGTGACCATCGTGGTCACCGACACCACCCGCGCCTGCCCGGACGACGTGCTCGTCCCGGTCCTGCTGGACAGCCTGCGCGCCGCGGGCATTGCGCCGGAACAGGTGACCATCCTCGTCGCCCTGGGCCTGCACCGGCTGCTCAGCCGGGACGAGATGTGTGCCAAGCTCGGCGCCGGCGTCGCCGAGAGCCATGCCGTGGTCAACAGCGAGGCCGCGGACAGAAGTCAGTTCGTCCACCTGGGCGAAACCTCGCGGGGCTGCCCGGTGTGGATCAACCGCCTGGTGGCCGAGGCCGACCTGGTGCTGGCCACCGGCATCATCGAGCCCCATCTCTGGGCCGGCTACAGCGGCGGGCGCAAGAGCGTGGCCATCGGCGCGGCCGGCGAGGAGACCATCCGCTTCCACCACCAGCCGGCGGTCTTCGACGCCCCGGGCGTGGGCCTGGGCCGGATCAAAGGCAATTTTTTCCACGAGAGTATCAGCGAGATCGCGGACCTGGCCGGGCTGGTCTTTATCGTCAACGTGGTCGCGGGGGGCCATCGCCAGGTGGCCCACGTGGTCGCGGGCCAGCACCGCGCGGCCTTTGCCCAGGGCTGCGCCCGGTGCGCGGACATGGTCGAGGTGGCAATCGAGCGCCAGGCGGACATCGTCATCGCCGGCGTGCCCCCGGGCAAGGACGTAAATCTTTTCCAGGCCACGCGCAGCGCGAGCAACGTCCGCTTCAGCCCCTGGCCGGCGGTGAGGAAGGGGGGCACGATCATCGTCCCGGCGCTCGCGCCCGAGGGCGCGGGCCGCGGCGAGGGCGAGCGGCGCTACGCCGCCTTGACCAGGGCGCACGACTCCCCCGCCAAGCTTATCGCCGCCGTGCGTCGGGACGGTGTCAAACCCGGCGGGCACAAGGCCTATCTCATGGCCCGGACCCTGGAATACGCCCGGGTGGTCGTGGCCGGAGCCGGCGATCCGGGTGAGGTCGAAGAGCTGCACATGGGCGCCGCGCCCTCGGTGGCCGCGGCCCTCGAAGAGGCCGCGCGCATCCACGGTCCCGGCGCCTCGGTCTACTCCCTGCCCGACGGCTTTGCCGTGCTGACCTCGGCCAGGCGGCCCGAAGAGGAGAAAACTGGAACCACCCTGTAAGGGATAGGCATAGAGCGAGAACGGAAAGCATACCGCAACCATCCGACTGGAGGAGAAGTCCATGCAAAGGTTCACGCATCTTGCACGTCTGCTGTCTGCCGCGACAGTCCTCATCCTGCTGGCCGCCCCGGCCCTGGCCCTGAACATCAAGGCGGCCACTTCCGGGCCCCAGGGCAGCCAGCACATGGCCCTGCTGGAGAAATTCAAGGAGTTGGTGGAGCAGCGCAGCGGCGGCGACCTGACCGTCACCCTCTTCCCCGGCGGGCAGATGGGCTCCGAGGAGGACAACATCAAGCAGTGCGCCTCGGGAGTCATCCAGATGACCGTGCTGGCCTCCAACAACGTCACCCCCTTCTCCTCGGCCGCCGGCATCGTCGGCCTGCCCTACATCTTCACCAACAAGGAAGACGCCAAGAAGCTCTTCAACGACACCGCCTTCATGCAGGACCTCGGCGACACCATCGCCAAGAACAGCAAGACCAGGCCCCTGGCCTGGGCCATCGCGGGCTTCCGTGTGCTGACCAACTCCAAGCGGCCGGTGGTCAAGATCGACGACATGAAGGGCCTGCGCATCCGCGTGCCCAAGACGCACATCATGCTCGAGACCTACAAGGCCTGGGGTGTGGAGCCCATGCCGCTGGCCTGGGCCGAGGTCTTCAACGCTTTGCAGCAGGGCGTCATCGACGGCCAGGACAACCCCTACCTGGTCAACCGCGACAACAAGTTCTTCGAGGTCCAGAAATACATCACCGACCTGCACTACATGCTCTGGACCGGCCCGCTGCTGGTCAACGAGGACTGGTACAAGGCCCTCAAGCCCGCGCAGCGCGAGCTCATAGTCAAGGCCGCCAAGGAGGCCGAGCAGGCCGAATGGGCCTGGGAGGATGCGGCCTCGCAGAAGGCGCTCGACGAGATGCTGGCCCACGGCATGGTCTTTAACACGCTCGAGGACGAGAAGGTCTGGATCGACAAGGCCCGTGCGCTCTGGCCCAGCTTCTATGCCGAGGTCGGCGGAGAGGAAGTGGTCAAGAAGGCCATGGCCGCCATTCAGCGCTAGGCCGGGGGTAACTGCAGCCAAGCCGTGCGCGCCCATGCGCCAGCGCCGGGGCGCGCACGGCAAAACCACCCAACGGAGAAAGACACGTGTCCAGAATCAAGATCGCCGTGGCCTCGGACCTGTCCGGTTTCCCGCTGAAAGAGGCCCTGGTCGCGCATCTGCGCAGCCGGGGCGACGTCGAGGTCATCGACCGCGGCATCCCCGGTGTGGAGGCGCCCAAACCCTACTTCATCCAGGCCGAGATCATAGCCCGGGATGTGCAGTCCGGCGTGGCGGAGCGCGGCATCCTGTGCTGCGGCACCGGCCAGGGCATGGCCATCGTGGCCAACAAGCACAAGGGCGTCTACGCCTGCGTGGCCGAGACCGTCTTCGACGGCGAGCGGGCCAGCATCATCAACAACGCCAACGTCCTGACCCTGGGCGGCTGGCTGACCGCGCCCGAGCTGGGCCGGCGGATCGTCGACGGCTGGCTGGCCATGGCCTTCACCCAGACCATGGAGGCCAAGGCGGATTTCCTGCGCAACTCGTTCCAGGGCGTGCAGGACATCGAGAAGCGGAACTTCGCGTAACGCGGCCCCTGGCCTTGCCACGCTGGAGGTAGTCATGAGGGGTGCCCTCAAAAGCTTCTATGCCAATTTCGAGGAATACTGCGGCGTGCTGTGCATGACCGCGCTGATCCTCTGTCTCGGCATCCAGATATTCCTGCGTTTCCTGTTCAGCTCATCACTGGCCTGGACCGAAGAGCTGTCCCGGTTCTGCTTCATCTGGACCATCTACATGGGCGGAGCGCTGGCCGCCAAGCGCCTGCAGCACGTGCGCATCACCGCGCAGTACCTGCTCCTGCCCAAGAAGCTGGCCCTGCCGATCTGGGTTTGCGTCGACGCCGTCTGGCTGCTCTTCAACTGCATCATCATCTGGCACAGCGTCGGCTACATCAGCCACTGCTTCGAATACGCCGAGATCTCGCCGACCCTGGGCTGGGTCGTGGCCTACATCTACCTGTGCATCCCGCTCAGCTTCCTGCTCATGAACGTGCGCATCATCGAGAACTACGTGAAGTCCCTGAAGGCGGGCAATCTGCGGGCGGTCATGGGCACGGGGGAGCCGTCATGAGCGTCATGACCATCCTCCTCGTGCTGCTGCTGGTCAGCCTGGCCGTCGGGCTGCCCATCTTCATCTCCCTGGCCGTGGCCACCTTCGGGGCGCTCCTGGCTTCGGACGTGCCGCTGTTCATGATTCCCCAGACGCTGTTCTCGGGCGTGGACTCATTCCCGCTCCTGGCCATCCCCTGCTTCATCGTGGCCGGATCGATCATGGAGCACGGCGGCATCACCAAGGAGATCATCGACGTGGTCCGCCGGCCGGCTGCCAACATGTACGGCGGCCTGGGCGTGGCCACCATCCTGGCCTGCATGTTCTTCTCGGCCATCTCCGGCTCTGGCCCGGGCACGGTGGCCGCGGTCGGCTCGCTGCTCATCCCGGCCATGCTGAAGCAGGGCTATTCGCGCGAGTACGCGGGCGCAGTGGCCTCCTCGGGCGGCACGCTCGGCATCCTCATCCCGCCCTCCAACCCCATGATCATCTATGCGGTCATCGCCGGCCAGTCGGTGACCGGCATGTTCACCGCCGGCATCATCCCCGGCGTGTTCATCGGCCTGATGCACGCCTTCGTGGCCTGGTACGTGGGCCGCCACTGCAAGTACAAGGGCGAGAGCGAGCCTTTCCTCTGGGGCGCCTTTTTGAGGGACTGCTGGCGGGCCAAGTGGTCGCTGGCCACGCCGCTGATCATCCTCGGCGGCATCTACAGCGGCGTGTTCACCCCGGTGGAGGCCGCGGTGGCCGCGGTCTTCTGGGCCCTGTTCGTGGGCGGGGTGATCCACCGCGCGCTGACTTTCAGGAACGTCTACAAGGCCCTGGTCGACGGCGTGATGATCTCGGGCACGGTGATCATCATCGTCGGCACCTCGACCCTCTTCGGGCAGCTCCTGACCCTGGAGCAGGGTCCGGTCAAGCTGGCCGGCGTCATCCTGTCCATCTCCCGCAACCCGACCGTGGTCCTCCTGCTGCTCATCGCCGTCTTTTACATGCTCGGCATGTTCATGGAGACCCTGTCCACGATCATCATCCTGACGCCGGTTCTTCTGCCGGTGATGATCCAGCTCGGCGTCGATCCCATCCACTTCGGGGTCCTCTTCGTGGTCACCAACGAGGTCGCCTTCCTGACCCCGCCGCTGGGGGTAAACCTGTTCGTGGCCTCGCGGCTGGCGAACACCTCTGTGGAGCGTCTCTCGGTGCACGTGCTGCCGCACATCGTGGCCATCACCGTGAGCATCCTGATCATCACCTTCTTCCCGATCATCAGCACCTGGCTGCCGCATCTCATGGGTTTCGGCAGGTAGCCGGAAAGCGTTTTTCCGCCTCCCCACCCCGCCCCCGGCCGGCGTTTCCCGAAATCTTTCGGGGAACGCCGGCCACCTCTTTCAGGGGCCGGGCCGCCGATTCTAGGCCTGCCCGCCCTCCCTGGCCTCGATCTCCTTGATCCGGCGCCAGAGGGTTGTGCGGTGGATGCCCAGATGCCGGGCGGCCTGCTGCTTGTTCCACTTGAAGCGCGCAAGGGCCTCGAGCACGGCCTCGTCGGACAAATCCTCGGCCGGGCTCGCGGCCGGCGCGGCGGGCTCGGCCAACTCGAGCCTGGCCCCGGCGAGCGAGAGCTGGTTGCCGTTGGTCAGCACCACCAGCCGCTCCACGGTGTGCTGCAGCTCGCGGACGTTACCCGGCCAGGTGTGGCGCTCGAAGGCTGCCAGCACCTCCGGCTCGATCTCCCAGATGGGCTTGTGGTACTGGTTGCGGTAGTGCTCCAGGAAGTGGCGGCAGAGGGCCTTTACGTCGCCTTTGCGCTGCCTGAGCGGCGGCACGGTGAGTCGCAGCACGTTCAGCCGGTAGTAGAGGTCCTCTCGGAACCGCCCCCGGCGGACCTCCTCGCGCAGGTCGCGGTTGGTGGCGGTGATGATGCGGCAGTCGATGCGGGTCACGCGGTCGGCTCCCAGGCGCATGAGCTGCTTCTCCTGCAGCACGCGCAAGAGCCGGGCCTGGATGGCCGGCGAGATGTCGCCGATCTCGTCCAGGAAGATGGTACCGCTGCCGGCCAGCTCGAAGAGCCCCAGCTTGCCGCCCTGGCGCGCGCCGGTGAAGGCGCCGTGCACGTAGCCGAAGAGCTCGCTCTCCAGGATGGATTCGGGCAGGGCCGCGCAGTTGACGGCCACGAAGGGATTGTCCCGCCGGCTACTCGCGTTGTGCATGCCCTGGGCGAAGAGCTCCTTGCCGACCCCGGTCTCGCCGTAGATGATGGTCGGCGCGTCCGAGGCGCCGTAACTCCGGGCGCAGGCCAGGGCCTCGGTGAGCGACGGGCTCTTGCCCACGATGTCCTCGAAGCGGTGCCGGGCGACGTAGCCCTTGGCCGCGACCTCGCGGCGGATGGCGTCGCTGGTCTGCTCGATCTGCTCCACGTCCTGAAGCGTGGCGATGATGCCCACCTGCTCGCCGCGGACGCAGAGCGGGATGGTGTTGACCACCACCTTGCGGCCGCCGAGGCTCAGCACCACGCCCATCTCCGGCGTGGTCGCGGCCTTGAGCTGGGCCACGAGCTGCGCCGGCAGGCAGCGCCGGCCGTCGTCGCCGACCGCGATCTTGGCCCGCGGGGCGATGAGGCGCATGGCCTGACGGTTGCACACGCTGATGGCCAGATCGTTCGAGACGCACAGGATGCCGGCCTGGACGTTGTCCAGCACGGCCGCGAGCTGCTTGCTCGTGAGCTCCTTCTCGGCCAGGGCCACGGCGATGCGCAGGGCTTCCTCGTAGGCCAGGAGGATGCTGCGCGGCCCGGACTGGATGAGCACGCTGGGGATGCCGTGCTCCTCGGCCAGGGCCACGATCCGGGCGTCGCCCACGAGCACCCCGATCTCGCCGCACTGGATGCGCGATTTCAGGCGCTCCACGTACTGCGGCGAGTCGTCCAGGTCCTTGCGCTCCAGCGCCTCGACCCTCACGAACCCGAGGGTGCGGGCGATGTCCGAGGCCTGGCCGATGATGTTGGCGAAGCCGACCACGGCGATGGAGTCCGAGACCGCGCGCGCCCGGCTCATGGCCTGGAGCACGTCGAAGGCGCCGACCCGGATCTCGACCACCGGGATGTCGGAGAGCATGCTGCGCAGGGTCACGGCCAGGCCGCCGCGGCTGACGACCACGTCGGTCCCGCTGTTGCGCAGATTCCAGGCGATGTCGGACAGGCTCTCGTCACGGCTGCAGATGACCTGGGCGCGCAGGCCGTGCTTGCCGAGGAGCGCGCGGACCTGCTCGGCAAGGTCCGGGTTGGGCAGGACGAAGGCGAGGTGGGCGTGGAAGCCCTTGGCCAGCAGGCGATCCATGATCCCCCCTTGGTATGCGGCAAGCAGTGTTGCACATGCAACGCAATGTTGCAATCCCGTGATGAGCCTTCTTTGCCCTTGGTCGGTAAAAACATTTAATATCTTGATATTATTTATTAAAACAGCTTGGAACGCTTCTTGTTAAGAGCAGGGTAGCTGTCAAGGAGCATCCAAAACAAGTGAACAAGAAACAAGTGCCCGTCGTGGCCATCACCTTCGGCGATTGCGCGGGGATCGGACCGGAGATCGCCGTCAAGGCCGTGTTGGAACCCAAGGCCCATGCGCGCTGCACCCCGGTCTTCATCGGCGACCGGGGAGTGGTCGACGACCGGTCCCGGATGCTCGGGGTGAAAATCCACGTGCACGAAGTCGAAACACCCGGCAGGTACCGGCGCGAAACCGGGGTCATGAACCTGGTGCACGTGCCGGGCATCGACCTGCCGAGCCTGGCCCTCGGGCAGAACCAGGCCCAGTGCGGCCGGGCCATGCTGGCCTATGTGGACAAGGGCCTCGAGCTCGTCCGGGCGGGTGCGGTCGATGCGCTCATCGGCGGCCCGCACAGCAAGAAGGCTGTGGACCTCGCGGGCATCCCCTTCCAGGGCTATCCGCCGTACCTCGCCTTGAAAACCGGCGCGGCCGAGACCTTCCTCATGCTCGTGGCCGGCCGGGTGCGGGTCATGAACGTCACCCTGCACGTGTCCCTGCGCCAGGCCTGCGACCTCGTGCGCAAGGAGCTTGTGCTCTCGGGCCTGCGCCTGCTGAACAAGGCCGTGCGGCGCTTCGGCGTGGCCCGGCCGCGGATTGCCGTGGCCGGCCTGAATCCCCATGCCGGCGAGGAGGGCATGTTCGGCAACGAGGAGCAGGACGAGATCATTCCGGCCATCGCGGCAGCAAAGGCCGAAGGCATCGAGGCCTCGGGACCCTATGCCGGAGACGCCTTGTTCTACCGCTGCGCCGAATCGAACCGCTTCGACGCCTTTGTTGGCATGTACCACGACCAGGCCCACATCCCGATCAAGACCCTGGCCCTGGAGCAGGGCTGCGGGCTCCTGCTCGGGGTGCCCTTCCTGTTCGCCACGGTCGGGCACGGCTGCGCCATGGACATCGCGGGCAAGGGCGTGGCCTCGGCCACCAGTCTGGTGGAAACCATCGATCTGGTCTCCGCTCTCGCCGCGCACGATCTGAAACAGCCGGCCTGAGAAGAGCCGTGAAGCCGCTAACGGAGAGAAACGTGAAGACAGAAGACGACCTTGAGCGCCTGGCCGGCGAGCTGCGCTACATCATCACCGACTGCATCTGCCGGGCCGGCTCCGGACACATCGGCGGCGCCCTCAGCCTGGTGGAAGTCCTGACCGTGCTCTATGAGCGCATCATGAACATCGACCCGGCCAACCCCGACTGGGACGGTCGCGACCGCCTGGTCATATCCAAGGGCCACGCCGGGCCGGTGCTCTATGCCATCCTGGCGCGCAAGGGCTATTTCCCCTCGCAGTGGCTGGCCACGGTCAACAAGATCGGCACCAGCCTGCCGAGCCATACCGATTGCCGCCGCACCCCGGGCGTGGACATGACCACCGGGTCGCTTGGCCAGGGCTTCTCCTGCGCCTGCGGCATGGCCCTGGCGGCCAGGCTGTCGCAGAAGAACCATCGCGTCTTCACCATCATCGGCGACGGCGAGTGCGACGAGGGGCAGATATGGGAGGGCGCCCTGTTCGCCGCCCACTTCAAGCTCGGCAACCTGGTCGCCATCTGCGATTACAACGGCCTGCAGATCGACGGGCCGACCAGCCAAGTGATGGGTCTCGAGCCCTTTACCGACAAGTGGCGCAGCTTCGGCTGGCAGGTATACGAGGTGGACGGCCACGACATGCCGGCCCTGGCGGCGCTGTTCAAAAGTCTGCCCGAGGAGGGAGACAAGCCGGTCATGGTCGTCGCCCGCACGGTCAAGGGCAAGGGCAACCGCGAGGTCGAGGGCCAGGTGTCCTCGCACAACGTCTTCGTGACCAGCCCCGAAGCCTACTGCCGGCTGATCGAGGGTCTGGGCTGTACGCCCGTGGCCCTGCCCTACGAATAGGAGAACGCCATGGCTCTGCACGACAAACAGATGCGCGAGGTCTACGCCGCCACCCTGGGCGAGCTGATCGACGGAAATCCCGCGGTGCTCTGCCTGGAGGCCGACCTGGCCAAGGCCACGGGAACGGCGCTGGAGATCGGGGTCAAGCGGGCCGCCAACTTCGTCAACTGCGGCATCCAGGAGGCCAACATGATCGGCGTGGCCGCGGGGCTGGCCCGCGAGGGCAAGATCCCGTTCTGCGCCACGTTCGCCTGCTTCGCCGCCCGACGGGCCTACGACCAGGCCTTCGTCAGCGTGGGCTACGCCGGCATGAACGTGAAGATCGTCGGCACCGACCCCGGCCTCACCCCCGAATCCAACGGCGGCACGCACATGTTCTTCGGCGACCTCGGGATCATGCGCGTCATCCCGGGCATGAAGGTCTTCAGCCCCTGCGACGTCTACGAGCTGCGCTCCATGCTCCGCTACATGGCCGCGGATCATTCCCCCACCTACATGCAGCTTTACCGCGGCATCGCCCCCAAGGTCTTCGACGAGGACTACGCCTTCGACCCCGACAAGCTGGTGCGCCTGACCTCCGGCGACGACCTGACCCTGGTCAGCACCGGCTACATGACCCCGGCCGCGCTGCAGGCGGCCAGGGCGCTCGCCGCCGAGGGCCTCGGCGTCGATCTGTTGCACTGCCCGAGCGTGAAGCCCTTCGACGCCGCGACCTTCCTCGAGTCGGCCGGGCGCACCCGGTGCGTCGTCACCGTGGAGAACGGCGATGTGGCCTGCGGGCTCGGCGGGCTGATCTGCGAGATCTGCGCCGAGAGCCAGCCGACGCCCGTCACCCGCCTGGGCATCAAGGACAGCTTCGGCGAGGTCGGCACCATCGCCGATCTGCTCGACAAGCACGGGCTCACGCCCGAGCACATCACCGACGCCTGCCGGATCGCGGCCGGGCGCCGCAACCAGGAGGCATAGCATGACCACCATCGGTCTTGTCGGCGCCGGCATCATGGGCGGACCCATGGCCCGGAAATTCATCGAGGCCGGCTACGCCGTGGTCGCCACCGACGTCTCCTCGGCCGCCCTGGAAAAGGTCCGGGAGCTCGGCGCGGCCACAGCCGAGAGCCCGGCCGCAGTCGCCCGCGCGGCCTTAGTCATTCTCCTGTCACTGCCCAACGCGGCCATCGTCGAGGCCTGCCTCACCGGGCCGACCGGGCTCCTGGCCGGGGCCGCGCCGGGCACGATCATCGCCAACACCAGCACCATCGATCCCCAGTCCACCCGGCGCCTGGCCAAGCTGGCGGCGGAGAATGACGTGGTCTTCATGGACACGCCCATCCTCGGCCGGCCCGACGCCGCCGGCGCCTGGGGCATGCCCGTGGGCGGCGAGGTCGCGCATCTTGAGACCCTGCGGCCGGTGCTCTCGGTCATCGCCGGGCACATATTCCACGCCGGCGGTCTCGGCGCCGGCAACGTGGTCAAGCTGCTGAACAACCTCATGTTCGGCGCGATCAACGCCATGACCGCGGAGATGATGGCCATCGCCGAGCGCCTGGGCGTGGCCCCGGCCACGCTCTACGAGATCATGGTCAAAAGTAACGGCGGCGCGGTCAGCAACCTCTTCCGCGAGCTCGGCAAGCGCATCGCGAACGAGAACTACGACAACCCGGCCTTCAGCGTGCGCCTGCTGACCAAGGACATCACCCTGGGCCTGGCCATGGCCGAGGAGGGCGGCATCCCGTCCATGATCGGCAACGCCGTCGACTACCTGAACCGCATGGCCCTTTCCCAGGGCCTGGGAGAGAAGGACACCTCGGTCATGTGGAAATCCGTGGCCCGGAGCATGCGCCGGTCGTAGCCGCGGCTCATGATCGGGAGCCGCCGATAGCATGGCGCTGGGCTCTGCCGGTCGTTCCTCAGCTGAAAGCCGTTGCGGGCCTTAAAGAGCCAGAGGACCGTATATATTCATATCTGTCGCCGGCATCGGGATAGAACCCCATGACCGCACCCTCCCATGCTCGACGCCTTCATCGCCCGTTGGGAGCGGTCCCAGGCTGCGGAACGGGCCAACGCCCAGTTTTTCCTGTGCGAGCTGTACGACAGGCTCGAACTGCCTCGGCCGGGCCGGTCACGAGTGGCCTGAAGCGCGACGGCTATGTCTTCGAGCGCGGCGTCACCTTCCACAACGGCGACGCACCATCGGCCAAGGCCGCATTGACCTCTGCCGGCGGGGCCTTTTCGTCCTGGAGAGCAAGCAGGATGCCGGCGCCACCGCCGAGGCGCGGCGCCGACAAAGAACGGCCACGTCTGCTCGACCGGCGTCTGGCATACGGCCATGCGCCCGGACGTCGGTTACACTTCTACAGCAGCCTTTTCCTTCAGGTATATCTTGAGTTGGCAGGCGTAAAACACGACCGACAGCACGCCGGCCGCGCACAGGGACACCAGGGCCAGGCGCAGCCCCGCCGCGCCGCTGCCGAAGGCCTCTGACAGGGCGCCCACCAGCAGCGGCCCCCAGGCGCCGCCGGTGAGGAAACCCAGAGTCCCCATGACGCCGATGGCCAGGCTTCTGTAACGATTGGGCACCACGTCCTGCACCAGGCTGAAATAGATCGGCAAGGGCGTCATGGTCAAAACGCCGTCGACAAGGCCGAATACGCAGATGGCGGGCAGACCGACCGTGCCGATCAGGAGGTAGAAGGTCACCTTGCTTGCGACCATGACCAGCATGCAGACGATGGCCGCCTTGATCTTGCCGTTGTCCGCGCGCGCCTGCCAATGGTCGGCAAGGCAGCCGCCGAGATACGGTCCGATGGCGCCGGCGAGCAGCATGCCCGCGGTCAGGACCCCGACCAGGCCGCCGTCCAGGTCGTAGGTGCGCATGATGAGCGTGGGCAACCACGCCTGATACGCGAATTTCAAGATGGTGTAGGAGCCGACGGCAAAGCCCGTGAGCAGCAGCACGCGACTGCGCACCACCTTCCGGCAGCCCGTCCAGTATGGCTCGCCCGCCGCCGGCTTCACGCCGGGGAGGCGCGGGATGGCCAGCATCACCAGCACGCCGGGCACGACGAAAAACAGAAACGCGAGTCGCCAGTTGCCGAACACGGCCAGAACGAGCCCGCCCAGCAGGGTGCCCAAGGCCATGCCCACGGGCACGCTCATGTAGAAAAGCCCGAGAACCCGCCCACTTTTCTGCGGCGGATACATCTTCGACAGCCACACCGCACCCCCCGAGCCGGTGAAGGCGTCATTGAACCCGGCCAGGACGCGAGGGGCGACAAGGCTCGGGAAGGATACCGCCAGGCCCGTTCCGGCCATGCCCAGCGACCACAGGCCGGCCGCCAGCGCGATCATGCGCTTGGGGCCGAAGATGTCGTTGAGCGCGGAACAGGGGATGATGAGAAGGACCAGAGAGATGAGAAGAAGGGAGTGGCAAAGCCCCACCTGCATGTCATTCAAGCCCAGATCCAGCCGCATGGCCTCGCTGACCATGGCCATCACGGAACGGTCCATGAAATTGAGGGCGTAGAAGACGATGAGGATAAGCAGAACCTTTTTGGGCGATGCCGGGGAGGTCATTATTTCTCCTGCAGTTTGCATAACGCCAGGGAAGAAGAAAAGCCGTTGCACGAAAGACCAATCGGCGCGTGAAAGGGGCGAGCCGTCTTTGATGCGGCTCCAGATTGATCGGGAAAGGAGGAGCCGGCGAGGGGGAGGTAGCCCCGCCGGCTCCGTGGCGCCTTCAGTGCATCATGCCGGGCAGGAAGAGCGACAGCTGCGGGAAGGCGATGATCAGGGCGAGACAGACGAACAGGGCCAGGATGAAGGGCATCGATGCCTTGTACATGGTACTCAAGGGGATCTTGGCCATGCCTTGCATGACGAACAGGTTGATGCCGAAGGGCGGCGTGATACAGGCCATGTTCTTGATCAGGGTCACGATCACGCCGAACCAGATCAGGTTCCAGCCCAGGGTCTTGGCGATGGGCAGGTAGATCGGCACGCAGATGAGCACGAGCGGGATGGCCGGGATGAAGCAGCCGAGGAACGAAGAGACCAGGATGATGACCAGGAGCACCCCCAGCGACGGCAGCTGCAGGGCGGCGACGCTGTTCGCCAGCACCATGGGAATCCGGCTCATGGTCATGAAGTAGCTGAGCAGGTCGGCGCTGCCGAGCAGAATGAAGCACATGCTGATGAATTTCGCGCTCTCGTTCAGCGTTTTCTTCAGCTTGTCCCGCGGGAGGCGGCGCAGGGCGAGCGCCAGGGCCAGGGTGGCGAAGGCCCCGATGCCGCCACCCTCGGTGGCCGTGAATACGCCGCCGTAGATGCCGCCGATGACCACGAAGAAGATGACCAGGATGGGCAGGGCGGCGCTCAGCGAGGTCAGGCGCTCGGCGCCGTCCGCTTTGGGTAGCGGTGGCGCGAGCCGCGGCTTCCAGAGGACCATGGCCCAGATCACGGCGATGAAGCAGAGCATGCAGATGAGGCCGGGGATGACGCCGGCGATGAACAGCTGGCCCACGGACTGCTCGGCCAGCACCCCGTAGAGGATCATGGTCGTGCTCGGCGGGATGAGGCTGCCGAGCGTCCCGGAACAGGCCAGGGTGCCGACCGACAGACCGTCGTCGTAGTTGCTGCGGCGCATCTCGGGCAGGGCGATGGTGGCCATGGCCACGCTGCCGGCCAGGGAGTCGCCGACCACCGCACCGAAGGCGGTGCAGGCGCAGACGCTGGCCGTGGCCAGCCCGCCGCGCAGATGGCCCATCCAGCTCCGGGCCGCGCGGTAGAGATCCTCGCCGAAGCGGCCGTGGAAGCAGAGAAAGCCCATGAGCAGGAAGAACATGAGTGGCGACCAGGTGTAGTTGGCGATGCTCGCGTACCAGCACTTGCCCATGAGGTCCAAGGCTGCGCCCATGCCGCGCATGTTGGCGATGAACAGGAAGGCCGCGCCCAGCATGGAGTAGGCCACGGGCATGCCCAGAAAGAAGAGGCCGAACATGACCACCAGGCCCCACAGGCCGAGCTGCACGCTGCTCACCCCGGCCAGTCGGTGGCTGGCAAACCACCAGCCGGCCAGTGTGGGCAGGATGGCCGCGGCCAGCACCAAGGCCAGGCTTCCTGCCCTACCGCCCTCGATGACCGCGAGAAGCTTTTCCAGGAGGTCGTGGACCAGGGCGACGAGCAGCAGGCTGCACCCCGCCGAGGCAAAGAGGACAAACGGCCGATAGGGGATGTGCCAGACCGGCGAGAGGTTGAAGACCCTGGAGCTGTACTGGACCATGGCCACGATGCAGAAGAAGACGATGGCCACGCTCCAGAAGCCGGTCACCGCCTCGAGGTGCGCCCTGTTCTTCGCGGACAGCCTCGCCGTGATGATGTCCATGGTGACGTGCCCCTTCTGCCATTGCGTGTAGGCCACGGAGGAGAAAAACACGACGACCATGACCAGTTCGGTCAACTCGATGGTGCCGTCCAGCGGACGGTTGAAGAAATAACGCAGCAGGACGTCCAGGAAGGTCAGGCAGACCAACAGCAGGAACAGGGCCATCCCAGCCGAGCTCGCCCATCTGCACAGTGGCTCCGTGCGCCTGAGCGCCGCAAGAACGGCCTGCATGCCGGTTGTTACGCTGTTCGGCGATGCTGCAACGACGTTTTCAGTCATATGGCGTTCCTTATCCTTGCTCGGGCGGCCGGGAGGCCGGCGGGGGGGCCGGCTGGCCTCCCGGCCAATTGTTCGGCAGATACGGCTCTACGTGATCACTTCTTCACGTAGTTCATGAGCTTGGAGTCGAGCCAGGGAACGGTATGCTGCTTCTCCAGCTCCCTGAACTTCTGGAGCATGGCCTCGCCGGGCAGGCCTTTGGAGTTCATGAAGGTGACCCAGTCGGAGGTCGGCTTGGCGGCGATCGCGTCGACCTTGGCATAGTCCTCGGCCGACAGGACGTGGAGCTGGCCGCCCATCTCCTTCTGCCATTTCTCGAGGCTGGTGAACTCCATGCCGTCCCAGAACCCGGTGAAAAGCTTCTGGGCGAACTCGCCGGAGACGTCGTCGATGACCTTCTTCAGCTCGTCGGGCAGCCGGTTGTAGGCGTCCGGGTTCATGACGCAGTAGAAGACTGTGGAGCCCATGTTGACCAGCGTGATGTGCTTGATGAGGTCGCCCAGCCGGCGGGAAATCATCAGCTCGAAGTCGACCACGGCGCCGTCCATGACGCCTTTCTCCAGGCTCATGTACAGATCGGGGCTGGTCACGCCGACCACCGAGGCGCCCAGGGCCTGGGCCCGTTCCAGGCGCACGCCGCCGCCGGTGATGCCGAGTTTCAATCCCTGCAGATCGGCCAGGGAGGTCACCGGCTTGTCGCGTGTGCCGATGACCATGCCCAGGCTCAAGGCCTCGGTGAACAGGAGCTTTGTGCCCGCGTAGTCGCGGCCTGCCTGCTCGGGGAATGCGGCCTGCATGCCGCGCATGATGGCCGCCGGATCGGTCAGGCAATTGCTGGGCAGGACGTTGTTCAGGAGCTGCTCGTGGAAGGGGAAACGGCCGATGCCCACGGAGAAATGGGATTCGCCCAGGTCCGCGACGCCGGTGCGCACCGAGTCGATCACGTCGGCCTGCTTGCTCAGGGCCTCGGCGAAATAGGGCTCGATCTTGATGCGGCCGTTGCTGCGCTTCTCGATCTCGTCGACCCAGGGCTTGATCGCCGATTTCCAGCGATTGTGGATGGGCGCTATCATCAGATTGAGGGTCAGCACGTACTCCTGTGCTTTGGAGATTTCCGCGAGACCAAGGCTCAGGCAGAGTACCGTCAGCAGTATCAGAGTCGCTTTTTTCATGGACTTCACCCCTCGCCGGCGCATCGGATCGCGCCGAAGGTTGATTCTGATATGTCACGTCGCAACATGTCGCTCAAACCAGCGTATAGAGTGGAAACTCGTAGGAAACAGCACCGCTCGGGCAGCTGATGCGGCAGTTCCCGCAATGCCAGCATTCCCTCTTGTACTTGCCGATGACGTGCGGAATTTCGTCCTTGTCCTTGTCGAGCGCCAGGATGTAGCCGGGGCAATCCAGGACACACAGGCCGCACTTGATGCATTTGTCCTTGTCGAAAACCGGAGGCATAGAAGTTCTCCTTTGTCGCAGACGCGGATTCAATCCGGCAGAACACCCCAGCCGTAGCGCACCTCGTTGTCGACCTTGCGCATGACGAGCGCCTTGCCGAGCTTGGGGTCGAGGGCGGGGTAGTCGGCGAGGTGATACATGCCGCGTCCGGTTTCCCTTCGCTGCAGGCAGGCCAGCAGGTGCAGCCGGCACATCTGGAGCAGCTCGAAGGCCTCGTGGGTGCGCATCAGGTCGTGCAGGTTCTCGGCCCGAACCCGGTTCTCGTAGGTCTCGATGAGGGCGAGCTTGTCCAGGGCCAGCTCCATGCCCGGCATGTTGCGCCGGAACTTGGCGTAGTAGTCCATGACCTGCCGGATGGGCTCCTCGAACTCGTCGTAGCTCATGGCGCCCTGGGCGCCGACCTGCATGGGCCCGAGTATGCGCGCCTTCTCGGCCAGGATGTCGGCTTCGTCCAGCTGGCCCATCGGGGCCTCGTGCGCGGTCTCGGCGGCATAGCGGCCGGAGGCGTAGCCGCCGCTCATGGAGCCGGAGAAGGTGTTGAAGTTGCAAGCGGCGTACAGTCCGCGCACCGGGGTTTCGAGGCGGTCGTCGGTATGAAGGAAGCCGGCCAGGCTGAGCTCCGAGACCTCGACCTCCAGGGGGGCCTTCTTGAAGTCGATGCCGCGGGCTTGGCGGTAGTCCCCGTAGGTCGCCTTGTCCGCGGGCATGAGCACGTTCTGCAGGTAGTCGGCGTCCTCGGGCTTGAAGTGGCGCATGTCCATGTAGAAGGGCGGGCCATTGCCCTCGACCTGCTCCTGGACGGTGCCGGCCACCTGGTTACGGCGCTTGCCGTTCTCCATCATGGGATCGTACTTGCCCATGAACCGCTCGCCCAGGGCGTTCAGCTCGTGGCCGCCCATGTTGTTGATGCCGTTCATGCCCGGCGCGCCCCAGCCCTTGGGCAGGAGAGTGGCGCGGTTGTAAATGTCCACGTTCATGACCGCGGCGCCGATGTCGAAGGGCAGGACGAAGTAGCTGCCGGTGTTGTAGGGCGAGAACCAGACGTTGTAGGGGTTGTGGGTCGAGTTGTTGGTGGCGCGCACGGCCTGGAAGCCCAGGGCCATGACGCCCGTGCGGCAGCGGATGGCGCTGACCTCGCCGGTCAGCACGTTGAAGCCGACGCAGCCGCTGAAGCGGTCCCCGTCGCGGTAGAGGCGGGTGATCTGGAAATGGTCGAGGACGCTCACGCCCGCTTTGCGGATCTTCTTGGCCAGGGCGCGCTTGATGCTTTGCCCGTTGGCGATGTGCAGCCACCAGGCGCCGGGCTGGCCGAAGCCCACCGAGCGGTAGTAGCTGCCGTCCGGGTTCTTGCGGAACTCGGTGCCGACCTCCTCCAGAATGCGCAGGCAGGGTTCGAGGGCGTCAAACCATTCGCCGAGCATGCCCGGCGTGTAGCCCAAAGTGGACTTCAGGTAGAATTCGATGAAATCCTGTCTGGTGTCGAAGGGGGCGTCGGTGTTCAGCACGCACATGTAATGGTCGTTGCCGCCGCCGAGGCAGCCCGAGCTCTCGAGCCGGCCCTTGCCGGCCATGAGCACGTCGGCGCCGAGACCGGCCGCACGCAGGGCGGCCCCCATCCCGGCGGCGCCGGTGCCCATGATGAGCACGTCGACCTCGATGAGCTTGCCCCATGTCTTCTCAGTTACCTGCATACATCCTCCTGTGATTTGCCGTATCCGCCGCGGTGATCACCAGCCGCGCGCACGGCGTCCGTAAGTGTCACTTGTTGCCGGAGCGCAATCGGACGATCCCAGGCAGTTGCGGACAATGCGCAACAGGGATGTCAGGAGATATCTGTTATGTTGATTCAGGCCTGGGATGGAGACAACTGCCAAAATGTTTCGTCGATCGACGTGGTGATGCGCGTCAATTCCCTTGGACCCATAAGCCAGCATCCCCGCACAATGCGCTGCGGAACACAAACTGTTGTTACGGTATGATGCTGACGGGCACATGCACCCTGAAGAGCAAGAAGCCGGCCAAGAGGTATTGCGTCGGTCACTGGAGGTGTTTTTGTGAAAAAAGGCCCATATATTGCCGGCTTGCACGCCGACAAGCAAACTCGGACGACCGCAGGGAGGGATTCCGGTCTGAGCAATATGCTCGGAAACCGACCAAATTTTACTGGATAATATGCTGTAATATAAGATAATTGCAAAATGCACATGAATGTGCATTTTGCACATACGAGCCGCCAGCTCTCAATGACTTTTGAGCACAAGCCCCAGCCGACGGATCTTGCGGCACAGGGTCGTGCGGTGGATGCCGAGGCTCGCGGCCGCGCGCTCGACGTTCCGGCCATGTTCCAGGAGGGCCGTGCGGATGAGGTCCTCTTCCATCGTCTCGATCGTTTGCGCCTTCCCGGGCCTGCTGCGCTTGACGGCCTGCAGGAGGTAGGCGGGCAGGTGGTCCGGGGTGATCAGCGCGCCCTTGCACAGCACCAGGGCGTGCTCGAGGATGTTGTGCAGCTCGCGGATATTGCCCGGAAAATGGTGGGCATGCAGAATGTCCAAAACCTCGGCCGACAGCTCCGGCGGCCGGCCGAGCTGTGCCCGGATATGCGAGGAGATGTAGTGCGCGGCAAGGAGCGGGATGTCTTCCTGACGCTCGCGCAGGCAGGGGATGGTCAGGCTCATGACGTTCAGCCGGAAAAAGAGGTCCTTGCGGAAGGCGCCCCGCTCGACCATGTCCCACAGATCCTTGTGGGTCGCGGCAATGATCCGGACGTCGCTCTGCTCGGTGCGGGTCGAGCCGAGGGGGTCGAACTCGTGCGAATCCAGCACCCGAAGGATTTTCACCTGGAGAAGCGGCGGCAGGTCGCCGATCTCGTCCAGGAAGATGGTCCCGCCGTCGGCCAGGGCGAAGCGTCCGGGCTTGTCGCAACGCGCGTCGGTGAAGGCGCCCTTCTTGTAGCCGAAGAGTTCCGCCTCCAGGAGATTCTCCGGGATCGCGCCGCAGTTCACCTTGACCATGGGGCCGCCCCGGCGTTGCGAGAGCGAATGGATGGTGTTGGCCAGGAGTTCCTTGCCCGTGCCGGTCTCGCCGAGGATGAGCACGCTCGCCTCGCTCAGGGCGATGTCGTCGATGACCCGCTGGATGTGCCCCAGCGCCTTGCTGCGGCTGATGAAGCCGAACTGGGCGAGGTCGGTGACGCGCCTGTCCTCGGGCCGCGGCCGAGGTCCATGAACCGGCAGGAAAATGCACAAGAGGCCGTGTCCGACCGCCCCGGCCTGCGCATCGTCGCCAAGCGGGACGATCACGAACCGGGCGCACACGGAGACCCTCTCCCCCCCGGCGCCGGGCATGGTCGTGATCTGGCTGTCGAGGACCAGCCCCGGGTCCATGAAGGAAAGGATGTCCCGGGGGATGTCCGAGCCCTCCGGGAAAAGATCCGCGTATGGCCGGCCCTCGAGCTGGCCCCGGGCGTAGCCGAGCAGCGCGCAGGCGGCCGGGTTGGCCAGGCGTACCAGCAGCCGGTCGTCGAACAGGATGAGGCCGTCGGGGAAGCTCTCGAAGGCATTGATGACGAGGTGATCTGGCATATGGCCTTCTTGCGGCCGGAGCTAGTCCGGCTCAATCTCCATCCGGGTCTCGGCCAGGAAGCTCTCGTCGATCCAGCTGTCCAGGGGGAAGTCCGAGACGAGAGCTCCTTGCGCCGCGAAATATTCCTTGATGTATCGCAGTGCCTCCCTTGCCCGGAGATCGATCCGCGGGGTGAGGCGTATCGCAATGTCCGGGCCGAAGGCAACGGGCAGCACGTCGGCTGGAATGTCCATGACGCCGGACAGGGTGAGGATGGTTTCGGATCGGTTGCTGGCCGCCCACCTGGAGGCCAGCAGCTCCATGCGCAGCCAGCGGCGCACGATGTCCGGCCGGCTTCTGGCCAGGGCGGTGCTGACCGTCGTCACCACGGGGCAGGAGTTGCCGAACATGGACGCCCATGGGCCGTCATAAGGCACTACATGGAGCTCACGCAGCCGCTCGGTCTGCCGGCAGATGATGCCGCGCCCCTGGGTGACCAGCATGAAGTCGGCCCGTCCTTCGAGCAGGGTCGCAATCTCGTGGCGCATGGCCCGCTGCTCGAAGCGGGTCCGGGCCAGGTAGGTCGTTCCGCCCTCGCGCAGGCTCGCCTCGAACGGCACCTCCACCAGTACCGGCTTCACGCTTTCCATGGGCAGCCCGGCGCTGCGGAATATGTTGCGGAGCATGAACATCGCGCCCAGACGCAGGAAGTCCACGGGCCAATGGGTGCGCACCGGGAGCGCGAAGCGGGCGGCGCAGAGGTCGGCCAGAGAGGCAAAGGGGCTGTCGTCGCGCACGAGGACCGAGAGCCTCGCCGGCGCCCAGACCACGCCGACCACCGTAGTCTGCGCTCCGTTGCCTCTGGCCCACAAGGCCGGCACCGAGCCTCCGACACGGAACATGTTGTCCAGCCGGTGGCTGATGTGCTGCTCCGCCGAGGCCGGCAGGTCGCCGAGGTCCTGGGGTCGGACGCCGCAAGGCCGGAAAAATTGCCCGATCCAGCCCTTGCGGGCCGCGACGTGCACCGGGCTCGGCACCGGACCGATGCTGAAGACGATGTCGTTGGTGGAGGCAGAAACTGTCATGGTCGGATACTCAACCTTCCGTAATTCAGCCCAGTAGGGTGCACCCGATGAATACCCTCAGACAGACCCAATTCGCAAGAAATGAGGGATCATCCCGTCCATCTCAAACCGGCCGGAATCAAGGTAGTGTCTTCTTCTCCCCGATCCCGCCCAATAAAAAAGCCCGGCGACCGCACGGCCAGCCGGGCTTTCAGTCATTCGCATCCTGAATCCTACTGCTGGGACAACTCCTTCACCTTGGCCTCCAGCTTCCTGATGCGCGGCAGGGTCAGGCCGAGCAGCAGGACCACCGCGGCCAGGACCAGGATGACCGCCAGCCAGCCGGCCGAGGACGAGCCGCTGGTCGCGTCGGACAACCGCTTTTCGAGCATCTTCTCGCGCTCGGCCAGGCTGGCCAGGGTGGCGTTGGCCTTGGCCTCCACGTCCTTCTGCAGGCCCTCGAAACGCGCCGACAGCTCCTCGAGCTTGGCCGCCTCGCCCTTGGCCAGCACGCCGGCCACGGCGTCGAGGCTGTCGTGCAGCCGGGCCATGGCCTGGCCGAGGTCGGCCGACGGGGCCGGTTTCGCGGGCGCGGGTTCGACGACCGGCGTCGCCTCCTGCGCCGGCAGGGGCACGGCCTCGACCTTGGCCTCGCCTTTTTCGGCAATCATCTCCTCCGCCGGGGCCTCGTACATGGCGTTCATGGCCCGGGCCGGGTCGGCCTCCGCCGCGGCCAGAATCTGTGCCGGTCTGGCGGCGTCGAGCCATTCGACCTTGCCCGTGCCCACGTCGTACAGGGCGCCGGCCACGGCCGCCTTGCCCGACTTCACCGCCTCGCGCACCGCGGGGCTGGCCGTGAACAGGTCGTGCATCACCTGCCAGACGTTCGCGGTGATGGCCTTGTCCACCAGGACCTGCTCGTCGGCGCCGGGATTCTCGGCCATGACCTTGGCCACGGCCGGCCCGATGGGCGCGACCAGGGGCGGGATGTTGCGCTCGAGCGGATGCCCGTGGCCGAGCGCGGCCTGGGTCACGGCGGTCACCGCGCCGCATTGGCTGTGGCCCAGCACAACGAGCAGCGGCGTGTTCACGTGCAGAAGGCCGTACTCGATGGAGCCGATCTCGTCGGTATTGGCCACGTTGCCGGCCACCCGGATGACGAAGACGTCCATGACCCCGACGTCGAACAGCCGCTCCACGGGCACGCGCGAGTCCGAGCAGGACAGCACCGTGGCCCGGGCGTAGTCGGCCTGGCTCTCCTTGCCGGAAAGTCCCAGGCGCTCCAGGTCCGTGTGCGGGTTTTCTGGCTTGCCGGCGGCGAAGCGGGCGTTGCCCTCGGCCAGCCAGGCCTGGACCTCGGCCGGCGAGGGCTTGGCCGCCCCGGCCCCGGAGGCGATGACCGGCCCGGCGGCCAGCAGGCAAAAGGCCAGAACGAATGCGACAAGGCGCGTCTTTGGCATGGTATCTCCTTGTTGGCTTTCGGTTGCGCCGGCGTCCAAAGCCGGTCTTGGCCGATCAATCATCCCCATTTCGGCGCGGAAGTCAACCGCCGGGCCGGTCTCTCCCGCCCTTTGAAACCCGCGCCCGGATACGATACAGCTAGCCGACACTCTCGAAAAACGGAGCAGCACCCGTCATGATCCCCGTCCCCAAAGGTTACCGTTTCGCCGCCGCCATGGCCGGCTTCAAGAAGGCCGACCGCCTGGACCTCGGGCTCATCGCCAGCGACGCCCCGGCCGTGGCCGCGGGCCTCTTCACCACCAACCTCTTCCAGGCCGCCCCGGTCCTGGTCTGCAAGGAAACCCTCGGCCGCGCCCCCCGCGCCCGGGCCATCCTGGCCAACTCCGGCCAAGCCAACGCCTGCACCGGCGAGGAAGGCTACCTGAACTGCCGCCTGACCCGCGAGCTGGTCGCCGGCGCCTGCGGCCTCAATGAGGACGACATCCTGCCGGCCTCCACCGGGGTCATCGGCGCCCAGCTCAAAATGGACGCCTGGCGCGCCGCCGTGCCCGCCCTGGCCGAAAGCCTGGGCCGGGCCACGCCCATGGACTTCACCAAAGCCGTCATGACCACCGACTCCTTCCCCAAGCTGGCCTGGGGCACGGTCGAGACCCCGGCCGGCGAGGTGCGGCTGCTCGGCATGTGCAAGGGCGCCGGCATGATCTGCCCGAACATGGCCACCATGCTGGCCTTCGTCCTGTGCGACGGGGCCGTGGCGCCCGACCTCTGGCAGCGCGCCGTGACCGAGGCCGTGAACGCCTCCTTCAACCGCGTCACCGTGGACGGCGACACCTCGACCAACGACTGCCTCCTGGCCCTGGCCAACGGCGCCTCGAACGTGACCCTCGACGCCGCGGCCGAAACCGCCATGACCGCGGCCCTCTCCGAGCTCTGCCAAAGCCTGGCCTACATGGTCGTGGAGGACGCCGAGGGCGGCACCAAGGTCCTGCGCATCCGCGTCACCGGCGCGATTTCCGACGCCGAGGCCGAGCTGGCCGCCCGGGCCGTGGGCCATTCGCCCCTGGTCAAGACCGCCATGTACGGCAAGGACGCCAACTGGGGCCGCATCGTCGCCGCCCTGGGCCGCAGCGGCGCGCGCTTCGACCCCGACCAGGTGAACGTCACCCTCGGCTCCATCCCCATCTTCATCGCCGGCCGGCCGGCCCCGGGCGACCTCGACGGCCTGCTCGCCCCCCACATGCGCCGCCAGGACATCGCCATCGACGTGACCCTCGGCGACGGCCCGGGCCGCTACGAGCTCCTGGCCTCTGACCTGAGCCACGAATACGTCAGCATCAACGCCGATTACCGCACCTAAGGACCGAAAAGACGTGATGAACACCCCCTGCGATCCCCATGAGCACACCAAAGGCCGCGAGCGCCTGAAACGCATGGCCGACTTCCTGTTCGAGGTCGGCATGCTGCGCAAGACCCCGCGCACCGGCTACCAGTTCCTCGGCTCCGGCGCCGAGAACGTCGCCGAGCACTCCTTCCGCACCGCCATCGTCGGCTTCGCCCTGGCCGAAATGGCCGGCGCCGAACCCTGCCGCACGGCCATGCTCTGCCTCTTCCACGACCTGCCCGAAGCCCGCTGCGGCGACTTCAACTACGTGGCTAAGATGTACAACGAGGCCAAGCCCGAAGCCGCACTGCGCCACGCGCTCGCCGGCACCGGCCTGACCGCCAAGGTCCTGCCCCTCTACGAGGAGCTCGAGGAGTCTCAGTCCCTCGAAGCCCGCCTGGCCCACGACGCCGACCAGCTCGACCTCATCCTGAACCTCAAAGAGCAACAGGACCTCGGCAACCCCTACGCGGCCAAATGGATCTCCTGCGCCCTGGAGCGCCTGCATACCCCCGAGGGCCGACAACTGGCCGAAACCGTCATCCAGACCGACCACACCGACTGGTGGTTCCTCGGCCCCGACCGCTCCTGGTGGGAGCGCAAGACCGGCAAATGAGCACCAACCCCCTGGGGGACGCTGTCCCCCAGACCCCCTGGCAGGGGGCTTTGCCCCCTGCACC